>NZ_JOGO01000015.1 GCF_000719475.1 Streptomyces sp. NRRL F-5630 | reverse complement strand
ATGGCGTTGTGGGTGTGGGTGCCTTGGGGGTTGACGACGATGTGGTGGCCGTTGGTGGGGTCGTCGATGCGGAAGCCGCCGCCGGTCTGGGGGTGGACGCTGGCGCCGTGCAGGGTGGGGGGCGTGCCGTCGGCGGGGAGGTGGAGGTCGCGGCCGTTGAAGGCGGGGTGCTGGACGGACAGGAGGTCGTGCGTCGGGGTGCCGTGCGCGTCGTACACGTGCGTGAGGCGCGGGTTCGTCCCGTCCGGCACATGGAAGTCCGTGCCGTGCACGGTGACGGGCCGCGCGTGGGCCGTGCCCGCCGCGTCCACCAGCGTGTGAGCGCCGCCCCCGGCCGGGTTGAGCACGAAGTCATTGGTGCCCGCGAGCGGTACGACCGTGTGCGTGCGGGCGCCGGTCGTGTCCACGACCACATGGCTCTCGCCGTACTGGACGCGGAAGCCGCCGCCCGCCTGCGCGGTCACCTGCGCGTGCGGCGCGGGCGCGGGGGTCCCGTCCGGGCCGGTGAGGCCAAGCTGCCGCCCGTCCCTGCTGGGCAGGACGTGGATCTCGCCGCCCGCGCCGTCGCCGAGCCGCAGACCGGAGCGTGTCGGCAGGCCCGTCGCCGGGTCGTAGAGCTGGAAGCCGCTGCCGGAAGGCAGCCGTATCTCGTGCCCGAGCATCCCCGGGGTGCCGCCCGGGGCCGCGGCACCGGGCGCGGGGACGTGGCGCACGGCGTTCGGGTTCAGCGTGTCGAGTGCCACGACGGCACCGTGGAACTGCCCGCCCGACAGGGTCACGAACCGTTCGTCGGACAGCAGCCGCAGCCCGCCGCCGTCCTGCGGCGCGAGGTCCATGTGCCGCACCTCGACCGCGTTCACCCGCTGTTCCATGTGCACGATGCCCGGCGTCCCGGGGGTGTGCCCGGCGTGCACCGTCGCCGTCCACGCGCCGCCGCCCGGCGGCACGCTGACCGCGGCATGAGCGATACCGCCCGTCCCGTCGGGGGTCATGCGCAGTTGGACCCCGCTCAGGCCGGGGACGTCGACCGTCCTGATGAGCGGGGCAGGGGCAGGAGCGGGGACGGGCACGGCGGCCGGGGCGGGGGCGGCGGGCGGCACGTGCGAGGTGCCGGGCAGCGACGTCAGCTCGACATCGCCGCTGCCGCGCGTGCCGGGCGGCACGATCTCCATGGGCCCGGTCGGCGCGTAGTCGGTGGACGCCTCCAGGTAGTAGTTCCAGCGGTGCACCGTGCCGTCGCCGAGCGTCCGCTCGATCCGCAGGATGTCCCTGCCGCCTTGCTGGAGGTGGTGGGCCGTCACACCGCTGAGGCCGCCGGTCTGCGTCACGGTCACGTCGGCACGCGTGGCCCCCGTGCCCGGGCGCACGTCCACGACGACACCCGGCAGCAGTTCGTCCAGGTTGCGGAAGGTGTGCTGGAGGTCGTACTCGACCGTGTGCACCATGTTGACGCGGACCGTGCGCTGGGCGAGTGCCGAGAGGTCGACCAGGCCACCCCTGCCCAGGTCGGCGATGAGCGAGCCGTGGCCGGGGAGCGCGAGCCCGCCGGACGTCGCGGGCATCGCCGTGGGCTTCGGGTCGATGCCCGTGACCGAGCCGTTGAGGTGGCCGAGGCCGTTCACGCCGTCGCCGGTCCCGGCGCCTGAGGAGAGCGGGGGCACCGAGACCTGCCCGCCACCGGGAACCGCCGTGACGTGCGCGGAGGTTCCCGGGGCCGGAGCCTGGACCTGACCGGGCTGGTGGATGGCGGGGGCGTTGACCTGTGCCACCGGAGGCACGGTGGTGTCGCTCGTCCGCACGGCGGTGGCGTCCACGTGGGCGACCGGCGGGGTCGCGGCCGGGGTGACGCCGACCGCCGGGATGTCCACGTGCCCGACGGGCGCCGCGGAGGTGGAGGAGGCGCCCACGGCGGGGACGTCCACGTGCCCCACGGGAGGGGCGGAGGCGGAGGAGGCGCCGACGGCCGGGACGTCCACGCGTCCGACGGGCGGCGCGCTGACGGAGCCGGTCGCGGGCACGTCGACGCGGCTCACCGCGGGCGCGCTGATCTCCGTGCCCCGGCCCACGGCCGCGATGTCCACCCGGCCCACGGACGGCAGCGAGACCTCCGTGCCGTTGCCGAGAGCGGGCACGGAGACCTGCCCGGTACCGGGCAGGTTGACGTGGGTGACGCCGACGTTCACGGACGGCAGGTCGCTGATGCTCGCGCTCACGGGCGGCGCGTCCAGCTTCCCGATGACCGAGCCGTTCGCCACGGAGCCGAGCGAGGGCACGTTGACCTGGTGCACCGCCGGGGCGCCGACCTGACCGGGCGCGGTGACGTGGCTCTGCGCGGGAGTGGGGACGGCGACGGAGCCGAGCTGCGGGGTGTGCACCTGGCCGAGCCCGCTGAGCGCGGGGGTCTCGACGCGGCCCCCGGCGGTCCCGAGGTGCGGTACGTGCACGGCGGGCGCCGCGACCTGTCCCACGTCCGTGACCCCGCCGGTGAGGTGCGTCGCGCCGATGCCGGGGGCGGAGACCGCGTTCATCGGGCCGAGCGTGGGGATGTGCACGGAGCTGACGCCGGAGAGGCCGGAGATCGCCGGGACGTCGACGACCTTCGCGCCGAGCGCCGGGACCGAGGAGCTGATCGTCGAGCCGAGACCGTGGAAGGCGCTCGTGTTGATGCCGCCGATCGCCGAGCTCCCGGTGAGCCCGTGGACCGATGTGAGGCCGCCGCCGATGCCGCTCGGCGGGGTCGGCGTGAACCCGGAGAGGTTCACGTGCGCGAAGGAGCCGAAGCCGCCCGTGGGCGGAGCCAGTTGCAGACCGTGCGCGACGCCACCGGAGATCTTGCTCGTGGCGCCGATGAACTGTCCGCCCGCGAAGGCCCCGTACCGGTACAGGCCGAAGACACCGCGGTCGATGACACCGATCCGCATCGCGAAGAGCACGCCGTGACCCAGCTCGTCCGCGGCGACCGGCAGGAACAGCCGCAGCGAGTTCGCCCCGCGCAGCCCGTTGATCGTCGTGTTGACCAGGCTCGTGCCGAGGGCGCGGATGCCGTTGAGGCCGCCGATCACCGTCTTCATCGCGAAGAACGTCTTCGCCCCGGCCAGGTTGATGACCGTCAGGCCGCTCACGGCCGGCACCAGCTTGATGTCGCGGATGCCGTTGATCCCCATCGTGAAGCCCTTGGCACCGGGCATGAAGTGCAGCCCCGCGCCGCTGATCTTCAGCCCGTTGAGCCCCTTCAGGCCGCGCAGCCAGTTGCCCGAGGCGGCGAACACGTCGTCGAAGCCGAGCGTGAGCCGGGCCAGCGAGCCCAGCGAGTTGGTGCCCGAGAAGAGGTTGCCCGCGCCCCTGAAGGCGCCCGCGCCGAGCCCCTTGAGCCCCTTCCACAGGTCGCCGAGACGGATGCCCTTCGTCGTCGGCGCGATCACCCCGATGATCGAGAGCACGAGGTCGGTGATGCTCGCCTTGCCCTGCGAGAAGTCGATCGCCGTCTTGATCAGCAGCGCGACGTTCAGGCCGATCGCGAAGAGCGCGAGCGGACCGCCCACGATCATCGCCGGGATGATGAGGATGAGCGCGAGCCAGCCCAGCGCCTTCCAGAACTCCTCGCACTCGTCGATCGGCGAGGCGATGCTGTACGCGGCGTCGGTGATCGTGTCCGAGGCGGTGCTCGCCGCCGTCTTCAGCTGGCTCTTCGCGTCCTCCGCGATCGCCTTCTGCTCCTCGCGGCCCGAGTCGTCGTCCTCGTCCAGGGCCGCCGCCGCGCTCAACGCGTCGTCAGCGCGCTTCTGCTGCGTCCGCATGACGTCCACGTACGTGCGCAGCGCGCCCTGCACGTCCTTGTGCGCCTGCCGGAAGGTGGAGACGTACTTCCGGAGGTCCCCGTCGATCTTCTTGCGCAACGCGTCGGCCGTCTCCCCGACGAAGATGCCGTCCGTCGTGTTGAGCACGGAGGTCAGGCCGTCGTCGATCGTGTCGGCGAGCTCGACCAGGTTCTCCTGCGAGGAGATGACCTCGTCGATGCGGTCCGCGTCGCCCGGCGTCGGGTCGCCGTCGAGTCCGAGCGCGCTCCAGTCGGAGGGGCGGGGCATGGGACGCGCTCCTTCCACGAGGGCCCGCTGTGGGCTGCCTTGCGGCCTGTCGGTCACCGGCCGCGAGGGCCGCTGACCTGTCCACGCACCAGCATGCCGAAAGGTTCAGCCGGATTTCCGGGAACGGGGTGAACCTTTCGAGGGGGCTCGTGCGTGGTAGGAGCGGACAGCCGGTCCGGACCACCGGGCCACCGAGGGACCAGGGAGGTACGGGGTGCCCGACTTCTCCATCGACTACTCGAACCTGCACGTGGTGCAGGGGAAGATGCACGAGCTGGCGGACGCGGCCGGCAGCGGCGGCGCGACCGGTGCCTTCAAGGAGGTCGGCGAGTCGAGCAGTTCCGAGCGCAAGGCGGTGCTGGGCAGCTCCGACCTCTCGTACGCGTTCAACCTCTTCTACTCGTACTCCGTCTCCCGCACCAAGGATGCCAAGGACGGCCTCGGCCAGCTCGCGGACACCTTCTCGGGCGTCTCGGACACCTTCTTCAACGCCGACGCGCAGCTCTCCTCCGCCGCCGGGCTCATGAGCCAGAGCCTCGGCCTGGACGACTGGAAGAACCAGAAGGAGGCGTACGAGCAGTGGCAGGACGACAAGACGGCCTGGGACGACTACCTGGAGAAGATCGGCGCCTCCGACTACTTCGCCGAGCACCCCGACGCGAACATGGGCGAGCTGTGCCGCGCCGACGACGCGCCGTCCTTCTGCGACACCTGGATCGATGACGACGACGCCCCCGCCGACCCCGGGGAAGCGCCGCCCAAGCCCGCGGACGACCCGCCGCTCTCCTACTCGTACGAGGACGAGCACGGCAAGGTGTCGGTCGATGTCGAGGTGGACGACGACTACAACGTGATGAAGGAGACCTCCACCATCACGACGCCCGACGGCCAGTCGTACACCTCCGTCACGACGTACGACTCCGCGCCCGAGTACCACGAGACCTCCGACGGCGACCGCTACGACGCCCGCGACTACACGATGGAGACGACGTACGCGGACGGCTCGAAGACCTCCACCAAGGTGGTCATCAACGAGGACGGCTCCGGGACCATGACCACCACCGACCAGGACGGCAAAGTCACCACCGTGACACGCGGCGGCCCGGACGAGGACTGGCCCGAGCCCGAGGACGACGACTGACCCCGTCCCCACCGACCAGGCCACGGGCCGAGTCCCGTGGCCCCGTGCCCCCGACAGAAAGGACACCCACGTGCCCGCCAACATCAGCCTCTCGTACGCCGAGATCGAGCGCGTCTCCAACCTGCTGGACACGAGCGTCGAGCAGACCCTCGTGCCGCGCATGGACGAGGCGAAGACCGAGGTCGACAACCTCCTCGACACCTCCCTCGTCCTCACCCAGTCGAGCCCGGCCCTCCAGACGCAGTACGAGAAGTTCACGACCTCGCTCAAGGAGGCCACGGACAGCATCAAGGGCTACGCCGAGCAGTTCCGCCAGATCATGAACTCGGTGAAGGACATGGACCACGACATCGCCGAGAAGGTCAACAGCAGCGGCCAGTAAGACCCTCGGGGCCCCGTGCCCCCGCCCCCTTCACCGATCCGCGAGGAGAGCAGCACCATGGCGCAGCCCGACGTCCTTTTCGATTACGACGAGATCGCCCGCGTCGCCACCACGATGGGCACCAAGCTCAGCGACATCTCGACCGAGCTCGGCGACCTGGAGACGACCGTGAGCGGTCTGCTCCAGGACGGCCTCGTCTTCGAGAAGGCGAGCCCCGCCCTCCAGGAGGCGTACAACGACTTCAGCAACCAGATGAAGACGTCCGCCAAGAACATCCAGGAGTACGCGAACACCTTCAACGACATCGCCAAGGCGATCGCCGACTCCGACGGCCAGATCGCCACCGGCGTCAAGAACGCCCAGAGCGGCAACGAGGGCTGACCCCCCACGGCCCCACGGCCCCACCGCCCGGGCCACGAAGGCCCCGCCCCCTCCGGAATCCGCCAGAGGGAGGGCGGGGCCTTCGTACGTACGGACCGCGCGAACGGGCCGGGAGGGCCGGGAACGGCTGGGTACGGTGCGGGGACGACCGGGGGCGGTGCCGGGACGGCCCGGGACGGCCCGGAACGACCGGGGCGCGCGGCGCCGGGGGCCTCCCCGCACCGCGCGCCCCGCGTTCGTGCGCGCTACGTCCCGAGCACCGTCAGGGGCACCTGCACCGTGATCGCGGCACCCGCCGCGCTCGCCGTCCAGCCCCGGCCGGTCACGAGCGGCGTGCGCACCTGCTCGGCCGAGATGCGCGCCCCGATGAGGTCGCCCTCACCGATGCTCTTCGGGCCGAGGAGGATGCCGCGCCGGGCACGCCGCGCGATGCCGACCCAGCCGAGCGAGCTCATCGACTCCGGCAGGCCCGACAGGAGCAGCCCCTGCCCCCGGTCGCGGCCCGAGGAGGCCACCTGCCGCAGCACCTTGTCCGCCTTGCAGTTGAGCATGAGGTCCGCGTCGTCCACGACCACGACGACGGGCCGGCCCTCCACCTCCTCCAGCGCCCGCTCGACCGCGTCCGCCGAAGGATCGGGCTCCGCGAACACCTTCGCGAGGTCGTGCGCCGCGAGCTGACGCAACTGCGAGTCGCGCGGGGTGAGGACGATGAGCTGGGTGCCGCCCAGGAGCAGCGAGACGGCCATCGACGCGAGCGTCGTGCTGCGGCCCGTGCGCGGCGGGCCCGCCACCATGAACGCCCCGCCGCCCGTCGCGAAGTCGAAGGTCAGCGGCTCCCCGGAGTCCCCGCCGATCCCGAGCAGCGCCCGCAGCGGGGCCCGCTCCTCGGCCGGGACCTGGTCCATCGCCTCCTGGAAGCCCACCACCGTGGGCAGTTCCCTGACCGGGAACGGGCGTCGCGAGGCGGGCAGCGCGGCGTCGCGTGCCGTGGTGCGCTTCCCGATCTCGCGTACCGCCTCCGCCTGGTCCCCCTCCTCGGAGGGGAGCAGCGCGATCTGCGCCTCGATGCCCTCGGGCGCGAGCCAGCCCCGGCCCGGCGGGATGTGCGCCGGTACCTTGTTCCGCGGCATCCCCGCCACGTTGTAGTCGCCCGGGTCCGCCTGCCGCAGCAGCAGCCTGCGGTCGTTGTGCGCCGCGAGCCGTCCGCCGAGCAGGACCCGCTCCGAGGTCGCGATGACGTGGATGCCCGCCGCCGCGCCCTCGCGCAGCAGCCGGACGACATCCGCGTAGACACGTCCGCCGTCGTAGTCGTCGAGCATCGACCCGAGCGCGTCCCAGCCGTCGATCAGGAGCAGCAGCCGCGCGGGCCGCCGGTCCTTGCCGACCTTCGCGCGCACGTCGGCGAGATCGGCCGCGTTGTGCTGCGCGATCAGGCGCTGCCGCTCCGTCAGCTCCCGGCACAGACGTGTGATGAGCCGTTCCAGGCGCTCCACGTCGTGCCGCGAGACGACCGCGCCGCAGTGCGGCAGGGACTCCAGGACCGACAGACCGCCGCCGGAGGCGTCGATCCCGTAGATGTGCAGGTCCGCCGTCCCGATCGCGAGCGCAGCGGAGCCCGCGATCGTCCGCAGCACCTGCGTACGCCCCGAGCGCGGCGAACCGATGACGTAGAGGTGCCCGAAGCTCGCGAAGTCGATGACGCCGAGGCGGCGCTCCTGCGACTGCGGCAGGTCGAGCAGGGCGTACGGCACCGCGGGCAGCGCCCCCGGCGACGGCTTCGGCACCGGCGGCAGCTCCTCGGCCCGTACCCGGTCCTCCAAGGGCTCCAGCCACGGACTCGGCTGCGGCGTGAAGTCGTCGAGCAGGTCCGTCGCCTGCCTGATCGCCTCCACCAGCACCCGCAGATCCGTGAGCGGCTCCTCCTCGGGCACCGCCGCCCACTCGTGCGCCTCCTCCTCGCCCCACTCGGCCGGACGCCCGAGCCGGTTCCACGCCAGCTCGACCTCCCGCACCGGGCGGACGGGACCGGCCGAGGCCGTCGAGCCGGTGTCGCGCTCCGCGCCCGCCCACGCCGTCTGGAAGGGCGTCGGCGCGTCCGCGCCGCGCCGCACGAGCGCGCGCCCGGGGCTCGCGGACGAGATGCTCACCGCGTCCGTCGCGTTGATGATGTCCTGGCTCTCGGCCCGGTCCGTGACGCGCAGCGCGACCCGCAGGTTGGTGTTCGCGCGGATCTCGTTGCTCACCGCGCCCCCGGGGCGCTGCGTGGCGAGCACCAGGTGCAGCCCGAGCGAACGCCCGCGCTGCGCCAGGCTGATGAGCCCCGGCACGAAGTCCGGCAGCTCCCGTACGAGCGTCGCGAACTCGTCGATCACCAGGACGAGCCGCGGCAGCGGCGCCAGCTCCGGTTCCCGGGCCCGCTTCGCCCGGTACTCCGTGTGGTCCTTCGCCGCCACGTCGGCGAGCAGCCGCTCGCGCCGCTTCAGCTCGGCGTCGAGCGAGGCGAGCGCGCGCTGCACGAGGTGCCCGTCGAGGTCGGTGATCATGCCGAGCGTGTGCGGCAGCTCCGCGCACTCGCGGAAGGCGCTGCCGCCCTTGTAGTCGACGAGGACGAAGGTGAGTTCGTCCGGGCGGTTCACGGCGGCGAGCGAGGCGATCATCGTCTGGAGCAGCTCCGACTTGCCCGCGCCCGTCGTACCGCCGATGAGCATGTGCGGCCCGTCCCGCACCAGGTCCACACGCAGCGGGCCCTCGTACCCCGCGCCCAGGATGAACGTCGTCGACGCGGGACGCCGCTCCCACGCCTCGGCCAGCGCCGCCGGGTTCGGTGGCTCCTGGCCGAGCAGCGGCAGGAGCCGCACCTGCGAGGGCAGCCCCGAGTCGCTGTCCACCGTCACGTCCCGCACCGGGGCCACCGCGCGCGCCACCTCCTCGCACCACGCGGGATCGACGAGGTCGGCCCGGATGTCCTCGACCTTCGGCACCCCCGAACTGGCCACCGAGAGCCGGTTGCCCTCCGCCACGACGACCGCCGTGCACTCCTCCGGCAGCAGTCGCTCCCGCTCGTCCACGCACAGCCCGAAGACCCGCACGCCCGGTCCCTGCGTGAGCACCTGGACCATCCCCGGCACATCGCGCAGCCGCCGCGCGCCGTCGAGCACCACGAGGATGTCCGGCTCGCGCAGCAGCGTGTGGGCGAGGGCCGAGGAGGACTTGGCCGCCACCCGGTTCTGGATGTCGGAGATCAGCTCGTTGACCCGGTGCGCGGTGCTCTCCGGGTCGTTGCCGATCGCGACGGGCGAGCCGGGACGGCCCGAGGCCAGGTGCGGCAGCCAGCGCACCCAGTTCCAGGACTCCGCGTGCTCCTCCGTCGTGAGGACGACGATCCGCAGATCGCGCGGACTGTGCAGGACCGCGGCCTGGGCCACCGCCCAGCACGCCAGGTCGCGCGGCGCCCGCCCGGGGCCCGCGAGGCCCACCACGCCCTGGTCGGTCATCTCCAGGCCGTACGGCACGTCCGCGAGCCGCCAGTGCACCGCCCGGTGGTTCGTCTCGCGCGCGTGGTCCTCGATCCGCTTGAGCGAGGGCCGTGTCACGGTGCCGAGCCGCAGCGTCAGGAAGTCCGGGTCGCGGCGCCTGCGCTGCCACAGCAGCGTGCCGGGGCCCTTGGCGTGCAGCAGCACCGTCGCCGGGTCGGGGAAGGTGTCGTTGCGCAGCTCGCGCTCGTCGACCGTCGCCTCGCGCACCTCCCGCTCCAGCGCGGCGCGCCGCAGCCGGTAGATCCGCAGCGCCTCCTCCTGCTGCTTGCGCCCCGAGCGTCGGCCCGTGAGCCAGTTTCCGATCGCCATCATCGGCGTGAAGAAGATGAAGATGACGAAGTAGAAGGTGCGGAAGAGGCTCATCATCACGAGGCCCATGACGAGCGGCGCCATCATCATGATGAACGGGAAGGGGCGGTTCTTCCGCTCGCCCGGCGGGCCCTGCATCCGGATCGACTCGGTGTCCAGGTGCGGGGCGATGCGGGGCGGCCGGTTGTACTCGACGGCGAAGCCGTCGCGCGAGGGGTTGACCGCGGCGTCCGCGTCGAAGGGGTCGGCCTGGCGCAGCAGGTGGTCGCCGAGGGCCAGATCCGCGTGGCAGGGCCACTCCTGCGAGCCGTCGTCGGGCGCGGGCCGCTCGGTGGCGGGGAGCGGGGCGGGCTCGGCGGGCAGTCCGTCGGGGCCCGGCGCCGCCGGGGTGGGGGAGTGGCCGCCGGGTCCGCCGTCCACCGGACCGGCCGGTTCCTCGGCGGTGAGGGGAGTGCCGGTCTCGGGGTCCACGGGCGGCGGCGGGGTGAGGCTGCGCAGACCGTCGCGGGTGTCGTCCGCGTCGGCGGGGAGCCGGAAGGTGAGAGAGCCGTCCATGCCGACGTTGATCCATGTGCCGCGCGCGGGCGCCCCACCGCCCTCCAGGCGCAGCGCGCAGCCGCGGTCGGTCCCGACCTCGTGGCTGCCGGGCCCGAGCAGCCAGGTCCGCCCGGCGCCGGGGCCGCCGACGTGGCGTACCTCCACCAGTACGGGATCACGCGGCGGCGGCTGCCACGCGCGCGTCGCGGTCCGCACGGGAACGGGGGCGCCGAGCCCGAGGACGGCCCCGGCGCGGATGCCCGCGGACCCCACGCGCAACTCGGGGCTCACGAGCCGCTCACCGAGGTACAGCCGCTCCGTCCCGAGAGCGGTGCCGAGTTCGGCGACGGTCGCGCTCTCCGGCAGGTCGAGCAGGTGATCGGTCCGCCCGGCGTCGGGAGCGATGGTGCTGACAGCGAGTTTCACGGGGTGGTGGTCCGTTTCACGAACTCGTCCGCGTCGCGCCCTCGTCGGGCCGCGCGGGGGTGGGCAGGGGACGGGCGGCGACTCCGGCGTGCGCGGCCGGGCTCGCCTCCTCCTCGGTCGCGTCGTGGACCGCCTCCGACTCGCGGGGCTCGCTCTCCTCGACGAGGTCGGCGGCGCTCTCGACGGCCGACGCGGGTGGCAGCACGGGGGGCAGGGTGTCCAGCGTGCGCACCACGGCACGGCCGAGGCCGTCGCAGCGCGGCAGCAGCGGGGTGCCGGTGACGGCGACCCTGCCGTACCGGTCGGTGAACAACCGCCAGGCGTACGCGCGTGCCTCCCCCAGGACGAGGGTCCGCACCCCGGGCGCGCCGTCCGGGGCCGCCGCCATCTCGGGCGGCAGCGGATCGGGCAGCTCGGCGGCGACCAGGACGGGCGCGAGACCGAGGCGCCGCGGCGTGTCGCGTGCCTCGCGGTAGGCGGTGCGCACGGCGGGACCCGGGTGGCCCGGGTGCACCCCCTCGGCGACCGTGACCAGGTCGGCGGGGAGCCGGGCGTCGAGCTGGGCGGCGAGGGCCTGGAGCAGCGCCCGGGAGGCCCGCTCGTCGCCGTCCACGCTCAGGACGGGCGGGCCGACGGTGAGGTCGAGGAAGACGCAGCACGGCGCGCCGTCCACGCTCTGCGCGCCGAGCGCCACGACGAGCGGACGCTCCTCGGCCGTCCGGACGGCGACGAGCGGCAGGGCGGTGCGCGCCGAGGTCCACGGCTCGGGGGAGCCGAGGCCGGCGAGCAGCACCGTGACGGTCTCGGGGCCGACCAGGGCGGCGTACGGGCGACCGCCCGCCTCGGGGTCGCGTGCCGCGGCGGCCAGCGCCAGTTCGGCGTCCCGCCACGTGCCGGGGTCGCCGAGACTCCTGACGAGGGCGCGCAGCGCGCGGCGGTGCCGGATCAGCGAGCGGACCGGCTCGGTGAAGGCCGCGACGGTGAGCGCGCCCTCGCGGCGCAGCCTGGCCGCCCAGCGTCGCCAGCCGCCCCAGCGCATCGCCCACCAGCGCAGCAGGACGAAGATCAGGACGATCAGCCCGATGATGCCGAGCCAGTGGAAGATCGCGTCCGCGTGATCGCGGAACCAATCGAAGGGATCGGTGTTCCTGTTCACAGATCGCCGCCCCTCACGCGGCAGGAAGGGATCGGCGCAAGGCTTCGAGCGCGTAGTGGTTGCGGGACTTGACCGTGCCCTGGGGCACACCGGTGGCGCGCGCGGTCTCGGCGCGGCTGCGGTCCCGCAGATGGATGTGCACGAGCACCTCGCGGTGCTCGCGCGAGAGGCGCGACAGCGCCTCGTACAGCACTTGACGGGTCGCCACGGTGTCGGCGAGTTCGGCCTCACCGCCCTGGTGCGCCGGTTCCTCCGGGACGAGGCCGACGGGGACGGTGCGGTCGCGGCGGTGCGCGTCGATCGCGAGATTGCGCGCGACGCGGTAGAGCCACGCCTGGAGACGCTGGTCGCCCTGGCAGTCCACATCGTCGAGGGTGAGCCAAGCGCGCAGCATCGTCTCCTGCACGATGTCCTCCGCGCGGTGGAAATCGCCGGAGGCGTGCAGGCGGGCGTAGCGCAGGAGCCGGGCGCGGTGCCGTTCGGCAGGTGGTGAAGCGGTGCGTGCGTCCTGGGGGATGTGGCCCATGGGTCTGCTCCAAAGACTCACTCATGAGGATGAGGCGGGGGCGGTGAGGAGCGCTTCCGGAGAGGAGACTAGGTGCGTTGTACCACTTTCGGTAACGGATCTTTAGCTTCGAAAACCGGCAAATAGGGCGGACGTAGCTCAGAAAAAGCTCAGAATTTAATGAACACAACTCAGGAGGCGGGCATTTTTCGGCGTCTCCGTGGCTCGTGTCCATCTTTTGGCAGCCGGGGCTTTATTCTCGCGCGCGGGCGCGCGTGCCCCGCGCGCGAGAGGGCAGGGCGGGCGCGGGGCCGCGCGGGCGGGGAGGCACACACGCCCCGGACGCGCGGGGCGGGGGAGAGATGCACATGTGCACGTGCTCGCCCCTGAGCCGGGCGCGGGCACGCGCGGGCGGGGGGAAGGGCCCGGGCGAAGCGCCGCGTAACGAAGGGGCCTTGACGGGCTCGCTGCGCGGACGTGGGGGAGTGCTCTCTCGGTGAGCAGGATGATGGAGGGCTTCTCCGGTCGGCGTCAAGAGGTGTGCACGACGGAGGGGTGAGAGGGCAAGATCCTTCACCTCTCGAACCGGACGCCGTGCGAACAGGCCGTTCCTCACAGGAATCGGCCAATCCGGCGTCGCTTTCTGAATCAACTGGTCAGCTCTCTTGACGGGCGCGACCGCCGCCGCGAGTCTCCCCCTGCGGAGGGAGCGCTCTCTCGGCCCGACCCCCGCCTCCCGCTGAGGAGTTCGCATGACCACACGCCCCCGCAGCCGCCGAAGAACCCTCCCCGGAGGGGTCCTGGCCGTTCTCACCGCTGTGGCGCTCCTGTTCTCGCTCGCGGTGCTGACCGCGCCGGGGCGGGCCGTCGCCGCCGCCCCCGTACTCGTCTCGCAGGGCAGACCCGCCACCGCCTCCAGCCAGGAGGGCCCCTTCACCGCGGCGTCCGCCGTCGACGGCGACAACGGCACCCGCTGGTCCAGCGAGTTCAGCGACAACCAGTGGCTCCAGGTCGACCTGGGTGCCGCCACGGACATCGGCCAGGTCGTGCTGCGCTGGGAAGCCGCCTATGCCAAGGGCTACCAGATCCAGGTCTCGGCCGACGGACAGCAGTGGACGACGATCCACACCACCACCAACGGCACCGGTGGCAACGAGACGCTCGACGTCTCCGGCACGGGCCGCTACGTCCGCGTGCTCGGCACCCAGCGCGCCACGCAGTACGGCTACTCGCTCTGGGAGTTCCAGGTCTACTCGACCGGCGGTGGGGGCGGCTCACAGCCGGGCGGCGACGTCCTGCTCTCCTACGGGAAGCAGGGCACCGCCTCGACCTCGCAGAACGACGGCGCCTGCTGGCTCTGCTCGCCCGACAAGGCCTTCGACCGCGACCCCGCGAGCCGCTGGGCCACGAGCCCCGAGGGCGGCTGGACCGACCCCGGCTGGATCGCCGTCGACCTCGGCGCGAAGGCCGCGATCCACCGCGTCGTCCTCCAGTGGGACCCCGCCTACGCGAAGTCGTACCGCATCGACGTCTCGGACGACGGCACCACCTGGCGCACCGTCTACCAGACCACGACGGGCAAGGGCTTCAAGGAGACCATCCCCCTCGACATCACCGGCCGCCACGTGCGCGTGTACGGCACCCAGCGCGCCGGCGAGTACGGGTACTCGCTCTGGGAGTTCCAGGTGTGGGGCACCGGGGGCGCGCCGACGACCCCGCCGCCGCTCCCGCCCGACCCGGACTACACGAAGCTCGTCTTCGAGGACGACTTCGACGGCCCGGCGGGGCGCGCGCCCGACGCGAGCAAGTGGGTGCCGGAGACGGGCCCGGGACCCAACAACGAGCTGGAGTACTACACCGGCAACAAGAACGCCGCGCTCGACGGCGCGGGCAACCTCGTCCTCGAAGCCCGCAAGGAGGAGACCCCCGGCTCCGCGTGCCCCCGCGACCCGCTCACCGGGAGCGGCACGTGCCAGTACACCTCGGCCCGTCTCAACACGTACGGCAAGTTCAAGTTCACCTACGGCCGCGTCGAGGCGCGCATCAAGGTCTCCGGGACGCAGGGGCTGTGGCCCGCCTTCTGGATGCTGGGCGCGGACTACTTCGACCAGGGCAGGCCGTGGCCGTACACCGGTGAGATCGACATCATGGAACATGTCGGCAAGGAGCCGGGGACGACGTACTCGACCCTGCACGCGCCCGCCTACAACGGCGCCAACGGCTTCGGCTCGCCCTACACCCTGCCCGGTGGCGCCGACTTCGCCGCCGGCTTCCACACCTTCACCGTCGACTGGAACAGCAAGGGCATGACCTTCCGGGTGGACGGGCAGGTCATGCACACGGTCGACAAGGACACCCTCGAAGCCACGCGTGGTCCCTGGGTCTTCGACCACGACTTCTTCCTCATCCTCAACAACGCCGTGGGCGGCGACTGGCCCGGCGCCCCGGACACGAGCACACGTTTCCCGCAGAAGATGAGCGTCGACTACGTGAAGGTCTGGCAGTGACACGTCACTGAGACCACGTGGGCGGGGGCCGGCGCGCGTGCGCTCCGGCCCCCGCCCACGACACGTGTCGCTCAGCCCTTGCTCGCTCCGAGCGAGAGACCGGAGATGAACTGCTTCTGGAGCAGGACGTAGACGACCAGGGTCGGGATCGCGGCGATCATGGCGCCCGCCGCGATGAGGTTCTGGTTCGTCACGAACTGTCCCTGGAGATTGGCGAGCGCCGAGGTCACCGGGCGTTTGTCGCCGGAGGACATCAGCGTGATGGCCCAGAAGAAGTCGTTGTAGATCCAGGTCGTCAGGAGCGTGGCGAGCGCGGCGAGGGCCGGGCGGCACAGCGGTACCGTGAGCCGCCAGAAGCGGGTCCACAGCCCCGCCCCGTCCACGAGGGCCGCCTCGTACATCTCGCCGGGCACGGACTTCATGTAGTTGCTCAGCACGAAGACGCAGAAGCCCAGCTGGAAAGCCACGTTGATGACGATGAGGCCGAAGGCCGAGTTGTACATCAGGCCGCTGTCCGCGAGGAAGTGCGGCAGCGGCATCTTCAGGTACATCCGGAACAACGGCGTGATGATCACCTGCTGCGGCAGCAGGTTCCCGGCCGTGAACACGATGAGCAGCGCGACGTTCACCTTGACGTCGACACGTGTGAGGACGAAGGCGGCGCCCGAGGCGAGGACGAGCACGATGACGACCGCGGGGACCGTGATCAGCACCGAGTTCCAGAAGAAGCGGCCCATGTTCGCCTGGGTCCAGGCGTCGGAGAAGTTGCCGAGGGTCAGGCTGTGCGGCAGGGACACGTATCCGTGCCGGCGTGTGTCCGAGTACGGGCGGACCGCGACGTAGAGCGCGAAGAGGATCGGCAGCAGCCACAGCACCGACGCGCAGACGAGGAAGACCTGCGAGAGGACCTGGCCCCGGGGGCGCTGCTTGCGGGCAGCGGGATGGCCGCCGCCCCGTACGGCGGGCGCGGGCGCCGTCTGCGTACTCACGGTGTTTCCTCCTTGCGGAAGGACTGGCGAAGGAAGAGACAGATCGGGACGAGCGAGATCAGGAGGAGGACGACGCCCAGCGCCGACCCGAAGCCGACCCGCTGCGTCTCGCCGACGATGTTCGACGTCACGAGGACCGAGAGGAGTTCCAGGCCGTTGATGCCCTTGTTCGTGATGTAGACGAGGTCGAAGGCGCGCAAGGACTCGATGACCGTGATCACCATGACGACGATGTTGATCGGTCGCATCGCCGGGAACACGACCCGCCAGAACGTCTGCCAGGCGTCGGCCCCGTCGATGCGGGCGGCCTCGCGCAGGCTGGGGTCCACCGCCTTCAGGCCCGCCAGGTACAGGACCATCACGTAACCGGCCTGACGCCAGGTGGCCTCCAGGAGGACGGCCCACAGGTTGAGGTGCGGGTCGCCGAGCCAGTCGATGGCGTTGCTGTCCCCGGACCGCCCGATGACCGTGTTGATCACGCCGTAGTTCTGCGAGAACACGAACTCCCAGATGATGCCGATCAGCGCGAGCGACAGCATGACGGGCAGGAACAGGATGCTCTGGTACATGCGGCTGCCCGCGATGCCCCGGTCGATCACGACCGCGAAGAGCATCCCGAGCGGTGTCGCGAGGACGACGAAGACCGCGAGCCAGATCAGGTTGTGCTGGACGGCGGGCCAGAACTCGGGATAGTTCGTCGCCGCCTGGTGGTAGTTCTGGAGCCCCGTGACACAGCCGTTGTTGAGGACCGTGGGCAGCGCCGGGTCGCACGCCTTCGTGTGCAGATCGCCGACGCCGTTCCACCGGAAGAAGGACAGGGCGATGGTGCCGAGCGCGGGGAACCACACGAAGGCGAGGCTGAGCAGGAGGGGGACGCCGAGCAGCAGCGCGGCCACGAGGCGGTCGCGGGCGCTGAGGTGTCGCAGCCGCCGCCGCTCGCGTCCGGCGGCGGGGGCGCCGGGCGGGGTGGCCGCCCGGCGCGTACGTGTGAGCGTGCTCATCCCGTGTAGATCGCCTTCGCCTGCGATTCGGCGCTCTTCTGCAACGACGTGATGTTGCCGCTGCTGGGATCGTCGATGAACTTCTGGATGACGGAGACCATCGCCGTGGCCATCGCCGGGTCGGCGTCGCGGTCCATGAACTGTCCGACCGCCTTGCACTTGGCGATCTCCTCGACGGACTTCTTCTGGATCGCGTTGTACGAGGGCACCTTGAGGCCCTTCGCGAGGCCCACGTCCCACTGGTCGCTCTTGAGGTACTCGGCCTCCGCCTCGCCCGAGCCGATGTACTCCAGGACGGCCTTCGCCGCGGCGGGGTTCTTCGCCTTCTCGCTCAGCATGAAGCCGTCCGCGGGGGCGTCCATGAACTGCTGTCCCCACTTCGCGTTGATCGCGGGGAAGGGGAAGAAGTCCAGGTCGTCCAGTTCCTCCTCGTCGCTGACCCACTGGGCCGCGACCTGGTTGGTGCCCTGGAACATCATCCCGGCCTCGCGGCCCTCCAGCGCCTTGGCCGCGTCCTGCCAGATCCGGCCGTTGGCGCCGCTCTGCACGTACGGCATCATCTCGGCCCAGTGCTGGAAGACCGTGTGCACGCCCTGGTCCGTCCACGGGATCTCGTGCTTCATCAGCTTGCTGTGGTAGTCGTGCCCGTTGACGCGCATGTTGAGGATGTCGAAGGTGCCGAGGGCGGGCCAGCCGTCCTTGTCGCCGAAGGCGAGGGGGATGAGCCCGTCCTGCTTCATCTTCTTGCACAGCGCCAGGTAGGCGTCCCACGTGGTCGGCACGGAGTAGCCGTTCTTCTTGAACAGGCTCTTCCGGTAGAAGACGACCCACGGGTACTGGTAGATCGGCACGAAGTACTGGTGCCCGTCGAGGCCGGTCGAGAGGTCCTTGGCGACGGGGCCGAAGTTGCCGCCGATCTTCTCCCACACGTCGTCGAGCCGGGCCGCGAGCCCCTGGGCGGCGAAGTACTGCATGCGGTACCCGGCGAACCACGTGAAGAGGTCGTCGGGGGTGCCTTGCAGATAGCTCGTGATGTTCTGCTGGAAGGTGTTGTGGTCAACGGTGTTGATCTTGATCTTCGCCTTGGTCGACGTCGTCGCCGACGCCGCCAGCGCGGCGAACGCCTTCTTCGTCGCCGGGTCGGAGTAGTTCGAGCCGAAGGTGACCGTGCTGCCCGCCACCGGGCCCGAGGACTTCTTGCCCCCGCCCGAATCGTCGTCGTCCCCGCACGCCGACAGCAGCCCTCCCGCGGCCACTGCCAGCCCTGTGGCGCCCACACCCTTGAGCAGACGTCTGCGGGTGTGAGCGGAACCCGTGACGCCGTTGGACGGGCCGACAGGCGACATGGTGCCTCCCTCGCGTAAGTGATTGTGCAGGGCGGCGAGTTGAGGCAAACGGTACGAGGCTCGCTCGGCCGACTTTTCCAACATAAGCCACCAATTAACAACGCAATCGATCGTCTGCGTAGTTCTAACGTCGACCTCGTGGGCGCGTCTATGTTCCTGGACACAAACAACTTTGGACGGTGGTACAGTCCGCCGGGCCGCCTGGGGGACGGCCGCGCCCGGCCGCCGTGGCGCGCTCAACCCCTCCCGGCAGCAACCTGGTTGAGGAGGTCGCCGTCATCGAAACCGAGACGCCCGCGGTATGGCCGGACCGCCGCGGCCTGCCGGACCTCGCCGGTCTCGGCCCCTCCGACCGCGCGGCGCTGGCCGCCGCGGCCGACCGCCTGCGCGGACTCCGGGACGTCTTCGCCGACCGCGTGCTCGCGCTGCTGCGCCGGCATGTCCCCGGCTACGCGATGCTCGGCCCCGAGGACATCCGCTCCTCCGCGCGGAGGTTCCTGGACCTCGTCCTCGCGGAGCTGACCGCGCTGCGCGTGCCCGACGCGGCGCTGCGCGAGGCGCTCGCCGACTTCGCGCGCGAGCGGGCCGCGCGCGGAGTGCCGGCCGAGGTGCTCACCCTCGGGTACCAGTGGGGCTCACGGGCGATGCTCGCCCTGATGGATCAGGCCGGGGCGGCGGTGGGCCTGCGGCCCGCGCTCCTGCTCGCCGCGCACGACAGCACGTGGGAGTTCACCCACGAGGCGGCCGAGATCTTCACCCGCGTCCAGCACGATCTGGCCCTGGAGCGTGTCCAGTTCGACGCCGAACGCCGCGCCGCCTTCGCGGCGGGCGTGCTCGGCGGGACCCTCCCCGCCGAGCACATCGGCCATGACGCGCGCCTCTTCGGGCTCGTGCCACAGGCGCGCCACGTCGCGCTCGCCGCGCGGGCGGCGAACGACGCCGACGCGGAGGCCCTGCGCCTCGCCGTCGCGGGAGCCCTGCGGCTCCCCGCGGACCGCCTGCTGCTCGCCCAGGTCGGCACCGTGCTGGGCTTCATCGCGCCGAGGGCACCGGACACGGTCGCCGGGCACCTGGTGGCGGCGGGCCCCGCGCTCCCGCTCGACCGGCTCGGCGCGGGCTTCGGTGAGGCGGTGCTCGCGCTGGAGACCGCCCGGCAGTTCGCCATGTCGGGCGTCGTCCGGCTCGCGGGCCTCGGCCCCAGGCCCCTCGTCCTCGCGGACCCGCTCACCGCGGACAACCTCTCCGCACGGCACCTGGCGGCACTCGACGCAGCGGGGCACTCCAGCAACGAGATCGAGCACACCACCCGGGTCTACCTCGAATGCGACCAGGACGTACGGGAGGTGGCCCGGCGGCTCGCCGTGCACCCGAACACGGTGCGGTACCGGGTCAGCCGCTTCCAGGAGCTGACGGACCTGAACCTGCGGCGCACCGAGGACCTGGTGACGTCGTGGTGGCTGCTGAACCGGCGGCGCGCGTGAGGGGAGCGGTGCGCGTATGCGGGCGCGGGTGTGGGCGCGGGTGTGGGGGCCGGTATGCGGGGGAGCGGGCCCGGATGTGGCTTGGGTGCGCGTCGGGTGTGGGCACGGGTGTGGCTTCGGTGTGCGGCGCGAACGCGGCCGGAGTGGCCCGAGGCGGGGCGGGCTGAGCCGGGGTGGGCTGAGCGCGCCCGGTCAGCCCACCCTCCCCACGGCCCGCCACCCGGGCGTGCCGTCAGCGCGGCACACGCGCGTGCCCCCCAACCGGAAGCCGTTCAGGGCTGCTGCGGACGGACGAGCGTGTACAGCACCGAACGCTCCTCCTTGTGGCGGCGGAGCCGGCCCTTGGCCACCAGCGACTCCAGCGTGTTGCGCACGACCTGCGGCGTCGGCGACCGCTCCGGGTGCTTCGCCATCAGCTCCGCGCGCAGGTCCTTGGCCGCGCGCGGCTCCGACGAGGCGTCGAGCAGTCCGGCCAGCAGATCGCCCAGCAGCGGGGAGGGTGACTTCCTCTTCGCGGGCTTGACGACCCGGGCACGCTGCCCGCCCACCGCGCGGGTCCGCCGTCCGGTGCCCACGTCCGGCTCCCGCTCCCGCGCCTGCTCGGGCAGGGAGGGCGCGAAGCCCTGCGTGAGGCTCAGGATGTCGGTGAGGAGGCTCTCCTCCTGCTGCAACACCCGCAGCTCCTCCGTCAGTTGCTCCTGACGGCGGCGGTTGTCCTCCAGGTCCGACGCGGCCTGCTCGACGTACCGCGAACGGATCGTGGCGGCTGACTGGCTGGACACAAGCACGCACTCCTCACGTGGGACGGATGCCACGCATGGTACGGGGAGACAGACGTCGTGCGCCCGACGCCCACCGCCCACGTCCGCGTGACACCGACACGTGACACCGACACGTGACACCGACACGTGACACCGACACGTGACACCGACACGTGACACGGCACGTGTGATCGGGACGGCGCCACACGCCCCCCGCACCACACGCCCCCGCCCCCGCACCTGCTCCTCTCCGCCGCTCTCGCCGACCCCACCGTCAGGGAAAAGGCGGGAGGCAGGGGCACACGTGCGAGCGGACGACCGGGCCCAGCCTCCGGACCGTCGCCGGGCCCTCGGCTCAGATCTCCTTGAACCGCTCGAACGGTTCCCCGCACGCGCGGCAGCGGTGCAGGGAACGGCAGGAGGTCGCGGAGAACCGGGACAGCTCCTCGGCGTCGTCGGCCCCGCACTGCGGACAGCGCACCGCTCCGGTATCGCCCGCGAGACGGGTGGGGGAGAGGGAGAGGGGCACCGGGCCGCCGCGGCGGGGGCCCGAGGCGGGGCCCGGGGGGACGATGTGGTGGGCGGCGAGGGCCGCGCGGCCCTCCTCCGTCATCCAGTCCGTCGTCCACGGCGGGTCGAGCACGGTACGGACCCTGACCGCCGCGAAACCGGCCTCGTTCAGGGCGCGTACGGTCGCCGCGCGCATCTCGGCCATCGCCGGGCAGCCCGAGTACGTCGGTGTGAGCGACACGACGAGCGTCCCGTCCTCCTCGTACCCGAGGTCGCGCAGCACCCCGAGGTCGCGCAGGCTCAGCATCGGCAGCTCGGGGTCCGGCACCCGCCCGGCCACCTCCCAGGCGGCCCGGAGGCGGGGATCGGACACCGGGGCCGCCGCGCTCACCACGTCGCGCCCGGGTGTGCGCGGGCGACCACCTGGAGCTCCGCCAGGAGCGGGGCCAGGTGCTCGGTGTGCTCGCCCCGCCGCCCGTCGGCGGTCTCCGCGACGGCCTCGGGGAGGGCCACGGTCGCGGCGCCGAGCACCTGCTCCCAGACCTCGCGGGCCTCCGCCGCCACCTCGGCGGCGTCGACACCGAGGAAGGCGGCGCTCTCGTCGCGGCGGAACTCGGCGAGCAGCGGTGCGAGCGCGCGTGCCGCCTCCGTCGTCCTGCGGTGCGACTCCTCGGTCCCGTCACCGAGCCGGATCGCCCAGTCGGCGGCGAACTGGCGGTGGTACGCCAGCTCCTTGACCCCCTTCGCGGCGATGGCCGCGAGGACCGGGTCGGGCGCCGAGACGAGCCGGCGCAGGAGCGCGAGCCGCCACGCCGAGTGGGCGAGGAGCCGCAGCACGGTGAAGGCGAAGTCGCCGTTGGGCACCTCCGTGATCCGCAGGTTGCGGAACGCGTCGGCGCCGCGGAAGTACGCATACGCGTCCTCGTCGCGGCCCGTGCCGTCGAGCAGCCCGGCCCGCGCGTACAGCAGCCGGGTCTGGCCCAGGAGGTCCAGGCCGATATTGGCGAGGGCGAGCTCGATCTCCAGCTCGGGTGCCGCCGTGACCCACTCGCCGAGCCGCTGCGCGCTCACCAGCGCGTCGTCGCCGAGGGCGAGGCACAGCGCCGCGAGCGCCGCCGTGTCCACCCCCTCGGGCACGGTCGTGTCCACGCCGTGCAGCGGGTCCTCGAACCCGGTGCCGAAGGCCCAGTGACCGTCGCCCTCGGCGGCGTCGGCGGCCAGCGACAGGTGATCGTCGCTCATTGCGACCACAACTCCTTGAAGAACTCTGGGAAGCGGGAGCGCCTCCCGGGGAGACGGCGCCCCACGGGCGGACCGTGCCCCAGGGGTGGCAGCGCCCGACGGGCGGACGGCGCCTCCCGGTGGAGGCGGACGGGCATCTCAGATGTGCGGGACGTCCGCGGGGATGTCGTAGAACGTGGGGTGCCGGTAGACCTTGTCGCCGCTCGGCGCGAAGAAGGGGTCCTTCTCGTCCGGCGCCGAGGCCGCGATGTCCTCGCTGCGCACCGCCCAGATCGAGACGCCCTCGTTGCGCCGGGTGTACAGGTCGCGCGCGTTGGTCAGCGCCATCCGGTCGTCGGCCGCGTGCAGCGAGCCGACGTGCACGTGGTTCAGGCCCCGCTTGCCCCGTACGAAGATCTCGTACAGCGGCCAGGAGTCCTTCGGGGCCGCCGCCTTCTTCTCGTCCGTCCCGCTCATGCCGCGGCCTCCGTCTTCCCGCGGTCGCCCGCGTGCCTGGCCGCGTGTGCCGCGGCCGCCTCGCGCACCCAGGCGCCGTTCTCGTGCGCGGACCTGCGCCGCGCGACCCGCTCCGCGTTGCACGGGCCGTTGCCCGAGATGACCTGCTTCAGCTCCTCGAAGTCCGGGGTGCCGAAGTCGTGCCTGCCGCGCTCCTCGTTCCAGCGCAGCTCCGGGTCGGGGAGCGTGACGCCGAGGTGCTCCGCCTGCGGCACCGTCATGTCGACGAAGCGCTGGCGCAGTTCGTCGTTGGAGTGCCGCTTGATGCGCCAAGCCATCGACTTCGCCGAGTGCGGCGAGTCCCCGTCGGGCGGCCCGAACATCATGAGCGAGGGCCACCACCAGCGGTCCACGGCCTCCTGCACCATCCGGCGCTGGGCCTCGGTGCCGCGCATCATCGTCAGGAGGAGTTCGTAGCCCTGCCGCTGGTGGAAGGATTCCTCCTTGCAGACGCGGATCATCGCGCGGGCGTAGGGGCCGTAGCTGCACCGGCACAGCGGCACCTGGTTGCAGATCGCGGCGCCGTCCACGAACCAGCCGATGACACCGACATCGGCGAAGGTCGGGGTCGGGTAGTTGAAGATCGAGGAGTACTTCTGGCGGCCCTCGATCAGCATCTCGGTCAGCTCGGCGCGGTCGGCGCCCAGCGTCTCGGCGGCGCTGTAGAGGTAGAGGCCGTGGCCCGCCTCGTCCTGGACCTTCGCGAAGAGGATCGCCTTGCGGCGCAGCGAGGGCGCCTTCGTGATCCAGTCGCCCTCCGGCTGCATCCCGATGATCTCGGAGTGCGCGTGCTGGGCGATCTGGCGCACGAGCGTCTTGCGGTACGCCTCCGGCATCCAGTCGCGCGGCTCGACGCGCTGGTCGCGCGCGATCGTCGCGTCGAAGTGGGCGCTCAGCTCGTCCTCGTGCGGGGGCGCGGTGTGCTCGGTCATCGTCCGCCCCTCCTTCCGGTAGCTGTCGTAGGTGTCGTCGCCGGTTCCGCCGTCGCGTTCAGTCGTTCCACGAGTAGAAGCCCTGTCCGGTCGAGCGCCCCAGTTCACCGCGCGCGACCTTCTCGCGGAGCAGCGCGGGCGGCGCGAACCGCTCGCCGAGCGTGCTGTGCAGGTACTCGGCGATCGCGAGCCGCACGTCGAGGCCCACGAGGTCGGTGAGGCGCAGTGGGCCCATCGGGTGCTTGTAGCCGAGGCTCATGGCGTCGTCGATGGCCTGCGGTTCGGCGACTCCCTCCTCGACCATGCGGATCGCCTCCAGGCCGAGCGCGACGCCGAGGCGGCTGCTCGCGAAGCCCGGCGAGTCCTTGACGACGACATCCTTCTTGCCGAGCCCCGCCGTCCAGTCCAGCGCGAGGTCCACGACGGCCCGCTCGGTGGCCTCGGGGACGACCAGCTCGACGAGCGCGGACGCGGGCACCGGGTTGAAGAAGTGCATCCCGAGGAAGCGGTGGGGGCGCGCGAGGGAGGCCGAGAGCTCGGTGACGGACAGCGAGCTGGTGTTGGTCGCGAGGACGGTGTCCGCGCCGACGACCCGTTCGGCCGCCGCCAGCAGCTGCGCCTTGAGGCCCGCGTTCTCCGGTACGGCCTCGACGACGACGTCCGCGTCGGCGGGGAGCCCGCTCACGTCGCCCACGAAGGTGAGCCGCCCGAGGATCTCGTCTGGCGCCGCGGGCAGCAGCCCGCGCTTCGCGGCCCGCTCCAGGGAGCCCGCGACGCGGTCGCGCACCTTCGCCGCCGCCGTCTCGTCCTGCTCGACGACCGTCACGGCCGCGCCCGCCGTGGCGAAGGACTGCGCGATGCCCGCGCCCATCCGCCCGCCACCGATGACCCCGGCCCGCCGGGGCACTGCCGCGCTCATGCCCGGCCCTCCGTCCGCTCGCTGTCGGTCCCCGGCGTGCCGGAGCCCCTGTTCCCGGTGTTCCCGCCGCTCGCTCCCCGGTCCCGCTTGCGGTCCAGGAATCTCGTCATGCGGTCCTTCTTGTCCTGCCCCTCGAACAGCACGGCCTGCGCGAGGTCGTCGGCGACCGGGTGCGCCCCGGGCGCGTCCACGACGAGCTTCGTCAGCCGCAGTGCCGTCGCGGACGACTTCGCCATCCGGTCGAGCACCGCGTGCGCCTCGTCGAGCAGCGTCTCTGCCGGTACGACGTCCATGACGAGCCCGCACGCGAGCGCCGCCCGCGCGTCCAGGGTGCGCCCGGCGAGCAGCACCTGCTTGGCGACCGACTCGCCGACCAGCTCGGGCAGTCGCCAGGCGGCCCCCGCCGCCGCGAGGATGCCGAGGCCCGGCTCCGGGTTCCCGAAGGCGGCCTTCGGCCCCGCCAGACGCAGGTCGCAGGCGTAGCTCAGCTCGGCGCCTCCGCCCAGCGCCCAGCCGTCCACGGCGGCGAGCGTCGGCATCGGCAGCCTGCGGACCCGCTCGAAGAGCCGGCTGTTGACACCCTGGAGTGCCTGGTCCCGGCCCCGCTCCAGCAGCTCGGCGATGTCGGCGCCGCCCGCGAAGGAGCCCCCGGCCCCGGTCAGGAGGAGCATCCGGGGATGCTCCTCCAGCCAGGCGCACACCGTGTGCAGTTCGCGGATCATGCGCCCGCTGATCGCGTTGCGCGCCTCGGGGCGGTCGAGCGTCACGACCACGCGGTCCTCGCGCACCTCGACGGCGAGCGTCCCGAAGGAACGCGCGGCGAGGTCCTCGTACGGGTCGCCGGGGAAGCCCCGCCCGCCGTTCACGCTCTCCCCGCCCCCGAAACCGTCCGGGCCGCCCGTGCCGTCCGCGCCCCCCGTGCCGCTCACGCCGCTCACACCCGCTCCACGAGCATCGCGACCCCCTGGCCGACGCCCACGCACAGCGTCGCGAGGCCCTTCGCCGCGTCCTCGCGCTCCATACGGCCCAGGAGGGTCAGCAGAATGCGCGAGCCGGAGCAGCCGAGCGGGTGGCCGAGCGCGATCGCGCCGCCGTCCGCGTTGACGAGCGCGTCGTCCAGGCCGAGCCGGTCGATGACGCCGATCGCCTGCGCGGCGAACGCCTCGTTCAGCTCGACGGCCCCGAGGTCGCCGGCCGACCAGCCCGCCCGGTCGAGGGCCTTGCGCGTCGCCGGCACCGGGCCGAGGCCCATGAGGTGCGGCTCGACCCCGGCCGAGGCCGAGGCGACGATACGGGCCCGCGGCGTGAGGCCGTACCGCTCCACGGCCGCCGCGCTCGCCACGAGGAGTGCCGAGGCGCCGTCCGAGAGCGGCGAGGCGGACCCCGCCGTCACGATGCCGTCGGCGCGGAAGACGGTGCGGAGCTTGCCGAGCTTCTCCATCGAGGACCCCGGGCGCGGACCCTCGTCCCGGGTGACCTCGCCGTCCTTGACGGGCACGGCGACGATCTCGCGGTCGAAGTGCCCGGCCTCCTGCGCCGCGACGGCCCGCTGGTGGCTGCGCAGCGCGAAGGCGTCGGACTGCTCGCGGGTCGTCCCGTCGAGGGCCGCGACCTCCTCGCCCGTCTCGCCCATGCTGAGCGTCGTACGGATCTCGCCGGGAGGCGCGGCGCGGTCGGCGGCGGTGAAGCGCGGGTTGGTGAAGCGCCAGCCGAGCGAGGTGTCGAAGACCTCGCCGGGCTTCGCCCACGGCGTCCCCGGCTTCGCCATGACCCAGGGGGCGCGGGTCATCGACTCGACACCGCCCGCCACGGCGATCTCCGCCTCCCCGGCGCGGATCGCCTGCGCGGCCGAGGCGACCGCGGTGAGCCCCGAGGCGCACAGGCGGTTCACGGTGTAGCCCGGCACGGTGTGCGGCAGGCCCGCGAGGAGCACCGCCATACGGGCCACGTCGCGGTTGTCCTCACCGGCCTGGTTGGCGGCGCCGAGGATCACCTCGTCGATCGCCTCGGCGGGCACCCCGGCCCGCCGCACCGCCTCACCGACGACGAGCGCGGCGAGGTCGTCGGGGCGGACGGAGGCGAGCGCGCCGCCGTACCGGCCCTGCGGGGTACGGGCCCCGTCGATCAGGTAGACGTCCTCAGGCACCCGTGGCCTCCTCGGTCGCGGCCGCCGGACGGCGGGACTGGAGCACGGCGAAGCGCCCAGTGACGAAGGCCCAGTCGCTGAGGGTCGCCGAAGCGGCGGGGTTGGCCTGCGAGCCGTGGTAGTCGCTGAAGGCGGCGGTCTGGTTGACGAAGACCTGCCCGGTGAAGTTCTCGGCGAGGTGCACACCCGCGTCGAGCGCGGCCTCGCGGGTCGCCTCCAGGACGTCCTCGCGCGTGGAGTGCACGCTCGCGGTGAGGGCCCCGTGCGCCGAGATCGTCTCGCGCAGCAGGTCGATGGAGTGCTCGGTGGAGTCGGTCGCGATGACGAAGGAGATCGGCCCGAACCACTCGGCGCGGTACGTCTCCGCGTCCCGCGCGGCGTCGAGCACCGTCACGAGCGGCGTGCGCAGCACGGCCTCGGGGTACTCCGGGTGGGTCAGCGGCTCGCCGCCGAATCGCGTGCCCCCCAGGGCGCGCGCCTTCTCGATCCGCTCGCGCACGGCCTCGCCGGTGAGCGCGCCGAGCGTCCCCGCGGCGCGCTGCGGGTCGCCGAGCAGCTTGCCGAGCGCCTCGGCGAGGTCGGCGGCGAAGACCTCGGGCGTCTTGACGCCCTGGTCGGTCGCGAAGCCCTCGCGGGGCACGTACAGGTTCTGCGGCGTCGTGCACATCTGGCCGCTGTAGAGCGACAGGGAGAACGCCAGGTTGCGCAGCAGGCCCTTGTAGTCGGCGGTCGAGTCGAGGACGACCGTGTTGAGCCCGGCCTTCTCGGTGTGCACGGCGGCCTGAGGGGCGTTCCGCTCCAGCCAGTCGCCGAAGCCGGTCGATCCCGTGAAGTCGATGATCCGCACGTCGGGGTCGGTCGCGAGCGTCGCCGCGACGCGGTCCTCGGGGGCCTCGGCGGCGAGCAGCACCGTGTCCGGGTCGAAACCCGCCTCGGCGAGCACCTCGCGGGCCACGCGGACGCTCAGCGCGAGCGGCAGCACGGCGGCGGGGTGCGGCTTGACGACGACCGGGTTCCCCGTCACGAGGCTCGCGAAGAGGCCCGGGTAGCCGTTCCACGTCGGGAAGGTGTTGCACGCGATGAGCAGCGAGACGCCGCGCCCGACGGGCGTGAACGTCTTCTCCAGGGTCAGCGGCTCGCCCTTGCGCATCGGCTTCGCCCACGTCGCGGCCGCGGGCGCCTGGCGCTGCGCGACCCAGCCGTACGCGACGGCTTCGAGGCCGCGGTCCTGGGCGTTCGCGCCACCGGCCTGGAAGGCCATGACGAAGGGCTGCCCGGTCGTGTGGTGCACCGCGTGCGCCATCTGGAAGCTCGCCGCGTTGAGCCGGGCGAGGATCTCGGCCGCGACCCCGGCCCGCATGTCGGGGCTCGCGCGGCGCCAGGCGCGGCCCGCCGCCTTCGCGGTGGCCACCGCCTCGCGCGGGTCGAGCCTCGGGTACGTGATGCCGAGCCGCAGCCCGTACGGGGAGACCTCCTCGCCCACCGCCCCCGCCTCGCCGGGGTGGCCCGGCAGCTCGAAGGGCCGGTCGAGCAGGGCGCGGAAGGCGCGCTCGCCGGCCTCGGGGGCCTCCTCGCCGTAGACGGACTTGCTCGGAGACTCGGGGTAGGCCGAGTGGAAACCGCGCGTGGCGATCGCCTCGGCGGCCGCGCGGAGCAGCCCCTCGTGCCGTGCGAAGAAATCGGTCCTGGCAGTGGCGGGAGAAGACATGGGACCCCTTGACAGGCGAATCGGATGCTGAATTACTGACCCGGTCGAAAGCTAACCGAATGTTCGGTCGGGCAGCAAGGGTGGTGAGCGCCACATGGGACGTGGCAGTGACACGAAGCCGGTCGAAGCGCACAATGCGGGAGCGGCCGAGCCGACGGTTCCCGCCGGGCGCGGAACCGGCCCGGAACACGCCATGTGGGCGAGGGACAAGGCCTCCCAGGGCCTGGGCATGGAGCTGCTGTCCTCGGGGGACGGCACCGCCAGGGTCCGGATGGAGATCACCGGAGCCATGGTCAACGGCCATGGCGTCGCCCACGGCGGCTTCCTCTTCACCCTCGCCGACACGGCCTTCGCCGTCGCCTGCAACTCCCGCGGTCCCGTGACCGTCGGAGCCGGCGCCGACATCGACTTCGTGGCCCCGGCGTTCGAGGGCGACGTCCTCGTCGCCGAGGCGAGAGAGCGCACCCGGTACGGCCGCAGCGGACTGTACGACGTGCGGATCGAGCGCGACGACCCCCAGCACACCGTCGTCGCGGAGTTCCGCGGTCGCAGCCGAGTGATCCGAGGCGTGGAGGAACGAGCATGACGACCACCGAGGCCGGAACGACGGAGTCCTGGCCCGAGGAGCAGCAGCCGCGAACCGCCCGGGGCGCCCGCCCGGCGCGCTTCGGGGAACCCCTCCCCGACGAGCTGCGTGACCCGGCCGAGCGACTCGGCCGCGAGGAACTCCGCGCGCTCCAGCTGGAGCGGCTGCGCGCCACCCTCGCCCACGCCTACACGAACGTGCCGCTGTACCGCCGCAAGTTCGACGAGGCGGGGGTGCGCCCGGAGGACCTGCGCACCCTGGAGGACATCGCCCGCTTCCCGTACACGACGAAGGCGGACCTGCGCGAGACGTACCCCTTCGGCATGTTCGCCGTCCCCCGCGAACGGGTCCGCAGGCTGCACGCCTCCAGCGGCACCACCGGGCGCCCCACCGTCGTCGGCTACACCGACGACGACCTCGGGAACTGGGCCGGCCTCGTCGCCCGCTCGCTGCGCGCCGCCGGGGCCCGCCCCGGCGACCGCCTGCACGTCAGCTACGGCTACGGGCTCTTCACCGGCGGCCTCGGCGCGCACTACGGCGTCGAGCGGGCCGGCTGCACCGTCATCCCGGCCTCCGGCGGCCAGACCGCCCGTCAGGTCCAGCTCATCCAGGACTTCGAGCCCGACCTCATCATGGTCACGCCCTCCTACATGCTCACGCTGCTCGACGAGTTCGAGCGCCAGGGCGTCGACCCGCGCTCCACGACGCTGCGCGCGGGTGTCTTCGGCGCCGAGCCGTGGACCGAGGAGATGCGCCGCGAGATCGAGGACCGCATGGGCATCCACGCGGTCGACATCTACGGCCTCTCCGAGGTCATGGGCCCCGGCGTCGCGAGCGAGTGCGTCGAGACGAAGGACGGCCTGCACATCTGGGAGGACCACTTCCTGCCCGAGGTCGTCGACCCGATCACCGACGAGGTACTGCCCGACGGCACCTCGGGCGAGCTGGTCTTCACCTCGCTCACCAAGGAAGCCCTCCCGGTCATCCGCTACCGCACCCGCGATCTCACCCGCCTCCTGCCGGGCACCGCCAGGCCCGGGATGCGGCGCATGGAGAAGGTCACCGGGCGCTGTGACGACATGATCATCCTGCGCGGCGTGAACCTCTTCCCGAGCCAGATCGAGGAGATCCTGCTCCGCGTCCCGGCGCTCGCCCCGCACTTCCAGCTCCACCTGGGCCGCCGCGGTCGCATGGACCACCTCACGGTCCGCGTCGAGGCCCGCCAGGACTCGGGACCCGAGGCCCGGGAGGCCGCCGCCGCCCTCGTGCTCCAGCGGATCAAGGACACGATCGGCGTCAGCGTCGGCATCGAGGTCCTCGACCCCGACACCCTCGAACGCTCGGTCGGCAAGATCAAGCGGATCATGGACGAGCGCGAGAAGTAGGCGGGAGCCCCGCGCCCCGCTCTTCAGGGCCCCCGGCGGAAGGCCGGGGGAGTTCGAGGAGCGGGGGGCGGGCGCCCGGCGTCCGCGAAGGGCCGCCCCGCGCGAGGCACCCGGAGATGTGACGTGCGCCTCACCCGTACAACCCTCGGCCCGGTCAACCGTCTGACTCCCGGACACCTGTGCACGACCGAGGGGGAGGCCCGCGCATGCGCATCGCATTCCTGATCCACAACGCCTACGGGATCGGTGCGACCATCCGCGGCACAACCCACCTCTCGGCGGCCCTCGCCGAGCGCCACGACGTCGAGGTCGTGAGCGTCCACCGGGTCGCCGACACCCCCGCGCTCCCCTTCGACCCGCGCGTCCGGCTCACCTCCCTCATCGACATGCGGGAGGGCACCCCCGGCTACGAAGGCGACCACGTCCTCAACACCGGCACCCATCGCATGTTCCCCGACGCCGCCGTCGAGACGGGCCGCCTGCGCTACCGCACCCTGCACGACCTGCGGCTCACCGAATGGCTCGCCTGGACCGACGCGGAGGCGGTCATCGCGACCCGCCCCCTGCTCAACGGCTACCTCGCCCGCCACGGCAGCGACCGCTACCTGCGCATCGGCCAGGAACACCTCACCCTCGCCTCGCACGAGCCGGGACTGCGCGCCGACCAGAACAGCTGCCTGCCCCACCTCGACGCCTTCGTCACCCTCACCGAGGCCGACGCCGCCGCCTACCGCGCCGCCGTGCCCGAGGCCGCGGAGCGCGTCCACGCCGTCCCGCCCGGCAGCCCCGACCTCGGCCTCACCCCCTCGCTCCGCACCTCCCGCACGATCGTCGCCGCCGGACGCCTCGTCCCCGGCAAGCGCTACGACCGGCTCATCGACGCCTTCGCCAAGCTGCTCCCCGAGCACCCCGACTGGACCCTGCGCATCTACGGGCGCGGCCCCGAGCACGCCGCGCTGCGCCGCCGCGTCAACCGCCTCGGCCTCTACGACCGCGTCCTCCTCATGGGCGCCGTCACGCCCATGGAACCGGAGTGGGCCAAGGCCGCTATCGCCGCCGTCAGCTCGGACATCGAGCCCTACGGCCACGGCATCCTCGAAGCCATGCGCGCGGGTGTGCCCGTCGTCGCCACGGACGCCCCGCACGGCCCCGCCCAGCTCGTCGCGCACGGCGTCACCGGACTGCTCGTCCCCCTCGCGGGCGGCACCGACGCCTTCGCCGCGGCCCTTGGCCGCCTCATGGACGACCAGGAGACCCGCGACCGCTTCGGCCGCACCGCCCGCGTCCACGCCGCCGCCCACTCGACCGAGGCCGCGGCGAAGGCGTACGAGCGCCTCCTCGACGACATCCAGGCCCGCAGAGCCCGTGAGCGCGCCGAACTCGACGCGCTCACCCTCCGCCCCCGCAGGGCCGCCCGCGCCGCCGCCCGCCTCACCGCACCCCGCCGCGCCGAGGCCCCGCGCCGCGCCCGCTCCCCGCGCACGACCCCGCGACCCCGCACCTCGGCCGGGGCGCTCGTGACCCCGACGGGCGCGATCGAGATACGCCCCACGGCGCCCTTCCCGGGCCCGTACACCCTCCTCCTCGCGCTCCGCGACGACCCAGCCGCCCGCGAAGTGCGCGTCCCCGTCCCCGAACCGGGCCCCGCCGTCCTCGGCCGCGCCACCCACCGCCTCGACGAGGGCCGCTGGGACGCCTACCTCCTCGCGGGCGCCACCCGCCGCAGGCTGCGTGCCGGGCTCGTCGAACAGGGCGCGCTGCTCGGCCTGCCGCCCCTGGAGGACGGCACGGGCTTCGCGCACTGGATCCCGTACCGCACCAAGGACGGCTACCTCGCCGTACGGGCCTGGCGGCGACCGGCCCACGCCGAGATCCTCGCCCTGGAGACGGGCGAGTCCGGGCTCCTCGTCACCGCCCAGCTCCACGGCATCGTCCGCTCCCTGCCGCGCGGCGCGATGGTCCGGGTCAAGGCGCGCGAGGAGGGCAGCGAGAGCTTCCTGCTCGCGGCGCGCGACCAGGGCCGCGGCCGCTTCGGCTTCCGGCTGCCCTACGTCATGCCGCTCGCCGGGCACGCGGCCCCCCAGGACGTGTGGGACTTCGCGCTGCTTCCCGAGCCGGGCGTCGCCCCCGTCCCCCTCGGCCGGGTACTCGGCGACCTCGTCGACCGCAAGAAGGTCGCCGTGCTGCCGTCCACCTCGCTGGAGCACCCGGCGGGCGGCACGACGCGCGTCCGGCCCTTCGTGAACGTGCGCGGCGATCTCTCGCTCCTCATGCGGGACAGCGGCGCCCGGACCGCCCCGCTGCCCGCCGACTGAGCCCGCGCCGGAGACGTCCTGCCTGGTCACCGCGGGCACCCGGGGGAAAGACGCCCGCCCCCGGGGATAGTTTCGCGGCAGTCGGTGAGACGGTGGGAGGAGGCAGTACCGCACCCCACCCCCGTCACCGCACGAAGGGACGCCATGACCGCGTACAAGGTCGTCAACCCCGCCACCGGGCAGACCGAAAGCGAATTCCCCGAAGCCACCGACGCGGAGATCCAGGACGCCCTGGACCGCTCCGCCGCCGCCTACCGCACCTGGCGGGCGAGCGAGGTCAAGGAGCGCGTCGCCGTCCTGGAACGCGTCGCCGAGCTGTACGCCGCGCGCAAGGACGAGCTCGCCTCGCTCATCACGCGCGAGATGGGCAAGCCCGTCACCCAGGCGCGCCGCGAGATCGACACCACCATCTCGATCTACCGCTACTACGCCGAGAACGGCCCAGGCTTCCTCGCCGACGAGGAACTCGACGTCGTCGCGGGCGGCAGCGCCGTCGTCCGCAAGGAGGGCATGGGCCCGCTCCTCGGGATCATGCCGTGGAACTTCCCGTACTACCAGGTCGCCCGCTTCGCCGCGCCGAACCTCATGCTCGGCAACACGATCCTGCTCAAGCACGCCCCGCAGTGTCCCGAGTCCGCGCTCGCCATGGAGAGGATCTTCCAGGAGGCGGCCCTGCCCGAAGGCGCCTACATCAACCTCTTCGCGAGCAACGAGCAGGTCTCGACGATCATCGCCGACCCGCGCGTGCAGGGCATCTCGCTCACCGGCTCCGAGCGCGCCGGCGCGGCCGTCGCCGAGCAGGCGGGCCGCCACCTCAAGAAGGTCGTCCTGGAGCTGGGCGGCTCGGACCCCTTCCTCGTCCTCCAGCCCGCCGACCTCGACCGCACCGTGAAGAACGCCTTCTACGGCCGGTACGGCAACGCGGGCCAGGCGTGCAACGCCGCCAAGCGCATCATCGTCCTCGCCGACCAGTACGAGGAGTTCACGCGCAAGTTCACCGAGACCGTGAAGGGCGTGACCCCCGGGGACCCGACCGAGGAGGGGACCTTCATGGGCCCGCTCTCCTCGCGCCAGGCCGTCGAGAACCTCGCCGCACAGATCGAGGACGCCGTCGCGAACGGCGCGACCCTCCTCGCGGGCGGTAAGCCGCTCGACCGCGAGGGCGCCTGGTTCGAGCCGACGGTCCTCACGGACGTCGGCCCCGGCATGCGCGCCTTCCAGGAGGAGCTGTTCGGCCCGGCGGCCGTGATCTACAAGGTCGAGACCGAGGAGGAAGCCGTGGCGCTCGCCAACAACACGCCCTACGGCCTCGGCGCGGCCATCGCCACCGACGACCCCGAGCGGGCCCTGCGGGTCGCCGCGCAGCTCGACACCGGCATGGTCTACATCAACGAGACGAGCGGCACGGCGGCCGAACTGCCCTTCGGCGGCGTGAAGCGCTCCGGCATCGGGCGCGAGCTGGGCAAGTACGGCATGGAGGAGTTCGCCAACAAGAAGCTCGTGCGCATACGGCGCTGACGCGCGCGCATACGGCGCTGACGACGGGCGCGGGCGCCGAGCCCGGAGGCCCGGCGCGTACGCCAGTCGCAGTTCCGGCGTGCGTACTTCCCGGTGCGGGGGTAGGGACGAGAGAGCGGCCGTGACCGGCCGCCTCTCGCCCCCCGCCCGTGAGGATGCCGCCCCATGCCGAGCCCTTCGCCCGCCCAGCCGTCCTCCGGCTCCGATTCCGGCACGGACGAGGACCCCGGGGCGGCGCTTCTCGACGGGCTGACGATCGACGACAGCCGCCCCGAGCGCCCCCTGCTCCGCGACAGCTCGGGCGCACCCGTCGACACCTGGCGCGAGAACTACCCGTACCCGCACAAGGTGGGCCGCCGCGAGTACGAGAAGCGCAAGCGCGTCCTCCAGATCGAGATGCTGAAGATGCAGCGCTGGGTCAAGGACACCGGGCAGCGCCTCGTCGTGCTGTGCGAGGGCCGCGACGCGGCGGGCAAGGGCGGCACGATCCAGCGCTTCACGGAACGGCTCAACCCGCGTGGCGCCCGCGTCGTCGCGCTGGAGAAGCCCACCGAGCGCGAGGCGGGGCAGTGGTACTTCCAGCGGTACGTGAGCCAGTTGCCCTCCGCCGGGGAGATCGTCTTCTTCGACCGCTCCTGGTACAACCGCGCGGGCGTCGAGCGCGTCATGGGCTTCTGCACGCCCGCCGAGTACTACCACTTCCTGCGCCAGACCCCCGTCTTCGAGCGGATGCTCACCGACGACGGCATCCTGCTCGTGAAGTTCTGGTTCTCCGTCTCGCGCGCCGAGCAGCGCACGCGCTTCGCGATCCGGCAGATCGACCCCGTACGGCAGTGGAAGCTCTCGCCGATCGACCTCGCCTCGCTCGACCTGTGGGACGCCTACACGGAGGCGAAGGTCGACATGTTCCGCGCCACGGACACCGACGCCGCGCCGTGGACGGTCGTGAAGAACAACGACAAGCGGCGCGGGCGCCTGGAGGCCATGCGCAGCCTGCTCGCCCGGCTCGACTACCCGGCGAAGGACCCGGCCACCGTCGGCATCCCCGACCCGCTCATCGTGGGGCCCGCCGACACGCTCCTGGAGCCGGGCGAGGAGAGCGCGAGCCTCTCCCCGACGCCTCTCGCGGGCAGCAGGTACGGGCGCGGACTGCACCCGGAGGACGGGCTGCCGGACCAGGACGAGGAGTGAGGGTGGTCCGGGCACCCGGTGGCGACTGGCATGATCGAGGGATGTCAGATCGCATCATCGCCGCCTGCGACGGCGCGTCCAAGGGCAACCCGGGCCGTGCCGCCTGGGCCTGGGTCGCCGCCGACGCCGAGGGAACCCCGGAACGCTGGGAGGCGGGCCCGCTCGGCACCGCCACCAACAACGTCGCCGAACTCACCGCCCTGCTCCGCCTGTTGGAGACCACGGAGCCGGTGCGCCCGCTGGAGGTCCGGATGGACTCCCAGTACGCCATGAAGGCCGTCACGGAGTGGCTGCCCGGCTGGAAGCGGCGCGGCTGGAAGACGGCGGCCGGCAAGCCGGTCGCCAACCAGGAACTGGTGGAGGCCATCGACGCGCTGCTCCAGGGCCGCGAGGTCGAGTTCCGGTATGTGCCGGCCCACCAGGTCGGCGGTGACCCGCTCAACGCGATCGCCGACCAGGCGGCGAGCGAGTGCGCGATCAGCCAGGAGCCGGCGGGCACGGCGTACGGGGCTCCCGCGCCGCCCGTCCCGAGCGCGTCGCGCACCGAGCCCGCCCGCACGAGCGGCGCGACCCGCGCGAAGACCGGTGGCAGGACGGGCACGAAGTCCGGCGGCAAGGCCCCGACCCTGAAGGCCAAGTACCCCGGCCGCTGCGGCGCCTGCGGACAGTCCTACGCGGCGGGCGAGGACATCACGAAGGTGGGCAAGGGCTGGGGACACGTGGGGTGCGCCTCTTAGCGTCAGCCAGGGGGACGACCCCTACCGGGCCCTGATCGCGAGTGGATGCCACGACAGGGCGGACACCGCCGGGGAAGCCCTCCCGCGCCGCCCTCGGCGTGGGAGGGGTGAGCCTGCGGAGCGGGTCCCGGTACGGCCCCGGGGCCCGCTCGGACGGCCCCGGGGTCCTTTCGGGCGGCTCGGTCACGCCGAAGCGGGTGCGGGGGCGCGCCGGGGTGTGGGGGCGGTGAGGGATTCCGCGCCCTGCGGGACGGGTACGGCGCCGAACAGGGCGTCCTGCTCCCGCTGGAGTTCCCGCTTGCGCTCGGGGCTGGTGGAGGGGAGGCGCTGCTCCTCGTAGAGCGTGTGCGTCGCCTCCTGGGCGTGCTTGCTCGCCGGGGTGTGGAACTGGACCTCGAAGAGCTGACCCGAACGGGGCGCGCGCCAACCGGTGTTGAGCCCCTTGTAGCCGCTCGCCCGGCCCCAGGTGTTGGACCACTTGGTGTTCTCGTTGTGCCACTGCGCGAGAGCGCCGGAGGCCCGGGTGACGCCCTGGCTGTAGACGGCGTCGTCCCACCGGAGGGTGTAGCGCACGGCGTCCGTGAGACCCGCCAGGACGGATGCCACATTGCGCTCGGGGTGCTCGGCGAGGGTCCCCGCCACCTTCCGCTTGAGCGAGTCGGGGCTCTTCAGGCGCTTGTCGAAGCCGACGATTTCCGCGCCGCTCAGCGAGGCGGCGGCGCGGACCTGCACACTGATCGTGCGTTCCGCGCGCCGGGCACCCGCCATGTAGGTGTCGACCGCGCTGTTCTGGTCGCTGGTCAGGGTGAGGCCGCCCTCGCCCTTCCAGCCGCCGGACGTGTCGTCGGCGGTGGCGGTGGCGGCGGGAGCGAGTGCCAGCACGGCGGCTGCCGCGGCGCGGACGGCAGTGCGGAGGGCGGCAGGGTGACGGGTAGTGGTCATGCTGCGGATACCGGTTCTTTCTGGGCGACGGATCGGGACGCACCCGGTCAACGCCCCGCCGCGCAGCGAGTGGCGGGGCCGCGGTCGCCCTCACCCGGACGGGTGGGCGCCGTCCGCCGGGGGGCTCTGTCAGTGCCTCCCGTTAGCGTCGAAGGCATGACCGAACGAACCGTTGTCCCGCGCGGTCCGGTGGCGGCCGAGCCCGTGGTCCACGTGCGGCCCGCGACCGATCTGGACCTCGACGGGCTGCTCGCCTCGATGGCCGCGCTCTTCGCGGAGGACGCCGGGCCGCGCGACGCGGCCGCCGATCCCGCCTGGTTCAGGGAGCACGGGCGCGCGGCGCTCGCCTCCGGCCTCGACGATCCCGCGCGGCTCCTGCTCGTCGCGGACTGCGCGGGCAAGGTGCTCGGGCACCTCACCGCGATGCTCCGCCCGCCCGAACCCCTGCTTCCCGTCCGCACGGTGACCCTCGCGAGCCTCTACGTGCGCCCGGCGATGCGCGGCGCGGGCACGGGCTCCCGCCTCCTCGCCGACTGCCTCGCCTGGGCCCGCGCCCACGGCGCCTTCCGTACCGAGGTCTCCGCCTACGCGAGCAACACGGCGGCGCTCCGCTTCTACCGCCGCCACGGCTTCACGGACCACGAGGTGACGCTCACGGCGCCGGGCGGGGCGGCGGCCCGCATACGCTGAGAGGTGTTCAGGCGGCGGAGCCGGGAGAGGCCGTGACCTCCCAGGCCGCCTCGATCATCCCGAAGACCTCGTCCACCGCGCCCTCGGGGTCGGCCGCCTCCCGGGCCAGGGCGTAGGCGTCGATCACGAACCGGGCGAGCGCCCGGCTCGCCGTCGGCGTCCGGGACAGCTCCGGGTCGGCCGCGATGACCGCCGCGAGCCGCTCGGCGTGGCGCACCCGCATCGACTCCTCGTACTTCCGCAGCGCGGGAGTCGCGTCGATCATGCCCCACACCGGAGCCGCGCTTTCCGCCGTGCAGTGCCGCACGAGGGCGTGGACCTCCCGCCGCAGCGGCGGGAGGAGCGGAGCACCGGGAGCGCGCTCCGTGACCGCGCGGGCGAGACGTTCCTCGAAGTCCTCGTCCTGCGCGAAGACCAGTGCCTCCTTCGAGGGGAAGTGCGCGAACAGCGTCGTCACGGCCACGTCGGCCTCGGCCGCGACCTCGCGGATGCCCACCGCCTCGTATCCACGGCTCAGGAAGAGCCGCATGGCGGTGTCCGCGATCTTCTGACGGGTCGCGGCCTTCTTGCGCTCACGGCGCCCGGTCGGCACGGTCATGCCCGGACACTACCAGGCAGGAAATCGTACCCGCTCCAAAAAGCCAACGGTTTCAAAAAGCTAACCGTTAGTGCTACGTTCCCGGTATGAAGAAAGTGAGCTTCGCCGAGTTCGGCGGTCCCGAAGTCCTGCGCCTGATCGATGCCGAGGAGCCGCACGCCGGTCCGGGACAGATACGTATCGCGGTACGGGCGGCGGGGGTGAACCCGGTCGACTGGAGGCTTCGTGAGGGGCAGGTCCTGGGCGCCCACCCGCTCGAACTGCCCGCCGGAGTCGGGCTGGACGCAGCGGGAGTGGTGGACGAGATCGGTGAGGGGGTGCGGGACGTGGCCCCCGGCGACCGCGTCTTCGGAGAAGGGACGAGCACGTACGCCGAGCTGGCCGTCCTGTCGGCCTGGGCCCCGATGCCGGCGGGGCTGACGTTCGCCGAGGCCGCCGGGTACCCGTCCGTGGTGGAGACCGCGCTGCGGGTGCTGCGCGAGGTCGGCGTGCGCCCGGGACAGACGCTCCTCGTGAGCGGGGCCTCCGGGGGTGTCGGCTCCGCCGTCCTCCAGTTCGCCCGCGAGCGCGGAATCCGCGTCATCGCCACGGCGGGGGCCGCGAACCAGGAGTACGTGCGGGGCCTCGGCGCCCTCGCCACGACGTACCACGAGGGCTGGACCGCGCGCGTCCGGCGCCTCGGCGACGTCGACGCGGCGCTCGACCTGGCGGGTTCCGGGGTCGTCCCGGAACTCGTCGCACTCACGGGAGACCCGCGCCGGGTGGTTTCCATCGCCGACCGCGACGCGCCGAAGTTCGGCGTCCGGTTCTCGGGCACGGCGGGGAGTGTGCCGGACGCGCTCGCCGAGGCCGCGGAACTGATCGCGCGCGGCAGGCTCCACATCCCGGTCGAGAAGTCGTACCCGCTCACCGAGGCGGCCAGGGCCCACAGCGACAGCCAGGCCGGGCACGCGAGGGGGCGCCGCGTCATCCTCGTCTGAGCGCGCGGGTGCCCCGGCCCGGTGCCGCCCGGCTCAGCCCATCGGCGGCGCCGGGAGTCGCAGGGTGTGCGTGTGGCCGTCCGGCCAGGTGATCTCCGCGGTCGTCGTACCGTCCGGTGCCCAGGTGGTGGCAAGGGTGGGCAGGGCGCGCGGGGTCCCCTTGCCGAGGTGGACCGCGGCGGCGTACAGCGTGCCCGGCACGGCCTCCGCCTCGGAGGTCAGCAGGGGAGTGGCCGAGTCGCGCGCCAGGGGGCTGCACCCCGTCGCCGCGCGCACGGCGCCGAGCGGCAGCCCGCCCATATCCGTCACGGATGAGACGAGACCGCCGGGCGAGGTCACCGCGGCGTGGCCCGGGACACCCGACGGCGCGTCGGCGAAGGTGCCGGTGCCTCCTTCCGCGCGGAGCCCCGCACCCGATGCCCCCGGCGCCGCGTCCGGCTCCCGCACGGGCTCCGTCCCCACCGGGAGCGCCCAGCCGCCGAAGCGCACCCGCACCGCCGGGGTGTCACCGGGAGCGGCCGGGTCCACCCGCGCCACCCGCACTTCGACAGAACCCCGTACCGCCGAACCGACCGTGAGCCACGGCCCCGTGCGGAAGGCGGCGGGCGCTCCGCCGAAGGGGTCCCAGCCCGCCCCCGCCGCGTCCACGGGCCAGTGCGCGCGCGACCGCGACACGCCCGTCCCGTCCGCGAGCGACAGCCGTTCCAGCGGCCTGCGGTGCGCCGCCCGGCCCTCCGCGTCGAGGAGCGTCGCGCTCGCCTCCCAGGCCCCCGCCCCCGCGTCCGCCGGGTACTCGGGGGTGGCGTGCGTGGAGTAGCCGAGCCGCGCGTAGTGCGGGTCGTCGGGCCACAGCCGCGCCGGATCGCTGTGGTCGCCGCCGTGGTTGACGACCCGTACGACCCCGTCGGCGGCCGTGCCCGTCACAAGCCAGCCGGGCCCGTCCAGCGTGCGCGTGAAGTCGCCGCGCTCCACCGCGAGCGGCTCGGGCTCCGCCGTCCACACCGGGTGCGAGGCCGGAAGCAGCAGCCCCGCGAAGCCCTTGCTCGCCCAGTACGGCGAGGCCGGGCCCGAGTACCGCTGGAGCAGCCCCCGGAAGGGGCGGTGCCAGCCCAGGCTCAGCAGCCCCTCCCCGGTGAGCGCCCCGTTCTCCGTGAAGTACGAGAGCGTGCGCGCCGCGAGGCCCCGCGTCTCGCCCGGCGTCAGCGGACTCGCGCCGAAGAGCGTGCCCGTCCACAGCGGGGCGAGCGCGGCCCAGCGGTAGGTGAGCGAGCGGCCCTGGAAGAGCGGCGCCCCGTTCCCGCCCACGAGGTGGCGCCAGTCGGCGAGGAAGAGGCGCAGCCGCTCGCGGTAGCGGTCGGCGAGTCCTTCGGGCGCCCGCTCGCCGAGAACGCGCGTGAACCACAAGGGGTAGAGGTGCATCGCCCAGCCGTTGTAGTGGTCGTGATTGCGGTGCGCCCCGCCGGTCAGCCCGTCCGAGTACCAGCCCCCGCCCTGGTACCACTCCTCCGCCCTCGCGAGCGTCCGGTCCAGGTCCTCCTGGCGCCACCGCCCGCCCACCGTGCGCGCGAACGCCTCGGTGACGCCCTGGAACCAGATCCAGTTGTTCTGCGGCATGTCGGCACCGACCATGAGGCCGAGCCAGTCGCGGAGCTGGGCGCGGGTGCGCTCGCCCAGGCGGTCCCAGATCCACGGGCGCGTCTCGTGCAGCGCGAGCGCGATCGACGCGGCCTCGACCTTCGCCTGGCCGGCCTCGGCGAAGGTGGGCCACCGCTCGGGGCTCTCCGGGTCCGCCCCCGCGGCGATGCCGCGCGCGTACCACTCGGCGAGGCCGTACGGATCGTGCCCCTCCTCGCCGCGCAGCCGGAAGGCGGCGAGGAGGAAGGTGCGCGCGAAGCCTTCGAGTCCGTCGCTCCACTCGCCGCTCGCGCTCGCCGGGCCGGGCAGCCGGACCAGCGCGTGCCGCTCGCTCGCGTAGGGGCGCACCGCGCGCAGCATGTCGTCGGCGAGCCGACCCCAGCGCGCCCGGCTGGTCCACGCGGCGGGGTCTGCGGGTCGGGCGGGGACCGGCTGCGGCATGAGGGGTGACTCCTTCGCGGGACGGCCGTCCCCGCTGAGGCGACCAGCGGCGACCAGCGCCAGTCTTGCGTACCGAGCCCGCTCCGACGAGACTGGGGAAAGCGTTTTCTGCGTTGCTCTCCCTGACGCTCCGACAGGCGCGCACGGGCCTCCTCAGGGGCCTGTGCGGACGCTGGGATTGCATTAGTCAAGCCGATTGACATACCGGGCGCCTCGTCCGTACGTTCGTGTGACCGAGCGGAGCAGCCGCGCCGGTGGTGGCGTCGTCGGCGCGAGGCGCACCGTGAACCACCCCCGTGCCCCGCGAAGCCCTTCCCCCGGGTCCGCGCGGTGCGACCGACCGGCCCCCACCCGCCTCGATCCGGCCGCGCGGGCCGTGAGCCCCGATGGGAGCGTGCAAGACCATGACGAACCCCGGCCGAAGGGCGCTCGTCGTCCGCGGTGGGTGGGAGGGACACTCGCCCGTCGAGATCACCGACCTCTTCCTGCCCTTCCTCAAGGACGCCGGGTTCGCGGTGGACACCTCGGACACCCTCGACGTCTACGCCGACGCCGGACGACTCGCCGCCACCGACCTGATCGTGCAGTGCTGGACGATGGGCGAGGTGACCCGCGAGCAGAGCGCGGGCCTGGTCGCGGCGGTCCGCGCGGGCACCGGCTTCGCCGGCTGGCACGGCGGTGTCGTGGACTCCTTCCGCGGCGACCTCGGCTACCAGCGGCTCACCGGAGGGCAGTTCCTCATGCATCCCGAGGGCTACCACGACCACCGGGTCCATATCGTCCCCGGTCACGAACTGGTCGCGGGGATCGAGGACTTCGATGTCCACACGGAGCAGTACTGGGTCGCGACCGACCCCGCGATCGAGGTGCACGCCACGACGGTCTTCCCGGCGGGCGAGGAGCACGGCCAGGAGGTCGTGATGCCGGCCGTGTGGAGCCGTCGCTACGGCGCGGGGCGCGTCTTCGTCAACACGATCGGCCACAAGCCCGACGACTTCGACGTGCCCGGCGTGCGTCTCCTGACCGAGAGGGGGCTGCTGTGGGCGAGCCGCTGAGGATCGGCATCGTCGGCGCGGGGGCCATCAGCGGCGCCTACCTCGACTCCCTGGACCGTCTCACCCGCCCGCTGCGGGTCACCGCCGTCGCCGACCTCGACCTGACGCGCGCGAAGGCCGCCGCGGAACGGGCCGGGAACGCGGTCGCGCTCGGCTCGGTCGAGGACCTCCTCGGCCGCGAGGACGTCGACGCCGTACTGAACCTGACGGTCCCCGCCGTGCACGCCGAGGTCGCGCTCGCGGCGCTCGCGGCGGGCAAGCACGTCTACGGCGAGAAACCGCTCGCCGCGACGCGCGAGGAGTCCGCCGCGGTCCTCGCCGCGGCCGAGTCCGCCGGGCTCAGGGTCGGCTGCGCCCCCGACACCGTGCTCGGCACCGGAACGCAGACGGCGCGCAAGGCCGTCGAGGACGGCCGTATCGGCACGCCCGTCGCCGCGACCGCCTTCATGACGTCGGCGGGGCACGAGGTGTGGCACCCGGACCCGGAGTTCTACTACCGGCCCGGGGGCGGCCCCTTGCTCGACATGGGCCCGTACTACCTCTCCGCGCTCGTCCACCTCCTCGGCCCGGTCGCGAAGGTCACGGGCGCGGTGTCCACCCCGCGCGCCGAGCGCGTCATCGGCAGCGGGCCGCGCGCGGGCACCCGGTTCCCCGTCGAGGTGGACACGCACGTGACCGGGGTCCTGCACCACGCGAGCGGCGCGCTGAGCACGCTCGTGATGAGCTTCGACATCCCGGCGGCACGGCTGCCGCGCATCGAGGTGTACGGGACCGAGGGTTCTCTCGCGGTCCCGGACCCCAACGGCTTCGACGGGCCCGTGGAGCTGAACCGGGGCGCGGGCTGGGACGAACTGCCCGCCAGCGCAGGGTTCCCGGGCGCGGGACGCGGGATCGGCCTCGCCGACCTGGCCGACTCGCTCCGTACGGGCCGTACGCACCGCGCCTCGGCAGGGCTCGCGCACCACGTGCTCGACACGATGCTGACACTGCTCGACGCGGCGCACGAGGGCGTCACGCGGGATGTGGCGAGCACGTGCGAGGTCCCGGGGCTCGTGACGACCGGGCGCGTCTGACGTCCCGTGCGCGCGGGGCCCCTCGGCCCGGCGGCCCTGCTGCGGAGAGAACCCTCTGGCGGGGCCACGGGGCTCCCGGTGCGTCTGGCCAGGGGGCACGCACGACGAATCCCGCGAAAGCCGCTCGACGCCCGCGCCCGCGAGGTGCGGGCGTCTGCGGAGGGGGCGGTAGGGGACCGGCAAGCCACCGGTCCCCTACCGCCTCCGTCCTCAGCGCTTCGCCCGTCAGGGCATCGCGTGCACGTGGGGTCCGACCGCGTTGCTCCAGGCGTTGCCCGCCGTCGCGTCCCAGTTCGTGGACCAGGTCATCGTGCCGCGCAGGGCCGGGTACGTCGTCGAGGGCTTGAAGGAACCGCAGCCGGTGCCCTTCGAGAGGCAGTCGAGCGCGTTGTTCACGACGCTCGGCGCCACGTAGCCGCTGCCCGCGCCGCGCGTCGACGCCGGGAGGCCGAGGCCGACCTGCGAGGGGGCGAGGCCGCCCTGGAGCTGGATGCAGGCGAGCGCGGTGAGGAAGTCCACCGAGCCCTGGCTGTAGACCTTGCCGTCGCAGCCGAGCATCGAACCGCTGTTGTAGTACTGCATGTTGACAACCGTGAGGATGTCCTTCACGTTGAGCGCCGTCTTGAAGTACTCGGCGGACGTGGACTGCATGTCGATCGTCTGCGGGGCCATGGTGAGGACGAGCGAGCTGCCCGCCTTCGCGGAGAGGGAGCGCAGGGCCTGGGACATGTAGGTGGAGTTGACTCCGTTCTCCAGGTCGATGTCCACGCCGTCGAAGCCGTAGGTCTGCATGAGCGAGTACACCGAGTTGGCGAAGTTCGTCGCGGAGGTGGTGTCGGAGACCGACACGGTGCCGTTCTGGCCGCCGACCGAGATGATCACCTTCTTGCCGGCCGCCTGCTTCGCCTTGATGTCGGCCTTGAACTGGTCGACGGTGTAGCCCTTCAGGCCCGCCGAGTCGAGCGTGAAGGACACGGCGCCCGGCGTGGTGGTGGCGTCGGCGAAGGCGACGGCGATGATGTCGTACTGCGCCGGGACCTGCGCGATCGTCTGCACGGTCGCGCCGTTGTCGAAGTTCTGCCAGTAGCCGGTCACGGCGTGCTTCGGCACGGAGCCGCCGCCCCCGGGGTTGCCGCCCGAGGTGGTGGTCGCCGAGACCGCCGCCGACTTCGGGGACTCGCCGGCCGCGTTGACGGCCGTGACCTGGAAGCTGTACGTCGTGGCCGAGGTCAGGCCCGTGACGGTCGCCGAGGCGCCGGTCACCGACTGCACCTTGGTGCCGTCGCGGTACACGTTGTAACTCGTCGCGTTCGTGACGGGGTTCCAGCTCAGCGGGATCGAGGTCGCGGCCGCCGCCCCGGCCTTCAGGGCGCCGGGCGCCGCGGGCACGCTCGGCGTGGTGCCCCCGCCGCCGCCCCCGTCGGGGCCCAGCACGGAGACGTCGTCGGCGTAGTACGTGGGCTGCCCGTACCAGCCGTGCAGGTAGACCTGGACCGAAGTGGTGTTCGCGCCGGTCGTGAAGGTGGTCTTCAGCTGCGACCAGCCGGAGGTGCCGGGGGTCCAGGTGGAGACGTCCGTCGTGCCGGTGCCGCTCGCGCCGAGGTACACGTACGAGCCCTGCACGTACGCGCTGAGCGTGTAGGTGGCGTTCGGCTTGACCTTCACGGTCTGGGCGCACTGGGCCGTGTCGGACGCCGAGGGGCTGGCCTTCAGCGCGGCGCTGCCCGCGTGGACCGGCGAACCCACCGCCTGGCCGCTGCCGTTGGCGCACGTCCAGTCCGAAAGCCCGGACTCGAAGCCGGGGTTCCGCGCGTTGTTGACGTCGGCGGCCTGGGCGGTCCCCGCGATCAGCCCGCTCAGCAGGAGAGCGGTCGTGGACACGAGTGCGCCCGCGCCGAGGAACCGGCGCAGGCGGGAGCGAGGGGAGGGGCGGGTGCGGCCGGGTCTGCCGGTCGCCGAAGAGGGGGCGCGTTCCACAACTACCTCCGAAAGGGAGTCACTTGGAGGAGAACAGGGCACTGCGGGTGCGGAACGGTGGCCACCGTCTGACGGGAGGATGGTCCAGACCAATCGGGTTGTCAAGACCTCTGACGCGGGGTGACGTCAGGGCGGTGCGGGCGGGGGGAGGGGCCGCGGGAGCGGCGCCCCGGGCCTGTGCGACCTGGAGCACCACCCCCGTACCCGAAGTGCCCCCGGGAGCCGGAGGCCGTCACCCGCCAGGCGCGGGTAGGAGTCCGGAAAGTCAGGCCACGCCGTTCCCCCATCCCCTGTCGCCGGGTCCCGCCGTGTCGTAGGTTCGCGCGGGGGCGGGCGCCAGGCGCGTCGCCCGGAGAGGAACGACGCATGGCCCCGTACGTACGGCCCTACCGCCCCGCCGACCACGAGGCGCTCGCCGACATCTGCGTGCGCACCGCACACCTCGGCGGCGACGCCCGCCCGCACTACCGCGACCCCTCCGTACTCCCCGCGCTCTTCGCCCACCCGTACGCGGCCTTCGAACCGGAGCTGTGCTTCGTCCTCGACGAGGGCGGGCGCGCGGTGGGATACGTGCTCGGCACGGCCGAAACGGACCGCTTCGTCGACCGCTTCCGCGCCGAGTGGCTGCCACGCCACGCCGCCCGCTACCCGCTCCCCGCCGGGCCCGCGACCGACAGCGACGAGGTGATGGCGGGCCTCCTCCACGACCCCGAGAGGATGCGCGTCCCGGCCCTCACGGAGTACCCCGCCCACCTCCACATCGACCTGCTCCCCGCCTTCCAGCGCCAGGGCCACGGCCGCCGTCTGATGCGCGCCCACCTCGCGGCCCTCGCCGCCCGCGGCGTCCCCCGCGTCCACCTCGGCATGGTCACCGCGAACACCCCGGCCCGAGCCTTCTACGACCGCCTGGGCTTCCATGGGATACCGGTCCCGGAGGCGGGGGAGCTGACGTACCTGGGCCGGGGTACGGGGGAGGGGCTGTAGCCGGAGCCGCTCCGGCCCCGCGCCGAATCGCCGCTCCGGTCCCGCGCCGGAGCGCTCGTCCGGCCCCGCGCGCCAGCGCCGCGTGAGGGGCGGCGGCCCGCCGGGCGCCGGAGGGCCGCCGCCGTGCTCACGTCATCCGCCGCAAGCCCGCGAGCACGTCACGCAGCAGCCGCACCTCCGGGGGCACGCTCTCGCTCACCGTCAGCAGGCCCCGCACCACGAGGTCCGAGGCGAGGACGCGGGTGAGGCCGACCGGGAGACCGAGGCGGGCGGCGGCCTCGGCGAGGGCCAGGGAGCGGGCGCACAGGTCGAGGAGGGTGCGCTCCTCCGGGTTCAGGCCGAGCGGGCGCGGGGCCTGGCGGGTGGTCAGGAGCGCTTCGAGGGCGATTCCGTACGCGGCTCGCGCGCGCCCGCGCGTGATGACGTACGGGCGCAGCGCCGCCGGGGCGCTCACGCGGTGCCCGTCGGGTGCGGGACGAGGCCCGGGACGCGCTCGGCCGCTTCGAGTGCCGTCAGTCCGCGCACCTCCTCGTCGCCGAACGGGTCGCCGCCCGGCTCGTCGTCCGTGAGCGCGGCGGCCGGGACGAGGACCACGGCGCGCAGGCCGCCGTACGGCGACGGGCCCAGGTCCACCTGGAAACCGTGCCGCCGCGCGTACTGTCCGACGACGGCGAGCCCCGTCTGCGGGACCTCGCCGACCTCGCGCAGGCCGAGCGGCCTGCGGCCCGAGGCGATCTCCTGCGCGGTGCTCAGCCGGTCCGGCGCGAGGCCGAGGCCGCCGTCGTGCACCTCGATGACCGCGCCCTTCTGCACCGTGCGCACGGTGACAGGGACCGTCGTGCGCGGTGGCGAGTACTCCGTGGCGTTGGCGAGGAGTTCGGCGAGGAGGTGGATGAGGGGCTCGGCGAGCGCGGCGCGCACGGCGGGGGCCGGATCGCCCGTCACCTCGACGCGGCGGTAGGCGACGATGCGGCCCGAGGCGGCGCGCGCGACATCCACGAGGCTCAGCGGCTGCCGCCACTCCTGCCCCGGCCACTCCCCGCACAGCACCTTCAGGCTCTGCGCGTGCCGCGCCTGCTGTGTCGCCGCGTGGTCGGCGAGCATCGTCGTCTCCAGAAGCTCCGCGTCGTCCGGGTACCGGTCGGAGAGGCCCGTCACCGCCGACTGGATGCGGTGCGCCGAACTCTGCACCCGCCCCGCCAGCTCCACCAGGACGAGCCTGCGGGTCTCCTCCAGGTACTCGCACTCCTCGGCCACCTCGCACAGGACCCGCTCGAAGAGGTCCGCGACGGGTTGCGTCAGCTCCGCGCTCTGCGGACGCGGCGGGGGCACCGTCCGGCCCCGCACCGCCGCGGGCAGCCGCTCCTTGACGAAGTGCTCCAGCTCCTGGCGCATCAGCTCCGACTGCTCCGTCAGGTACGACTGCCAGTCGGCGTCCCTGCGCTCGGACTGGGCCGCGCGCCGGGCCAGCTCCAGGGCGAGCAGCTCGCCATCGGCGACCGCCGTGCGGTGCTGTCGGCGCAGCGCCTCAAGGCCGCACAGCGCGAGCACCATCAGCGTGCCGAGCAGGACCGCGGTCGCGAGCCGCTGCGCGGCCAGCAGCGAGACCGCGCCGCCGTAGCCGCACAACAGCGTGAGCAGCGTCGCCGGCCACAGCACGCCGGTCGCGCGACCGGACGGCGCGGGCGCCGGGACGGGGCCCGGAGGAGAGACGGGGGGACGAGGCATCGAACACCTTCGGGGGACGTGCGGAAGAAGGGGAGGACGTGGGCGCCGCGGGGGACCGGGCGCCGGGCGGGCGCGGGGACGTACGGCCGGACGGGTCGTCAACGGGCCGGGGCCCACGGCCCTTTCGGGGGCCGGGCCCCGCGCCGACCGGGCGAGCATATCGCCCGAACAGCGGTATCCCGGGTAATCCGGGCGCCCGCCGGGCGCGGCGGGCGGAAGAGCTCTCGTGCCTCATGTGCCTAGCCGTGCTCGGTACGCGCCCTGGTTACACAAAGTGGCCCCCGCATTCCGCCGATCGGATGACACCGGCCCCGCCTCACCCCCACCCGGGCGGGGTCGCTCCCCCGAAAAGTGCCATGCCCCGCCGCCCCCGCGCCCGGCGTGGCGCCTGGAATCGGGACCGCCCGATCGGGTACGGGGCGCGTCGCCGCCCGCTACCGAGCGCACGCACCCGTACCCGGGACCCCGCCGCCTACGGCAGGATCGAGTCCACATACCCGCCGTCCACCCGCAGCGCGCCGCCCGTCGTCGCCGAGGCGAGCGGGGAGCTGAGGTAGACCACCATGTGGGCGATCTCCTCCGGCTCGATGAGGCGCTGGAGGAGCGACTGCGGCCGGTGCTGGCGCATGAAGGCGCGCTGGGCCTCGTCCCAGGGCAGGGAGCGGTCGACGAGTTCGTAGACGAAGTCCTCGACGCCCCCCGTGTGCGTCGGCCCGGCGATCACCGAGTTGACCGTGACGCCGCTGCCCGCCGCCTCCTTCGCGAAGCCGCGCGTCACCGCGAGCAGCGCGGTCTTCGACATGCCGTAGTGGATCATCTCGGCCGGGATCGCGACGGCCGAGTCGCTCGCGAGGTTCTGCACCCGGCCCCAGCCGCGCTCGATCATGCCCGGCAGATAGGCGCGGATGAGACGGACCGCGCTGAGCACGTTGACCTCGAAGTAGCGCCGCCACTCCGCGTCGTCGATCTCCAGCGCGGGGCGCGCGCCGAAGATGCCGAGGTTGTTCACGAGGATGTCGGTGCGCGGCAGCCGGTCGAGCACCTGGGCGAGGCCCTCGTCGCTCGCGAGGTCGCCGGGCACCGCCACGATCTCCGCGTCGGGGAAGCGCTCGCGCAGCGAGGCCGCCGCGGCTTCGGTGCGGGAGGCGTCGCGGCCGTTGACCGCGACACGCGCGCCCGCCTCGGCGAGACCGGCCGCGATCGCGGCGCCGATGCCCTGGGTCGATCCGGAGACGAGGGCGGTCCTGCCGTCGAGGGTGACATGCATCCGGGGGCTCCAATCGGGGAGGGAGTGACGGGGTGTCTGCGAGGTGCGTCTGCCCGTTTCCGCATCCTCGATCGCGGCAGGGGCTTCTTTCGTGCGGCGTGCCGGACGGACCCCGAAGGCGTGCCCGATATATCACTGTCGGGTGTTCTGTCCCTCGCCGCGCTCCTGCCCCGCCGCATGACCGCGCTGCTCCTCGCCCACTTCGCGCTCGCCGCGTGCGCCCCCGCCCTCGTGCGGTGGCTCGGGCGGCGGGCCTTCGCCGTGCTCGCCCTGCCCCCGGCCGCCGCCGCGTGCTGGGGCTTCGCCTCGTGGGCGGACGCCTCGCACGGGCGGGAGGACGTCACGGTGTGGCGGTGGCTGCCCGCCTACGGCGTGGACTACGCGCTGCGGCTCGACGCGCTCGGCGAGCTGATGGTGCTCCTCGCGGGCGGCGTCGGGGCCCTCGTCCTGCTCTACTGCGTCTGGTACTTCGAGGACACGGCCGCCCAGCTCGGCCGGTTCGGCGGCTCCCTGCTCGCCTTCGCCGGCTCGATGCTCGGCCTCGTCCTCGCGGACGACCTGATCCTGCTCTACATCTTCTGGGAACTGACCACCGTCTTCTCCTTCCTGCTCATCGGGCACGGCAGCACCGTGAAGCAGAACCGGCGCTCCGCGCTCCAGGCGCTCACCGTCACGACCTGCGGCGGGCTCGCCATGCTCGCCGGCTTCGTCATCCTCGGCACCGTCACAGGCACCTACCGGATCTCCGCGCTCGTCGCGCACCCGCCACCCGCCTCCGGCACCGTCGCGACGGCCCTCGTCCTGATCCTGGCGGGCGCGCTGTCGAAGTCGGCCATCTGGCCCTTCAGCCTGTGGCTGCCCAACGCGATGGCCGCGCCCACGCCCGTCAGCGCCTATCTGCACGCCGCCGCCATGGTCAAGGGCGGCGTCTACCTCATCGCCCGGCTCGCCCCCGGCTTCGCGCACATCGAGCCCTGGCGCCCGCTCCTGCTCGTCCTCGGCACCGTCACGATGCTCCTCGGCGGCTGGCGCGCCCTGCGCCTGCACGACCTGAAGCTCGTGCTCGCCTACGGCACCGTCAGCCAGCTCGGCTTCCTCACCGTCCTCGCCGGGGCCGGCGCGTACGACACCGGGCTCGCCGCCGGGGCGATGATCCTCGCGCACGCCCTTTTCAAAGCCCCGCTCTTCCTCGTCACGGGCGTCATCGACCACGCGACGGGGACGCGCGACCTGCGCTCCCTGTCCGGGCTCGGCCACCGCCTGCCGGTCCTCGCCGCGATCGCCGTCGTCGCGGGACTCTCCATGGCCGCGGTGCCGCCGCTGCTGGGCTTCGCCGCCAAGGAGGCCGCTTTCCAGGCGCTGCTGAACGGCGACGCCGCCGATCGCTGGGCCCTCGCCGGGTGCGTCGTCGGCTCGGCCCTCACGACGGGCTACACCCTGCGCTACGTGTGGGGCGCCTTCGCCCGCAAGCCCGGTGTGCCCGACACCGCGCCGCACGCCGTCGCGGCCGGCTTCCTCCTCGCGCCCGCCGTCCTCGCGGCCTCCTGCCTCTTCCTCGGCCCCGCCGTCCAGGGCACCGAGGACCTCTTCGCCACGTACGCCGGTGCCTTCCCCAGGCCCGCGCACCCCTACCATCTCGCGTTGTGGCACGGTGTCGGCACCGCGCTCGTGCTCTCCGCCGCCGCGTGGGCGGCGGGCATCGGGCTCTTCCTCCTCCGCGACCGCGTCGAACTGCTCGGGCGGGCCGTCGCCTGGCGTTCCGCCGACCTCGTCTTCGGGCGTTGCCTCCTCGCCCTCGAACGCCTCGCGCTCCAGAGCACGGGCTTCGTGCAGCGCGGCTCGCTCTCCGCGTACATCGCGACCGTCCTCGCCGTCGTCCTCGCGGGCCAGATCGCCGTCCTCGCCGTCGACGAGCCCTGGAGCGGCGTCCCGGCGCCTCGTCTGTGGGACACCCCCGCACAGGCCGGGATCGCCGTCCTGACCTGCGTCGTGGCGCTGCTGTGCCTCGGCGTGCGGCGGCGCATGAAGGCCGTCGTGCTCGTCGGGCTCAGCGGGTACGGGACCGGGCTGCTCTTCGTCGTGCAGGGCGCCCCCGACCTGGCGCTCACCCAGTTCTGCGTCGAGACCGTCTCGATGGTCGTGTTCGTCCTCGTCCTGCGCCGTATGCCCGTCCACTTCGAGGAGAACTACACGCGCTGGCGCCGCGTCCTCCGCGCCCCCGTCGCGCTCCTCGGCGCGGCGGCCATCGGCTGCGTCGTGTGGATCATGGCCGGGGTGCGCTCCGCGTCGCCCGCCGGGAGCGCGATGGTCGAGGAGACCGCGCACCACGGCCTCAAGGACGTTGTCGCCACCATCCTCGTCGACCTGCGCGCCTGGGACACGATGGGAGAGTCCGCCGTCCTCGCCGCCGCGGCCATCGGCGTCACGAGCCTCATCTACCTGCACCGCCGCACCGAGAGCGACGAACTGCTTCCCGCCAGGCCCTCGGGCGAGCCCCCGTCCCCCGTGCACACCGGCGGAGCGAGCCCCGGCGAGCGGCACCCCTCGGGTTCGACCCGCTGGACCGCCTGGACCCTCCCGCACCGCGACCTCGCCGGGCTCCCCGAGGGCGACGAGACAGCTCCCGAGCGCACGTGGCTCGCGGCCGGCAAGACCCTCGCGCCCGAACACCGCTCCGTCATCTTCGAAGTGGTCGCCCGGCTCGTCTACCACCCGATCCTCGTGCTCTCGGTCTACCTGCTCTTCTGCGCCGAGAACATGCCGGGCGGCGGCTTCGTCGCGGGACTCGTCGCCGGGGTCGCCTTCATCACCCGCTACCTCGCGGGCGGCCGCTTCGAGCTGGCCGCGGCGGCACCCTTCGGGCCCGGACTCCTCACCGGGCTCGGCCTGTTCGTCTCCACGGGCGTCGCGCTCGGCGGACTCGCCGACGGGACGGTGCTCCACGGCTGGACCTGGCACGGGGACTGGGCCGTCTACGGGAAGGTCCATCTCTCCACCGCCGTCCTCTTCGACTGCGGCGTCTACCTCCTCGTCCTCGGCGTCGTCCTCGACCTCGTCCGCGCCCTCGGCGCCAAGATCGACCGGCAGATCGAACGCGTCGCGGCCCTGCGCGCGGCCCAGCAGGAGCGGGGCGGCCGGTGACCCTGAGCCTCGCCGTGCTCGTCTCCGCCGTCGTGCTCTGCGCCGTCGGCGGGGCCCTCGTCCTCACCCGGTCCCTCACGCGCATCCTGCTCGGCACCGTCGTCCTCGGCAACGGCGCCAACCTCCTCGTCCTCGCCTCCACCGGCTCGGCCGCCGAGCCGCCCCTCCTCTACCCGCGCATCATCCGCAACCGTGTCACCGACCCGCTCCCGCAGGCCGTCGCCCTCACCGCCCTCGTCATCGCCCTCGCCACCACCGCCTTCCTCCTCGCCCTCGCCTACCGCACCCACCAGGTCACGGGCTCGGACGAAGTGCGCGACGACACCGAGGACCGCCTCGTCGCCCTGCGCGCCGAAGTCCTCGACGAACGCAGCGCCCTGCGCGCCCGCTACCGCGAGATCCGCGCCACGCGCGGCCACTCCCCGCGCGCCCGCGCCCGCTACCGCGCCGAACGCAAGGAACTCCGCGCCCGCCTGCGCGCCGACCGCGCCTACCAGGCCCGCGCCCGCGACGCCTCGGGCGACCTGTGGAACGACATCCTGGGCGCCGACCCGGAGGACTACCGGGACACGGGGGACGAGCGCGGTGGCGGAAGCGGCGAGGGCCGGGACGGTGGCGGCACGGGGCCGGGGGACCGGGGGAGCGGGTCGGGGCCGGGGGAGGGCGGCACCGGGTCGGGGCCGGGTGACGGCGGTGAGGGGGCCCGGGACCCCGGGGCGGAGGGGCGCGCCCGTCCCCGTGGTGCCGGAGAACCCCGTACCCCCGAAGGACCCCCGACCGCTGCGGGCCGCTCCGCCCCCGAGTCCTCCTCGGCCGCCGGGGAGCCCCCTCCCGCCGGGGAACCCCGCCCCGCCGAGGACCCCGGTCCCGCCAACGACCCAGGACAGGAAGGCGAAGAGCCCCGGTGAACTCCCTCGTCCCGCTCCCCGTCGTCCTCCCGCTCCTCGTCACCGGGCTCAAGCTCGCCATCGGGGCCCGCCTGCACCGCTTCCAGCGGCTCATCAGCGTCGCCGTGCTCACCGCCGTGCTCGTGCTCTCGGTCCTCCTCATGGTCGAGGCAGACCGCACCGGGCCGCTCGTCGTGCACCTCGGCGACTTCGCCCCGCCGCTCGGCGTCACCCTGGTCGCGGACCGGCTCGCCGGGCTCATGCTGACCGTCTCCTCGGCGGTGACCCTCCTCGTCCTGCTCTACTCGCTCGGGCAGGGCATGGCCGACCGCGACGACGAGAGCCCGCTCGGCGTCTTCCACCCCGCCTACCTCGTCCTCGTCGCCGGGGTCTCCTGCACCTTCCTCGCCGGGGACCTCGTCAACCTCTACGTCGGCTTCGAGATCATGCTCGTCGCGAGCTACGTCCTGCTCACGATCGGCGGCACCGAGCCCCGCGTGCGCGCGGGCGCCACCTACGTGATCATCTCGCTCTTCTCCTCGATGCTCTTCCTCGTCGCGATCGCCATGACGTACGCGGCCTGCGGCACCGTCAACTTCGGCCAGCTCGCCGTCCGCCTCCAGGACATCCCGCTCGGCGCGCGCACGCTCATCGAGGCGATGCTCCTGACGGTCTTCTCGATCAAGGCCGCCGTCTTCCCGCTCGCCGCGTGGCTGCCCGACTCGTACCCGACGACGCCCGCGCCCGTCACCGCCGTCTTCGCCGGGCTGCTCACCAAGGTCGGTGTGTACGCGATGCTGCGCACCCAGACGCTGCTCTTCCCCGGGCACCGCCTCGGTGACCTCCTGCTGCTCGCCGCGCTCGCCTCGATGGTCGTCGGCATCCTCGGCGCCGTCGCGCAGACCGACCTGAAGCGCGTGCTGTCCTTCACGCTCATCAGCCACATCGGCTACATGGTCTTCGGAATCGGCCTCGCGACCCGCGCGGGTCTCGGCGGCGCGATCGTCTACGTCGCGCACCACATCACCGTGCAGACCACCCTCTTCCTCGTCGCGGGACTCATCGAGCGGCGCGGCGGCACGACCGAGCTGACCCGGCTCGGCGGCCTCGCCCGCGGCGCCCCGCTGCTGGCCCTGCTCTTCTTCGTCCCGGCGATGAACCTGGCGGGCATCCCACCGCTCTCCGGGTTCATCGGCAAGCTCGAACTCCTGCGCGCGGGCGCGCAGTCCGGTGGCGGGTGGGCGTGGACGCTGGTCGCCGGCTCGGTCGCCACGAGCCTGCTCACCCTCTACGTCATGGCGAAGGTGTGGAACCTCGCGTTCTGGCGTGCCGCACCGCCCGGACAGCTCGCCGAGGGCGCGGTCCTGGAGGAGAGCGAGAACGACGACGAGGGCGACGACGAGACGACCCGCCCCGAGCCCGCGGGGCGGGCGGCGCCCGCGACCCTCTCGGGGCGCGCCGTCACCAAGACCACGAGCAGGCTGCCGCCCACGATGACCCTCGCCACGGCCGCCGCCGTCGCGCTCGGCCTCTCCTACACCGTCCTCGGCGGCCCGCTCACCTCCTTCACCGACCGCTCGGCCGGTGAACTCCTCGCCCGTACCCCCTACATCGAGGCGGTGCTGCACCGTTGAGCATCCTCTTCCGGGGCAACCGACGCTCCCCGTACAGCTGGACCCTCGGCGGGGGCACCAGCAGGCGTGTCATCGACCTGCCGCTCATCGCCTGGCTCACCGTCATCTGGGTCCTGCTGTGGGGCACCCTCTCCTGGGCGAACCTCCTCAACGGGATCGTCGTCGGCGTCGCCGTGTGCCTCCTCTTCCCGCTGCCCGCCGTCGACCTCGGGCTGCGACTGCGCCCGCTCGGCATCGCCCACCTCGTGCTCTACCTGCTGTGGGACATGGCCGTCTCCAGCGTCCGGGTCACGCGCATGACCTTCACCCCGGGGCCGTACCCCGCCGCCGTCGTCGCCGTGCCGCTGCGCTGCCGCAGCGATCTCATGCTCACCGCGACGGCCCTCGCCGTCTCGGCCGTCCCCGGCGGCTCCGTCATCGAGGTCCGGCAGGCGACGGCGACGCTCTTCGTCCACGTGCTCGACGCCGACGACCCCCAGCAGATCGACCGCGCCCGCCGCTCCGTGTGGCACACCGAACGGCTCACCGCACGGGCCTTCGGCACGGCCGAGGACGTCCGCCGCGCCGCGGCACCGCCCCCCGAGGAGTCTCAATGACGAAGTCAAGCCGCGTGCGTGACCGGCGGGGCGGAGGTGAATATCCGTCCGTCACGCAGCAGGGCCCACAACACGCTCGCCCGTCGGCGGGCCAGGGCGATGACAGCCTGGACGTGCTTGCAGCCCTCACCGCGCTTCTTGAGGTAGAAGTCCCGGTTCGGTCCCTCGCGGATGATGCTGGTCTGCGCGGACATGTAGAAGACCCTGCGCAGGCGGCGGCTGTAGCGCTTGGGCCGGTGCAGATTGCCGGTGCGGCGGCCGGAGTCACGCGGGACGGGCACCAGCCCGGCCGCCGACGCCAGGTGGCCGGAGTCGGCATAGGCCGACAGGTCGCCGGCCGCGACGACGAACTCGGCACCGAGGATCGGTCCCATGCCGGGCAGGGACTCGATGATCTCGGCCTGGGGATGACTGCGGAACGTCTCGCGGATCTGCTTGTCGATCCGCTTCAGCCGGTCGTCCAGGGCCAGGATCTGGGCGGCCAGGTCGGCGACGATCTGGGCCGCGACGTCCTCGCCGGGCAGCGCGGTCTGCTGGGCCTGGGCGGCTTCCAGCGCGCTCGTGGCGACCATGTCGGCGCCGCGCACGCCGCGGTTGGCCAGCCAGGCCGTCAGCCTTGCCCGGCCGCGGCGGCGGATGGCGGCCGGGGTCTGGTAGCCCGTCAGCAGAACGAGAGCGCCCTTGTGGCTGCTGTAGTCGAAGGCCCGCTCCAGCGCGGGGAAGACGCCGGTCAGCACGTCGCGCAGACGGTTGATCATCCGCACCCGGTCGGCCACGAGGTCGGCGCGGTGAGCGGTCAGCAGCGCGAGGTCGGCGGCCAGCTGCGCGGGCACGTCGATCGTGGCGAAGTCGTTGCGGTGGCGGGCGGTCTCGGCGATGACGTAGGCGTCACGGGCATCGGTCTTCGCCTCACCCCGGTAGGCGCCCGACATGCGGTTGACGGTGCGTCCGGGCACGTAGACGGCCTGCTGGCCGTGCGCCGCGAGCAGGGCCAGCAGCAGTGCGGAGGACGTCCCGGAGATGTCCACCGCCCAGTGGACCTGGTCCGCCAGGTCGAGGATCTCGCCGAGCGCGGTCAGGATCGCCGACTCGTCGTTGTCGACCTTCTTCGACCACAAGGTCGCGCCGGATTCATCGACCACCGCAGTCCAGTGGAGTGGTGGCCCTTACCGGCATCGACACCGGCCCATACCCGGGCCTGTCGCTCGCTCACTCGCCCCTCCTCGTTCCGCCCGGCTTGCCGTCGGCCCGAGGAACACCCCGCTGTCATCTCCGTAATCAGCGACCGCACGAAGCGCGCACATCTCAATCAGCAGCCAGGGCGCCCCGGAGAGCCGGGCGGCCACTCCTCGGAAGCCACTGAAGGCAAGAAACCATAAGCCACACCCGGCCCTCCCGGGCCACCCAACAACTTACGGAGGAGACATGAGTGTGCTCGACACCGTGGAGAAGGACCTGATCCTCGCGGCGGGGGCGATGGTCGTGCTCGCGGGCGCGCTGCTGCTCGTACGGATCTGGCGCGGCCCCTCGATGCTGGACCGGGCCGTCGCGCTCGACGTCGTCGCGGCGCTCATCACCGCGGGCATCGGCGTCAAGGCCGCCTGGGACCGCGACCCCTTCTACATCCCGGTGATGCTCGTCCTCGCCTTCCTCGGCTTCACGGGCTCCGTCGGCATCGCCCGCTTCATCGCCGTCCGCGACCGCCCGAGGCCCGCACCCCCCAAGGGAGACCACCGATGAGCGCCTGGGCCCGCGCCGCCGACCTCGCCGGGGCCGTGCTCCTCCTCCTCGGCTGCCTCCAGTGCCTCCTGGGCGTCTTCGGGATGCTCCTGCTGCCTGATGTCCTCGCGCGCAGCCACTCCGCGACCAAGCCGCAGACCCTCGGCCTGCTCCTGATCGTCGCGGGCGTCGCGCTGAGGCTGCGCAACGGCATCGACAACGGCGCCCTCGCCCTCGTCGTCTTCTTCCAGTTCCTCACCGCTCCCGTCGCGTCCCACCTCGTCGCCCGCTCCGCCTACCGCACCCGCCAGCTCGTCGCCCACGACCTCGTCCGCGACGACCTCGATCCGCAGCTGAGCCCGGAGGAGGACGACGACGGGGGTCCGGCGGCGGAGGGGGACGCGCCGAGACCGTAGGGGCGTACCCCGGCCGCGCGCCCCGGTCCGCGCTCGTCGTGCCGCCGCGAGGTCGCGCGCCGCGCCCGCCACCGGCTCGCCCGGAGGGACGTGGGGGCGGCCCGCGCGGGTCAGCCGCCCTGCCTCAGCACCGGTCCCCGTCGCCTGGCTCCAGCGGGGGAGCGGCGAGGCCCGCGTGGGTGCGGCAGCGCGGCTCGGCGGTCTCCCGGCCGCGGGCCGGTGCGCCGGGGCGCCGTACGAAGCAGAGGGCGAGGGCCGCCGCGAGGACGAGCAGGCCGGCCATGCCCCAGGCCGCGCGGTGGAACGCCGCGTCGACCTGCGGGGCGTGGCGGTAGGCGTCGTCCGAGAGGCCGACGGCGAGCGGGAGCGCGGCGACCACGAGGAGCTGAGCGATGCGCGCCGCCGTGTTGTTCACACCGCTCGCGAGCCCCGCGCGCTCCGCCTCCACCGAGGCGAGCACCGTCGCCGTGAGCGGCGCCACGAAGACGCTCATCCCGAACCCCATCACCGCGACCGCCGGGAGAATGTCGGGGAAGTACGAGGCCCCCGGCGCGATCCGCAGCATCAGCAGCGCCCCGCCCGCGGCCACCAGCGGTCCCACGGTCAGGGGCACCCGAGGCCCGATCCGCCGCGCCAGATCGCCCGAGGGAGCCGACAGGACGAGCATGAGCAGCGTGATCGGCAGGCTCGCGACGCCCGCTTCGAACGCGTCGTACCCGAGACCGTTCTGCAACTGCACGGGCAGCAGGAACAGCACGCCGCCGATCGCCGCGTACAGGCACAGCGTCATGAGGTTCGTGACACTGAACAGGCGCGAGGAGAAGAGACCGAGCGGCAGCATCGGCTCCCGTGCCCGCCGCTCCACCGCGAGGAACGCCACGCCGGCCGCGAGCCCCACCCCGAGCGGAACGAGCAGCCGCCCGGGGCTCGCGCCCTTCGCCGTGATGAGCGCGTAGCTGATCCCCGCGAGGAAGAGCGCGCCGAGCGCCGCGCCCGTCCAGTCGAAGCGCCCCGTCGCCGCCGGGTCGCGGCTCTCAGGCACGTGCCGCAGCGCGAGCGCGAGGACGACCGCGCCGAGGGGCAGGTTGAGGAAGAAGATCCACCGCCAGCCCGGTCCGTCGATGAGCCACCCGCCGAGGAAGGGCCCCACCGCGCCCGCGACCCCGGTGAGCCCCGACCACGCGCCCACCGCCTTCGCCTGGTCCTCCTCACGGAACGAGGCCCGCACGAGCGCGAGCGAACCCGGCGTCAGAAGGGCCCCGCCCACCCCTTGGAGGGCCCGCGCCGCGATGAGCAGGCCGCCGTCCCACGCGAAGCCGCACAGCGCCGAGGCGAGCGCGAACCACACGACGCCCGCGACCAGCGTGCGCCGCCTGCCGAGCCGGTCGCCGAGCGCCCCGCCGAGGAGCAGGAGCGCCGAGAGCGTGAGCATGTACGCGTTGACGATCCACTGGAGCGTCGCGAGCGACACGTCGAGGTCGCTCCCGATGCGCGGCAGCGCGACGTTGACGACCGTCCCGTCGAGCATCGACATCCCCGAGGCGAGCACCGCGCACACGAGCACCCAGCGCCCGCGCCCCGAGGCCAGCGCGATACCGGCCCTCGGCACGGCGGCGGGGGCGCTCATCGCGTGCTCCGGCGGCCGGCCGCCGGAGCACCGGCCGGAGCCGTCGCCCGGCCGTTCACCGCGTCCGCGCCGTCGGCCATCGCCGGACTCACCCTTCCCAGTGCCACTGCGCCACTTCGGGCAGGTCCTCACCGTACTCCCGGACCCACGCGCGGTGCCGCGTGCGCGTGTCCGCCACCTCCTGGCGCAGCGCCGCCTGCCGCTGCGCCAGCCCCGGCACGCGGTCGATGACGTCCATCACGAGCCGGTAGCGGTCGAGGTCGTTGAGGACGACCATGTCGAACGGCGTCGTCGTGGTCCCGCGCTCCTTGTATCCGCGCACGTGCAGGTGAGGGTGGACGGCACGGCGGTAGGCGAGCCGGTGGATCAGCCACGGGTAGCCGTGGTACGCGAAGATGACCGGCTTGTCCTTCGTGAAGAGGCCGTCGAAGTCGGCGTCGGGCATACCGTGCGGGTGCTCGCTCGCCGGGAGGAGCCGGGCGAGGTCCACGACGTTCACGACCCTGACCGCCAGCTCCGGGAGCCGCTGCCGCAGGATCTGCGCGGCGGCCAGGATCTCCAGCGTCGGGGTGTCCCCGGCGCAGGCGAGCACGACATCGGGCAGGCGCCCCTCCTCGGTGCCCGCCCACTCCCAGATCCCGGCGCCGCGCGCGCAGTGCCCCCGCGCCTCGTCGAGCGTCAGCCAGTCGAAGGAGGGCTGCTTCCCTGCCATCACGACGTTGACGTACTCGCGGCTCTGGAGCACGTGCTCGGCCGTGGACAGGGCGGTGTTGGCGTCCGGCGGCAGATAGACCCGTACGACCTCGGGGCTCTTGTTGAGCACGTGGTCGATGAAGCCCGGGTCCTGGTGCGAGAAGCCGTTGTGGTCCTGCCGCCACACGTGGGAGGAGAGCAGGTAGTTGAGGGACGGCACCGGCGCCCGCCAGGGCAGCTTCCGCGCGGTGCCCAGCCACTTGATGTGCTGATTGGCCATCGAGTCGATGATGTGCGCGAACGCCTCGTACGTGGAGAACATGCCGTGCCTGCCGGTCAGGGTGTACCCCTCCAGCCAGCCCTGGCACATGTGCTCCGAGAGCACCTCCATGACCCGCCCGTCGCGCGTCAGGTGCTCGTCGACCGGCAGGATCTCCTCCTGCCACGTCTTCGCCGTCACGTCGTACACGGCGCCCAGCCGGTTCGACGCCGTCTCGTCCGGCCCCATGAGGCGGAAGTCCCGCCGGTCCGCCGTGAGGTCCATGATCCGCGCGAGGTACTGGCCGAGCACCCGGGTCGGCTCGTGCGTGCTCGCACCCGGCCGTTCGACCGTGACGGCGAAGTCCTCCAGCGGGGGAGCGGGCAGGGAACGCGTGAGCCGTCCGCCGTTCGCGTGCGGACTGGAGCCGAGCCGCAGATCGCCGTCCGGCACGCACTCCAGGACCCGCGCGCGCGGCCGGCCCCGCTCGTCGAACAGCTCCTCGGGCCGGTAGGAGCGCATCCACTCCTCCAGCTGGCGCAGGTGCTCCGGGTCCGTGCGCACCTCGGCGAGCGGCACCTGGTGCGCGCGCCACGTGCCCTCGACCGGCAGCCCGCCGACCATCTCCGGGCCCGTCCAGCCCTTCGGCGTGCGCAGGACGATCATCGGCCAGTGCGCCCGGTCCGTGGAACGGCCCCTGCGCGCCTCGGCCTGGATCTCGTCGATCCTGCCGACCGCCTGCGCGAGCGCCCCGGCCATCTGCCGGTGCACGTGCGCCGGGTCGTCGCCCACGACCTCGATCGGCCGGTACCCGTACCCGCGCAGGAGGTCGTGCAGTTCCGTCTCGGGCAGGCGCGCGAGGATGGTCGGGTTGGCGATCTTGTAGCCGTTGAGGTGCAGGATCGGCAGGACCGCGCCGTCGTGCACCGGGTCGAGGAACTTGTTGGAGTGCCAGGAGCCCGCGAGCGGGCCGGTCTCCGACTCGCCGTCACCGATGACGCAGGCGACGAGCAGGTCCGGGTTGTCGAAGGCGGCGCCGTACGCGTGCAGCAGCGAGTACCCCAGCTCCCCGCCCTCGTGGATCGAGCCCGGCAGCTCCGGGGAGACGTGGCTCGGCACCCCGCCGGGGAACGAGAACTGCTTGAACAGGCGCTTCATGCCCGGCTCGTCGCGGCTGACGTCCGGATAGATGTCCGAGTACGAGCCCTCCAGCCAGCTGTTCGCGAGGACGCCGGGACCACCGTGCCCCGGCCCCCAGATGCACACCGCCTGCTGCCGGCGCAGCCGGATCAGCCGGTTGAGGTGCGTGTACACGAGGTTGAGCCCGGGGACCGTGCCCCAGTGGCCGAGGAGGCGGGGCTTGATCTGCTCCGGGCGCAGCGGCTCCCGCAGCAGCGGGTTGTCCATGAGGTAGACCTGCCCGACGGCCAGGTAGTTGGCGGCCCGCCAGTGCGCCAGCAGCGCCTCCAGCTCCGTGTCCGAAAGCTCGGGTGCCACGGGGGCCGGTGTCTCGTACGTGAATTCCTGCATCGCAAGCCTCTCAGCACGGCGGTTGGTGACACCTGTCGGTCACGGCCTCGGCGCGTGGCCGCTGGTCGCCGGGGCGGCCGACGGCACCGCACCCGCTCCCTCCCCGTTCCCCCCCACCCGCCCCGGCACGCGGGCCGACCGGCCCCTCTCCTCGGGGCCGGTCGGCCCTCAGCCGTGCGCCGCGCGGCGGCTCCCCGCCCGGTCGCGCAAGGGGCGGTGCGCCGAGTGGCCGCGGGCGCCCCACGGGGAGCGCGTCTCGCGCCGCTCCCCCCGCGGCGTCGCGACGGCGAGGTCACCGCGCGGGGGGAGCACCCCGTCCTCGGGCGGCGCGAGGCGTCTCGGCACGCGCGCCCGCTCCGGGTGGCCCGGCCGCTGGCACGGGAGCGCCCCGCTCGGGCGGCGTCCGACCACCTCGGCGCTTTCCGCCGTCTGTCGAACGTCCGGCATCGCTCAGCTCCTCGGCCTCGTCGCTTCGGGGCCCCTCGCCCGTGGCTCAGTCGGTGACCTTGCTCCGCTCCGCGTAGAGCAGGTCCTGGTACTCGGGGTGCCGGGCGATCCAGCCGGAGTAGAAGGGGCACACCGCGAGCACCGAGACCCCTGCGGCGCGCGCCTCGTCGAGCGACGTCCTCACGAGCGCGCTGCCCACGCCCCGGCCCTCGAAGGCGGGCTCGACGACGGTGTGCACGAAGGCGATGAGGTCCTTCGTGCGGATGTACTGGGCGAACCCCGCGACCTCGCCGTCGATCGTCGCCTCGTACCGGTCCGCCTCGGGGTGATCGCTCACCTCGGCCGCGGCCCTCTTCTCGCTCATCGCTCTCCCCTCACCCGCTCCGCCCACCGCGGCCGGTGTCCGACAGCTTGCCGTGCCGGGGGACGGGACGCGAGCGGTGGGCATCCGGGGAGGCGGCGGATCACGGCGGCGGGGGAAAGCCGGGTGGTCCCGGTTCCCTCGCCGGGACGCCCACGTCGGGCGCGACAGCGTGGGTGGGCGGGCGCCCCGGGCCGGGAGACCGGCAGCGGGGCCTCACCGGCCTGGTCGCGCCCGGTCGGGTGGGAGCCCTGGGCGGGGGAGGGGCTCGCCCGGCCGCCCGCTCGCCCGTTCGGCACGCTCCCCTGGCCCGGCGGCCCCCGGGGGACGAGGGTGGGGGTGCGTGCGGGCTCGGGCGGGACGGGGCACGCGTCGGCGGGGATTTCCGGTGGTGTGGAGCGGCAGGAAGGGTGTGCGATGAAGATCGCCGTACTCGGGGCGACCGGAGGACAGGGCGGTGCCGTCGTCACGGCACTGCGCGAGGCGGGGCGGCCCGTGCGGGCCGTCGTGCGCGATCCGGGGCACACCAGGGCGCGTGCGCTCGCGGCCTCCGGTGTCGAGGTGGTCGGCGCCGACCTGGAGGACACCGACGCGCTCGCCGCCGCCTTCCAGGGCGCGGCCGCCGCCTTCGCCGTCACGACCCCCTTCGAGGCGGGCCTCGACGCCGAGAAGGCGCAGGGCGTCGCGATCATCGACGCCGCCGCCCGCTCCGCGCTGCCCTTCCTCGTCATGGCCTCGGTCGCGAGCGCAGACCGGGGGACCGGCATCCCGCACTTCGAGACCAAGGCGCACACCGAGAAGATCCTCGCCGCCTCGGGACTCCCCGCGACGGTCGTCGCGCCCACGTACTTCTACGACAACGTCTTCGGCGAACTCCAGGAGGTCGCGGACGGCGAGATCACGATGGCGCTGCCGCCGGACAGGCGCCTCCAGCAGGTCGCCCGCGCCGACCTCGGCCGGCTCGTCGCCTCCGTGCTCGACGACCCGGTGCGCTGGCGCGGGCAGCGCATCGAGGTCGCGGGCGACGACCCGACCCCCGCCGAGATGGCCCGCGACATCGGCCGGGCGGCGGGCGGGCAGGTCGACTACCGGCAGATCCCGCTGGAGGCGGTGGCGAGCGCGAGCGCCGACATGGGGGCGATGTACGCGTACCTCGCCGAGGTGGGCTACCAGGTCGACATCCCCGCGCTGCGCGCCGCGTTCCCCGGGATCCCCTGGACCTCCTACGCGGACTGGGCGGCGGCCCAGTCGTGGCCGACGCCGGGCGGCTGACCGCACCGGGATGCGACGAAGAGGCGGCTCCCGCCAGCGGGAACCACCCTCCGTCCGTGCCCTGCGCCGCTCAGGGCAGCAGCCGCTCGATGGCCTCGCGGCCCTCCTCGGCGAGCTTCTTGCGCGCCCATTCCAGGTTCTCGGGAGTCACGTCGCGACCGGTGGCCTGGACGAGATCCTCGGGCGTCACCTCCTGGTCCGCACCCGTGTGCAGTTCGTCGTCGGGAGTGACGACGTGGGGCAGCTCCTCCGGGTTCTTCTCGCCTGCCATCTGCGGCCTCCTCGGTGTCGGCGCGGCGTGTGCGGCCGCGCGTCCTGTCCGTCAATCTTCGTCGGCCCCACGCCACCCGGCCACTCGGCGGGAGGACGTCCGGCCGTGCGGGACCACGTACCCGCCGTACGGCGGTGGAACACCCGCATTCCGCCGCACGGCGCGGGACACCCGCGCCGTGCGGCTCACGACACCTGCGCGAGGAACGACTCCGGCGTGACCGGGTAGCCGCCGGGCCCGAGCACCGCGACCGGCTCGCCGTCGAGGAGCACGGTGGGTGTCGCGTGCACCGAGCTGTCCACGAAAGCCTGGGCCACGGACCGTGCCCAGGGCCGGTACGTCCCCGCCCGTACCTTGTCCGCGAAGCCGTCCTCGCCGAGCCCGGGCACCTCGGCCGCGAGCCGGACGAGCAGGTCGTCGTCCGCGAAGCGATCGTCCTCCTCGGGCGGCTGCTCGGCGAAGAGCAGCCGCAGGAAGAGCACGAACGGTCCTGGACCCTCGTCGAGCGCCGCGCCGAGGGCCGCGAGCGCGTGCAGCGAGCCGCTGCCGCCCGCGCCGTCGTCGATGAAGGTCGCGAAGTGGTACTCGACGCGGAAGCGCCCCGCGTCGGCCGCCTCCTGGATGACCATGCCGAGCCCGTTCTCCATGCGCTTGCAGTACGGGCAGCGCGGATCGAGGTACACGCTCAGGACCCGCCCCGCACCGTCGTCGCCGTAGCGGACGATGGTGCCGTCCGGGCCCGACGTGTGCGCGGGTACGGGATGCGTGTCCGTGGTGTCGCCGGGGGTGCGTGGGGTCATGCCTCCAGGCTGGGGCCACCCGCACACGGGCGCAAAACGGGCACGAGGCGCCGGTCGGCCGTGGTGCCGGTCAGTCCTCGGACGGTGCCTGTCCGCGTCCGGGCCGCAAGGCCCCTACGGCCCCGGGCCGCAGAGCCCGTACGAGCCCGAGCGCCGCCATCGTCACGACGAGGATGGCCGCGGGGAGGACCGCTGCCCATGCCCGCGCCGTGCGGAGCAGGAGCGCGGTGAGCGCCGCGCCGAGGACGAGGGCGCACAGCCGTGCCGCCGGTCCGGCGGCCCGCCGGAGCCCCCCTCCGCGCGCCAGATCGAGCAGGAGCGTCGTGAGGGTGCTCGTGAAGAACGTCGTCGGCGCGCCCGAGGGGCCGAGCGCGAGGACGGCGGACGCCTGCGCGCCCATCGCCGCCGCGAGCGCCGCGAGCAGCACGTACGCCTCGCTCCCCGTCGGCCACCCCGCCGCCCACACCGCGGCGACGGCCGCGAGCACCACCGCCTCGGCCGCGAGCACCCGCAGCGGTCCGCCCCACCGCGCCCGCAGCGCGGGCGCCGCGCACACCGTCCCGAGCACGTACCCGCCGACGGCCGCCGCCGGGGCGACGACGCCTTCCGGCAGCCCCGCGCCGCCGAGGGCCACCCCGAGGAAGACGAGGTTGCCCGTCATGACCCCCGCGAAGGCGCCGCCCAGCGCCACCACGGCGAGCGCGTCGACGGCGCCCGAGGCGAGGCTCAGCGCGAGCAGCGGCCACAGCGGGACGCCCGCCGTGCGCGGACCGACGGCACGGGTGCTCCCGCTCCCCGGCTCCTTCACGTGGGACTCCGTTCCCTGGTTCCCGAGGTGGCGTGCCCTGCCACCCGCCGCGCGGGACTTCCCTCCGCCCGCGCTCCGTCAGCAGACCACGTGCCCGCCCCGAACCGGGCGAGGACCGCGCCCACCGGCGGTGCGGGGGAGCGCGCACCGGCACAGAATCGGGGTACGCGCAGCCAGGCCGCCGCGCGACCTGCGGTCATCCGCGGCACGGAGCCCGCCCGTCCGACGCACAGAGGAGTTCACGTGGCCCAGCAGGAACCGGCTTCCCCGGCCCAGGAGGAGGAGTACACACCGGACCCCAACCGGTGGAAGGCCCTCGCCGTCTGTCTGGTCGCCGGGTTCATGACGCTCCTCGACGTGTCGATCGTGAACGTGGCGCTCCCCTCGATCCGCACGGGTCTCCACACCCCCGAGTCGGACCTGCAGTGGGTCCTGTCCGGCTACGCGCTCTCCTTCGGCCTCTTCCTCGTCCCCTCGGGCCGGCTCGGCGACGCGCGCGGCAGGCGGCGCGTGTTCATGACCGGGCTCGTCCTGTTCACGCTCGCCTCCGCGTCCTGCGGGGCCGCGCAGTCGAGCCTGTGGCTCGTGATCTCGCGGCTCGTCCAGGGCGTCGCCGGCGGGCTCGTCGCGCCGCAGATCTCCGCGCTCATCCAGCAGATGTTCCGGGGCAGGGAGCGCGGCAAGGCGTTCGGCGCCTTCGGCTCGGTCGTCGGCATCTCGACGGCGGTCGGACCGCTGCTCGGCGGCCTCCTCATCCAGGCGGCGGGCCCCGACGAGGGCTGGCGCTGGGTCTTCTACGTGAACCTGCCGATCGGCGCGCTCTGCCTCGTCCTCGCCCACCGGCTCCTCCCCGACACACCGGGCGCGCGCGGGGTGCGGCTGCGCGCACTCGATCCCGTGGGGGTGCTGCTGCTCGGCGCGGGTGTGGTCGCGCTGCTGCTGCCCTTCGTGCAGTCCCGGCAGTGGCCCGGCGACGAGAAGTACCTGCTGCTCGTGGTCTCCGCCGTGCTGCTCGCCGCCTTCGCGTGGTGGGAGCGGCGCTGCACGCGCTCGGGCGCCGAGCCGCTGCTCGACCTCGCGCTCTACCGGGTGCGCTCGTACGCGCTCGGTTCCTCGCTGGGCCTGCTCTACTTCGCGGGATTCACATCGATCTTCTTCGTGAGCACGCTCTACCTCCAGAGCGGACTGCACTACACGGCGCTCCAGGCGGGGCTCACGCTCACGCCCTTCGCGCTCGGTTCGGGACTCTCGGCGGGGATCGGCGGCCGGTTCGTCGACCGGCTCGGGCGCCCGCTCGTCGTCGCGGGGCTGCTCATGGTCGCGATCGGCCTCGCGTGCACGGCCTTCGTGGTGCACCAGGTGACCGGCAAGGGCATCGGCTGGGCCCTCATCGCCCCACTGCTCTTCGCCGGTCTCGGCAGCGGTCTCGTCATCTCGCCGAACCAGACCCTCACCCTTTCGGAGGTACCGGTGCGCAGGGCGGGCAGCGCGGGCGGCGCCCTCCAGACGGGGCAGCGCGTCGGCTCGGCGATCGGCATCGCCGCCGTGGGCTCCGTCTTCTTCGGCCGCCTCGCGGACGACGGCTGGTCGAACGCCTACGACCACGGCCTCATCGTCTCGGTCGGCTTCGTCGTCGCCGCGCTGCTCGTCGCGGTCGCGGACGTGGTGGCGGGACGGCGCCGGAAGGGCGCGGGACGAGCGCGGGCGTGAGGTGTTCTGGGGGCAGGGATAGGCGGGACGGGGGAGGCGGCGCGGTGGGGACCGGCGGGCGGGAATGCGCCGCCCGCGCGCGTGGTTGTCATGCACATCGTCGGCTGGGTGTCCCATAGCCCCGCCCCGCAGCGAAAGGTGGCGCCGTGAAGGTACGCAACTCGCTCCGCGCCCTCAAGAGCCGTCCCGGTTCCCAGGTGGTCCGCCGGCGCGGCCGCGTCTACGTCCTCAACCGCAAGGACCCCCGCCAGAAGGCCCGCCAGGGCTGAGGCCGCCGCCGCACTCCGGGCGGCCGTGCCACGGAGCCCCCGTACCGCGCTGGGACGGGGGCTCCGGCGCGTCCGGGACCCTCAGGAGCGGATGTCCCTGCGGGCGCGCAGGACGAGGCCCGTGCCCCCGACGACCAGAGTCGCCGAGAGGCCGATCAGCCACATCGCGAGAGGGGTGCCGGTCCCCACGAGCAAGCCGGGGCCGCCCGGCAGGGCGCCGGTCGCGGTTCCGCCCATGGCGGCGGGCGCACCCGGCGCGGGCGGGACTGCGGACCGGCTCGGGGCGTGCGTGGGCGTCGGGGAGGACACCGGCGTGGGCGAAGCCGGGCCGGTGAGCGCGTGTGTCGGGGAGCCCCCGGCCGGAGCCGGGACCGGCGCGGGTGAGGTCGTCGGCGCGCAGTCGGCCGTCACCTCGCCGAGCCTCAGGTCCAGGATCTGGCCCTGATAGGCGATGTCGCCCCGCACGCTCCTGAGCGTGCCCGTCACCCGCATCCGGACCCCCGCGCGCGCCGCGTGCGCGCGCTCGGGGCCCCCGTCCAGCGGTTGCCGGTACTCCTCGTAGGTCACCGTGAGCGTGCCGGTCCCGATCGTCGAAGGATGCTTCAGCTCGGCGCCCGTCACCTGGAGGGTCGTGGTGCCGCGCGGGACGGGATGACCGAGGACCTCGGCCTCCCACGCCCCGGCCCGCGCGTAGGCGCGGGCGGACGGGCCTTGGGGCGGTGGGGTGCACTCGGCGTAGGTGTCGAGCGGGCCCGCCTCCGGCCGGACCGCGGCCCACTCGGTCCCGCCGAGCCTCAGGCTCACGCCCGGGACCTGCGCTCGCGCGCCGGCGTCGGCGGCGCGGGCGACCTTCCGGCCCGTCACGGTCAGGTACCGGAGCACCCCGTCCGGGTCGGTGAAGTCGCCGTTGTCGGGAGCGCCCGCGCGGGGCGCGTCCGCGATCCCGTACGTGCCGTCGAAGGGGCCGATGCCGAGCGGGGCGACGGGTGCGAGCGTGAGTCCGGCGAGTCGCGCGTGCGCCCGTTGCCCGGCCCCGGGCACGGGCGGGGTGGTCTCCGCCGCCTGCGCCGGGGACCAGGCGGTCGCGACGGCCGCCGCGGCGAGGCCGAGTGTCGCGGCCGGGAGGCCGAGCCGGATCCGTCTCGTGTACGTCCTCGTGTGCTGCCTGTTCACGGCGGCAGACTAAGCGCCCACGGTCATTTGATCGCGTTTATCCGCTTTTATATGAGGTGTGTCGCGAGGTGAGGGCTGGCCGCCGCTCCGCTCAGCCGAGCCCCAGCCGCAGCCCCGCCCAGAGCGCGGCCGTCGCCCCGGCGAGCGTGAGCGGCACGGTGAGGAGGCCGAGCCGCGTGAAGGCGCCGAGCGAGGCGCGTTCCCCGTGGTCGTGCAGGACGCGGCGCCACAACAGCGTGGCGAGCGAGCCCGCGTAGGTCAGGTTCGGCCCGAGGTTGACGCCGATGAGCGCGGCCAGCACGGGCCCCGCGCCGCCCGGGGCCACGATCGGCAGGAGCGCGAGCACGGCGGGGAGGTTGTTGATGACGTTGGCGAGGAGTGCGGCGAGCCCGGCGACGGCGAGCAGCGCGACGAAGGAGTCCCCGGCGGGGACGAGGTGTCCGAGCCCGTGCTCCAGCCCGTTGCTCACGACCGCCTGCACGACGACGCCGAGGGCGAGGACGAAGAGGCAGAAGAGCGGGGCGGCGGAGGCGACGAGGCGGCGCGGCGTCGTACGCCCCCGGACGAGGGCGCGTCCCCCGAGCACGACGACCCCGCCGAGGGCGGCCCAGGCCGGTTCGAGCCCCGCGAGCGAGGTGAGGAAGAAACCGGCGAGCGTGAGCCCGACCACGACGAACGTGAAGCGGGGCGCGCGCGGGGTGGCCGGCCGCTCTCCGGCGGTGACCCCGGCGGCGAGGTCCTTGCGGAAGTACGCCCGGAAGACCCCGTACTCCAGCAGGATGGCGACGAGCCAGGGCACCGCCATGAGCCCGGCGAAGCCGAGGAAGCTCAGGCCGCTCGCCGAGAAGGCGAGGAGGTTGGTGAGGTTGGAGACGGGCAGCAGGAGCGAGGCGGCGTTGGCGAGGTGCGCGGTCGCGTAGACCTGCGGGCGCGGCCGGGCCCCGGCGTGCGCCGCGGTCGCGAAGACCACCGGCGTGAGCAGGACGACCGTCGCGTCCAGGCTCAGGGCCGCCGTCACGACCGCCGCGACCGCGAAGACACCGCCGAGCATCCGGGTCGCGCTGCCCCCGCACCAGCGCGCCACCCAGGCCCCGGCCACCTGGAAGAGACCGTCGGCGGCGCAGAGCTGGGCGAGCATCAGGATCAGGGCGAGGAAGCCGACGACGGGGAGCAGGGTGCGCACCTGCTCCCAGGCCGCGTGCCACGACACCGCGCCGACCGCGACGAGCAGCGCGGCCCCGGGCACGGCCGCCGCCGCCTCGGGCAGCCCGCGCGGGCGCGCGACGGCGAAGAAGAGCACGCCGAGCAGGACGGCGACGGACAGGATCTCGGCGGGCACGGTGCTCAGCGAAAGCTCCACGAAGGGCGCGGGCCAGGGGGAGTGGCCGGGGGCAGTGACGGACCAAGGTTCCCACCAGGGGGTACGGGCCGCGCGCGAGGCCCACCCGCGGCGCCGTACACCGCTCGGGCCCGGAGCGCTGGGATGCGCTCCGGGCCCGGGTCGTGGTCCGTGCGGGGCGGACGCGCCCCGCACGGCGGGTCACTCGACGACGAGGTCCACGTCGATGTTGCCGCGCGTGGCCTTGGAGTACGGGCACACCTGGTGGGCCTGCTCGACGAGCTTCTGGCCCGTCTCGGCGTCGATCGTGTCGGGAAGCTCGACGCGCAGGGTCACCTTGAGGCCGAAGCTCGCGCCGTCCTTGCCGATGCCGACCTCGGCGGTGACGGAGGCGTCGCTCGTGTCGGCGCCCGCCTGCTTCGAGACCAGGCCGAGGGCGCTCGCGAAGCAGGCCGCGTAACCGGCGGCGAAGAGCTGCTCGGGGTTGGTGCCCTTGCCGTCGCCGCCCAGGGCGGGCGGCATCGCGAGACCGAGGTCGAGCTGGCCGTCCGAGCTGACCGCGCGGCCCTCGCGCCCGTTCGCCGTGGCCACCGCCGTGTAGATCGCGTCCATGGAGTCCATCCCTCTTCGCTGTCGTGAGCTTGTTGCCGTGCCAGAAGTAGAGCACACAATTAAGTTGTGCACAACTTAAACCGGGGTGTGGCGCTACGCTGGAGCCATGACAGACACGACAGTGCCCGAGGAGGAGTTCCTGCGCCTCGACCGCCACATCTGCTTCTCCCTCAACGCGGCCTCGCGTGCCTTCGGCAGCGTGTACCGGCTGGCACTCAAGGATCTCGGGCTCACCTACCCGCAGTACCTCGTGATGCTCGTGCTGTGGGAGCACGGCGAACTGCCCGTCAAGCGCATCGGCGCGCTGCTGCGCCTCGACACGGGGACCCTCTCGCCCCTGCTCAAGCGCCTGGAGGCGGCGGGACTCCTGCGGCGCGAACGCCTCGCGAGCGACGAGCGCTCCGTCACCGTCCGCCTCACGTCGGAGGGTGCGGCCCTGCGCACCCGCGCCCTGCGCGTCCCGCGCACCATCGCCGCGGCCACGGGGCTCGGCCTCGACGAGGTCGAGGACCTGCGCGCGCACCTCGACCGCCTGACGGCAGCGCTCGACCGCGTGGCGGCGGAGGGACTGGCGGACGGACCGGCGGGGGACCGGACGGGTGAACGCGAACCCTCAAGCTGAGGGTGAGATGTCCGGCGCGGTCCGGGCCCGGTGCGCCGCCACGCGTTCCCGCGTCGCGCACCGCCGCGAGCAGTAGCGGCGCTGCGGCCCCGCGCCGTACGGGAGCAGGACGCGCGAACAGCCGCGCGCCGCGCAGACGGCGCCCGGTGGGCCCTGCCGCTCCCACACGACGGACAGGAGCGCGAGCGCCGAGGTGGCGCGGAACCACTCGTCCCAGGGCGCGTCATCGCTGGAGTCGAGGTGCGGGTGCCACGGCGCCGTGCCCTCGTGCGACGTGAGCCGGAGCGGACCGGCGCACCGCGCCAGCAGCGCGTTGAGCCGCGCCACGGCCGCCTCCGTGTCCGGCGCGATCAGGACCTCCCGCACCTCGTCCGCCGCCACCCGCAGCGCCGCCACGTCGTCGTCCGTGAGCCGCACCGGGGGCCGCTCCCCGTACTCCAGGAGGACGGCGGCGACCTCGGCGGGACGCGCCCCGTCCCCGTGCAGCGCGTTGACCAGCGCCACCGTCCGCGCCGCGACCCGGTCGTCCGCGAACCTCCCCAGCCACTCCGCCCGCTCCAGGCCGGCCGCCCGCACCCGGCGCACCCTCTCCGCCCGCTCCACGCCGTGCTCCTCTCCAGTGCCGTCGGAAAGTAACGCTACTGGTGCACCTTTTCGTTACCTCTCTACGCTCCCCGCCATGCCGCGCCGCCCGTCCCCGCTCGCCCGTCATCTCCTCGCCGCCGCTCTCGCCCGGACGGGCGACGAGATGGCGGGGCCCGCGCTGCTGTTGCTGGCACTGGGCGTCACCGGCGGCCCCGCCCGCGCCGGCGGCCTCTTCGCGGCGCTCCTCGTGAGCGCGGCGCTCGGCGGCCCCGTCCTCGGGGTACTCCTCGACCGCGCGCGGCGCCCCGGCCACCTGCTCGCGGCGGCGCTGACCGGGTACGCGGCCGGGCTCGCCCTCCTGCTCCTCGGGCTCGGCCGGGCCCCGTACGTCCTCCTCCTCGCGCTCGCTTTCCTCACCGGGCTCCTCGGTCCCGCTCTCTCCGGCGGCTGGACCTCCCAGGTTTCCGCCCTCGTCCCGCCTGCGGCTCTTCCGCGCGCCGCCGCTCTCGACGGCGTCGGCTTCACGGTCGCGACGCTCCTCGGCCCCGCTCTCGCGGGCCTGTGCGCGAGCCTCGCGGGCGCGCCTGTCGCCGTCGCGACGGCCCTGGCCCTCGTCCTCCTCGCGGCCCCGGCCGCTCTCCGCCTCCCGCCGCGCCGCCGGAGGGCCCGGCCGCCCCGTTTGCTCGCCGCCCTCGGCGCGGGCGCCCGCGCTCTGCGCACCACCCGCCCGCTCGCCCGCGCCACCCTCGTCAGCACGGTCTCCAGCGGAGGCCAAGGGGTCTTCGTCAGTTGCGCGCCCCTGCTCGGGGCGCGACTCCTGGGCGGTGCGGCGCACGGCACAGCGCTCCTCGCCCTGAGCGCCGCCTCCGCGCTCGCGGCGGGCGCCGTCCTCGCCCGCCGGCCCACCGCGCTGCGCCCGGACGCGCTTCTCGGCGCGAGCGTCCTGGTCCTCGCCACCGCGTCACTGCTCGCCACGGTCCCCGCACCCTGGGCGCTCGTCGCCGCCGTCCTGCTCACCGGCATCGGCGAGGGCCCGCAGCTCACCGCGCTCCTCGCGATCCGCCACCGCGACGCGCCGCCAGGGCTGCGCGGCCAGGTCTTCACGACGGGCGCGAGCCTCAAGATCACGGCCTACGCCCTCGGCGCGGCCCTCGCGGGCACCCTGGCGGCCCACTCCCTGACGGCGGCGCTCCTCGCGGGCACGGGCCTGCACCTCCTCGCGGGCGCGGCCTTCTCCGCCCTGCGTCCACCACCACCCGACGCCCAGCCGTGAACAAGCGGCGCGCTCACGAACGCGCCGCGCGTCCGTCACACGCCGAGCGGGAGGCGCCCCGGACGAGGCGTGCCAAGCCTTCCCGGCCTCGCCTGTTGCCTGATCACCGCCCGGCCACGCACGTCACTGCGGTCCCCGCCGGCAGGACATCAGGCCACGGCCGACCAGGCGAAGGAGTCGCCCACGCGCTGGACGCGGCCGAAGGGAACGTCGGCGAAATGGATGCCGAACCCGACCGTGTCCTCGTCGGCCAGCCGCCCCAGCACCTCCCGCCGGAGCCTGGCGGGCTCGTCAGGGGCGCCTCCCGCCCCCAAGCGCCGTCGGGCAGCACCGGCTACGAAGCCGGCCTCAGCGGTGACCTCCCCGCCACACACGGCGGCGAGCACGCGACGACCGCCCCGGTGCCGGGCGTCTCGCGTCGTGCGGCCGACGTCCGCCCGCCACGCGCTCCCGCGTACGGCCCGCCGTCATGCGGCGTCCCCGGGAGCGCCTGACCTGCGCCGCGGCCCCTCGGAGCCGGCCGCGTACTCCTCCAGGGGGACGAGGTTCTTCCGCCACGCGCTCAGGACCGGGGTCAGCACCCGCCAGGCCTCCTCGGCCTCGTCGCCGCGGATGGACAGCGACGGATCACCCGTCAGGACGTCCAGCAGCAGCCTGCCGTAGGCGGGCAGGTCGGGCGGTTGCATCGGCGCGGTCAGCGAGACCGGGGCGAGGGCCTGGGCGTTCGACCCGGTGGCCGTCATGTCGAGGGTCATCCCCTCCGGCTCCAGCCCGAAGCGCAGGACATTGGGCCGGGTTCCGCCGCCGTCGCCGAAGGGGAGGTGGGGCACGGCCCGGAAGCGCACCGCGACCTCCTTGCGGTCCCGTCCGAGCGCCTTGCCGCTGCGCAGCCGGAACGTCGTGCCTGACCAGCGCCAGCTGTCCAGTTCCAGCTCGACCTCGGCGAACGTCTCCGTCTGCCGCTCGGCCCGTACGCCCTCCTCGTCGGTGTAGGCGGGGACGGCGTGGCCGGCGATCCTGCCGGCCAGATAGCGAGCGCGGCGGGTCCTGCGCACGGCGTCCTGCTCGGTCAGCGGCCGGACCGACCGCAGCACGTCGACCTTTCGGTTGCGCAGGTCCCGCTCGCCCAGCGTGATCGGCGGTTCCATGGCCACCAGGCACAGCAGTTGCAGCAGGTGGTTCTGCACCATGTCCTTCAGCGCGCCGGTGCCGTCGTAGTACCCGGCCCGGCCCTCCAGGGCGAGGGTCTCGTCCCAGACGATCTCGACTTCCTCGATGTGGGTGCTGTTCCAGAGCGGTTCGAGCACCCGGTTGGCCAGTCGGCTCCCCAGGACGTTCTGGACGGTCGTCATGGCGAGGAAGTGGTCGACCCGGAAGACCGACTCCTCCGGCAGGAGCGCGGCGAGCAGCCCGTTGAGTTCCCGCGCGCCGTCCAGGTCCTCGCCGAAGGGCTTTTCCAGGACGATACGGCTGCCCGGCGGCAGGCCCGCCTCGTGCAGCGCGGTCACCGCGCGAGGGAAGAGGGCGGGGGGAAGGGCGAGGTAGACCGCGACCGGGTCCGCGCCGGCGACCACCGCGGCGAGGTCGGCGGCGTCGGTGACGTCGGCCTTGCGGTAGGACGCCGAGGCGGCGACCGCCGCGCGCGCGTCCGCGGGGCAGGTGGCGCCGTGCCGGTCCAGCTGTTCCGCGCACCACGTGCGGAAGCGATCGGTGTCCCAGTCCTCCTGGCTCGCGCCGGTCAGCGCGAAGTCGTCGCGCAGGTGCCCCGCGGCGCGCAGCGCGGCCAGCGCGGGCAGCAGGTAGCGGGCGGTGAGGTCGCCCGTGGCGCCGAATACGGCCAGTCGCCTGATCATGTCCGCGTACCTCCCCTGGCTCGGGTGGCCCGGGCGAGGTTCACGCCGCTGGCGATGACCCCGATATGGCTGAACGCCTGCGGGAAGTTGCCCATGAACTCTCCAGTGGTCGGGTGGATCTGCTCCGGCAGCAGCCCGAGCGTGCTCGCGCGGCCGCACAGCGAGGCGTACACCGCCTCGGCCTCGTCGAGGCGGCCCTGGGCGGTCAGGTTGTCGGCCAGCCAGAAGCCGCACAGCACGAAGGCGCCCTCCTCGCCGGGCAGACCGTCCGGCGAGTCGTCGTGCAGGTAGCGGTAGAGCAGCCCGTCACCGGCCGACAGGCGCTCCGCGACGGCCTTGGTCGTCGCGACCATCCGCGGGTGGCCGGCCGGTACGACCCGCCGCAGCGGCAGCGCGAGCAGACTCGCGTCCAGCGTTCCGCCACCGTCCAGGTGCGCGCTCAGTGTCTGCGCGCCGTCGTCCCAGGACTGCTCCAGGATGAGCCGGCGCAGCTCGTCGGCCGAGGCACGCCAGCCGGTCACGGGCCCGGGCAGGCCGAGCCGTTCGGCGATGGACGCGGCGCGGTCCAGGGCGACCTGGCACATTCCGGCCGAGTAGGTGAACACCCGGCCGGGGCTGCGCACTTCCCAGATCCCCTGGTCCGGCTGCCGCCACGCCTCCTGCGCGGTGTCGGCGAGCCGCACCAGGCCCGCCCACAGCGCGGTCGGCACCGGCTGGTCCGTACGCAGCCACTGGTCGGTGCGCAGCCACTGGTCGGCGCAGTCGAGGATCTCGCCGTAGAGATCGTGCTGGCGCTGATCGGCCGCGCCGTTGCCCCACCGCACCGGGGCGGAGCGGCGATAGCCCTCCAGTTCGGCGTCCTTGGTCTCCTCGGGCACGGGGCCGCCGTCGAGGTTGTACATGATGCGCGGGACGCGGCTGTGCTCGACGGCGTCGAGGACCCAGCCCAGGAAGGCGTCGGCCTCACCGGTGTAACCGATGCGCCGCAGGGCGAACACGGCGTAGGCGGCGTCACGGATCCACGCGTAGCGGTAGTCCCAGTTGCGGACGCCGCCGATCGGCGCCGGCAGGGCGGAGGTGGGGGCGGCGACCAGGGCGCCGTTGCTCCAGTCGTCGCACAGCTTCAGGGTGACGGCGGAGCGCCGCACCAGCGCCTCCTCGGGGCCGGCGTAGTCGAAGTGCCCCATCCAGCGCCGCCACGCCTCGGCGGTGTCGGCGAGGATCGCGTCGGCCTGGAAGCGGTGGTGGCGGTGGAAGCGGCCCCAGGACAGCACGAGGTCGAGACGTTCGCCCGCTTCGAGGTCGTACGTGCCGCGTGGGCCGGTCAGCGGGCGGTTGCAGCGCAGGTGCAGGCGCAGGTCCGGCCTGCGCGAGGGGCGCAGCGCCAGGCCGCTGAAGAGGGCTTCCGCCGAGGCGCCGCCCCGGGGCTCCAGGTCCACCCGCAGGCGCACCCGCCCGGAGAGGACCACGGCGGAGCGCACGAGTTCGTTCCGGCCCGCCGGGGAGTCGTCCGTGAGGTCGGCGCCGCGGCGTACGGCCAGCGCGTCGGTGAGGCGTACGACACCGGTGGCGCTCCGCAGTTCCGTGGTCAGCACCGCGGTGTCGGGCTCGTAGAACTGCCGGGCCTCGGTCACCTCCTCCGGCGAGACGGTGAAGTGGCCGCCGCGGCCGTGGTCGAGCAGCCCGCAGAACAGGGGGTCGGAGTCGAACCGGGGCAGGCACATCCACGGGATCGAGCCGTCCAGGCCGACCAGCGCGGCCGTCGCGCCGTCCCCGATGAGACCGAGGTCCTCCAGCGGCAGATAGCCCTCGCGCCTGCGAACCGGACGGAACGGGGGATCGGGGTCGTACATGGCTCCTCGCTTCCGCAAGCGACGGGACCGCCGGCGGGACCGCCGACCGGGCCGGGGGTGCCTGGACTGCCGGCCAGGGCGGTCGGGGCCTCCTGCCGGGCCCGCCGCAGATACCTGCCGGGGCGCCCTGCTCGGCTGCCTAGAAGGTGACCAGCACCTTCACGACGTCTTCGAGCTTCTCGTCCGAGACCTGGAAGGCACGCTCCATGTCGTCGAACGCGAACGTGTGGGTGGTCATGAGCGTGGGGTCGAGCCGCTTGGCCTCCAGCAGGCGCAGCAGGCGCTCCCTGCCGAGCCACCCTCCGGGGCACGGACCCCTCACGAACGCCTTCATGCGGCTTCTCCCTTCCGCGGGCCTGCCGGGCGCGCCGGGGCCGCCCGAGCCGGCGGCGAGGGCGATCCCGCCGGGCCGTGCCGCTCCGACCACCGTCACACGGGCGCCACCGGCCCGCGACCCGTGCCCCGGCCCGCGCCCGGGTAGCGCGCCCCCGCCCCCCTCCCGCTTCAGTCGGACGCTGCGGCCCTGGCGGTGGAGATGTACGTGCCCTGCCTGCCCTGACGGTGACGTCGTACGCCCCCCGCGTGCCCGTTCCGCTCCGTCGGCAGGGCCTCCGTGCGCGGCCCTCGGTGATCTACGCTGGCCGCCGGGCAGACACGCGGGTCAGTCGGGAGGCCAGGGATGGGCGAGGTACTGGGAGTCGCGGTGCTCGGCGCCGGGCACATGGGCGCCGACCACGTACGGCGTCTCGACCGGGTGGTGAGCGGCGCGCGCGTCGCGGCCGTCGCCGACCCGGACGCGGACCGGGCGCGGGCCGCGGGCGGGGCTGTGCCGGGCTGCACCCTGCACACCGACGCGCTGGCCGCGCTCGACGCTCCCGGGGTCGAGGCCGTCCTCATCGCCTCTCCGGCCGAGGCGCACGAGGCGGCGCTCCTCGGCTGCTTCGAGCGCCGCCTGCCCGTGCTGTGCGAGAAGCCCCTCGCCCCCGACGCACGCGGCGCGCTGCGCCTCGCCGAGGCGGAGGCCGCGAGCGGCGCGCGGCTCGCCCGCGTCGGCTTCATGCGCCGCTACGACCGCGAGTACCGGGCGCTGAAGGACCTGCTCGACGGCGGCAAGCTCGGCCGCCCCCTCATGCTGCACTGCACCCACCGCAACGTCTCCTCGCCGCCGCACTTCACCTCCGAGATGCTCATCGGCAGCTCGGTATCGCACGAGATCGACGCGGCGCGCTGGCTGCTCGGCGAGGAGATCGACGCTGTCACCGTGCTGCGCCCGCGCTCCACCGCACACGCCCCGCAGGGGCTGAAGGACCCGCAGTTCGTCGTCATGGAGACGAGCGGCGGCGTCCTCGTGGACGTGGAGATCTACGTCAACTCCGGCTTCGGCTACCAGGTGCGCTGCGAGGCGGTGTGCGAGGGCGGCAGCGCGCGCATCGGCGAGGACCACGCGATGGTCGTGCACTCCGCGGCCGGAGCGGGCCAGGAGATCGCGCAGGACTACCTGACCCGCTTCGCGGAGGCGTACGACACGGAGGTACGGGACTGGGTCGAGGCGGTCCGCGCGGGCGGGCCCGTCGTCGGGCCGAGCGTGTGGGACGGGTACGTCGCGAGCGTCGTCGCCGAAGCGGGCGTCGCCTCGCTCCACTCGGGCGAGCGCGTCCCGGTGCGGCTCGCGCCGAGGCCGGGCATCTACGCCTGAGCCCGCCCCGTCCACCGCCGAGCGCGAAGCCCGCGCGTTCCGGCGGCGGTCGGAGCGCCGCGTCTCGCAGGGGGCCGAGGAGACGGCGCGGTCCCGTGCCCCCACCCTCGGTACGGGGGCGGGACCGCGCCGTGGAGCCGCCGACCGGGTTCCTACCGGGGCTCCGGCCACGTCGTGCAGTCGTCCCACGTGGTGTCCCAGCCGCTGTTGCCGCCCGTGTCGTCGAGCGTGAAGGCACCGCTGCCCGCCGGGAAGGGGCAGTTGTACGTGCCCGCCGCGCCGACGCCGCTCGCGCGCACCCCGCCGATCGCGACCTGGCCCGGCGTCTCCGCCTGGACGACGACAGTCCCCACCGTGTCGACCGTGGCCCCGTCGACGGTCACGTTCCGCACCGCCTTGCCCGTGCCGCCGCCCGAGACGAACTCGAAGGCGCTGTACGGGCTGTCGGTGAACGTGGTGTCCGTGATGTTCACCTTCGCCTCGATGTCGCTGTCGTACGCGTCGACCCGCAGCGCGCCCATCGCGTGGCCCCAGTTGGGGTTGAGTGCCCCGGTGCGCACGAGGGTGTTGCCCGAGACGGTGAGGGTCCCGGCGAGCGGGAAGAAGGGATCGGCGAACTTCTGGTTGGAGATCGCGATGCCGCTGCCGAGCGCGTTGGTGTCGGAGACCAGGTTGTTGCTCACCGTGATGTCGGTGCCGCCGTAGATCGCGATGCCGTTGGCGAGGTTCGGCTGCGAGATGGTGTTGGAGTCGAAGACCGAGCCGGTGTCCGGTGCGTTGAGCGACCACATCGCGAGGGCGTCGTCGCCGTTGTTGCGCAGGAAGTTCTGCCGCACCTTGACGTTCTTCGCGCTGCCGTTGAGGTTGAGCCCGTCGGCGGTGGTGTCGAGGATGCGGTTGTCCTCCACGACGAGGTCGTCGTTGTTCCCCGTCAGCCAGAGGCCGACCTTCAGGTGCTGGAGCCACATGCCCGAGACCGAGGAGCCGGGGCCGAGCGAGCCGTTGACGAAATTGTCGGGGCTGGAGTCGTTGCGCTCGGTCACCTCGCCGATCACGGCGAAGTCCCTGAGGTGGGCCGCGCCCGCCGCGTTCGGCTGGTTGATGAAACTGGAGGAGTGCACGACGGAGTACCAGCTCCCCGCGCCCTGGAGCGTCACGTTCTCGACGCCGCTGAGCGAGGAGTTCACCGCGTAGTCCCCCGGTGGTATCCACACCGTGCCGCCCTTGGCGGCGGCGATCGCCTCGCGGAACGCCTGAGCCGAGTCGCCCCGGCCGCTCGGGTCGGCGCCGTGGTCGATGACCGACACCGAGCCGGCCGGCCGCGTGGCCGCCGCGGCGACCTGCTCGAAGTCCGCTACGTCCACGGTCACTTCGGCCGAGGCGGTGAGCGTCACGGTGTCGCCCGCCGCGAGATCCTGGCCGAGCAGGACCCGCGCGTTGTCGAGCAGGTGGTGTGTCCTGCTCCCCACGATCCAGGGAGTGTCCACATAGGAGTACTTCGAGGTGAGTGCGAGCTTCGCGTCGCTGGCCTTCCCGTTGACGGCGATCGCGAGGCTCCCCGTCTGCCCGTCGGCGATGTTGTACGCGACGGTGAGGGCGTTCGCCGCCGTGGGCGCCGTGAAGGTGATGCTCTGCCCGGCGCCGAGCCGGACCGCGCGCCGTCCGGAGGACTCGGAGGCCACGGTGCCCTGCGTGTAGTCGGGGCCGACGACACTGCCCGCGCTCTCGGCGTCCTCGGCCTCCACCGAGGTGAAGGGGAGCGAGGCGCCGGCCGCCGCCGCGACGGGCTCGGGGGCGACGGGGCGGGGCGCGGCGCTCGCGATGGGCGACAGCAGGGCCGCGGTGGTGGCCGCGGCGGCGACGGCGACCGCGAGGGGGAGCAGCCGACGGGATAGGGACGGGGGAGTGGCCGATGATCCGGTCATGGGCATGACACCAGGCACGGCAGTGCGCTCTTCGCTGGTACGCATGGGGTGGTGCGCCTTCCTGTGGGGGGAGGGACGCCCGCCGTGGGCACGGTGGGCGTCCAGGGCCTGTCTTCGATCTCGCCTCGTCCCGCAAGGCGGCCGCGTGGCAGAGGCGAGATCGAAGACAGGCCCTGGGCGGGCCTCACCCTAGGGCGGCCTCCGCTTCACAGCAAGGCATCGACAAGCTTTCGTGAATTCCTGCTGGCGCGGTGGAAGTTTGCGAACAGCGTGCGCGGTCCGCAGCCCCGTCCCGGATCTGCGGGTTCCCGTGCCCGCCTCGTAAGTGCCGCTTTTTCGAGGGACCTCCAGGACGGGCGGGCCTGCCCGTCCTGGCCGGGAAGCGGGTGCCGGTACCCCTGTCAGCGATGGAAGGGCATCACCGCACCACGTCGGATATCAAACAAGAGCTGCGTTAATCTTGCGGTCATGACGCGACGAATTGCTCAGGTGGCCAAGAAGGTCGGGGTCAGCGAAGCAACGGTGAGCCGGGTGCTCAACGGGCGGCCCGGCGTCGCCGAGGCCACCCGGCAGTCCGTGCTGACGGCCCTCGACGTCCTCGGTTACGAGCGGCCGACCCAGTTGCGCGGCGAGCGAGCCCGCTTGGTCGGGCTCGTCCTGCCCGAGCTCCAGAACCCGATCTTCCCCGCCTTCGCCGAGGTGATCGGCGGCACCCTCGCCCAGCAGGGGCTCACCCCCGTGCTGTGCACCCAGACCAAGGGGGGCGTCTCCGAGGCCGACTACATCGAACTACTCCTCCAGCAGCAGGTGTCCGGGGTGGTGTTCGCGGGCGGCGCCTACGCCCAGGCGGACGCCTCGCACGAGCACTACCGCGTCCTGGCCGACCGCCGGATTCCCGTGGTGCTCATCAACGCCGCCATAGAGACGCTCGGCTTCCGCACCGTCTCCTGCGACGACGGCGTGGCGCTCGAACAGGCGTGGCGGCACCTCGCCTCGCTCGGCCATGAGCGGATCGGCCTCGTCCTCGGCCCCGAGGGGCACATGCCCTCACGGCGCAAGCTCGTGACGGCCCGCGCGGTGGCGCGCGCGGCCGGGGGCGAACTGCCGCCCGAGCGTGTGGTGCGCGCGATGTTCTCGCTGGAGGGCGGGCAGGCCGCCGCCTCGCGCCTCCTCGATCAGGGCGTCACGGGGATCATCTGCGCGAGCGACCCGCTCGCCCTCGGCGCGGTGCGGGCCGCCCGCAGGCGCGGCCTCGACGTGCCGGGACAGGTCTCCGTCGTCGGCTACGACGACTCGGCCTTCATGAATTGCGCGGAGCCGCCGCTCACCACCGTGCGCCAGCCCATCGAGGCGATGGGTCGCGCCGCCGTGGAACTCCTCAGCCTCCAGATCGGCGGGCGCACCGTGCCGCCGGGCGAACTGCTCTTCGAGCCCGAACTCGTCGTGCGCGGCTCCACGGGCCAGGCCCCGCGGCACAGCTGAGCAGTCCATGGGCCGGTACGGGTGCGGGGCGGACACCGCCCGGCATCCGCACCACCTCTCCTTCTGCCTTCCGCGGGAGGCGCCGGGCCCCTGGCGAAAGGTGCCGGGCCGTCACATCCCCCGACAGCGCGGAGTCGGTAACTTTCGGAACACCGTCCGGTCTCCGTCAGGTCTTCGCCCCGGAGTGCGCACTCCGGACTGTGGCTGTCCGGCCGCGTGGAACCGGGCGGAGTGACGCGTTCCACGCCCCGTGGGGGAGCGTCCCGGGGCACTCTGCGGGGATCGCCGTCCCCTCGCCCGAGGGCCCCCGTCCCCTGACGCCGCACCAGGTCCCAGCCAGGTCACACCCCTCGAAACCGCTGTTCAGCGGCCCCTCGCGGGGCTCGTGAGACGGCGGAAGGCGCGGGACGGCACCAAGGGTGCGCGAAGAACTTCTCCGTGTACCCGCCCTCAGCAGCATCCAAGCGACTGTCAAATAATTGCGAAATCACGGCGACATATTGCGGACATTCATGGTTAGTGATTGAGTGAGCGCCGCCACACAGCGAAGCAGCTGTGGGTTTCCCATCCCTAGAGGGGTCCACCGATGAGAAGCTCCGGGTTCCGCCGTACTTGCACCGTTGCTGTCGCGTCCGCACTGGCGCTGACGAGCCTGGCCGCCTGCGGCTCGGACGACGACGGCAAGGGCGGCTCCGCCGACGGCAAGACGAGGATCACCGTCAACTGCGAGCCGCCGAAGAGCGCCAAGATCGACCGGAAGAGCTTCGAGGACGACATCGCGGCGTTCGAAAAGGCGCACAAGGACATCGACGTCACCGCGCACGACGCCTTCCCCTGCCAGGACCCCAAGACCTTCGACGCCAAGCTCGCCGGGGGCCAGATGGAGGACGTGTTCTACACGTACTTCACCGACGCCAAGCACGTCGTGGACATCAACCAGGCCGCGGACCTGACGCCGTACGTCAAGGACCTCAAGTGGTTCCAGGACATCCGGCAGGAACTGCGCGATGTCTACACCGTCGACGGCAAGGTCTACGGGGTGCCGCGCACGAACTACTCGATGGGCCTTATCTACAACAAGGCGCTCTTCAAGAAGGCCGGTCTCGACCCCGAGAAGCCTCCGGCCACCTGGGAAGAGGTCCAGGCCGCCGCGAAGAAGATCGCCGGTCTCGGCAACGGCACCGTCGGATACGCCGACTACAGCGCCCAGAACCAGGGCGGCTGGCACTTCGGCGCCGAGATCTACTCGCAGGGCGGCTCCCTCGTCACCGAGGACGGCAAGAAGTCCGCGGTCGACACCCCCGAGGGCAAGGCCGTGCTGCAGAACCTCAAGGACATGCGCTGGCGCGACAACTCGATGGGCAGCAAGCAACTGCTCATCATCAACGACGTGCAGCAGATGATGGGCTCCGGCAAGCTCGGCATGTACCTCGCGGCGCCGGACAACATCCCGATCCTCGTCAAGGAGAAGGGCGCGAAGTACGAGGACCTCGGCCTCGCCCCGATGCCCGGCGGCAAGGGCACCCTCGCGGGCGGCGACGGCTACATGTTCAACAAGAAGGCCACCCCCGCGCAGATCAAGGCCGGGCTGAAGTTCCTGGAGTTCCAGACCAACACCCCCGGTCAGGGCCTGAACAACTGGAAGCGCGCCTCCGAGAACAAGGCCCCGGTCGGCCTCCCCGAGCCGCGCCTGTGGACCGGTGAGCGCGACAAGAAGGACCTCGCGCTCAAGAAGCAGTACGCCAACATGCCGGTCGAGAACTACCAGGCGTTCATCGACGGCGCCGACACCGTCGAGCCGAAGCTGGAGCCGGCCGGCGCGCAGCAGATCTACACCGTCCTCGACTCGGTCGTCTCCTCCGTCCTCACCAAGAAGGACGCCGACATCGACAAGCTCCTCAAGGACGCGGACTCCAAGATCAACGGCATTCTCGCCCGAGGCTGACCACACTCATGAAGACTGCTCAGGCACCTCAGCGGTCCGCCGCGGCGCCGCCCCCTTCCCTCCAGGGGGCGGCCCGCCCGGCGGGCCACGGGCGCGCCGACCGCTGGCGCCGCGCCCTCGTCCACAACCTCCGCGCCTACGCCTTCCTCATCGGGGGCATCGTCTGCTTCGCGGTGTTCTCCTGGTATCCCGCGATCCGCGCGATCATCATCTCGTTCCAGAAGTACATCCCGGGGTCGGACCCGGAGTGGGTGGGCTTCGACAACTTCACCGCGGTCTTCCACGACCCGGAGTTCGCCACCGCCTGGAAGAACACGGCGATGTTCACCGTGTTCGCGCTGGTCATCGGCTTCGCCGTGCCCTTCCTCATGGCACTGGTGCTCAACGAGCTGCGCCACGCGAAGAGCTTCTTCCGGATCGTCGTCTACCTCCCCGTGATGATCCCGCCGGTCGTGAGCGCGCTGCTGTGGAAGTGGTTCTACGACCCGGACGCGGGTCTGATCAACGAGGTCCTGCGCTTTCTCCATCTGCCCACCTCGGACTGGATCTTCAGCGCCGACACCGCCCTCGTGTCCCTCGTTCTCGTCTCGACCTGGGCGAACATGGGCGGCACCGTCCTCATCTACCTCGCCGCCCTCCAGGGCATCCCGGGCGAGCTGTACGAGGCGGCCGAGCTGGACGGGGCGAACATCTTCCAGCGCGTACGGCACGTCACGATCCCGCAGACGCGGTTCGTGATGCTCATGCTGATGCTCCTCCAGATCATCGCCACGATGCAGGTGTTCACCGAGCCCTTCGTCATCACCGGCGGCGGCCCCGAGGCGTCCACCACCACCGTGCTCTACCTGATCTACAAGTACGCCTTCAGCTACCAGAACTTCGGCGGAGCCTGCGCGCTGAGCGCGATGCTCCTCGTACTGCTCAGCCTGTTCTCCGCGGTTTACCTGTGGCTCACCCGGACCAAGGACTGAGAGGAGACAGCGCAGATGACCGCCGTCCTGCCGCCCACCGAAGCGGCCCCCGTGCCCCCCACGCGCCGCGGCAAGCGCCGCGAGAGGCGTGAGAGCGGGCCGTCCGTCCGCACCCTTGTCTCGCCGCTTGCCCTCGCCCGCACCAAGGGCAAGGTCCTGTACTGGACGTTCTTCACGCTCGTCGTGATCGCCTTCGCGCTCGCCTTCCTCTTCCCCGTGTACTGGATGGTCACCGGGGCGGCGAAGCCGGCCGACGAACTCACCCGGACGCCGCCCACGCTCTACCCCGAGCACTGGCAGTTCTCCCACTACACCGACGCGTGGGACCAGATGGACCTGCCCACGCACCTGTGGAACACGGTCGTGCAGGCCTTCGGTGCCTGGGCCCTCCAGATCGTCTTCTGCACCGCCGCCGCGTACTCGCTCTCCAAGCTGAAGCCCGCCTTCGGCAAGATCGTGCTCGGCGGCATCCTGGCCACGCTCATGGTGCCGGCCCAGGCGATGCTGGTCCCCAAGTACCTCACCGTCGCCGACCTGCCGCTCATCCACACCAGCCTGCTCAACGACCCGCTCGGCATCTGGCTCCCCGCCGTCGCCAACGCCTTCAACCTGTATCTGCTGAAGAACTTCTTCGACCAGATACCGCGGGACGTCCTGGAGGCCGCCGAGATCGACGGGGCGGGCAAGCTCCGCCAGCTCTGGTCGATCCTGCTGCCGATGTCCCGCCCCGTCCTCGCCGTCGTGTCCATCCTCGGCCTGGTCGCGGTCTGGCAGGACTTCTTGTGGCCGCTCATGGTCTTCTCGGACACCGACAAGCAGCCCATCAGCGTGGCGCTCGTGCAGTTCTCGCAGAACATCTCGCAGTCCACGCAGATCGGGGCCATGGTCATCGCGTCGATCCCGATGCTCCTGGTCTTCCTGGTCTTCCAGCGGCACATCATCGCCGGCATCTCCGCCGGCTCCACCAAGGGCTGACGACCGCACCGGCCGGCCCCACGAGGGAGCCGGCCGACAGCCCCCTCCCGCCCTGCGCGCCGCCGCCCCCGCCTCCGACCCCGCCGCGTGGGTGGCGGCGCGCAGCCCCCGACTCCGGCTCGGCGCCGTACCGACGCCCCCGGGCGACGGGGGCATGACACCGCCTCACGTCACGGCGCCGCGGGCACGACCCGCCGACGCCCGAAAGGACACGCAACGATGGAAGGCAGCTCCCGGGAGCCCGCAGGGCCCGACTGGTGGCGTTCCGCCGTCATCTACCAGGTCTATCCGCGCAGTTTCGCGGACGGCAACGGCGACGGCACGGGCGACCTGGCGGGTGTCCGCGCCAAGCTGCCGTACCTCGCCGAACTCGGCGTCGACGCGATCTGGTTCACTCCCTGGTACCTCTCTCCGCTCGCCGACGGCGGGTACGACGTCGCCGACTACCGGACGATCGACCCGGCCTTCGGCACCCTGGCCGAGGCCGAGAAACTCATCGCCGAGGCCCGCACGCTTGGCATCCGCACCATCGTGGACATCGTCCCCAACCACGTCTCCGACCAGCACGCCTGGTTCCGCGCCGCGCTCGACGCGGGCCCCGGCAGCCCGGAGCGGGAGCGCTTCCACTTCCGGACGGGGCGCGGCGAGCACGGCGAGCTGCCGCCCAACGACTGGCCCTCGCAGTTCTCGGGCGACACCTGGACCCGGGTCGAGGACGGTGAGTGGTACCTCCACCTCTTCACGCCGCAGCAGCCCGACCTCAACTGGGACCACCCCGACGTCCGCAAGGAGCACGAGGACGTCCTCCGCTTCTGGTTCGAGCGCGGCGTCGCGGGCGTACGCATCGACTCGGCGGCCCTCGTCGCGAAGGACCCGGCGCTGCCCGACTACGTCGAGGGCGTCGACCCCAACCCGTACATCGACCGCGACGAACTCCACGACATCTACCGCTCCTGGCGCCGCGTCGCCGACGAGTACGGGGGCGTCTTCGTCGGCGAGGTGTGGATGCCGGACGCGGAGCGCTTCGCGCGCTACCTGCGCCCCGACGAGCTGCACACCGCCTTCAACTTCAACTTCATGAGCTGCCCCTGGGACCGCGACCAGCTCCGCGAGGCGATCGACAGCACCCTCGCCGAGCACGCCCCGGTCGGCGCCCCCGCGACCTGGGTGCTCTGCAACCACGACGTGACCCGGACCGTGACCCGCTACGGCCGCGCCGACGACACCGGCTTCGCCTTCGAGCGCAAGCGCTTCGGCGTCCCCAGCGACCTCGCGCTCGGCACCCGCAGGGCCCGTGCCGCGGCCTTGCTCTCGCTCGCGCTGCCCGGCTCGGTCTACGTCTACCAGGGCGAGGAACTGGGCCTGCCCGAGGCGGACATCCCCCTCGACCGCGTCCAGGACCCGATGTACTTCCGCTCCGAGGGCGTCGACCCCGGCCGCGACGGCTGCCGCGTCCCGCTCCCGTGGACCGCCGACGCCCCCTACAGCGGTTTCGGCTCCACCAGCGAGCCGTGGCTCCCGCAGCCCGAGGGCTGGTCGGCCTACGCCGCGGACGCCCAGGCCGCCGACCCCGGCTCGATGCTCTCGCTCTACCGCGCCGCGATCCGCGTGCGCGCCACCGAGGCGGGCTTTGGCGACGGTCCGCTCGCATGGCTGCCCGAGACCCCGGGTGTGCTCGGCTTCGCCCGCCCGGGCGGGCTGCTGTGCCTCGTCAACCTCGGCCCCGAGTCCGCCGCGCTGCCCGCGCACGAGAGCGTCCTGCTCGCGAGCGGCCCGCTCGACGAGGGCGGACTGCTCCCCACGGACACGGCCGTGTGGCTGCGGCGCTGAGCCCGGCGGACGACCGCCGAGGAGGCTCCCGGACGGTCCGGGTGCGCGCCTGACCGCGCGCCCGGACCGTCCCGGAGGAGCCTGGGACCGGCCGCCGGAGGCGACACCGGCGGCCGGTCCCAGGACGGGCGGATGTCGGGATGCGGTCGCGGCCGGTGGGGGAGGGGAGGGACGCCGCCGGGGCCGCAGCCGTGGCCCGGTCCCGGACCCCGCCGTGGGCTGCGGCGGCCCCTCGGCGTAGTGCCCCGCTGTGACCCACGTGCACCGCGAGGCGGGAACGGGACGCCTCGGCGGGCCCGGAATGGTTCCGCGACCAAAATGTGACCCCCGTCACAGGATTGTGCGACGATGGCCGGGGCACAAGCAGGTCGACGCCAGCTCGGAGCTGACCCTTCCCCCCGGGTCCCCGAGTTGCCAGCGGCCCCGCCGCCCTTCTTCCCCCGAGGGCACGGCGGGGCCGCAGTCTTTCGCCCGCCGCCCGCGCGGTGGCTGCTTCCCGCCCACTCCGTGTGACCGGCGTCCGTACGGGTACCCGAACGCGGTCCCCACCGGCCGCGAAGCGAGAGGAGAGCCGCCGTGCACGACAGCGCAGCGCACCCGACCCCGATACCCACCCCGCCGCCACCTCCCGAGGGCGAGGTGCGCACCCACCTCTCCGGCAGGCCCGAGGCGGGAAGCGCGGAGGCCGAGGCGCCGCAGCCGCCCGATCCCGAGTGGCCCGCGGGCAACGTCGTACGGGGACTGGACTGAGGAGGAGCACATGGGAGAGCAACCGCCGAAGGCCCCCGGGGAGCACGGTCGTCCCCCGGTGCCGAGAGACCTGCCCGACCAGCAGCGCAGCCCCGGCGAGGACCCCCTCGACGTGGCACCGCCCCCCTCGCGTGACGGCAGTGAGGAAGTGCCCGACACGGACGAGGGCGGTACGGGGCGGGCGGGGCGCCCGCACACCGGAGACGCCCACGGGAGCGGCCCGGCCCCGCAGGAATCCAGCGGCTGACGGCCCCGGTCGCGCGCCCGCGCCCGGCGGCGCACGCTGGAGAAGAAGCGCGGAACGGCCACCCTCACGCCCTCACGACGGGAGGAGCACCACCATGGATCAGGATCAGCCCGGACAGGTCGTCGTCGAGCTGGAGGGCCGCTCGGCACGCGATGCCGACGCCGTCCTCACCGCCCTCGCCGGAGCCTTCGGCACCGACCGCGCGGCGAGCGACACGCCGAGCGAGACACCGGGGGAGCGGCCCACGGTCTGGAGTGCCACTTTCGACACCTCCGACCGCCGGGGTCACGCCTCGCCCGTGCGTATCGAAGCCGCCATCGACCTCACCGCGCAGGGCGGTTATCACGCGGTCACCGACCTCCAGGAAGCCCTCGACGAGGTCTACACGGTCGAGGTGCTCGGCTCGGCCTCGGGCGACCAGGAAAAGGAGATCCAGCTGCGGCTGACCCCGGCCTGACCGCTCCGTCCGTCCGCGGACGGGCGCTCCGGCCGGGGCGCCCGGGTCTCCCCGAGAGGTCGCTCCCCGGGCGACCCTCCCGGGTCACCCCGTGAAGATCTCCACGAGCGACCAGATGGCCAGACCCGCCATGCAGACCCCACCGATCCGCTGCACCGTCTTGAGCGGCACGCGCTTCGCGATGAACCGCCCGGCGAGCAGCGCGAGCGCCGAGACGCTCATGAGCGCCGCCCACGAGCCGATCGCGACCGAGAGCGTGCCGCGCGAGGCCGCGAGGTTCGCCGTGGTGATCTGCGTCAGATCGCCCCACTCGCTGATGAAGACGGCCATGAACGCCGTCGTCCATACCGGCCAGAAACCGGTGACTTTGCGGCTGCTCGCCTCGTCCTCGCCCTCCTCGTCCCCCGCGTCGGCCCGGAAGAGAAGCACGGCGCCGAAGCCGAAGAGGAGCGCGGAGACGAGCGAGACGATCCACGTGGGCAGCAGCCCGATGAGGCTTCCCGCCGCGCACGCGATGACGACGTGCACGAGGAAGGCGCTGGAGGTGCCGAGCCACACATAGAGGGGCCGCATACGGGTCCCCATCGCCAGCGAGGCGAACATGGTCTTGTCGGGAAGCTCGGCGAGGAAGATGAGGCCGAAGGCCGTGACGATGGCGAGCGGATCGAGAGACATCGAAGCGGTGCCGGTCTTTCGTGAACGGGGCCGCGGCCGCGATCCGTGCGCCGCCCGGCGGGAAGGACCACTCGGCCACGGCACGACGAGCGCGCCCACGGGCTCGCGGGCACGGTCCTGCCTGGCCGAAGGTCTCGTCCACCGCCCGGCGCACCGGGCGGCCCGGTCGCCGGGCCCGCGTCCACCTCCCGGCGCACACGCGGCCAGTATGTCGACATACCGGTATCGCGGGACTACTCCCCTTCGTCAGGCCCCAGAGTAACAAGCCCGAACGGGTGCCCGGACGCCCGGGCGTCCGTACCAGGCCGCGCGCACCGTCCGCCGGCACGCCCCGCGCGAGTCGCGGCACGTGCCCTTCGCCGCGCAGGGGGCGGCCCGGAGAGCGGCCTGAGGAGGCGGAGAACACGCACCGGGGGACACATCCCGCGCTCCGTCAGCGCGAGCGCCCGGATGCGTGTCCGGCACCCGCTCGGCAGGTTTGGGGTTTGACCTGCCCTCCGCGCGGTCACACCGAGTGCCATGCCACGCATCGGATACACGCTCATGACCGAACAGGCAGGCCCCCGCGAGCTGGTGTCGCACGCGGTCGGTGCCGAGGAGGCCGGATTCGACTTCTCCGTCATGTCCGACCACTACTTCCCCTGGCTGCGGGAACAGGGCCACGCGCCCTACGCGTGGAGCGTCCTCGGTGCCGTCGCGCAGGCCACCGAGCGCCTGCCGCTCATGACGTACGTGACCTGCCCGACCCTCCGCTACCACCCCGTGGTCGTCGCCCAGAAGGCCGCGACCGTCCAGCTCCTGTCCCAGGGCCGCTTCCGCCTCGGCCTCGGCTCCGGCGAGAACCTCAACGAGCACGTCGTCGGGCGCGGCTGGCCGGCGGCGCCGGTCCGCATCGAGATGCTGGAGGAGGCCGTCGGCATCATCCGCGCCCTGCTCGACGGCGAGACCGTCCACCACGACGGCAAGCACTTCACCGTCCAGGACGCCAAGCTCTGGGACCTGCCCGAGACCGCGCCCCCCATCGGCGTCGCCGTCTCCGGGCCCCGCTCCTGCGCCCTCGCCGGACGCCTCGCCGATCTCGTCATCGCCACCGAGCCCAAGGCGCGGCTCCTCGCCGACTTCGACCGCTTCGGCGGCACCGGCAAACCCCGCGTCGGCCAGCTCCCCGTCTCCTACGACCCCGACCGCGAGGCCGCGCTCACCCGCGCCCACGAGCAGTTCCGCTGGGCGCTCGGCCCCTGGCCGGTCAACGCCGAACTCCCCGGGCCCGTCTCCTTCGCCGGGGCCACGAGCAGCGTCACCCGCGAGGACGTCGCCGCCGCGATCCCCTGCGGCGACGACGTCGACGCCTTCGTCGAGGCGGTACGCGCCTACACCGACGCCGGGTTCGACGAGGTCGCCCTCATCCAGGTCGGCGGCGCCCACCAGGAACCGTTCCTGCGCTGGGCACGCGAGCGGCTGCTCCCCGCGCTGCGGAGGCTGTGAGAGGCGACGGTCCGAGGGGCCGGTACGGGTACGAGGTCTCCGGTACGGGCGCGTGGGCCCGCGACGGCGCTCGCGGGCCCCTTCCGGGCGCGCGGGGTCAGCGGCGGTCGCGGAGCGCCGCCGGGCAGCGCCGCCCCGTGCCCGTACCGCCGTTCACTCGGCCGCCTCCGCGCGGTCCGAGGTGACGTCGAGCACCCCGTCGAACTCCGAGAGCGAGGCGACGAGCGCGTAGACGCTCCCCGAGCCCTCCACCTCCAGCCACACCGACCGCGCCCCGGTCTCCAGCTCCTCCTCCTCGGCCAGTGAATCCTTCCTTCTGGACGGCCGCCCGGGTCGCTCCACGCTCACCTGAACGACCCGGAAGCCCATGTCCGTGCACTCCTTGAGCACCCGGGAGAGCACACCGCTCCCCGAGCGGTAGCTCAGCGTCAGGCCCGCCTGCTCGACCGAGGAGAGCGCGGGCAGCCACCGCGTGAGCCAGGGATAGCCCCACACGACGAGGAAGTGGACGAGCGTCGCCGCGATGCCGAGGAGCGGCAGCCCGCCCCCGCAGGCCATGCCGATGGCACACGTCAGCCACACGGTCGCCGCCGTCGTCAGACCGCGCACCGCGTCCCGCCGCACGAAGATCAGGCCGCCGCCGATGAAACCGATCCCCGAGACGATCTGCGCCGCGACCCGCGACGGGTCGAAGGACACGTTCTCCAGTCCGAGCACCGCGTTGAAACCGTGCTGCGAGACCTCCATGAAGAGGGCGCTGCCCACCCCCACCAGCGTGTGGGTGCGCAGGCCGGCACTCTTCTGCTGCACCGCCCGCTCGGCGCCGATGAGCGTCGAGAGCAGCAACGCGAGACCGATCTCGGCGAACTGACGGGCCCCCTGCCCGGCCGCCGGATCGAAGAGCGACATCGCCAGCGCCTGCATCCGCCCACCTTCCTTCCGCGCGCGGCCACCGGCACCGCGGGCGTCCGCCCGGCACCGGCCCCGTACGCACATCCGTCACCGGCCGCCGCCGAGCCTATCCACGCCCCCCTCTGTGACCCCGCTCACACGCGCGGCCATGTGTGCGCCCCGGCGACCGGGGTATTCGCGGAAAGCCGGGCACAGCAACGCGTCCCGGTGGGACACGCGTACGGGGGGCTGGAGACCATGAACGAGTACACGACGACGGCGATCCCTCCCGCGCTGGGGTACGTCGGCGCGGTGGACGGAGCAGGAGCCGCGGGGCACACCGCGCCCGCCCAGCCGCTCCACCAGATCGCGCACTTCGACGGCACCCCCGGCAGCGTCGCCGCCGCGCGCGCCGTCACGACGCGCTTCCTCCACCGCCTCGGCGCCGAGTGGTGCGCACGCGTCCCGGAGCGCACGACGGGGGACCTGCACCTCGTCGTCAGCGAACTCGCCACCAACGCCGAGCGCCACGCGGGCGGTTTCCACGCGCTGGAGCTGACCGGCGACGCCACGCACGTCGTCGTCACCGTCCACGACACCAGCCCCGTCGCGCCGAGCTTCCTGCCGCCCGACCCGGCCCGTGTCGGCGGCCACGGACTGGAGATCGTCCGCGCGCTCAGCCGAGAGGTCCGCATCGCCCGCACCGCCGAGGGCAAGTCCGTCGGGGCGGTCGTCGAGCTGCCCCGCTGAGTCCGTCCCCCAGGCGCCGGTACCGTCCGCCTCTCCCGCCGCTGGAGGACCCGAGGCGAGGCGCTCGCCCCTGACGGCGGGTCACGCGCACGCGCCGGTGGCAACACCCGCACCCTGTTCGCGCGCCTCGGCTTCGGCCTCCTCGCGGTCCCCGCTGTCCCCTTCCGGGCGAGGGTCTCCAGGCCGCGTGCGCCGAGGCCGCGCGCTCTCCGTCCCCCCGAACGGCCCGCGCTCAACCCGCGCCGTGCGGGTACACGACCCCCAGGAGCGGGGGCGAGGGCCCTCGCGAGGGCGGGCAGGGAGCCTGGCATGAGTGACGACACGCGGAACCTGCTGATCGTGCTCGGCGTGTTCGCCGTGGCCCTGCTCGCCTTCGCGCTCGTCCTCGCCGTCCGTCTCGTCCGGACCCGCAGGACGCTGCGCGAGGCCGGGCTCCCCGCGGGCAAGCGCTGGGTCTTCTGGGGCGCCCTGCTCTACCTCGTCCTCCCCACCGACCTCGTCCCCGACCCCGTCTACCTCGACGACATCGGCGTCCTGCTCCTCGCCCTGCGCTCCCTGCGGGCGGGGGAGACGGGCGCGGCGGTGCGGCACGTGGCGGGACGGGCGACGCGGGTCACGCGCGGAGCGCGCAAAGAGGTCGGACAGGCGCCAGGGGCCGGGTACCCGCCCCACCGCGGGGAGTGACCCGCGAGCGAGGGAGAACGCCCGCCCGCTCGCCCCCGCGGGAGTGTCAGGCCGCCTCGCGCTCCGCCGCGGCGAGCAGCGCGGGCAGCCGCTCGGCGAGGTACGCGTACTCCTCGGGGCGGTTGTAGACATGCGCCGACAGCCGCAGGAATCCGCGCCCGTCCCACGACGTGACCGAGACCTCGCAGCGCAGTTCGTCCGCGATGCGCAGCTGGAGCGCCGCCGCGCTGTCCCGGTCCGTCGCGAGGACGGGGGAGAGGGGGATCAGGCGCATCGAGGGCGCCTCGTTCACGCGGACGCCCGCGAGGTCGGCGCGCAGGGCCTCGGCGAGGAGCGCCTGCGCGGCCGTGACCGTGCGGTCCATCGTCTCGCGTGCCGCCTCCCAGCCCCCGCGCTCCGCGAAGAACGCGAGGGAGCCGGGGACCGCGAGCCACCCCGTGACGTCCTGCGTGCCCTGCTCGTCGAAGGAGTGCGGGTACGGGTTCGGGGCGCCCCAGGAGTTCACGAGCGGCACCAGTTCCCGCGCCACGTTTTCGGCGGCCACGAGCGCCGCCGTGCCGCGCGGGCCGCACGTCCACTTGTGCAGGTTGCCCGTCCAGTAGTCGGCGCCCGAGGCGTGGCCCAGCGGATCGGCGAGCAGCCCGGGAGCGTGCGCCCCGTCGACCAGGACCCGCGCCCCGGCGGCGTGCGAGGCGGCGACGATCTCCGGGAGCGGGAAGAGCCGGGCGGTCGGGGAGGTGATCTGGTCCACCACGACGAGCGCCACCGGGGCTCCCGACGCCAGCTTCTCCGCGAACAGCGAGCTGATCTCCTCCGTGGACGCGTCGAGGGGAACGTGCACGGTGTCCACGACCGCGCCGTGCGGCGCGGCGACGCGGCGCACGCCCATCGCGACCGCGCCGTAGGTGTGGTCCGTCATGAGGATGCGCGCGCCCGCCGGGAAGCGCAGCGAGGCGAGGACCGTGCTCGCGCCCGCACTCGCGTTGGGCACGAAGGCGAGCGAGTCCGGGGAGGTGCGCAGGAAGGCGGCGACCTCGGCGCGGGCCGCGGCGATCCGCCCGGTCAGCGTCCGCCACCACGCGTCGGGGTTGCCCTCCATCTCGGCGCGCAGCGCGGCGAGATGGTCGAGCACGGGGCGCGGTACCGCGCCGAAGGAACCGTGGTTGAGGTGGTGTACCTCCGGGTCGAGGGCGAAATCGGCGAGTGCGGGCAGGGCCCGCGCCGCCTCCGCACCGCCACCGGCCCCCGGCTTCTGCACCTGCGTCGTCATCCCTGGCCTTCCTCTGGAGGCGGGCGGACCCGGTGGCCTGCCCGCGTCCCGAGGCTACGGCGTGCGCGTTCCGGCCAGCAGCCCGGCGTACCGCTCCAGGTCGACGTTGCCGCCGCTCACCAGGACCCCGACCCGCTTGCCCCGCCACCGCTCCGCCTCCGCGTACAGCGCGGCGAGCCCGAGCACACCGGTCGGCTCGACGACGAGTTTCAGGTAGGTGGCCACGTCCCGCATGGAGGGCGCGAGGGCCGCGTCGGGGACCGTGAGGATGTCCGTGACCGCCTCCTTGACGAGCGGGAAGGTCAGCTCGCCGAGCGCGAGGGTCTGCGCCCCGTCCGCGAGGGTGCGCGGCGGGTCGATCCTCACGATCTCGCCGCGCGCGAGGGACTGTCTGCCGTCGTCGCCCGCCTCGGGCTCCACACCGAACAGCGCGCACCCGGGGGCGACCTCGCGCGCGACGAGCCCCGTACCGGCGAGCAGACCCCCGCCGCCGAGCGGCACGAAGAGCGCGTCGAGCGGCCCCGTCTCCTCGAACAGCTCCAGGGCCGCCGTGCCCGCTCCCGCGATGATGTCGGGGTGGTCGAAGGGCGGCACGAAGGCGAGCCCGCGCCGAGCGGCGAGGTCCGCCGCTATGGGCGCCGGGTCACCCGCGTACCTGTCGTAGAGCACCACTTCGCCGCCGTAGCCGCGCGTCGCCGCGAGCTTGCTCTCCGGGGCGTCCTCGGGCATCACGATCGTCGCCTCGACGCCGAGCAGCCGCGCCGCGAGTGCGACCGCCTGCGCGTGGTTGCCCGAGGAGTACGCGACGACGCCCGCCGCCCGCTGGTCCGCGTCGAGTCGCGAGATCGCGTGGTAGGCGCCCCGGAACTTGAAGGCGCCCATCCGCTGGAAGTTCTCGCACTTGAAGTGCACCTCCGCGCCGGTGCGTTCGTCGAGCAGCCGCGAGCGCAGCACCGGCGTGCGGTGCGCGATCCCGGCGAGGCGCGCGGCGGCGGCCACGACATCCGGATAGCGGGGGAGTACAGGTGCGGGCACGGCGTCAGCGGTCATGCGCGCGAGCCTAGGCCAATCGCCGCACGCCTAGGCCGTTTCCTCTGGATCACCGCGCTGACCAAATGAAGATGGCAGCGAGATGGAGTGCGGCAAGGTAGATGGTGGCGGTCTTGTCGTAGCGAGTGG
>NZ_JOGO01000014.1 GCF_000719475.1 Streptomyces sp. NRRL F-5630 | reverse complement strand
CCGGAAACCTCGGGCGTTCGCTTCGCTCAGCCGGTGCCATCGACGCCGACCCGGACACGGCATGACCCTCAGCCTCGTGGGATTACGGGACAGCGCTTACCCGGTTCCCGTGGACCGCAGAAATCGCGCCCCTGATCTTGAAAACCCGCACCCCGTGCGAGGCGACTCTGTGTAAAACAGTGAGGACCCGTCATTCTGCATTGTGCAGAGTGCAGAATTCCCTGGCTTCCGCGCCCGCCTGAGACGCGCTATTTCCCGGCCTTTCCGGAAGCGCCGCGACCAGCGCATGGCTCGTTCCCACCTGCCACACCGGACCGGCGTGCGCGAACCCCGCCGCGCGCAGCAGTTCGATGTGCGTACCGAGGCTCAGCCCGCTCGTCCCGCCGAACCGGCTCGGCTCCCGGAGCGCGCACAGCTCGCCCAGCTCGGGATCGTCCGCCGCCGCCGCCCACCAGCTCTCCCAGTCCTCGCTGTCCAGGGCTCCCGCCCGCCGTGCCCGCCGGGCGCCCACGTGCGCGGCGATCCCGGCGAGCGCGGCGGAACCGCAGCCGAGGTGGTCGGCGTTGACCAGCACGCCGCCGGGCCGCAGCACCCCGGTCAGGTCCGCGTACGCGCGCCGCAGGTCCTCCTCCGGCAGGTAGTGCAGCGCCGTCGTGGACACCACCGCGTCCACCGGGCCGGTCAGTCCGAGCCGCCCGGTCCACCCCTCCTCGCCGATGACCGCCTGGACGTACCGCGCCGCGTGGGGGTGGCGCGTACGGGCCAGTTCGAGCAGTAGCGGGTCCATGTCCACCGCCACGATCCGGGCATGCGGCAGGCGGGCGCTGAGCCTGGCGGGCAGCGACCCCGGACCGCAGCCCAGATCGAGTACGTACGGGCGCGCCTGCCCCTCCGTCACATGCTCCACGACGTCCGTGACGACCGTGAAGCGTTCCTCGCGGTCGACCGCGTACCGCTGCTGCTGCCGTTCCCAGCGGTCCACCCACCGCTCGGCCGTGGGCAGAGAGAGCCCCATGCCGCACCACCCTTACCGTCTGTTTCCTGTCGAGGCCCCCGAATCTACAGGTGAAAATGGTTTCCATCAGCTCGGCGTCAGGCCGCGCAGCGTCACCAGGAGCCGGTCGATCTCCTCCAGGGTGTTGTACACATGCAGGCTCACCCGCACTGAGCTGCGCTTTTCTCCTCCGCTCGCCTGGCACAGGCCGTCGGCCCGCACCATGAAGCCTTCACTGAAGAGGATGAATCCCAGATCGACCGACTCGATGTCCCGATGGCGGAACGTGACGATGCTCTGCCGTTGCTGCACGCGGGTCCCCCGCGCGAGACTCAGCGGGCAGCCGAGCACCTCGTACGCGGGCAACGCGCTCAGGCCGTCGGTGAGCCGCTCCGCCAGGCCCCGCGTCCAGCGCTCGATCCGGCCGAGACCGGCGTCCTCCAGCCACGCGAGCGCCGCGCCGAGACTCGCGATCCCCACCGTGTTCGGCGTCCCGTCCCAGCCGCCCGGCACCAGCGGCGCCCCGCGCACCTCGCGCGACCACACCGCGCCCGTGCCCGGCAGCGCGAACGCCTTGTGCCCCGAGAAGACGAGGAAGTCCACGTCGAGCGCGGCCAGCGAGACCGGCAGGTGCCCCACGCTCTGCGCCGCGTCGAGACACAGCACCACGTCGTCCCCGGCGAGTTCGCGCACCCGGTGCACGTTCATGTCCGCGCCGTAGACGTGGTGCACGTGGGTCAGCGCGAGGAACCGCGTGCGCGGGGTGAGCAGCGCGGCGAGGGCCGTCAGGTCGTAGTCGCCCGAGCCGCTCTGCACCGGCATCTCGTGCACCGTGATCCGGACCCCGCGCGCCGCGAGCAGGTCGCGGGCCTCCAGCCACGGCGAGGCGTTCGCCTCGTGGTCCGCGAAGGGCACCACGATCTCGTCCCCGTCCCGCAGGTGCCCGGGCAGCCAGTCCCGCGCGATCATGCGCAGCCCCTCGCTCGTCCCGCTCGTGAAGTGCACACGCGAGCGGGACGGCGCGGGGTCGCCGAGGAAGGACTTCACACGCGCGCGCACCTCCTCGATCATCCGCGTCGTGCGATTGGCCCAGGGGTACGTGCCGCGCGCGGCGTTGGCGTTGCTCGTGGTGAGGTACGCCGTGACGGCGTCGAGCACCGCGCGCGGCTTCTGCGCGGTCGCCGCGCTGTCGAGGTACGCGAGGTGCGGCTCCGCCGCGAGGATAGGGAACTGGGCACGTATCTCCCGCTGCCAGTCGGCCAGTTCCTCCCAGTCGTCCCCGGACATGGTCGCCCCCCTCACTCCCGCACCAGCGGCGCGCCCGCGTCGCGCCACGCGATGACCCCGCCGTCGAGGCTGCGCACGTCCGGATGGCCCATCCGGGTCAGCACCGCCGCGTACCCGACCGACTTCTCGCCGACGGGACAGGCGAGCAGTACCGGCCGGCTCTTGCTGAACGGCAGCCCGCCGCGCAGGAGTTCGGCGAACAGCTCGTCCGCGATGTTCACCGAGCCCTCGATGTGCTGGGCCGCGTAGGCGTGCGGCCCGCGCAGGTCCACCACGAGCGGCTGCTCGTGCAGCAGCCACTTCCGCGCCTCGGCGACGGCCATCCGGTGCACCCCGGCACGCTCCTCCTCGCCGACCGAAGCGGCTGTGCGCGTGGCCAAGGAGGCGGAGGCGCCGAGGAGTTCGGGACGCCGGGCCCGTACGTAGCTCAGGTAGCTCTCGACGCGGTCGCACACGACGAAGACCGCCGTGCGCCGCCGCTCCGGCTCGTTCGCCTCGACCTCGCGCAGCCGCCGCACGGCGCCGTGATAGGCCGCGCCGCCGGTCGGGCCCGCCAGGATGCCGCAGCGCCGGATCAGCTCGACCATCCCGTCGATCGCGTCGAGCGAGCCGACCGCTTCGATGAGGTCGTACGTCGCCGGGTCGAAGAGCCCCACCTCCTGCACCTCGTCGAGGTTCCTGATCCCCGGCACGAAGTCCGACTTCTCCGCGACGAGCCCGAGCACCCGGACGTCGCCGTCGGCGGCCCGCAGCGCCCGCGCGACCCCGGAGGACGAGCCCGCCGTGCCGACCCCCGCGACGAACCAGTCGGGCGCCCGTCCTCCGAGGTCCGCGATGATCTCCGGCCCGGTGCCCTCCTCGTGCGCCCGCGCGTTCGCCGGGTTGAAGTACTGGTCGGTGTGGAGGAACGAGCCGCCGGGGACGCTCAGTTCGCGGTGGAAGCGGGTGAGCGGGTCCTCGGTGTCCGTCGGGTCCAGGCACTCGCTCTGGCCGGGGAGTTCCTCGATCTCCGCCCCGAGCAGGAGCAGCAGTTCCTTCACCTCGGGTATCTTCATGCGGTTCGTGACACTGCGGAAGCCGAGCCCGTGCATCGAGGCGATGACGGCGAGCGCCTTCGCGGTGTTCCCGCTGGACAGCTCGACGACCTCGGCGCCCCGCGCGGCGGCGTCACCGAGGGCGGGGCGTGCCATGCCCCAGGCCGCGCGGTCCTTCACCGAGCCGAAGGGATTGAAGAACTCCAGCTTCGCGTACAGCTCGGTGGAGCGCAGCCCGTGCACCGCCGGGTCGATCCGGACGAGCGGGGTCTGCCCGATGGTGTCGAGGATGCTGTCGTACTTCATACCCGTCCCTTGGTCGTGCCGGGCAGCGGCGGGGCGCCCTGCGCCTGTGCCGCCGTCGTGCCCGGTGTGCCGCCCGCGTGGGCGGCTGGAGTGCTCGTGGGGGTGGTGGCGGGAAGCGGAGAGGCCGTCTCCGGCTCCCCCGTCGTGGGCCACCACTGCTCGTCCAGGGTCCAGCGCCAGCCGCCGCCCGGCATCTGCTCCAGTGCCACCTTCCGTGCGGGCGGACGGCGTTCGGCGTACTGGGCGCTGAAGTCCATCGCGTACCCGGCGGTGTTGGCGAAGGCGAGGACTTCGCCCGGTGCCGGGAGCCGGGGCAGCTGGACGAGCCTGCGCGTGATGAGGTCCGACTCCAGGCACAGGTTCCCGTGCAGGTACACGCCCGTCGCCGCGCCGGGTCCCGGGTCGGGCACCGGCGCGCCCCCCGGCCGGGGCAGGAGCAGCGGGTCGACGAGGATGCCGTGCTCCTCCAGGGCGCAGTCGTCCGCGTTCATCGCGAGCCGCACCTGCGCGATCCCGTCCGCGCCCGCGCGCACGTCGAGGACGCGGGCGAGCGTTGCCCCGCACTGGTCCATGAGGGCACGGCCCGGCTCCACCGCGAGGTCGTACAGGCCGTCGAGCAGCAGTTCGCCGAGCGGCCGGCCGAAGGTGGGGGAGTCCTGCCGCAGGAGCGCGTCCAGGTAGGCGGCCCCGGCGAGCGGGCGGTGCCCGGGGTAGAGGTCGAGGGAACCGCGCAGCGTGCCGCCCTCGTTGGCGAGCCCGTAGCCGTGCCCGCGCCAGGTGAGCGGCGGCCGGCGGCCGAGTGCCGCGAGCGTCAGCTCGGTCGTGTACGCCTCCCACTCGCGCGCGTCGGCGAGGTGGCTCACGCCGAATCCGCCGCCGATGTCCACCGTCGCGGGGCGCAGCCCCCGCTCCAGGCACAGATCAAGGGCCCGCAGGCAGCCGTCCAGTGCGAGGGCCTTCTCGGGCAGGCCCGTCGTGTCGATGTGGTACGCGACCCCGACGACCTCGACCCGCTCGCGCACCCGCTCGACCCCGTCGAGCAGCGCGGGCAGCGCCGCGTACGGCGTTCCGAAACGGCTCGGCCGGCTGAGCTGCCGCACCCCCTGCGAGGGGAAGCCCGAGAGTCGTAACTGCACCCTCGCGCGGGGCAGTTCGTAGCGGGCGACGAGGGCGGCGAGCCGTTCCAGCTCGCCCTGGTCCTCGACCGTCACCGTCACCCCGGCGCGGGCCGCGAGCCACAGGAACTCGGGCTCCTTCGGGCCCGTGGCGCCGATCCGGTCCGGTGTGAATCCGCTGCCGAGCCCGTGCCGCAACTCCTCCAGCGAGGCCACGTCGAGCCCGGCGCTGCTCGTGGCGAGCGCCCGGACCAGGGCGCTGGAACGGTTCGCCTTGTGCGCGAAGTACACCGTGCCGCGCAGGTGGTGGCGGTCGCGCGCCGCCTCGAAGCGCCGTACGTTCTCCACGGCCTGCTGCGGCAGCACGACGTTGAGCGGGCTGCCGAGCCCTTCGACGAGCGGGTACAGGACCTCGGGTGCGCGGAGCAGCGCCGCGAGGCGCGCCTCCAGTCTCGGCGTCAGGAGCAGGGGGGAGGGCAAGGCGGGCGCCCTCACTTTCCGGACCCGGTGCCCCACGCGGGCCACCCCGGTATGCCCTCCGCACCGGGCACCGCCCGCGCCACCTTCTCCGACATGATTGTCATAACGCCATGAGTCATGCCGTCATGCTGTCCACCCGACACCCGCTCCATGCCTTCCCCCGCGCGCTACCCGGAGCAGGCCGCACCACACCCGGCGCACGGACGCGCGGGGGCGCGCGAGACCGTGCGCGAGGCCGCGCGAGGGAACGTCGTGGGGACGCAGTGGGAGGCGGCGGCCCGGAGGGGCGGGGACACCGCTGTGCCGCGCCCCCCGGCCCGCCCCCCGCCTCTTGCCGCCCCGCCCTGCTCCGCCGCCGTTCTCAGCCCGTCGTCGGCGGGATCTCCCAGCTGAGCGGACTCCCCGGCGCGCCCACCGTCAGCTGTCCCTCCGCCGTCGCCCGCAGCGCGTACGTGTCCGGACCGCCCGCCGCCTCCCACCTCTCCAGCAAGGCTCGCCGCCCCGTCACGCCCTCGCCTTCGCGCAGCAGGTGCGCGGCTGCGAGCCGCAGCCCGGGAGCGGGGCCGCGGGGGCCGGGGACGGCGGCGACCCGGGGGAGCGGCAGCAACGTGCCCGCGCAGTCGCCCCCGTCCCGGGGACGCCGCAGCACCGCCACCGCCGGCCACGCCGTGCCGGGCGCGAGGAGCGCGGCGACGAGGACCCCGCCGGGCGAGAGCCGTTCAGGGGCCCCGGCGGGCAGCCCCGTGGCGAGCCGTGAGACGAGCACCCGGTCCCAGTGGAGGTCGGGAGGCGCGCAGGATGTCACCCCGGCGCGCAGCCCGAGCGCCGTGAGCCCTTCGTGCGCCCCGGCGGCGAGCAGCGGATCGGGTTCCACGGCGTGGACGCGCCCGCTCAGCGCGCACAGGAGCGCGGTCGTCGTGCCCGTCCCGTACTCCAGGACCGTCGACCGGGCCTGCGCGCCGAGGTGCTGGAGCAGGACGAGCCCGAGGTACGGGGAGGCGGCGAGGCCCAGCGGCCCATCGGCCGGCACGACGCGCCCCGCGGGGCGCTCGCAGAGCCGCTCGTCCCCGTACCGCACGACGAGCGGCGCCTCGCCGTGGACGAGTGCCAGCCACTCGCCCCGCTCGCGCGGCACCTGGCAGTCGATCAGCTGGAGCATCCCGTCGTGCCCGCGCGGACCCGGGCGGGGCGCGTAGACCTGCGGGAGAAGGAGCTCGACGGGGGTCGCGACGAAGACCTCGCGCAGCCGGTCACCGTCGAGGAGGCCGCGCCCGGCCAGCCGCTCGGCGAGGGCGAGGCGGGCCCCGCGCGCCTGCGCGGCGAGCCGCTCGTCGGGCGTCGTGCGCGGTACGCCGTCGTGGAGTTCGGCGAGTTCCCCCTCCCGCTCGGCGACGAAGGCGGCGGAGAGCCGCTTCGCCAGTTCCTCCGGGACGCGCCGCAGCGCCTCCTCCTCGCTCACGAACTCGGCGGCGGCGATCTCGCCCGGTTCCAGCCGCAGTGCCTCGGTCCGCACCTCGTGGGGCGGGTGCCCCGCGTAGATCCGCGCGACGATCGAGCGGCCCCAGCGCCCGCGCGGCACGGTGTCCTCGACGAGGAGCCGTCCGGCGAACACGTCGATGCCCAGTTCCTCGCGCACTTCGCGGACCGCCGCGTGCGCGGGCTCCTCGTCCTCCAGCATCCCGCCCGGCAGGTCCCAGCCGTCCTTGTACGTGGGCTCGACGAGCAGCACCCGGCCGTGCGCGTCCCTGATCAGGAGATCGGCGCAGCCCGCCGGAGCCGCGTGCTCCGCGAGATAGCGGCGCAGGCTCCCGGCGCTCACCACGAGCCTGCCCGCCCCTGTGACGTGCGCGGACCAGCTCACGTCCGCGTCGCAGGCGCCCTCCCGCAGCGCCTTCTCCAGCGCGGCGGCGAGCCGCGAGCCCTCGGGCCCCGTCCAGGCGGCCCCCGCCTGCCACGCACCGTCCCCGCCGCTCTCCTCGGGGCGTACGACGAGGTAGGCGAGCGAGTCGCCGGTCGCCAGCGCGGGCGTCGTGGCGGGCCCGGCGGGCACCAGCAGGCCGGGCGCCGTCCCGAGGAGGCTCAGCGCGCACGCGCGGGAGTCCGTCGCGGCGAGCCGCAGCGCGAGCGCGTCGAGCCCCGTCGTGTCCCGCAGCGTCGCGCACGTCCACACGACCTGCTCGCAGGGGGCGAGCCCGGCGGCGATCCCGCTGCCCGCCGGGGGCTGCTCCGCGTCCCGTACGAGCCGCACCAGCCCGTCCGCCGTGCACGCGGCCCGTTCGCCGGGGACGAGCGGCACGGCCTCGCGGTCGGGGAGCGCCCGCACCTCGTCCGCGCGCAGGGTGCCGTCCGCGCGGAGCGTCCAGCACAGCTCGTACGTGCGGCCTCGCAGCCGCTGCCGGGTCAGCAGCCAGCCACCGGGGCGCAGCGCGGCGGCCCAGGCGGCGGACGGCACGTCCGTGGTGGGCTCCGGCACCACGATCCCGTCCCAGGGCCCGGAGCCCGGGCCCGCCTCGGGCGAGCGGTGCGTCAGCGCCTCCGCCGCGAACCCCTCGGGCGGTTCGTCGCCGTCCGCCGAGAGGAGGCACACCCGCTCGCCCTCGCCCGGCCGTCGGGGGGCCGGGCGGGCTGCCGCCCACGGCAGCCGGGCGGTGCGCTGCGCCGCGAGCGGCGGGACGGGGGAGGCGAGGGGCGCGGTCATATGGGCGACTCCGGGCCCGCGCGCGGGAGCGCGGACGTGCTGGGGGACGGGGGAGGGGCCGCCGTGGGGCCCCGTACCGAGAACGCACCGCGCCCTTCGTACGTCACGGGGGCAAAGGCGTACGACGCGCGCGGGCCCGCGCCGGAGCCGTCCCCGTACCCCCGGGATGATGGGATGGCGGTGCGCGCACCACCCTTTCGCGCCCCACGCGCCCACACCGCCTCGGAGGTACGCCCCATGCGCCCCGCCCGCATCCGTCCCGCGCTCGTCGCCGCCGCCCTCTGCCTGCTGCCCCTCACCGCCTGCGGGACGGATGCCGGGCAGGAGGCGCCGGCGCGGCCCGGACCCGCGCGGCAGTCGAGCGGCTCGCCCGCCGCCCGTACCGTCGACCAGGCCGCCGAGTTCACGGCGCTGGAGCGCCGCTACGGGGCCCACCTCGGCGTCCACGCCGTGGACACCGGCAGCGGGCGCGAGGTCGCCTGGCACGCGGACACCCGCTTCTCGTACAACTCGACGTTCAAGGCGCTCCTCGCCGGGGCCGTGCTCAAGAAGTACGGACTCGCCGGGATGGACCACGTCCTGCGCTACGACAAGAAGGACCTCGTCGCCAACTCCCCTGTCACCGAGAAGCACGTGGACACCGGGATGAGCCGCGACGCGCTGTGCGACGCCGCGATCCGCTACAGCGACAACACCGCCGCCAACGTCCTCCTCGCCGACCTCGGCGGGCCCCGCGCGCTCGGCGCCCTCATCCGGACGGCGACCGGCGACCGCGTCACCCGCGTGGAGCGCGTCGAACCGCTCCTGAGCCGCTGGACACCCGGCGAGACCCACGACACGACGACGCCCCGCCAGCTCACCACGAACCTGCGCGCGTACACGCTCGGCGACGTCCTCGCCGCCCCCGAACGCGACCGCCTGACCGGCTGGTTGCGCGCCAACACCACGGGCGACAAGACGATCCGCGCGGGCGTGCCGAAGGGCTGGACGGTCGAGGACAAGACGGGGACGGGGAGCTACCACGGCGCACGGGGCGACATCGCGGTGATCCGCCCGCCCGGGCGCGCCCCGCTCGTCCTGACGCTGCTCAGCTACCGCGACGCGCGCACGGCCGAGGCCGAAGACCAGCTCCTCGCCGAGGCCACCCAGGTCGTCGTACGCGCTCTCGGCTGACGCGGAGCCCCCGCCCCCGCCTCCTCCCCGGCGGGGGCGGGGAGGGGGGCTAGCATGCCGGGCAGCCGACCGTCAGGAAGAGCGCATGAGCCTCGACTTCCCCCTCGACCGCACCGCCACGCCGGTCCCCGACGCCGAGCGGCGCGCCCTTCTCTCCGATCCCGGCTTCGGCCGCTGGTTCACCGATCACATGGCCGTCGCGGCGTGGGACGCGGAGCGCGGCTGGCACGACGGCGGTGTCCGCCCGCTCGCACCGTTCACGCTCCACCCGGGTGCCGCCGTCTTCCACTACGGGCAGGAGATCTTCGAGGGGCTCAAGGCGTACCGGCACGCGGACGGCGGCGTGTGGCTCTTCAGGCCCGAGGACAACGCCCGCCGCTTCGCCCGCTCCGCGCGCCGCCTCGCCCTGCCCGAACTCCCCGAGGCGGACTTCGTGCGGGCGGTGGAGGAGCTGGTCCGGGCCGACGCGGCGTGGGTGCCGCGGGCGGACGGCGGCCCAGCGGAGGGGGACGAGGGCAGCGGGTCGCCCGCGACGTCCGCCTCCGCAAGGTCTGCTTCCGCCCCCGGGGCCTCCGGCTCCGGCGAGCAGAGCCTCTACCTGCGCCCCTTCCTCATCGCCACCGAGCCGTTCCTCGGGGTGCGCCCCTCCACCCAGGCCCTCTTCCGCGTCATCGCGAGCCCCGCCGGTCCGTACTTCCCCTCCGGCGTCACCGGCGTCACGCTGTGGATCACCGAGACGTACTCGCGCGCGGCCGTCGGAGGCACGGGCGCCGCCAAGTGCGGCGGCAACTACGCCGGGAGCCTCGTCGCGCAGACCGAGGCCCGCGAGAACGGCTGCGAGCAGGTGCTCTACCTCGACAGCGCCGGTCACGGCACGATCGAGGAGTCCGGCACGATGAACCTGTGCCTCGTGACACGCGACGGCGAACTCCTCACCCCGGCGCTCGGCACGATCCTCGAAGGCGTCACACGCGACACGGTCCTGGCCCTGGCCCCCGAACTCGGTCTCAGGCCCGTCGAACGGGCCATCTCACTCGCGGAGTTGCGCGCCGGAGCGGAGGACGGCACCGTGAGTGAGGTCTTCGCCGCGGGGACGGCGGCCGTGCTCACGCCCGTCACCGGCTTCAAGGGCGCGGGCTACGCCTTCACGGTCGGCGACGGCACCCCCGGCCCCACGACGCTCGCCCTGCGCCGCACGGTCCTCGACCTCCAGTACGGCAGGGCCGAGGACCGGCACGGCTGGCTGCGCCGGGTGCGGTGAGGCCACGGGCCGAGGGGCGCGCGCTCAGGCGGCGTTGACGAGCCGGAGGTACTTCGTCCAGTCCCACAGCGCGCCGGGGTCGGTGTGATCGGTACCGGGCACCTCGACGTGCCCCAGGATGTGCTCCCTGTCCTTCGGGATGCCGTAGCGCTCGCACACGGAGGCGGTGAGCGCGGCCGAGGCCTCGAACATGGCGTCCGTGAAGTACTCGGGCTTGTCGACCCAGCCCTCGTGCTCGATGCCGACGCTGCGGGTGTTGTAGTCCCAGTTCCCGGCGTGCCAGGCCACGTCCTTCTCGCGCACGCACTGCGCGATGTGCCCGTCCGCCGAGCGCACCACGTAGTGCGCCGTGACCTGCTTCGCCGGGTTCTGGAAGATCGCGAGGGTGTCCGCGAAGTACTCCTGCGTCACGTGGATCACCACGTACTCCACCGGATACTGCGAAGGCCGGTTCGCGACCGTGTAGTTGGAGGTGCTCGCGGGCACCCGCTCGGCCCCCGGGTAGTCGACCGCGGCCGGTTTCGCGGCGGCGGCCGGGGGCCCGGTGAGCAGTGCGGCGGGCACGACGGCGAGCGCGGTGCCTCTGAGGAGGGTGCGGCGGCTGGGCGCTGGTCCGGAGTGTTCCACGGCGGTTCCGCCTCCTGGTGGTGGTGGGCCCCGCCCGGCCGGACGGGGGGTCGGCTACGAGGCACGGTACGGGGTGGGCCCCGCCGCACGGAAGACACCGAACTCCCGTACGACGCACGCAGGGTGACGCGCGTCCAGCTCGGCGTTCACCCGGCCGCCTCAGCCCGCCGCGAGCGCCACCGGGTCGTCGAGCACCGCCCGCACCACCGAGTGCGCCGCGCCGAGGAGGGGACCCTCGCGGCCGAGCCGCGAGACCGTCACGTAAGGGTTCGCCGTCGCCGTGCGCCGGGTCAGCTCGCGGCGCAGCGGGGGCAGCAGCCACTCCGCGAGCGGCGAGAGGGAGCCACCCAGCACCACGCCCTCCGGATCGAGGAGGTTCACCGCGCCCGACAGCGCGATCCCGAGCGCGCTCCCCGCACCGCGCAGGGCCTTGAGCACCGCCTTGTCACCCTCGGCCGCGCGCTGCGCGAGCAGCCCGACCGGCTCCTGCCCCGGAGCGAGGCCCGCCGCCCGCCACACGGCCTCCTGCCCCGCGTACTGCTCCAGGCAACCGCGCCCCCCACAGGGGCACGCGGGCCCCTCGGGACGGACCGGCACATGCCCCAGCTCTCCCGCGAACCCCCGCGTCCCGCGCAGCAGTTCACCGCCGAGCACGACGGCGGCGCCGATCCCGATCGCGGCCGAGACGTGCACGAAGTCCTCGTGCTCCCCCTCGCCGGTCCACAGCTCGGCGAGGGCACCGAAATTGGCCTCGTTGTCGACCGTCACCGGCAGCCCTTCGGGCAGCAGCGGCCCGAGGTCGGTGTCGGTCCAGCCGAGGTTGGGCGCGCGCACCACGAAGGGGCGGTCGCGCTCGACGAGCCCGGGGACGGCGACCGCCAGCCCGGCGGGCCGCAGGCCGAGCGCTTCGGCGGCGACCCGCACCTCCTCCACGAGCGCCCCGAGCGTGGCGAGCACGGGCCTCGCCGCCCGCTCCCGGTTGTCGACGGGACGTACGACGCGCGCCCGCACCGTGCCGCTCAGGTCCACCGCGCACACGGACAGGTGATCGACCCCGATCTCCGCGCCGAGCCCCGCCGGCCCCTGAGCGCTCACCGCGAGCGCGGACCCCGGCCGCCCCACCCGCCCGGGCCGCTCGGGCCCCAGCTCGTCGAGGAAGCCCGCCCTGATCAGCTCGTCCACGAGCGTCGACACGGCGGCCCGGGTCAGCCCGATCCGCGTCGCGACAGCGGCCCGCGACAAGGGCCCGTGCGCGGCCACGGTGTGCAGCACCCGCGAGAGATTCCGCCGACGCATCCCCTGCTGGGTATCCGGCAACACGGCGGTCATCAAGGCTCCTCGGGGGTGGGGGAGAGGGGGACGGAAGCGGAGGGCGGGGGGCGTTTCCTCGTCCGCACCGGGAGCGCTTCCGGCACGGCGCCGCACCGCGCGGTGTACGGGGCGCGGAACCGGCCGCGCCCCGTACGGCCGCTCAGTCCGTGACCGGGGACCCGTCGAGGAGGGGCGCCGCGTCGGAGAGTACCCCGGAGATCCGCGCGAGGGTCTCGTGGTCCTTGGCGACGGGTTCCAGGAGCGGGCCGCGCGCCGTGTCCCAGCGCCGGGCCACGGCCGCCGGGTCCTCGCCCGTCAGGAGCCCCGCCGCCTGCGCGGCGGCCCCGAGCGCGACGAGTTCCTTCGCCTCGGGCACCCGTACCGGGCGCCCCGAAAGGCGCAGCACGGTCTCCTGCCAGGCCCGCCCGCGTGCCCCGCCGCCGATGAGCAGCAGCGGCTCGGTCTCGTCCCCCTCGCCGTCGAGCACGAGGCCGAGCGCGTCCAGGAGCGAGTACACGGCCCCGTCGTACGCGGCCTGGAGCAACTGCCCGCCGCTCGTGTCGTGGCGCAGCCCGGTGAGCAGTCCGGAGGCACCCGGCAGGTTCGGGGTGCGCTCGCCGTCGAGGTACGGCAGGAAGCTCAGCGCCCCGCCGGGCTCGACGGCCTCGCGGTCGAGGCCGAGGAGGGCGGCGACCCGGTCCACGGCGAGCGTGCAGTTGAGCGTGCAGGCGAGCGGCAGCCAGTCGCCGTGCGCGGCGGCGAAACCCGCGACGGTACCGCTCGGGTCGGCGGGGCGGCGCGGCGAGACGGCGTACACGGTCCCCGAGGTGCCGAGGCTCAGCACCGGCGTCCCCGGCCGCAGCCCGAGCCCGAGCGCCGCGGCGGCGTTGTCCCCCGTCCCCGCGGCGACGAGGGTGCCGCGCGCGAAGGGCAGCGCGTCGCCGCGTACCGTCCCCGCGACCTCACCGGGCCGCACGACCCGGGGCAGCTTCGCCGCGTCGAGTCCCACGAGGCCGAGGATCTCCTCGTCGTACGCCTCCGGTCCCGCCGCCCACCAGCCGGTCCCCGAGACGTCGCCCCGGTCCGTCGTGCCCTCGCCCGTCAGCCGCTCGGTGAGGTAGTCGTGCGGGAGCCGTACCGCCGCGGTGGCCTTCGCCGCCTCCGGTTCGTGCTCGGCGAGCCACGCCCACTTCGTGACCGTGAACGAGGACCCGGGCACGCTCCCGGTCCGCTCCGCCCACCAGGCGGGCCCGCCCTGCCGCTCGACGAGCGCCCGCGCCTGCGGGGCGGAGCGCACGTCGTTCCACAGCAGCGCGGGCCGTACCGGTTCCCCGGCCGCGTCGAGGGTCACCAGCCCGTGCTGCTGGCCGCCCACCGAGACGGCCGCCGCCTGCCGCGCGGAGGGCCCGCACTGCTCCAGGGCGCTCAGTAGCGCCTCCCACCACTGCCGGGGGTCCGACTCGCGGCCCGCCCCCGTCGTGACCGTGTGCGGGGCCTGCCCGCTCGCCACGACCCGCCCCGTCGCCACGTCCACGACCAGTGCCTTCGTGGACTGCGTCGAGGTGTCGACCCCGACCACGTACGGCCCTTCGGCCTGCTCCCCGGCTGTCATCCCTCGTCCTTCCCTCGCGCCGCCGCCCGCGTCCCGGAACGGCGTCCCGCCAGTGGTCCCACCACCGTGTACTGCTCCGTCCGGCGCGGTGGAACACCCGCCGGACGGAGCCGAATCGCCACCCGCTCTTCACAGCCGGGCTCCGGGAGTCTAATTTGTTAAGCGCCATGACGAAATAGACCGTGGCCCGCACGACGATGGCGAGGGAGCCGCATGAACTACCAGCCCACCCCCGAGGACAAGTTCAGCTTCGGTCTGTGGACCGTCGGATGGCAGGGCCGGGACCCCTTCGGGGACGCCACCCGCCCCGCGCTCGACCCGGTCGAATCCGTGCGCCGCCTGGCCGAGCTGGGCGCCTACGGGGTCACCTTCCACGACGACGACCTCATCCCCTTCGGCTCCAGCGAGGCCGAGCGCGAGCGCATCGTCAAGCGCTTCCGCGAAGCCCTCGACACGCACGGCCTCGTCGTCCCGATGGCGACCACGAACCTCTTCACGCACCCCGTCTTCAAGGACGGCGGCTTCACGTCGAACGACCGGGACGTGCGCCGTTACGCGCTGCGCAAGGTCATCCGCAACATCGACCTGGCCGCCGAACTCGGCGCCGAGACCTACGTCGCCTGGGGTGGCCGCGAGGGCTCCGAGTCCGGTGGCGCGAAGGACGTCCGTCTCGCGCTCGACCGCATGAAGGAGGCGTTCGACCTCCTCGGCGAGTACGTCACCGAGCAGGGCTACGACCTCCGCTTCGCGATCGAGCCGAAGCCCAACGAGCCGCGCGGCGACATCCTGCTCCCCACGGTCGGCCACGCCCTCGCCTTCATCGAGCGCCTGGAGCGCCCGGAGCTGTACGGCGTCAACCCGGAGGTCGGCCACGAGCAGATGGCCGGGCTGAACTTCGCCCACGGCATCGCGCAGGCGCTGTGGTCGGGCAAGCTCTTCCACCTCGACCTCAACGGCCAGAACGGCACCAAGTACGACCAGGACCTGCGCTTCGGCGCCGGTGACCTGCGCAACGCCTTCTGGCTCGTGGACCTCCTGGAGACCGCCGGGTACGAGGGCCCGCGCCATTTCGACTTCAAGCCGCCGCGGACCGAGGACTTCGACGGCGTGTGGGCCTCGGCCGCGGGCTGCATGCGCAACTACCTCATCCTCAAGGAGCGTGCGGCCGCCTTCCGCGCCGACCCGAGGGTGCGGGAGGCGCTCAAGACCGCGCGTCTCGACCAGCTCGCCCTGCCCACCGCCGAGGACGGGCTCGCCTCGCTGCTCGGCGACAAGAGCGCGTACGAGGACTTCGACGTGGAGGCCGCCGCCGAGCGCGGCATGGCCTTCGAAGCGCTCGACCAGCTCGCGACGGACCACCTGCTGGGCGTCCAGGTCTGAGCACGGTGCACGGGGGCCGGGCGGGCCGATGTCTGCCCGGCCCCTCTGCCCGGCGGTGCGCCGCCGTGGGCCCCGCCCGCCGCAACGGAGCTTCTCCGCGCGGCGGGGCGGGGCCCACGGCGCTCCGTTCAGCGGTGGTTGGGCACGTTCCGCTCGTCGTTGCCCTTCAGGCAGAGGCCGCCCACGTAGCCGGTCCCGATGCTGCCGAGCGGGAGGCGGACCCGGTTCCGGTTGCTGATGCCGTGCCATGACGCCGATCCGGCGGAGCACGAGGCTCGCCCCGCTCTCCAGGCGAGCACGCTTCATCTTCGTACCGACCATGTGGGCACGCGGGCGCCGAGGGGCGTTGGGTGACGACAGCCGGGGGTGGCACGGGCGTGCTGTCCGGTCCCGGCGCGGCGTCCTGCCCCGTGCCCCGCCGGTCGCGACGCGTCCCACGCTCTCGAAGGCGGACCACCCTGCCCATCCGGCTCGGTGCCGTGTTCCCGGCGCTCGTTCGACCGTGAGCAGGACCGAGGGCATGCTCCGGGGCGACGGCGGCGGAAGGTTGACGGCCGCGCCGCGCGAGGGTGGGCACGAAGGGGTGGCGCGGGGCCCCGGAAGGCGGTGCGGGAGGCGTTCTGGGCGCGCCTTGGGAGGGGCGGCGCGCGAAGCGTGCGGAGGCGCTTCGGGAGGCGGCCGGGGGAGGCGTGCGGAGGCGCCTCGGGAGCCCGGGCGGCAACGTACGGAGCCGTTTCGGCGGTGCGCCGGAGGCGAACCCCGAGAAAGATCAGGGTTGCCCCGGTGGCGGATCGGGGCTCCACTGGAACCGTGGGAGCGGCAGAGCCGTTCTTGACGACAGGTGACCGGGACGGGGCCGCGCACGGCGGCCCGGCCGGACGAGCACCGGGGGAGAAGACGAGAGACATGTCCACACAAACGAAGGTGGCGGTCGGTGGTGCCGTCGTCGGCCTCATCCTGCTCATCTGGCTGCCCTGGTGGGCCGCCCTCCTGATCATCCTCGGCGTGCCAGCCGTCGCCTACCTCACCCTCGACCCGAGCCAGCGCCGCAGGCTGCGTCGCGCGGGCCGCAAACAGCTGGGCCGCTGAGGGGGGCGACTGTCAGTGGCACCGCCTACGGTGCCCGCATGACGGAGCACATCGAGTACGTCCGAGGCGACGCGACGGCCCCGCGCGGCGAGGGACCGCGGATCATCGCGCACGTCTGCAACGACCGCGGCGGCTGGGGCAAGGGCTTCGTCCTCGCCCTCTCCCGCCGCTGGCCCGAGCCGGAACGCGCCTACCGGGCCTGGCACCGTGAGCGCGCGTCCAACGACTTCGCCCTCGGCGCCCTCCAGTTGATCCCCGTCGAGCCCCCCTTCCAGGTCGCCAACATGATCGGCCAGCACGGAACCCGCCGCGCCGGCCAGGGCGTCCCGGTCCGCTACGAGGCGATCGACGAGGCCCTGCGCCGCCTCGCCCCCGAGGCCCTGCGCCTCGGTGCCACGGTCCACATGCCCCGCATCGGCTGCGGCCTGGCCGGGGGCCGCTGGGACCGGGTGGAACCACTGATACGGGAGCGGCTGACGAAACGGGGGGTAGGGGTGACGGTCTACGACCCCGACTGACGCCGGGCGCGTCGCCCCAGCGCCCTCGGAGCCGGCCGGGACGCCCCGGGCCCGAGCCTCCTCCTTCCTCGGCCGACCACGCCCTCGCCACCCGGCCCCCGCGCCGCCCGGCCTGGACCGCCCCCCTTCCTCAGGAACGCGCCGCCAGGGCTTCGAGCCCCGTCAGGAGGGCCGGGAGGCGGGGGCCGCGTGCGACAGGGACGACCTCCCCCGGCACCGCGTCCAGGAGGACGAAGGCCATGTCGTCGGTACGGGCCACGAGCGACCAGCCGGGGCCGTCGACCCGCAGCAGGCGGGCTTCGTCGCTCGCGAACGAGGAACGGATGCGCCCGAGCGGCGGCGGAGCGGCGAGGTAGGCGTGGGCCTCGGCGAGCGCCGCCCGGACGGACGCGGCGGTGGGCTCGGAACCCGGGGCCACGTAGGAAGCGGAAGCCTCGGGGCCGCTTGCGTCCCCCTCTTCGGCAGCCGCCTCCGCCCCCTCCGTCGCGTACTCCGCGCGCCACGTGGCCCACTGGCGGGAGATCTCGTCAGCGCCCAGGCGCCGCTGCGCCGGGCCCCAGCCCGATACCGAGGGCGGACGCAGGATCTCGGGAGCCTCCGGCTCCCCCGAGAGGTCCGGATCGTGCGGCGCGGGCACCCCGGGCGCGGCGACGGCGAGCGCGAGGGGCCAGCCCGGCAGCGTCGCCACGATCGCGCTGGGTGCCGGGGTCAGTTCGTACTCCATCCCGCAGTCCCACGAGGCGATCGCGACGGCGACGAGGGAGACGTCGTCGACGACGACCGTCCACCGCGCCCCCGCCTCGTCCTGCCCGAGGATGAGCCCGTACCCCTGGGGGAGGGGCGGCAGCCCCAGCCGGCCGCACGCCTCCGGGTAGTCGTCGCCGAGGGCTCCGGGGAACTGGGCCGGGGTCAGCAGCGCGGCGGTGAGCACGAGGAAGGCGTCCTCCTCGACACCGGCGGGCCCGTCGCCTCCGCCCGCCGTGGGGCCGTCCGCCCGCCCCGGCTCCTCACCCGTCGCCCGCGCGCCCTCCGGCACGTCCGTGGCCACGGTCCCGGTCCGCGCGTCCTCCGGCTCGCTCACGTCCGCCTCCCGGTCGGTACCCGTGTGTCCCGTCTCCCGCGGCAGCGGGACGGCGAGGCCCGCAGCGTGCGGGCTGGCGCACCTTAACCAGCGGGTAACCACGGCGTCGAGAGGTGGCACAAGCCCGTCCCCAAGCCTTCACCCGCCACGCGAGGCGGAGGCCGGGCGCGGAGCACGCGACCGGCGGCAAGCCCGGTCACCCCGCCGCGGGCACGAGGAGGCGGACCGGCTCACCCGGCCGCGGCCCGCTCCGGCTCCCGTACCGCCACGGCGAGATAGCGCTCCTCCTCGTCCGCGTACGACACGAGCCGCCAGCCCGTGGCGGCGAGCAGGGGAGTCAGACGCGCCTCGGCGCGCACGTCGTCCTCGCTCAACTCCCTGCCCCTGCGCGCCGCGAGCGCCGCGCGGCCGAGCGGGTGGAAGAGCGCGAGGAGCCCGGCGGGCCGGGTCACCCGCGCGAGTTCCCGCAGGCCGGTCTCCGGCCCCGGAAGGTGCGAGACGAGCCCCGCCCCGAAGACCGCGTCGCACGCCCCGTCCCGCAGCGGCAGCCGCGCCACGTCGGCGAGGACCAGCGCCGCGTACCGCCCCCGGCCCTTCGCCGCCGCCTCCCCCAGCATCTGTGGCGTCAGGTCCACGCCCACCACCGTGCCTCCGGGGCCGACACGTTCCCGCAGCGGCGCGAGCGCCCTGCCCGTACCGCAGCCCGCGTCGAGCACCCGGTCACCGGGGCGCAGCCCGAGGACGCCGGTGGCCGCGTCGTAGCGCGGCTGATCGCCGGGGAACTTGTCCTCCCAGCCCGCCGCGCGCGGCCCGAAGAACTCTTGTACCGCCTGCCGGTCCTTCTCGCTCATGCCACCCATCCTGCCCGCCGGAAGGCAGGGAAACGGAGGGAGGGCCCGCGATCAGAGCCTCCCTCCGTTCGCACACGGGGGTCCCCGCTCAGGTCGCGGCCGAGGCCGCCGCACCGGCCTTCACGCGCCGTTCGGCGGGCGCGAGCAGTCGCTGCGCCAGCTCACCGAAGAGCAGGCCGAATCCGGTCCACAACGTGAGCTGGATGCCGATCGAAGCGACGCGGAACTGCCACAGGAGCGTGGCGGGGAAATCCTGCCCTACCTCGTTGACCGGCGGCAGGAAGGCGTACGCGAGGCCGATCACGACGGCGAAGCCCGCGAGCGCGACGACAGTCGCCCACCAGGCGCCGAGCGTCGGCGCGAGCCGCTTGCCGATGATCACGGTGGCGACCGCGAGCAGCACGCTCAGCAGCATCATCAGCCCGTACAGGGCCGTGCGTTCGCCGATCGTGTCGGGATTGCCGACGGCCGGAGGCGTCGCCGGGTACTTGAGGAAGGGAACGAGGTACACGGCGAAGAAACCACCCGCCGCCAGCAACGCCGCGGTCGCGCGCGGGCTGAAACGGCCCACGCGGCCGAGTGCGAAGCAGTAGGCGAGGGCGACGATGCCGCCGAAGGCGACCCCGTAGGCGAGCACACCGGTCGCGAGACCGGCGGTGGACTGGAGGCCGCGGCTGACGACCTCGACCTCGTGCTCATGGCCGCCTCCTCCGTGGGAGTGCGCCTCCTCCAGAGCGATCGCCGAGTCCACCCGGGGCTCCCCGAGCAGGTAGGCGACGACGAAGGCGAGGACCCCGGCGGCGAGACCGGCGAGCATCCCGCGCACGAGGAGTTTCCTGACGATGGCGGAGTTCATGGGTCTACGAATCCGCCCGTCAGTGGCAGGGGAAGCCGAGCAGGTGCCGGCCGTCGTGCACCCACTCGTGGACGCCCGTGCCGGAGAACAGCGAGGTGGCGCCCTGCTCGGCGCCCACGAAGTAGAGCGCGATGAGCAGGAGGAGGCCGACGAAGACCGCCCACGGCAGCACCGTGCGGACCGGCAGCCGCAAGGGGGTCTCGGAAGCGGGAGAAGAGCCCGAAACGGGCGGGGCGACGGACTGCGCCATGGCAAGCCTCCTGGGGAACTCGCGTCCCGGTCGATGGAGCTTCGCACGCATGACGGGTCTGACTCACCAGGGTCCGCCCACGCGGGCCCGGCATACAGTGGCGCGACCGTTCCGGGCTCTCACCGGATTCCGTCATGTCGCTTGTAGGGTCATCGGGACGATATCGCTCACTCGTCCGAACGCCAAGGGCGCCTGACGGACGCGGGACATGACAAGAGGTGAAAGCGGGCCGGTATGACGATCCGGGTGATCCTTGTCTCCGCCGCCGAGAGCGAGGCGAGCCGATCCGCCGCCTTCGACGACGGCACGCCGCTGACGGACCGGGGACGCGCGGCCGCGGACCGGCTGCGGACGAACGGTGCGCTGTCGCCGGCCGAGAACGTACGGGTACGGGCCCGCCGCGCGCCCTCGCCGCGCTGCCACGAGACCGCCACCCTCCTAGGCCACCCCGGTGCGATGCCCGAACCCGCCCTCGCCGGGCAGGACCCGGGAAGCTGGCGCGGACGCCCGCTCGACGCGGTGGCCGCGGCGGAACCCGCCGCCCTGGCCGCCTGGCTCTCCGACCCGGCGACGCGCCCGGGCGGCGACGGCGAACCGCTGACCGCTCTCGTACGCCGCGTCGGCGCCCATCTCGACCATCTCGCGGAAACCGTGACGGGCCCGCTCCCCCTCTTCGTCGAACCGGACACGGTCCGCGCCGCCCTCGTCCACGCGCTCGGCCTCCCCCTTGCCACGTACTGGCGCCTCGACGTCCGCCCCCTGGCGGTGACGACCCTCAGCGGACACGGGGGGCGCTGGAATCTGGTGCTGTCCTGAAGGGGCGCGGAAAGGGGTCGTGGTCCGGTTTGATGGCGCCTGCTTGCGCACGCCCTCGCTGTATCCGGCCGTCGTCGCGGATTCGTCGTTGATCCACGCGATCGTGCGTTGCGTCGCTTGTGAACCAGGGACGGCGTGAAACGGTCCGATGCGGGCGTGAACATGCCCGTCCGGTAAAGAATCTCGCACTTCGCGCCCCTGCCCCGGTGACTTGTCATCCTGGGCGCTTCGGCACCGGGACGGCTGGTGCCAGGGATGTGCCGGTGAGGGAAGTGGCGGATGAGCGACGGACGGTGGCACGCGACGGGGGAACGCCTCGTCCTCAAGATCGTCGTCTCGGGCGGACCCGCCACCGGCAAGACCTCGTTCGTCGGTGCCACGCGCCGGATCGGGCCCTCGCGGGGGAGGGAACGGCCGGAGGGGCACGCTCCGGAGGGCGTGGCTCCGGGAAGCGGGCCGGGCGGTGAGGGGCGCGGGCCGGGCGGTGAGGGGCTGGGGTCGGGGGGTGAGGGGCGCGGGCCGGTGTCGCGGTACTCGTACGGGCCCGTGGTCGCGTACGAGCCGGGCGGCGGCGCGGGAGCACAGGGGAGTGGCGAGGGGACGGTCCCGCTCGACTTCGGGCGGATCGTGCTGCGCCCGGACCTGACGTTGTGCCTCTTCGGGGTCCCGGGGCTCGAACGGTCGGTGGCGCTGTGCGAGGACATGTGCGCGGGAGCGCTCGGCGCTGTCGTACTCGTCGACACCGGGCGGCTCGCCGAGAGTTTCGCGCTCGTGGACCGGCTTGAAGACCGCTCGCTGCCCTTCGTCGTGGTCGTGAACCGTTTCGCGGGGCCCGCCGCGTACACCCCCGAACAGGTCGCGTCGGCGCTCGGCCTGTCCCCGGGCGTCCCCGTGCTCGCCGGCGATGTGCGCGAGGCGACGACAGTCCGTCACGTCCTCGCGGAACTCGTGGCGTACACGGGGAGGTACCGGGCGGCGCGCCTGCTGGAGGCGGTGTCGCGGTGACGTGCGACGGTGGTCAGTCGGCGAGGCCGCCGTAGGCGACGACCTTCTCGACCTTCACGCGGACGAGGAGTTCTCCGGGGACCCCGTTGCGGCGCCCGAAGGCCTCCGCGTCCTGCGGGCCCACGTAGCGCTCGGCGATCGTCGTCGCCCAGCGCAGCAACTCGTCGGGATCCTGGCTGATTTCGGTGGTGCCCTCGATCGTGACGAAGGAGAAGGGCGGCCGCTCGTCGTCCACGCACAGCGCGACACGCCCGTCACGGGCCAGATTCCGCCCCTTGACGGTGCCCTTGCCGGTGTTGAGGACCAGGTCCGAACCATCCAGAACGAACCAGATCGGGGCGATGTGCGGGCTTCCGTCCGCTCGCACGGTGGCCAGCTTCGCCGTCCGCGTGCCTTCGGAAACGAAGGCCCGCCATTCTTCATCGGTCATTTTGTGGGTCATATGCTCATCATCCTTGCTGTCCGCCGGGTGGTGGGGAAGGCTTGCCGAAGAGTTCCTCCGAACAGGGGGAGCGGCTGTGGACGGGGAGAGCGGAACGTGGAACGCAACGCAAGGCTCGGGTGGCTTCTCGATGAACTGACCCAGCGCGTCGAGCACATCAGGCACGCTCTGGTGCTCTCCAACGACGGACTCGTCACGGGCCTCAGCGCCGATCTCGCGCGCGAGGACGCCGAACACCTCGCGGCGGTCGCCTCGGGTCTGCACAGTCTCGCCAAGGGCTCGGGTGCGCACTTCGGGGTGGGCAAGGTCCGCCAGACGGTCATCGAGTTCGACGAGGCGCTCCTTTTCGTCACGGCGGCGGGGGACGGCAGTTGCCTGTGCGTGCTGAGCGGCTCGGACGCGGACGTGGGGCAGGTGGCCTACGAGATGACGCTGCTCGTGAGCAAGGTGGGAGAGCACCTGGGAGTGGATTCCCGGCGGCCGGGCGCGGCCGGGTGAGGGGGCGGGGCCCTGGTGCGGGGCGCTCGCTGAGAGGACGCCGGGTGGGGGAGTTATCGGAATTTCATTTTGCTGGTGAGTGGATCATCTGATTTCCGCCTAGTTATCCACAGGCGGGAAGAAGGTGGTGTCTGTCCTGTCCTCTACGGTCTGTCCCAAGGTTCGGCTCCGAGGGGGACAGTATGGCGGTACGTGGCAGAACGACGGCGATGACGAGGACATCGGGGGGCGGAGGCTCCGGCCGGGGTGACTTGCTCAACCCCGAACAGGCCGCCTCTCTGCTGGAGTTGATGCCCGACGAGGTGGAGCGGGCGGCCGTGCTCGACGTGCTGCCCTCCGTGCCCGGGCGGGGCGCGCTCCCGCGCCGTTTCACCGTCGGCGAGATCGAGCGGCAGCGGGCGGCGCCGGGCTTTCCTCGCGCTCTCCGCGAGGCGGTGCGGTGCGTCGGCACCGCCGACGCCGCCGCGCTGCTGGGCATCGCCCCGCACCGCTTCACCCGCCTGGCCAAGCTGGGCCTGCTCGCACCGGTCGAGTTCCACTTCAACCGTTACCGCGCTGTCGTCTGGGCCTACCTCGCCACGGAGGTGGAGGAGCTGGGACGCCGCCGGTCCGATCTGCTGGTCGGCAGGCTCCCTGTCGCCTTGCGCTCCATGGCGGAGGGGGACCGGCGCGCGGCACGATGGCGGGAGCGGCGGCGCGGGTGCCTGTACCGGCTCAGCTCCGACCCGTGGGAGCGGGCGGCTCTCCTGGCCGTCCAGCTCGGCCCCGAGGAGACGGCCCGCGCGGCGGACCCCGACGAGTGCGGTTACCTGCGGCGCCTCGTCCCCGCGCCGGGAGCCCCGGCTCTCACCTCACTGAAAAGCGCTCAGGGAAGCGACGAACTCGCCGCTGTCCGGGCACAGTTCCTCGCTGAACTCCTCCGTGCCCGTGCCGACCGGCCAGCACCTCGGGCAGGACGGGGGGTTCGGGCAGGGGCGGAGACGGCCCTACGGAGGGCCTCCGAGGGCGTCTCGTCGTCTCCGCCGGGACCTCCTGCGACGCCCTCCGCGACGAAGAACTCGTCCGCCCCCGCGCTCCGACCCACGCCGTTCGTGGAGCAGGCGCCCCCTGGGCCGGCTGCCCCGCGCTCACTCCCCGGCCACTCCGCGTCGCAGGCCGAACCGGCCTCGCTGCAACTCCCCGACCCATGCTGCGCGCCCCCGCCCCCGGCCGATCGGACCCTGCCGCCCTCCGAACCGGCGGACTCTCGCCCACAGCCGCCGACAGTGCCTGCACCAGCCTCCGCACAGCCGGGTCGCGCCGACCCGCCAGTCGCCGGGCGCCGGACCGGCCCTTCGCCGTGGGTCTCGGCGGCCTCGGAGCCTGGAGCGCCGTACTCCGGCGGGAGCGGCGCGGCGTGGCTCCCAGGCCCTGCTGCTCCGGGGGTGGCGTCACTACCGCTTCCGGCCGGAGCGGTGTGCGCGGGACCGGAGTCCGTCGCCCCGTCCCCCACGGATGCGCCTTCGACCGGGGCTTCGTCCACCGTCCGGCATCCGCTCCGGTACCGGAAGCCTGGTGTGCCACCCACCGCGCCGCTCCCGTCCCGGACGCGGGGCGTGTCCGGGGAGCCCTGGCCCGCTGATCCGCCTGGTGCCGCGCGGCGGACGGCCCCTGCCCCGGGCCCGCCCTCTCGGGTTCGGGAGACGCCCCCGGGCCCGCCGTCTCAGGTTCGGGAGACGCCCCCGGGCCCGCTGCCGTCTCAGATTCCGCAGGCCCCGGCCTCCGGCGGCCCGGCGCCCGCCGCACCGATCCCGTCCTCGCCCCCGGGCGGACCCACGCACTCCGGGCACACCTGCCCGTCGTGTCCCCCGCCGCGCGCGGACTCGCCTTCGGGGCGCCTTCCGCGCGAGGTGGGCCAGGAACGGGGTGGCCCGCCCCTCACCGTGCCGGTCCCGGCCACGCCGCCGCCCTCGGCCGCGTCCACGCCGTCGCACTCGGCCGCCGGAACCGTTGGCCGGTCACCCGTCACGTCGCTCCCGGGCCAGTCCCCGCTCCCTTTTCCGCACCGTTGCTGCCCGCACGCCTGCGCCTCGGCTCCCCCCTCCACCCCGCCGGCCTGCTGCCCCGCGCTGCGAGGGGAGAACGGCATCGGCGCCGGGGAGCGGCGGGCGCGGCGACGGTTCGTGCCGTGGTCCCGGCGGCAGGGCGGCGCGCCGTACCAGGAGTGCCGCCGCACCGGCACCGGCGCGGGGCGGTGCCGGTGAACACGGCGAAGGTCGCGCGCGGTCTCGTCCGGCGGCTATGCGCCCTGCTCGTGCGCCGCCTCGCCGGACCGCACCTGGATGCCGCCGCGCGGCCGGAACAGTCCCTCCTGCACGACCGAGACGAGCAGCCTGCCCGCCCTGTCGTAGATCCGGCCCCTGGCCAGCCCGAGTCCACCCGTGGCGACCGGCGACTCCTGCTCGTACAGCAGCCATTCGTCCGTACGGAAGGGGCGGTGGAACCACATCGCGTGGTCGAGCGAGGCGAGGTCGAGCAGCCGCTCGCCCCAGAGCGGCTCCACCGGCAACCGCACGGCGTCGAGCAGCGTCGTGTCGCTCACGTAGGCGAGGGCACACGTGTGCACGAGCGGGTCGTCGCCGAGCGGCGTCACCGCCCGCATCCACACGGCGCTGCGCGGCTCCGCCCCCGCGGTCTCCTCCGGCGTCCACCGCAGGCGGTTCACGTAGCGGATGTCGAAGGGCTGCCGACGGGCCATGCGCTCCAGTTCGTCGGGCACCCCGCCGAGGCGGGCGCGGACCTCGTCCACGAGCCGGGGCAGCGACTCGGGGTCGACGAGCGGACCGGGACCGGCCGGAGGCAACTGGTGCGCGAAGGCACCCTCTTCGGGCACGTGGAAGGAAGCGGTGAGCGTGAAGATCGTGCGGCCCTGCTGTACGGCGGTCACTCGCCGGGTGGTGAAGCTCCGCCCGTCCCGTACCCGCTCCACCTCGTAGACGATCGGCACGCCGGGCCGGCCCGGACGCAGGAAATAGGCGTGCAGCGAGTGCACGGGACGGCCCGCCTCCACGGTCCGCCCGGCCGCGACGAGCGCCTGCCCGGCGACCTGGCCGCCGAAGACGCGCTGCAGCGACTCGTCGGGGCTCCGGCCCCGGAAGATGTTCACCTCGATCCGCTCCAGATCGAGGAGATCCACCAGACGCTCGGGCCCGGGTTCGCCCGTGTCGGCCATGGTCACGTACGCCCTTTCACACAGCACGCCCCGCACCGGACCGGCACGGGCGCGGGGACGGACAGGGAAGACGGGCGTGGCCTCCGGGGCCCCGCCCGCCGGGGGTCCGGCTCAGAGCTGCCCCACCGAGGTGACCCGGATCACCGCCCGGCCCTCCGCGTCCGACGCGGTGAGGTCCACCTCCGCGCTGATGCCCCAGTCGTGGTCGCCCTCCGGGTCGTCGAAGATCTGCCGCACCCGCCACAGCGCCTCCTGCGGCCGCTCCTCGATGAGCAGCAGCTTCGGGCCGCGCGCGTCGGGCCCGGTGCCCAGCTCCTCGTGCGCGTCCCAGTAGGCGTCCATCGCCTCGCCCCACGCGTCCGCGTCCCAGCCCGCCTCGGCGTCCATCGCGCCCAGCTCGTCCACCCGGTCGAGTGCCGCGAGCTCGACGCGGCGGAACATCGCGTTGCGCACGAGGACCCGGAAGGCGCGCGCGTTGGCGGTCACGGGCTTGACCTGGTCGGCCTTCTCCTGGGCCTCCTCGGCGGTCATCTCGGCGGGGTTGGCGAGCTGCTCCCACTCGTCGAGCAGGCTGGAGTCCACCTGACGCACCAGTTCGCCGAGCCACGCGATGAGATCCTCCAGGTCCTCCGACTTGAGGTCGTCGGGGACGGTGTGCTCCAGGGCCTTGTACGCGGAGGCCAGGTACCGCAGCACGATGCCCTCGGTGCGGGCCAGCTCGTAGAGCGAGACGTACTCGGTGAAGGTGAGCGCCCGCTCGTACATGTCCCGTACGACGGACTTCGGCGAGAGCGGGTGGTCACCGACCCACGGGTGGCTCCTGCGGTAGGTGTCGTAGGCGTGGAAGAGCAGTTCCTCCAGCGGCTTCGGGTAGCCGATCTCCTGGAGCCGCTCCATGCGCTCCTCGTACTCGACGCCGTCCGCCTTCATCGCGGCGACCGCCTCCCCGCGTGCCTTGTTCTGCTGCGCGGCCAGGATCTGGCGCGGGTCGTCGAGCGTGGACTCGACGACCGAGACGAGGTCCAGCGCGTACGAGGGCGAATCGGGGTCGAGGAGATCGAAGGCCGCGAGCGCGAACGTGGAGAGCGGCTGGTTGAGTGCGAAGTCCTGCTGGAGGTCCACGGTGAGCCGGACGATGCGCCCCTCGGCGTCCGGCTCGTCCAGGCGCTCCACGATGCCGCCGTCGAGGAGCGAGCGGTAGATCGCGATGGCCCTGCGGATGTGCCGCAGCTGCTGCCGGCGCGGCTCGTGGTTGTCCTCCAGGAGGCGGCGCATCGCGTCGAACGCGTTGCCCGGACGGGCGATCACCGCGAGCAGCATCGTGTGCGTCACCCGGAACCGGGAGGTCAGCGGCTCGGGATCGGAGGCGATGAGCTTCTCGAAGGTCTTGTCGCTCCAGGCGACGAACCCCTCCGGAGCCTTCTTGCGCACGACCTTGCGCCGCTTCTTCGGGTCATCCCCGGCCTTCGCGAGCGCCTTCTCGTTCTCGATGACGTGCTCCGGGGCCTGCCCGACGACGAGCCCCGCCGTGTCGAAGCCCGCCCGTCCGGCGCGCCCCGCGATCTGGTGGAACTCCCGCGCCCGCAGCGTGCGCACCCGGTTCCCGTCGTACTTGGTCAGCGCGGTGAACAGCACCGTCCGGATCGGCACGTTGACGCCGACGCCGAGGGTGTCCGTCCCGCAGATGACCTTGAGCAGCCCCGCCTGCGCCAGCTTCTCGACGAGCCGCCGGTACTTCGGCAGCATCCCCGCGTGGTGCACGCCGATCCCGTGCCGTACATAGCGCGACAGGTTGCGGCCGAACTTCGTGGTGAAACGGAAGTCGCCGATCAGCTCCGCGATGCGGTCCTTCTCCTCGCGGGTGGACATGTTGATGCTCATGAGCGCCTGCGCCCGCTCGACGGCCTGCGCCTGCGTGAAGTGCACGATGTAGACCGGCGCCTGCCGCGTGTCGAGCAACTCGGTCAGCGTCTCGGTGAGCGGCGTCAGCTTGTACTCGTACGAAAGCGGCACCGGGCGGGTCGCGGAGCGCACGACGGAGGTCGGCCGGCCCGTGCGGCGGGTGAGGTCCTTCTCGAAGAGCGCGACATCCCCGAGCGTCGCCGACATCAGCACGAACTGCGCCTGCGGCAGTTCGAGCAACGGGATCTGCCAGGCCCAGCCGCGGTCGGGCTCGGCGTAGAAGTGGAACTCGTCCATGACGACCTGGCCGACGTCCGCGTCCTTGCCGTCGCGCAGCGCGATCGAGGCGAGGACCTCGGCGGTGCAGCAGATGACCGGGGCGTCGGCGTTGACCGAGGCGTCGCCGGTGAGCATCCCGACGTTCTCGGTGCCGAACATCTTGCACAGGTCGAAGAACTTCTCCGAGACGAGTGCCTTGATCGGGGCGGTGTAGAAGGTGACCTTGTCCTGCGCGAGGGCGGTGAAGTGCGCGCCCGCGGCGACCAGGCTCTTGCCGGAGCCCGTCGGCGTCGAAAGGATCACGTTCGCGCCCGAGACCACCTCGATCAGCGCCTCCTCCTGGGCCGGATACAGAGTGATCCCCCGGCTCTCCGTCCACGCGGCGAAGGCTTCGTAGAGGGCGTCGGGATCGGGGGTCGCAGGGAGCTGATCGATAAGGGTCACGCCCCTATCTTGCCCTTTCGCCGCCGGGGAGGGGGAATCGGCGGACGGCACGAAGATCACGACCGGTAGGGTGAGGGACCGCTCGTCACGGCAGAAGGAAGCGGGACGGGCCGTCAACTGCACAGCGGTGCGTCAAAGGTGGGGGACAGGCTCATGATGGGACCGGCACACTCGCTCTCCGGGGCCGCGGCCTGGCTCGGGGTCGGAGCGCTGGCGGCGGCGAACGGGCACAAGATGCCCTGGCCGGTACTGCTGGTCGGCGCCCTCATCACCGCCGGGGCCGCCCTCGCGCCCGACCTCGACCACAAGTCGGCGACGATATCCCGGGCCTTCGGGCCGGTCAGCAAGGCGTTGTGCGCCTTCGTGGACGCCCTCTCCTACGGGGTCTACAAGGTCACCCGCGGCAAGAAGGACCCCCGCAGGAACGGGGGCCACCGCACCCTGACGCACACCCTCGTCTGGGCCGTGCTCATGGGCATCGGGGCCTCAGCGCTGGCCGTCGCCGTGGGACGCTGGGCCGTCCTCGGCATCCTCTTCGTGCACATGGTGCTCGCCATCGAAGGTCTGCTGTGGCGGGCGGCGCGGGTCTCCAGCGACGTGCTCGTCTGGCTCCTCGGCGCGACCAGCGCGTGGATGCTCGCCGACTTCCTCGACCGGCCGGGCAACGGCGCGCACTGGCTCTTCGCCGGCGACGGCCAGGCGTACATGTGGCTCGGCCTGCCGATCGTGCTCGGCGCGCTCGTGCACGACATCGGGGACGCCATCACCATCTCGGGCTGCCCCATCCTGTGGCCGCTCCCGATAGCCCGCAGGCTCTGGTACCCGCTCGGCCCCCCGAAGTTCATGCGCTTCAGGGCGGGCAGCTGGGTCGAGCTGAAGATCCTCACGCCGGTCTTCATGGCCGCCGGCGCGATCGGCGGTCTCTTCGCCCTCAACATGGTCTGACTTGTCGCCCGGTCCCGCCACCGCCGAGGGCCGACCGGTCGTGCGCGGAGCGGACCACGCCGAGCAGCGCGCGCACCAGTGACCTTGGCTCGTCGAGCCCCGCCGCCATGCGAAGGTATATGTTCCGGTCGCCATGAGGGGCGGCATACTGCCGTGCGGGGCCAGGTTCGGTACGCGGTAGGGGCTTCTACCACCGGCCGACGCGCTTCTCTGGCGAGCGGCGAGCAGCCGGGGAAGGCGCCGATGTGCCGCCTGTACCCCGCGCTGCCCCCTGCGTCAGTGCATGTCCCGGGGCCGTGCCCGCCGCACTGCCCGGGAGCGCCGCCCTGTGCTGACGCCGTACCTCGGCCAGGGCGCCTGCATCGCGTTCCCTTGATGCCGGGCTCTCGCGGTCCCCGATACCGAGTCCCGCGCCCGCGACCCGCCGCACCCGGAGCGCGCCCTGCGCGCCTACACAAGACCCGCCGCCCTGAGCAGTGCGTCGCACTCCCATCGCGCCCCCGTCCACCGGATCACGCCCGACCCGGCACGCGCGAGGACCCCCGGCCCCGCACGCACGGGCCACGCGCCGCGACCCCGCACGCGTGTGGGGAACGCCCCGCTCCGCCCCCTGCCGCTGAAGGCCCCGGCCCTCTCCCACACGGAATCCCGCGCGAGAGCTTTCGCACGAGAAGAAGAGAAGGCCCCCGGCCGATCAGGTGCGGCGAACCCGTCCCACGGGCTCCACCAAGCGGCGCCGCACCCCGCACTGCCTCACCCGTGCCACGACTCCCAGAGCCTCGCGTACGCTCCCTCCGCCGCCACCAGTTCCTCGTGGCTGCCCAGTTCGCTGATCCGGCCGTTCTCCACCACCGCGATGACGTCCGCGTCGTGTGCCGTGTGCAGCCGGTGGGCGATGGCGACGACCGTGCGGCCCTCCAGCACCTTGCCGAGCGAGCGCTCAAGGTGGCGCGCCGCGCGGGGGTCGAGGAGGGACGTGGCCTCGTCCAGGACGAGGGTGTGCGGGTCGGCCAGGACGAGGCGGGCCAGCGCGATCTGCTGCGCCTGCGCGGGGGTCAGCGTCGCCGCGCCGGAGCCGACCTCCGTGTCGAGGCCCTTGTCGAGCGCACGCGCCCACGGCGTCGCGTCCACCGCCGCGAGTGCCGCCCACAGCTCCTCGTCACCCGCGTCCGCCCTCGCGAGACGCAGGTTGTCGCGCAGGGAGCCGACGAAAACGTGGTGCTCCTGGTTGACGAGCGCGACGTGGTTGCGTACCGCCTCCGCCGTCATCTCCGACAGCGCCGCCTCCCCCAGCGTCACGGCGCCCGTGCGCGGCGCGTAGATCCCGGCGAGCAGCCGCCCCAGCGTCGACTTGCCCGCGCCCGAGGGACCCACGAGCGCGAGCCGGGTGCCCGGCTCGACCGTGAGCGTCACCTCGCGCAGGACATCGATGCCCTCCCGGTACCCGAAGTGGACCTCGGCGGCGTCGAGCACGCGGCCCCGCGGCACGATGGCCTCGTCCCCGGCGGCCGGCTCGATGTCCCGCACGCCCACCAGGCGCGCCAGTGAGACCTGTGCGACCTGCAATTCGTCGTACCAGCGCAGGATCAGGCCGACCGGCTCGACGAGCATCTGCGCGAGCAGCGCGGCGGTCGTCAGCTGGCCGACGTCGATCCACCCCTGGAGCACGAAGGCACCGCCGACCATGAGCACCGAGGCGAGCACGGTCGTGTGCGTGACGTTGATGACCGGAAAGAGGACGGACCGGAGCGAGAGCGTGTAGTTCTCCCACCGGGTCCACTGGAAGACCCGCTGGTCGGTGAGGGCGATGCGGCGCGCGCCGAGGCCGTGCGCCTCGACCGTGCGGCCCGCGTCGACCGTCTCGGTGAGCGCGGCGGCGACGGCGGCGTAACCGGCGGCCTCGGAGCGGTAGGCCGAAGGGGCGCGCTTGAAGTACCAGCGGCAGCCCACGACGGCGAGCGGTACGGCGATCAGCACGGCGGGCGCGAGCGGCGGCGCCGTCACGACGAGCCCGCCGAGCAGCAGTACCGCCCACACGAGCCCGATCGCGAGCTGCGGCACCGCCTCGCGCATCGCGTTGGCGAGCCGGTCGATGTCCGTCGTGATCCGCGAGAGCAGGTCGCCCGTGCCCGCGCGCTCCAGGATTCCGGGCGGCAGCTTCACGGAGCGGGCGAGGAAGTCCTCGCGCAGGTCGGCGAGCATCTCCTCACCGAGCATCGCGCCGCGCAGCCGCACCATGCGGATGAACACCGTCTGCACGAGCAGCGCGAGGGCGAAGAGGGCGAGCGTGCGCGGCAGATGCACCCCGTCCGCGTGGTCCGAGACCCGGTCGACGAGGTCGCCGAGGAGGTACGGGCCGATCATCGAGGCGATCACGGCGACCGCGTTCACCGAGACGAGCACGAGGAAGGCGGTGCGGTGCCGGCGGAACAGGGCGCCGATGTAGGCGCGTACGGTCGCCGGGCTGCCGACCGGCAGCGTCTCCGCCGTCGTCGGCGCGGCCGGGTCGTACTCGGGGGGCTTGGGCCCGGTCATGCGGTTTCCTCGATCCGTACGGTGTCCTGGCCGGGCAGCTCGTCGGCCCGAGCCGTCACGACGGCGCTCGCCGCGGCGCCGTGGCCCTCGCCCTCGCTCCCGTTCACGAGTCCGGCCTCGACCTCGCGCAGCGTGCCGGGATCGCCCCTCTCCTCATCCGTCTCGCGCGTCACGACCGCTCGGTAGCGCGGTTCGGCGGCGAGCAGTTCGCGGTGCTCGCCCTCGGCCACGACCGAGTCGCCGAGGACGAGCACGACGCGGTCGGCCACGTCGAGCAGCAGCGGCGAGGACGTGAGGACGACGGTGGTGCGGCCCGCGCGCAGCGCGGCGAGACCGCCCGCGATGCGGGACTCGGTGTGCGCGTCGACGGCCGAGGTCGGCTCGTCGAGCACGAGGACGTCCGGGTCGGCGACCAGCGAGCGCGCGAGCGCGAGCCGCTGCCGCTGACCGCCCGAGAGCGACCTGCCGCGTTCGGTGATCCGCGTCCGCAGCGGATCGCCGCCGCTCGCCCCCGGGTCGGGGTCGGCCTGCGCGAGCGCGGCGAGCACGTCCGCGCATTGTGCCGCCGCGAGAGCCGCGTCGGGTTCCACGGCACCGGACGAGGGGACGTCGAGCAGTTCGCGCAACGTTCCCGAGAGCAGCACGGGGTCCTTGTCCTGGACGAGCACATGGCGCCGCGCCTCGGCGAGCGGCAAGCCGTCGAGCGCCACGGTGCCGAGGAGTACGGAGGGCTCTCCGCCGTGCTCGGGGGAGTGGCCGCCGAGCCGGTCGGCCAGGCGGCCCGCGGCGTCCGGGTCCCCGCACACGACGGCCGTCAGCCGTCCCTCGGGCACCCGCAGCCCGGTCAGGGGGTCGTACAGCTCGGCGGGACCCGCGTACGCAATGGCGTCGGCGACCGGCTCCGTCCCGCCGTCCGAGGACCCCGTCCGTCCGCGCGCCGGGTCCGCGACCCGGCGCAGCGCCAGCACGCGCGCCGCGCGGCGCGCGGAGGGACGCGAGAAGGAGTAGGCCATCGCGATCTCCTCGAAGTGGCGCATCGGCCACGCGAGCAGCGTCACCATGCTGTACACGGCGACCAGTTCCCCGACCGACACGGTTCCCTCGCGCGCGAGGAACACCCCGTACCAGACCACCGCGATGAGCAGCAGCCCCGGGACGAGTACCTGCACCGCGGCGATGAGCGACCACAGCCGCGCGCTGCGCACGGCGGCCCCGCGCACCTCCTGCGACGCCGCCCGGTACCGGCCGAGGAACAGTTCCTCGCCGCCGATGCCGCGCAGCACCCGCAGCCCGGCGACGGTGTCCGAGGCCAGTTCCGTCGCGTGCCCCGCCTTCTCGCGCTGGACATCGGCGCGGCGCACCGAGGGCGGCAGGAGGGGGAGGACGGAGAGCGCCACGACGGGCGCGCCGATCGCCACCACGAGGGCGAGGTGCGGCTCGTAGAAGAACAACCCCACGCAGACGAGGACGACGGTGAGCGCCGCCGCCGTGAAGCGGGAGAGCGCTTCGACGAACCATCCGATCTTCTCGACGTCGCCAGTCGAGACCGCCACGACTTCTCCGGCCGCGACCCTGCGGGTGAGCGTCGAGCCCAGCTCGGCGCTCTTGCGGATCAGAAGCTGCTGGATGCGCGCCGCCGCGGTGATCCAGTTGGTCATGGCCGCGCGGTGCAGCATGACGTCGCCGAGCGCGACACCCGCGCCGAGCAGGAGCAGGAGCAGGCCCGCGAGCACGAGCCGCCGTCCTGCCCCGTCCCCGCCCTCCGAGACGGCGCCGACGGCGATGCCCACCGGGTACGGCAGCGCCGAGAGCGAGCCGAAGTTGAGCAGTCCCCAGCCGAGCGCGCGGAGTTGGCCGCCCCACTGCCGCCGCCCCAGCCAGTACAGGAAGCGGGGGCCTGACCGTACGTCGGGGGTGCCGGGGTCCGTAAAGGGAAGATCTCTGATGCGCATGAAAATCCAGGTCCGAGGAGCAAGCTCAGTGAGGTAAGCCTTACTTCTCGGACGCGGAAGGGCAAACGCTTTTCGGCTCAGAGACGCCCGGCGGCGACCCACAGCGGGGCCACGGTGGAGAACACGACCACCAAGAACGTCACGAGCGAACGCCGTACGCGGACGCCGCGTCGCTCAGCCACGGTCGGCGTGCTGCGCGCTGAGGTGGCGGCGCAGCCGCACATTCAGGTCGCTCACGAGGCTCGCGTTTCCGTTGGCCACGGCGTACGACCGCTCGTGCGCGATGTTGTCGCACAGGTAACACCCGGGAACCGGCTTCGGGACTTCGTTCGACCACGGGGGAAGGGAGATCGGGTTCTCCTGCGTGGGGCGGTTCATCGGCGCTTCGTCCGTTCGTCGTCGGGTTGCTTGCGTTCAGAGAACGGCCCCGCGACCACGGTGGGTAGTGTCATCCTTGACACAACGTCAGAGTGGCAGGAACGGGGCAAAGCGATGGCCATGACTTACGGGCAGTGGCTGCGGGGCGCGCGCGAGGCGAAGGGATGGAGCCAGGACGAGCTGGCGGCCAGGGCGTTCATGTCGCGCTCGATGATCACGGCGATCGAGACCGACCGACGCATCCCGAGCGAGACGGACGCGATGGCTCTGGACGCGGCGTTGGGTACGGGGAATGTGCTGGTGACGTTCCGGCCGAAGAAGCAGAACGAGAGTTTCGCCGCATGGTTCGAGGCTGCTCGCCAATTCGAAAAGCTGGCCACGATCATTCGGGAGTACGCGCCGACTTGGGTGCCCGGCTTCCTCCAGACCGAGGCGTATGCGACCGCAGTGCTTGATGTCGGTTACCCCCGACAGAGCGAGGAACGGCGACACGGGTGGGTTGTGTCGAGGCTGGAGCGTGCGCGGCTGCTCGACGACCCTGTTACCCCGGAAGTGTGGGTCGTGCTGGATGAGGCGGTGATCAGGCGGCCGGTTGGGGGGTACGAGGTCATGGCGGAACAACTGGAACACTTGGTTGATCTCTCTGAATCGGGGCGTATTCGGGTCCACATCGTGCCGTTCGGTAAAGTGCCGTACCCGGCGTTGGACGGTCAGATGAGCTTGATGTGGTTCAAGGATCAGCCGCCCTTGGCCTACACGGAAGGTCTTCGCGTGGGTCTGCTCCACGACGATCCGGCGATGGTTACTGAACTCCAGAGCACATACGATCTTTCTCTGGGTGAAGCCTTGGCCTTGACGCCGTCCATCGCCCTCATGCGAGAACAAGCAAGGGAGTTCAGGAAGCGTGTCTGAGCACTACATCTCCAACACTTCGCTCCGTAGCGGCTGGCGGAAGTCCTCCTACAGCGGCACGAACGGATCGAGTTGCCTGGAGGTCTTCGACGCCCACCCCGCCGGCGTCCCCGTCCGCGACAGCAAGTCCCCCCAAGGCCCCGCCCTCCTCCTCTCCGCGCCCAGCTGGTCCGTCTTCGTCGCGGCCGTCAAGCGCGCGTAGCGCTCGCGCTCCGGCCTGCCTCTTCGGCAGGCAAACGGTTGTTCGCCACCCGGCAAAGTCCGGCCCCCCGCCGTCCCTCCCGCACAGCACCTCTCGGCCCGGGTGGCAGGATGAATGCCATGCACAGTACGGGTGGAGCGGCAAAGGTCCTGATCGGTACGGCGGCGGTGCTCGCGCTGCTCACCTCCTGCTCCGGGCAGGACGACGGGGACGGCTCCGGGAAGGCAGCCGCGGCGTCCTCGCCCGCCGCCCACCGCGCCCCCGAGGCCGACCCGACCCGCATCCCCGGCGTCGGCGAACGTCTCCAGTCACAGATCCCCGCGGCGAGCCGCCAGGTCGTCGCCGTCTACGGCAAGGGCGTCGACTCGGCGGACTCGACCGTCGTGCTCTACACGAAGACCGGGAAGACGTGGAAGAAGTCCGCTTCCTGGCAGGGGCACAACGGCAAGAAGGGCTGGACCACGGCCCACCACGAGAACGACAAGCGCAGTCCCGTCGGCGTCTACACGCTGAGCGACGCGGGCGGCGTCCTCGCCGACCCCGGGGCCGCGCTCCCGTACACGCAGACCGCGTCGATCCAGGCGCCGCACTACTGGGCGAAGTCCCACTGGCACGACTTCGACTACGTCATCGCCATCGACTACAACCGCGTCAAGGGCACCCCGCCCAACGACCCCACGCGCCCCGAGGGCCAGAGCAAGGGCGGCAGCATCTGGCTGCACATGGACCACGGCAGCGGCACCTCGGCGTGCGTCAGCATCCCCAAGGCGGGCATGAGGTCGCTCCTCACGACCCTCGACCCGGCACAGCACCCGGTCGTGGTCATGGGGGACAGGAAGAACCTGGCGGCCTGAGCGGCTTGTCCCGGCGGCAGGGGGACGAGCGCGCCGGTACGGCGAGGGAGCGGCGGCCCGGGGCCGGGCCCGGTGCACGGAACCGGCCGCGCCGCCCCGCCCCCGTCGTCAGCCCGGCCCCCGCCGCGTACCGCCCGGCCCTCTCAGCCCCGCGGCGGCCGCGTCGCCCGCTCCAGCTGCATGAGCACCGAGGCGTACCCCTTGCCGCCCGTCGCGTGGTCCATGCCGACCTCGCACATGCGGTTCGCCGAGAGGTACGCGTCGAAGGGCCGGGACGTCACCTCGGCCGCCTCCGCCGCCGTCGCCGACTCGGTCAGCTCCCGGTGGAGCATCCCCCGGTCGCCCGCGAAGGCGCAGCAGCCGACGTCGTCGGGCACGACCACCTCGTGGGCGCAGGCCCCGGCCAGCTCCACGAGCTGGTCGACGTCGCCGAGGTGCTGCATCGAGCACGTCGGGTGGACGACGGCGGACTCCACCTTGCGATGGATGGTCAGCTCCGGAAGCAGCTCCTCGGCCGCCCACACGAGGGAGTCCACGATCGTGAGCGAATCGTGCAGCTCCTTGTTCTCCGGTGTCAGGTACGGGACCACCTCGTGGGCGATCCCGAGCGTGCACGAGGAGGCGTCGACGACGAGCGGCAGCCGCCCGCCGCCCGTCCAGCCCCACGCCGCCTCGACGATGCGGTTGGCCATGACCGTGTTGGCGTCCTCGTAGCCCTTCGAGTGCCAGATGGTCGAGCAGCACGTGCCCGAGACGTCCCCGGGAATCCACACCGGCTTGCCCGCGCGCCGCGCGAGCAGGACGACGGCCTGCGGCAGCGAGGGTTCGTAGTCGCCCTCGGGGCCGCCGAAGATGCGGTTGACGCACGCCGGGTAGTAGACGGCCGTCGCCGTCGCCTTCTCCGTGCGGGGCAGGCGCCGGGCCGCGGCGCCGGGGAGCTCGGGCAGCCACTCCGGTACGAGGTCGGGGCGGACCGCCTTGCGCGCCGCGCGCGTCACCGCCGTGAGCAGCCGGTCGCTGATCTTCTCCGCCGAGGCCACCGCGAGCCGCGCCCCGCTCTCCACGACCTTGAAGTCCTTCGCCGTGTACGCGGCGATCCTCTCCTCGCGGTCGCTGTGCCGCTGGTGACGGAACTCCTTCATCATGGCGCCCGTGTCGATGCCGACGGGGCACGCGAGCTTGCACGTCGAGTCACCGGCGCACGTGTCCACGGCGTCGTAACCGTAGGCGTCGAGCAGCCCCGTCTCGACTGCCGAGCCGGCCGGCTGGCGCATCATCTCGCGGCGCAGCACGATGCGCTGCCGCGGCGTCGTCGTGAGGTGCTGGCTCGGGCAGGTCGGCTCGCAGAAGCCGCACTCGATGCACGGGTCGGCGACGGCCTCGACCCGCGGGATGGTCTTGAGCCCGCGCAGGTGGGCCTTCGGGTCGCGGTCGAGCACGATGCGCGGGGCGAGGACGCCCTCGGGGTCCATGACCTGCTTGATACGCCACATCAGCTCGGTCGCGCGCGGGCCCCACTCCAGCTCCAGGAACGGCGCGATGTTGCGGCCCGTGGCGTGCTCGGCCTTCAGCGAGCCGTCGAAGCGCTCGACGGTGCTCGCGCAGAACGCGTCCATGAAGTCCGCGTAGCGCCGTACGTCCTCGGGCTTCGCCGCGTCGAAGGCGAGGAGGAAGTGGAGGTTGCCGTGCGCGGCGTGACCGGCGACCGCGGCGTCGAAACCGTGCGCGGTCTGGAGTTCGAGCAGCGCTTCGCACGCCTCGGCGAGCCGCGACGGCGGCACGGCGAAGTCCTCCGTGATGAGCGTCGTGCCCGAGGGGCGCGTACCGCCCACAGCGGTCACGAACGCCTTGCGCGCCTTCCAGTACCCGCCGACGACCTTCGCCTCGCGCGTGAAGGCATTGGTCACCGAGGCGACCGGGGCCACCAGTTCGAGGTGCTCCATCACCTCGGCGGCGGCCCGCTCGTTCGCCTCCCGCCCGGCCTCGTCGGACGCGCGGAACTCCACGAGCAGCGCCGCGGTGTCCTTCGGCAGGTCGGCCCAGTCCGCGGGCACCCCGGCGACGCTCGTCGAGGCGCGCAGCGTGTTCCCGTCCATGAGCTCGACGGCGATCGCGCCCGCCTCGTTGAACCGCGGAACGGCGGCCGCCGCCGCGGGCAGCGAGGGGAAGAAGAGCAGGGCGGTCGAGTTGAGGCGCTCCAGCGGCAGCGTGTCGAAGACCACCTCGGAGATGAAGCCGAAGGTGCCCTCGGAGCCGACCATGAGCCCGCGCAGGATCGAGACCGGGTCGTCCCCGTCGAGGAAGGCGTCGAGCCGGTAGCCGTTGGTGTTCTTGATCTCGTACTTCGCGCGGATACGTGCCACGAGCGCCGCGTCCGCCTCGATCTCCGCCTTCAGCGCCATGAGTCCGGCGCACAGCTCGGGCTCCGCCGCGGCGAGTCTCTCCGCCGCGTCGGGCGCGCCCGTGTCCACGACAGTGCCCGAGGGCAGCACCACGGTCAGCGAGCTGACCAGGCGGTACGAGTTCCGGGTCGTCCCCGCCGTCATGCCCGACGCGTTGTTCGCGACGACCCCGCCGACCGTGCACGCGATCGCGCTCGCCGGGTCGGGGCCGAGCACGCGCCCGTGCCGGGCGAGCGTCGTATTGGCCCGGACGATCGTCGTGCCGGGGCCGAGCCGCACGCGCGCGCCCTCGTCGAGCACCTCGACGCCCGCCCAGTGCCGCCGCACGTCCACGAGGATGTCCTCGCCCTGCGCCTGTCCGTTGAGCGAGGTCCCCGCGGCGCGGAAGACCACCTTGCGGCCCTTGTCCCGCGCGTACCGCATGACCGCCGCGACGTCCTCGGCCGACTCGGGGACCACCACGACCTGGGGCAGGAAGCGGTAGGGGCTCGCGTCGGACGCGTACCGCACGAGATCCGAGATGCCGGAGAGCACCTTCCCGGGCCCGAGCAGCGCGCTCAGCTCACCGCGCAGCGGCTCCGGCGTACCGCCCGCGAGCCCGGCGGGAACCAGGTCCGGTGCGGTCTCCTCACGCCCGGCGGGGCGCAGGGCGGTCGGGCGCGGTTCCAGCAGTGGCATGGGGCGGCACTCCTTCGTCGACGGTTCGCCGCCGGGAACGCGGGGCGGCCGGCGGCGGGTCGGGCCTATTCTCGCCCTTCGCCTTCCCGCCCGGACGGCCGGGGCGTGTGCGCGCAGTGCTCGTACGCGTCCCCGGCCCCACCGCTGACCAGCAGCTCCAGCAACGCGCCGAGCTGGGCGCGCTGCCCGGGGTCCAGGGGTGAGAGCACCTCTTGCGCCGCCTCGCGCCGCGCCCGGCGCAGCGTCTCCAGGGTGTCGCGCCCCTCGTCGGTCAGCTCGATGCGCGTCACCCGGCGGTTGGCCGGATCGGGCACCCTGCGCACCCGGTCGCTCGCCTCCAGGGCATCCACGAGCGTGGTGATCGCGCGCGGGACGACATCGAGCCGCGCCGCGAGATCCGCCATGCGGGGCGGCTCGGGGAAGACCGTCACGGCCCGCAGGAGGCGGCTCTGCGCGGGGGTGATGCCGAGCGGCCCGAACTGGTGGCGCTGGAGGCGGTGCAGACGGCGGTTGAGGCGGAGCAACTGCTCGGCGAGGGCGGCGTCGCTGTCGCGCGCGGGGCCCGGTCCGGCGGAGGGGGACTCCGGGAGCGGGGCGGTCGCCGAGCCGGGGGCGAGCCCCGGGGCGGTCTCTGGGCCGGGGGCGGTCGCCGCGTCGGGGCCGGACGGGGCCGTCCCGGCTTCCGGGCCGGCGTGCGGGGAGGGGGAGCGCATGGCGGGAACAGTATCAGGATCAGGTTCATTGTGTACATAGGTAACAATGAACTATGCTCCCCGAGAACCGTTGAGCCCTCTGCCCGTCACCCCCTGAAGGAGCCCATGCGCCCGCCCGAGATCAACTGGACCCCGCCCGAGAAAACCGCTCGCGAGGACCAGGAACCCCGCCAGATCCGCCGCATCCTGCGGCTCTTCCGCCCCTACCGGGGCCGCCTCGCCGTCGTCGGCCTGCTCGTCGCCGCTTCCTCGCTCGTCTCCGTCGTCACCCCGTTCCTGCTCCGCGAGATCCTCGACACCGCGATCCCCGAGGGGCGTACTGGCCTGCTCAGCCTCCTCGCGCTCGGGATGATCCTCAGCGCCGTCCTCTCCAGCGTCTTCAACGTCCTCCAGACACTCCTGTCGACCACCGTCGGCCAGCGCGTCATGCACGACCTGCGCACCGGCGTCTACGCGCGCCTCCAGCGCATGTCCCTCGCCTTCTTCACGCGCACGCGCACGGGCGAGGTGCAGTCCCGGATCGCGAACGACATCGGCGGCATGCAGGCCACGGTCACCTCCACGGCCACCAGCCTCGTCTCCAACCTCACCTCCGTCGTCGCGACCGTCGTGGCGATGCTCGCGCTCGACTGGCGCCTCACCGTCGTCTCGCTCGTCCTGCTCCCCGTCTTCGTCCTCGTCAGCCGCCGCGTCGGGCGCGAGCGCAAGCGCATCACGAGCGAGCGGCAGCGCCAGATGGCCGCCATGGCCGCGACCGTCACGGAGTCCCTCTCGGTGAGCGGCATCCTGCTCGGCCGCACGATGGGCCGCGCCGACTCCCTCACCCGCTCCTTCGCGCGCGAGTCCGAGGAACTCGTCGACCTCGAAGTGCGCTCCAACATGGCAGGCCGCTGGCGGATGTCCGTCATCAGCGTGGTCATGGCCGCGATGCCCGCCTTCCTCTACTGGGCGGCCGGACTCGCCCAGGCGAACGGCGCCGCGATCTCGCTCGGCACCCTCGTCGCCTTCGTCTCGCTCCAGCAGGGCCTGTTCCGCCCGACGGTGAGCCTCCTCGCGACCGGCGTGCAGGTGCAGACCTCGCTCGCGCTCTTCCAGCGCATCTTCGAGTACCTCGACCTTCCGGTCGACATCACCGAACGCGAACACCCCGTCCACATCGACCGGGTCAAGGGCGAGGTCCGCTTCGAGGAGGTCGCCTTCCGGTACGGGGACGACAGCCCCGTGCTCGACGGCATCGACCTCACCCTCCCGGCCGGAGGCTCGCTCGCCGTCGTCGGCCCCACCGGCTCCGGCAAGAGCACGCTGAGCCAGCTCGTGCCCCGCCTCTACGACGTCACCGGCGGGCGCGTCACGCTCGACGGCGTCGACGTGCGCGACCTCGACTTCGACACCCTCGCCCGTGCCGTCGGCGTCGTCTCGCAGGAGACGTACCTCTTCCACGCCTCCGTCGCCGACAACCTGCGCTTCGCCAAACCGGACGCGAGCGACGAGGAACTGCGCGAGGCGGCCCGCGCGGCCCAGATCCACGACCACATCGCGGGTCTGCCCCAGGGCTACGACACGGTCGTCGGCGAACGAGGGCACCGCTTCTCGGGTGGCGAGAAGCAGCGTCTCGCCCTCGCCCGCACCATCCTGCGCGACCCGCCCGTGCTCGTACTCGACGAGGCCACGAGCGCCCTCGACACCCGCACCGAACGCGCCGTGCAGGAAGCGCTCGACAGCCTCGCGGCGGGACGCACCACGCTGACCATCGCCCACCGCCTCTCCACCATCAGGAACGCGGACCAGATCGTCGTGCTCGACGGCGGCCGCATCGCGGAGCGCGGCACCCACGAGGAACTCCTCGCCCTCGACGGCGCCTACGCCGCCCTCGTGCGCAGCGATTCCCGCAAGGGCGGCGCTCCTGCGGGCGAAGCCCCCGAGCCGGTGATCCTGCCTTCCGCGCCGCCGTCCACCGTCAAGGCGTAGAAAACGGGAGATAAGTGATTAACGTGCCCCTATGACCGACCCCTCGCGCCCCTCGCGCCCCCGCTCCCAGCCCGCGCCCGGCCGGCCGGGACCTCCGGACGGCCGCCGGACCCGTATCACCCGGCGGGGCAGACTCGTCCTCCTCACGGCGGCCCTCGCCGTCGCCGCCGCGATCGCCGTGCCGTTCGTCCTGGGCGGCGACGAGGACGAGGGCACCCAGCGCACCGGCACGCTCACGGTTCCCGAGGGCTGGCGCGCGAGCCAGGTGTACGCGGCGGTCGACACCGCCCTGCACCTGAAGAAGGGCACGACCGGCAAGAAGGCCGCCGACGCCGGCCTCTCGCTCCCCGGCGACGCGGGCGGCAATCCGGAGGGGTACCTCTACCCCGCGACGTACCCGATCACCGACAGGACCACCCCGGAGCGCCTGCTGACCACGATGGTGGACACGGCCAACCGCGCGTACGCCGAGGGCACCGTCGCCGCGGGGGCCGAGCAGAACGCCGTCTCGCGCTACCAGCTCGTCACCGTCGCGAGCATCGTCCAGTCCGAGGCCGCCACCGACAAGGACATGGCCCGCGTCGCCCGTGTCGTCTACAACCGGCTCGACGAGGGCATGCCGCTCCAGATGGACTCGACCCTGAACTACGGACTCGGCCGCACCACCCTGCACACCAGGACCTCGGAGACCCGCAGCAAGACCCCGTACAACACGTACGTCCACAAGGGCCTGCCGCCCACGCCCATCGCCAACCCGGGCGCCCGGGCACTGCGTGCGGCGACCCGCCCCGCCGAGGGCGACTGGCTGTACTTCGTCACGGTCAAGAGCGGCGACACCCGCTTCACCAGTGACTACGCGGAGCACCAGAGGAACGTGGCCGAGTTCAACAAGCTGCACAGCTCCCCGAGCCCGAGCGCCTCGTCCTGAGCCGGGGGAGCGGGAGCGCGGGGGACCGAGGACTCAGACGGTCGCCGGTACGGGCCCGGGGGCGGGCTCCGGTGAGGTGGGCTCGCCGAACAGGGCGCGGATGTCCCGTACGGCCGACCGCCCCGCCCGGTTGGCGCCGATCGTGCTCGCCGAGGGCCCGTACCCGACCAGGTGCACCCGGGGATCGCGCACGACCTTCGTGCCCTCCATGCGCACGCCGCCGCCGGGCTCCCGCAGACCGAGCGGCCGCAGGTGCTCCAGAGCGGGCCGGAAGCCGGTCGCCCACAGGATGACGTCGGCGTCGAAGCGGCTGCCGTCCGCCCACTCGACCCCCTCCGGCGTGATCCGCGCGAACATCGGGTGCCGGTCGAGAGTGCCGTCGGCGAGCCCCGCGCGGCTCGCGTCGTTGAGGGGCAGCCCCGTCACCGAGACGACACTGCGGGGCGGCAGCCCGTCCCGTACCCGCGCCTCCACGAGTGACACGGCGGCACGCCCCTCCTCCTCGCCGAACGGCCCTTCGCGGAAGACCGGTTCCCGCCGTGTCACCCAGCGGGTCGCCGCCGCGTACGGAGCGAGTTCGAGCAGGTGCTGCGTCGCCGATATCCCGCCCCCGACCACGACGACACGCTTGCCGCTGAAGTACTCCGGACCCGGGTACCGCACGGTGTGCAGTTGCTCACCGAGGAAGGCGTCCTGGCCCGGGTAGTGCGGCCGGAAGGGACGGTCCCAGGTGCCCGTCGCGCTGATGAGGGCGCGCGCCGACCACGTACCGTCCGAGGTCTCCACGCGCAGCCGGCCGCCTTCGCCCTCGCGCACCGCGCGCACGTCGACGGGCCGCCGCACCGCCAGCGCGAACCGCTCCTCGTAGGCGCGGAAGTAGTCCGCGACGACCTCGGACGAGGGCCGCGCGGGATCGGCGCCGGTCAGCTCCATGCCCGGCAGCGAGTGCATCCCGTTGACCTTGCCGTACGTGAGCGAGGGCCACCGGAACTGCCAGGCCCCGCCCGGCGCGGGCGCGTGGTCGAGCACGACGTGATCCGTCCCCGTCCGCCGCAGGTGGTACGCGGCCGAAAGCCCCGCCTGCCCGGCACCGACCACGACGACGTCCACCGCTCTGTCCTCACTCACTCCCGCACCAACGACGCCGTGCCGCCGGATCTTCCCGCACCTGGTGCGCGAGGATGCCCCTCATGACGTTCCACACCGAGACCCTCCGCGTCCGCACCGGCACCCACGAAACGGTCCACGACCTGACCGCCGACTGCGAGCGCTTCCTCGCCGACCATGCCGCCGGCCGCGACGGCCTCCTCAACCTCTTCGTCCCCCACGCGACAGCGGGCCTCGCGATCCTCGAAACCGGCGCGGGCAGCGACGACGACCTCCTCGCGATCCTCCAGACCCTCCTGCCTCCCACCCACCCCTGGCACCACCGCCACGGCACCCCCGGCCACGGCCGCGACCACGTCCTCCCCGCTCTCGTCCCCCCACACGCCACCCTCCCGGTCACCTCGGGCCACCTGGCCCTGGGAACGTGGCAATCGGTGTGCCTGGTGGACACGAACGTTTCTAAAGACAACCGTCAGGTTCGTCTGAGCTTCCTCAGCTGACCAAGATCGTTCAGCGGGGCGTGGCCGCCGATTCTCCGTACGATGCGCGCTCGAACGGAGAGAAGAAATGCGCGGTACGGACCTCAACACGATCGAACGACCCTACGACGGATGCGGCAAGTGCCTGCTCGGAGTGCGGCGGCTGTCGCGCGTGAAGCTGGCGACGTCTTCGCCTGAGCGCCAGCGCGAGAACGTGCTCGCTGCCGCCGCCGCCGTCGGCGCCCACATCATCGGCTGGGCGGACGACTGGGAGGTCTCCGGCGCTACGGATCCGGTGACCCGACCCAGTCTGGGCCCATGGCTCCGTGACGAGAGGGGCCCGTACGACGGCCTGGTCGCCGCAGCGGTGGACCGGCTCGGTCGCAACGTCGTCGACTGCCTCAACACCGGCTACAAGATGCGGGACGAGAAGAAGATGCTCGTCACGTATGGGCACGACGGAGCCTGGAATCTCGACGACCCCGCCGACGAGAACCGTTTCACCATGGAGGCATGGGGCGCGCAGATGGAACTGCGCGCGATCCAGCGCAGGAACCGTGACGCCACCGTCAAGACCCGCGCCGCCGGCCGTCCGAAGGGCAAGCCGTCGTACGGCTTCCAGTACGTGCGGAAGGTGATGGGAGGGAAGATCGATCAGGTCGAACTGCACCCGCACGCCTCGGAGGTGCTGCGGAACGTCGCCCGCCGTATCCTTGCCGATCCGGACAACGTCACCTGCAGCAGCGAGGCCGCGCGTCTCAACCGTGCCGGAGAACCGTCACCCGCGGATCACCTTGCCATGATGTACGGCAAGCCGGCAGGTGGACGGCCGTGGTCGCCGCAGAGCCTGAAGAACATCCTTCTGTCGGAAGCCACCCTCGGGTATCTGATGCACCGCAACAGGCCCGTCCTCGGCAGGGCGGACGGTCACCCCGTACGGCTCTGCGAGGGGCTGTGGGACCGGGCCACGCACGAGGCGCTCAGGAGCGCCGTCCTCTCCCGGAAGGCTCCCTGGACCCGCCGTTCCAACCGCGAATACCTGCTGACCACGGTCGCCCTGTGCGGGCAATGCCATACGCGTCTCTACACCCAGACGTCGAGGGACGCCCCACCGCGCTACACGTGCACGGCGCGGAACAAGGGCTGGCTTCAGGCGCAGCACTGCCGACCTGCACCCCTCATCAATGCTCATCTTCTTGACGCTTACGTCGAGGAGTGGTTCCTCCGAGAGCTGGGTGACGGCATGATCTACGAGACGGTGTACGACCCGGGTAACGGCATCGCCGAGCGCGTGGCGGAGAACCGGGCCAGCCGTGAACGGCTGCGAGCCGACCGTGACGCCGGGCTGTACGACGCCCCGGATGACGCAGTGTGGTTCCGGGACCGATACGCCGCGTTGGGAAGGGAGCTGGCCGCTCTCGAGGCTGAGCCGAGGCGGGCGCCTGGCATGGTCCGGCGGCCGACTGGCGAGACGGTCGCCGACCGTTGGTTCCGCGCTGCGGATGTACAGGCGCGAAAGGAGATCCTGATCGACTTCGGTGTACGGGTGACGCTCTTCCCGGCCAGTGCTCCCGTTCGCTGGGTGCCCGGCTTCATCCACGGCCCCGAACAGGACCCGATGGCCCTGCTATAGGGAAGAGGCTCCCGGGTGGCGCTGAGCGCGCTGCCCGGGAGCGTCAGCGTCGGGCTGCCGGCGGCCGATCGGTGAGGCGCCCCTCTACAGGCTGATGTCGGCCGGTGCAAGCCGACCTTCTCCGGGATCCTCTGGGCGTGATGCACGGCGACGAGGTGAGTGATGTGACTCAAGCGGCAGAGCGGTGGATGCGTGAGAAGGCAGTGGCGGAACTGCGGGTCGAGAAGACGACTTCCGGTGTGCAGTGGTTGATCAAGTCCCGTGATCGGCAGATCGACCGAGCGATCGCAGGGGCGTTGCCGGCGGAGCGATGTCCCGGTGCTGTCGAATCGGGCGAGTGGGTACGGACCCTATCGGTCGACGAGGTATCGGTGCGCATCGCAGACGCAGATGCCGTGCTCATAGGCCGAGCAGGAGTCGAGGAGGAAGCAGGCGAGCGATGTCCTTGCCGAGGTGGCGATGAGGCTGGACCGAGCGAGCAGTACGGCTGCCTCTGCGGCTGCCACTTCGGTGGTATCTGTCGTAAGTCGATCATGCGGATCAGTCGAGGAGAGGCTCCGCAGGCGGCTCTCCTGTTCAGCTTTCAGGCTGCGCCGGAGATCGGACCCGTTCTCATGCGGTCGACATCCTGGGCATTGAGTCTTCAGCTTCGCGATCTTGTTCGTAGTGGTGCTTTGAGGGAGGAGGGACTGGAAGCACGCGTCCAACTTCGTCGAGCGTATGTCCGCACGCGGTCAGGCATTGAGGTGGCTCTGGTTCAACCAGTAGTGCAACGCCTCTCCTGGGGAAGCCCGGCAGTGCTATTGCAGTTGGCCGCATAGCGCGAGCCCCGCGGACTTGTCGGGTAGGAAGAGGCGTAGAGCTTCCTCTGCTCCAAGCGTGACAATCGTTCGCCCCGATAAGGCAACGCACAGCCCGACGTCAGAGGATTCCCGTCCACGACCACGGACGTGGCCCGGATCGACCGCGTAGGCAGTTGATCCGGTGCTGCGCTGCGCCTGGCTCCTCCACTACCGCGAGCCGAGGACCCTGGGGGCTCCTCGGCTTCCAGCCCGCACGCGGGCCGCAGCACGCATCCGACCCCCGAACAAGCGCGAATCCGGCACGGCCCCGACACGGAGCAAGCGCGTCTGCAGACGGCGAGGTCGCTCGGCCGTATGGAGCTGCGCAGCGTCAGGCTCCCGGTGGGCGGCCGCCGTTCGAATGGCGGCAGCGTGTGCCTCGTTCGATGGCGGCGAGGGAGGGGCGGCGGAGGGCTCCGCATGTCGCGCACTTGCAGCGCCATCCGGCGTTCCGGTCCTCGGGCGTGGTCTCCTGCGGGAGGTATCCGGCGGCTCGTGCGGTGCGGTCGGCGGCCTCTTGCTCCGGTGTCCTGGTCTCGGGCCGGGGTTCCGGGGCGGTGGTGAAGCTCGGTCCCCGCTGGTAGCGCAGGGGTGGTGGGGCGCCGATGATCTCGCCCAGGGAGACCCAGCGCCGGGGTGCGGGTCGTGGGTTCACGAGCGGTTCCAGAGGGTGGTGAGTCCGGGTACGCCGTGCACGGCGGCGAAGGCTGCGCCGAGGTGGTAGGCGACCGCGCTGGAGGGGGCGACGGTGCGGTGGCGCCGGCGCTGGCTGGTGGAGGCGAGCAGGTGGTGGTGGAGGTCGACGGTGGCCTCGACGGCCGTTTCCGGGCCGTCGGTGTCGACGGCGTGCCCGGCGAGGGCGGTGCTGACGCGCAGGATCGTCCAGTCGGTGACCGGGCCGATGGAGTGCTCGCGGCCGTCTTCCTGGTTGGCCAGGGGGAGGAGCAGGCCCAGGCGCGAGCGGGCGGCTTCGCCGTGGAGCGTGAGGGCGAGGTCGGGCAGAGCACCCGCGCAGGCGGCCAGCCGTGCATGGGCCTTGCGCAGGCGGTTGGCGCTCTTCGGGCCGTCCTCGCGGTCGGGGGCGATGATCCAGTTGGGGGCCTCGACGACGACGCCGAAAGTGGCGTGGTGGTGGGCGGCGTAGTGCCAGGCGCTCGTGCGCCGGTCGGGGCCGAAGCCGCCGTCGTGCGGGGCGAGCCAGACACCGTGGGCCAGCTTGTCCTGTTCGGTGAGGGGATCGCCGCCCTCGTCGCCGTTCAGCGCCAGTGGAACACCGGCCCGGTGCGCGACGAGCGGGTTCAAGGAGTTGGTCGCGGGGTCTGGGCGGGTGGTGAGGGTGTAGGCGCCGCCGGAGAGGCAGCGGTGGAAGTCGACCAGCATGTCGGGCTTGGTCTCGTCGAGGAGGGAGCGCAGGACGAGGGTGGTCTTCGTCTCGGCGAAGCCGGGTGGGTCCTGGAGCGTGAAGCCCCACAGGGGCTGGCGGTCGGTGGGGGGCCGGTAGAAGGCCCGGTGGTCGAAGTGGTCCGCGATGCTCGGGCCACTGAAGTGGTTGAGGGCGGCGCCGTCGGGGTCGGCGTCGAGGACGAGGTGCCAGGTGACGCCCGTGCGCAGGGCGGGCTGTGCGGCGAGGCGGAGGGCGAGGTGGAACTGGCTGTGGGTGGTGTCCTCGTCGGGGTGGGCTCCGGCGAGGACCACCACGGTGCGGTCGCTTCCCCCGCGCACGGTCAGGGCCTGGAGGGGGCGTCCGCCGTCGGTGGTGCCCATGACGCGGTAGGTGCACCAGGGGTAGGCGCGGTCGAGGTCCAGGGCGAGCCGGGTCAGGGCGTTCGGCGCTTCGGGGTGGGCGGGTTCATGGTTCATGTGGTGGTGGTTTCCTTCCAGTCCCACCAGTTCCAGGCGTGGCCGCGCACGACGAGGCCGAGGGCGCTGTCGGTGCCGGCGTGCGCGGTGAGGTGGCCGACGGCGGGCCGGAGCGCGCGCGGTGTGGTGCCGACGGCGCGGGCGATGTCCGAGGACAGCGAATTCGTGGCGATCGCCTCCCACAGACGCAACTGGGCGGAGGTCAGGGGCGGGGCCGGGGCGGCGATGGAGGGTGGGGTGGCCGCGCCCGTGGCGAAGAGGGTGTGCACCAGGACGTGGAGGGCCGTTCCCGGCGGGCATCCCAGGGCGGCCCGAGAGGCTTTGAGGTGGTGGGTGACGGTCTCGGGGCTCACGTGGAGGAGCGAAGCGATTTCCTCTCTGCCCATGCCGCGGGCCGCGAGGCCGAGGGCGGTGGCGCGGGCGGGCGACAGGAGGCCGGGCCGGACGGGCAGAGGCTCGTTCGCGCCGAGGGAGGGGCTGGCGAAAACGCCCAGGGCGTGGCCGAGCGCGACGAGGTGGGCCGTGCTACGAGCCCGGAGTTTGCGCAGCAGGGTCCGAGTCCACAGGTCGACCTCGCCCGGAGGCATGGTGAGGGCGTCGGCGACCGCAAGACGGGTCGCGTGTTCGCCCCACGCGCGCACGAGGCGCGCCTCCGTGGGGATCAGGGCCGGTCGCCCGTCGCGGGCGGGCACGGGGATGTAGCGCTGGGCGAGGAGCTGGTGGACGAGCATCGCACGTGAGGCGCTGTCCGGAAGGCGGAGTCGTTCCCGTAGCTGCTGAACGAGGGTGTTCACGCGGAGGGCGGGCAGGCCGGTGCGGGCGGCGATCTCGCTGTTGCCCCACCCGGCCGCCACGAGACGCGCGACCCGGGCCTGTGCCGGGGGAAGCCACGTTGCCCGGCCGTGAGTAGAGGAAGGCGTGTGATGGTTCATCGGTGCGTCTCCTGCGTGCGGGCGCGGCGGGTGCCCGCGATCCACTCCCCGGCCGTCCCGCGCCGGCCCCCGCCCACCGCCTCCCCGCCCTCGCGGGGTGGGGCGGGGAGGGCGAGCAGGGCGCCGGGCAGGGCCAGGACCACCCGGGTCCCGCCCCAGGGGGGCGGGGCTGATCAGGTCGGTGCCGATGCCCAGGTACCGGGCGAGGGCTCCGACGGTGCGCAGGCCGAGCTGCGGGCGCGCGCCCAGGTGCAGCAGCACCTCGGCCCCGGTTTCACCGAGCAAGCCTCGCGCGGCGGCGAGTTGCTCCCCGGTCATGCCGGGGCCGGCGTCGTCCACGAGCAGGTAGGCCGAGCCGTCGGGCCGGGGTTCGCAGGCCACCTGGACGGTGGTGGAGGCGCGGCTCGCGTTGTCGAGCAGCGCGGCCAGGAGGTGGGTAAGGCCCTCGACGGCTTCCCCGCGGACCATGACCTCGGGGATCTGGGCGAGGCGCACCCGCTCGGTGACACCAGCCCGCGCGCACGAGTTCCGCACCACGTCGGCCAGGCTCGACGGCCTCCCCGCGGGCGCGAGCCGACTGCCCCCGAGGATCGCGTAGTTGGTGGCGGCGAGCAGGACCGCCGCCGCACCCCGGGCGCCGGGGTCCCCTGCTGTCACGTCGTGCGCTTCGTGCGTGCGCGGTACGTCCGACGGCCGGGCGGGCCCCGCGCGGTGGGCGAGGTCTGCGACCACGGCACGCAAGGAGGACACGTACTCCTGCTGTTCGCGCTCCGCGATCGCCCGGACCTGCTCCACCCGCACGCGCGCCTCCTGGCGCGCGGCCTCGACGCCGAGCGAGACGGCGGTGGACACCCCGGAAAGCACCCGGTACAACGCGGTCGCCAAAGGGGTGTCCCGAAGTTGCGGGGGGAACTCCGCCCCTACGCGGCCACCCGACACGAGGGCTCGCGCCACGTCGCCCAATGCAACTTCTGCGGCACGCAGTTGAGCGTTCTTTCGTTCTTCGTCGGCGCGTGCCTGCTGAAGGGCCTGCTTGGGCCGTCTGCGGGCGAGGGGGAGGGCGGTCGCGAGCACGGCGAAGGCGAAGACGGCCACCAGGGCGAGCGCGGTCATCGCCCGGCCCCCGTCCGTACGAGCGCCGGGGTGATCTCCTCGATCGCCGCGATCTCCACGTCCCTAGCGCCCCGGGCAGTGACGTGCTGGAGGAGGAGGGCGCTGCGGATGATCGCCTCGTGGGTGTAGGTCTGGGGGAAGTTGCCCAGCAGACGGCCCGCGCCCGGGGCGTACTCCTCGGAGGCCAGCCCCAGATCGTTGCGCACCCCCAGCAGACGCGCGTACAAGGGGCGGGCCTCTTCGATACGGCCGCTGAGGGCGAGGGCATCGACGAGCCAGAAGGAACAGAGGAGGAAGGCGCCTTCGTCGCCCGCGAGTCCGTCCGCGCCCACCGTGTCGCCCTTGGTCGGGTAGCGGTACACGAACCCGTCCGGCGTGCTGAGCGCTTCGCGTACGGCGTCGATGGTTCCGAGCACCCGGGGGTCGTCCCCGGGCAGGAAGCCCACGGCGGGGATGAGGAGGAGCGCGGCGTCGAGGTCGGTGGAGCCGTAGGACTGCGTGAACGTGTTACGGACGGGGTCGAAGCCCTTCTCGCACACCTCCGCGTGAATCCGGGCGGCCAGCTCGCGCAGCGGCGCCGGGTCGAGGGGGAGGGCGCCGTCCTCGGCGAGGCGGGCCGTGCGGTCCACGGCGACCCACAGCATCACCTTCGAGTGGACGTAGTGCCGCAAGGCTCCCCGGCCCTCCCAGATGCCCGCGTCCGGCTGCTGCCACTTCGCCTCCACCTGCGCGATGAGCCGACGGTGCAGAGCGGCGGTGTCCTCGCAGTGGGCGATCCCCGCTTCGTGTGCGAGGTAGAGGGTCTCGATCAGCTCGCCGTACACGTCGAGCTGCACCTGCTGGGCTGCCCCGTTGCCCACCCGTACCGGAGCCGACCCGGCGTACCCGGGCAGCCAGTACAAATCCCGTTCGGGAAGGTCGTGTTCACCGCGCAGCCCGTACATGATCCGAAGCGGGCTCGAACCCACCGCGCGCAGCAGCCATCGTCGCCAGGCGACGGCCTCCTCCTGGTAGCCGGCCCCGATCAGGGCGGCCAGCGTGCCCGCGCTGTCCCGCACCCACGCATGCCGGTAGTCCCAGTTCCGCTCGCCGCCGATCTCCTCGGGCAGCGACGTCGTCGGCGCGGCGACGATCGCCCCGCTCGGCGCGTACGTGAGCGCTTTCAAGGTCAGGGCCGAGCGCACCACCGCCTCGCGGTGCGGGCCCCGGTAGGTGCAGCGGGACGCGAACTCCCGCCAGACCCCGAGCGCTTCGAGGAGCGCGGCGTCGGGGTCGGGCACGCGCGGTGGCGCCTCGTGGGCAGGGGCCACGCTCAGCGCGAGGGCCGCGCTCGTCCCGGCCGCCACGACGAAGTGCCCGACGACATCGTCGTCGATCTCGGTCTGGCGGCACGGGCCGTCCAGCCACACCGCCACCCCGCCGCCCTCGGCGACGATGCGGCCACCCTCCTCGTGCACCCACGGCACCACCCGCCCATACCCGGGCCGCGCCCGCAGCTCGGAGACCATCGCGACCTCGCCGACCAGGCCCTCGACGATCCGTATCACCTGCGTCGTCCCGGCCGTCAGCGGCATGAAGTCGGTCACCCGCACCGCGCCGGTTGTCGTGCGCCACTCGGATTCCAGGACGAGGGAGTCCTGCACGTAGCGGCGCGACATGCTCACCCCCGCCCCGCGCTCCGAGCCGTGCTGCGGGGCGACGGCAGGGGCGAGGCGCCACGTGCCGTGCTCGGGTGCGCCCAGGAGCGCGGCGAAGACGGCCGGGCCGTCGAAGTCGGGCGCGCACAGCCAGTCGATTTCGCCGGTGTCCGCGACGAGCGCGGCGGTGCGGGTGTTGCCGATGAGGCCGTAGCGCTCGATCGGGAGGGAAGTCGTCATGGGGAGGTCTCCGTGGACGGGTGCGGGGGTGGAAGGGGCAGGCCGCCCCCCCGGGGGCTCGCCGAATGCGCGAAGGCGCGCGCAACGCGCGGGGACGGTGCCGGTGTGTGCTCGATACGCCCCGGGCTTCCGGCCACCGGGGAAGCGACAACGCGACGGCGGGAACAAGGGGGCAAGGGCCGCCTCGTGCGCGCCGGGCAAGGACCCGGCGCGCACGAGGGGCGAAGACGGATCAGCTCGTCGTGCTCTGTGAGGCAGGAGCGTGAGGGCAGGGGCCCCAAGGGTTTCGCGGGTTTGAACGAGTAAATCCCTCACGGAGGGCGCCGGGCTCCGAGTGCCACTGAGCGTAGGTGCCCTCCGGCAGCGTGGACGTGCAGAAGTCACCGCCAAGGGCTGTCACGATCGCGAGGCCCCGGCCGCACTCCTCAGCTGGCCTCTTCGGGGCGTCGATGTGGCGCGGACAGCAGTCGTGGACAGTGACGACGGCCACGTCGCCCCGCCAGAGGAACTCGACGATGACATGCCGGCCGCCGTGCAGTACTGCGTTCGTCACCAACTCTCCGGCGACGAGTTCGGCGGTGTAGAGAAGTTCGTACTCCTCGTCGCCGTCCATCGACCGTCGGATGCGCTCCCGGATCTCCCCCGGAAAACTGATACCGGGCGCGTCCCTTCTGACGCTCCAGGAGACGCCGGGATCGACGTCCGCAGAGGACGCCGTCTCGGTGGTTGGTGTGGAATTCACGCCTCACCTCCACGCTTTGCTTCCCAATGGCCCGATGGGCCCCGATGCGGCGTGCATCCCTCAGCATGAGGGATTTACGCCACCGAACACCGTGAGGTGTCCTGCTGTCTTCGACCGAAGCCGAGTGAAGACAGCATCAAGGAAAGCACTGGGGAAGCCCGGTTTGTAGAGGCGGCGGATATCCTCGTTTTATACTCAACCAGCCGCGAAACGAAGGCGCTTCGCTTTCCCGTTCGACTGTTCCCTGGTTAATTCATATTCACCAGGGAACGATGGAGCGCCCCTCGAAGAACTCGCCTCGTGGACCGTCGTCCGGGGCTGTGGCCAGCCAGATCATCCCCTGAGCTGCCTCTTCGGGGCTCACGGCCTTCCCGCCGTAGTTCATCCGAGTCGCAGCCACCCCGGGAGAAGCGGAGTTGACGAGAATATTGTCCTGTGCGACTTCGTCGGCCAGGACTCGCGTAAGCGCGTTGAGTGCTGCCTTACTGACCCGGTAGGCGGGGCTGCTCGACGTCATATTCGCCAGGCTGCCCATGCGACTCGATACGTGAACGATGCGGCCATAATTGTTCTTGCGCATGATCGGAATGGCCTCCGCTGCGCAGCGCCACGCCCCGAGAAGGTTCGTATCGAGCGTGGCACGGACTTTTTCCATATCAAGGACGGACGGAGTGCGGCCCCGATCAATGGCGATGCCGGCAGAGGAGAGTAGAACATCGAGTCGCCCGAAACTGCGTTGCGTCTCGGCGAACGCTCGAAAAACGCTGGCGGGGTCGGTCACGTCGAGTTGGTGTGCCTCATATTCGACGCCCGGCCGCTGAGCGCGGAGTCGCGCTGCGGCTTCGTGCGCGTCCCGAGAATCCCGCGCGGTGACCACGATGCTCATGTTGGGGCGGGCGAGACCAGCGGCGAGCGCGTACCCCAGCCCGCGGTTGGCTCCGGTGACGAGGGCTACACGGCGTTCGCTCATGCGGTCATGCGACCAGAGACCGCCCCCGCTCGTCCAGTCCGGGCCGTTCGTTCATGACTGTGGAGGCGCGGATGCGCTCGTCGAGTTCCCGCACGCACAGCGCGTCCTTCGCCTCCTTCGCGAGGAGGGAGCGCACTGCCTTGAGCCGGCCCGCGTTGCGCGCCGAGGCGGACGCGACCATCCGGGGAAGCAGATCACCCACGAGACCGCAGGCCCTCTCGACCTCCCCCTGGCGCACTGCGGCCTCCGCCTGCCACATCCCGTACGTCACGGCGTCTCGCGCCCGCGCGGCCGGCTGATTCTGGAGCGCTTCGCCAAGAAGGCCGTCTGCCTGCCTCGCTTCCCCCAGGGCAAGGTGGCATGCGGCGATCTGAGCGCGGTACTCGGCATCGTCGAAGTACAGCGCCCAGGTCGGCGCGGGCTCTCCGTCTGCCCGGTCGATGAGCTTCCCCGCTTCATTCACCAAGGCCCTCATGGAGCGCCCGTCGCCCAGCAAAGCACGAGTACGGGCCTCCCTCACCAAGAGCATGGCTCGTACGCGCGGTTCGGATGACTGTGTCTGCCGGACGGCGACTTCGGCCACCTCCGCGGCCTCAGCTGTCCTCCCGTGCTCGACGAGCAGAAGACTGATGCACTTGAGCAGGTTCGCTCCAGCGCTGCGGTCGCCGACGGCGTGGGCCGCACGAAGCCCCGTGACGAACTGCTTCTCGGCGGAGGCGAAGGCCCCGACGTCCACGTGAGCCCAGCCGGTGATCCTTGCCAACGTCGCGATGCCGGAGAGAAGCATTCGGCGCGCCCTCTCCCCTTGGAGGAGGCGAAGGGTGAGGCGGGCGCTGCGCAGCTCGGCATCGAGCAGTGCGACCGCGGCTCCCCCTCGGCGGTCCTCCAGGTCCTGGAGGAGGGGCAGGCGTTGCTCCAGGTTCTCCGCCCACTCGATGTCCGAGAAGGCGCTCACTGAACGGGGCCACACCGGCGACGCTGCCTCCGCCCACCGATGCGCCAAGCCAGCGGTAGCCCCCGCTCCGAGCGTGAGGAAACCTCGCCGATCCACTTCGCTCACCACCGACGCATCCAGAACCTGGAGTGTTCCTTCCAGATCCCAGTGTGCCTCTACGGGGATGCGATCACCGATCGGCAGCCAGTCCGGCCACGGACGGCTTGTCAGGTGGCTGAACGGCACGTCGAGTCGGCGAGCGAGAACCTCCTGAACGGGACGCTCGGGCTTCACCCCGTAATTTTCCCAGCGCCACGCCTTGACGGGGTGAGCCGCGGCTCCGCTGATTTCGGTGGCGAGCCACTCGACGAAGCCCCTCAAGGTCTCAAAACCGAGAAGCTGAGTGCGCACAAACGTCAGCGGGTGCTGATAGTAGAAGGCCGGCGGACGCCCCATGAAGCTCTCCAAGATCGGCACAGAGCTACCGCCCGAGGACGGCGAGTGAGGAGAAGCATGCCCCCATGCACTTCCGTCATGCAAGTGCATGGGCTCAAACGGCATATGACAGCGCATCACGGCAGCTCGCTACCGAACTCGTTCCAGCTCGGGCACACTTGCACGACGACAGGGACACTGTGCAGGAGGAGATCCGACGGTGGCAGGTGAGTGGAACCTCGGCAGGAGGCGCCTCGGTGACCGTCTCCGCGAGTTGCGTAAACGGAGCGGGCGCTCAGCCGAGGAGGCGGCCCAAGCGATCGAGCACTCGCTCTCCACTGTGAGCCGTATCGAGACGGGGAAGAACCCGGTGCGCCTGCGGGACGTCATGGCGCTGCTCGACCTGTACGGAGTGTCGGACCAGGACGAGCGCGCGGAGGTGGCTGAACTCCACGAGGCCGCGCAACGAGAGCCGTGGTGGAGCGAATTCGATCCGATCCTTGATCCCGGCATGGGGACGTACGCCGACCTCGAAGATGCCGCGACCGACATCCAGCTCTACGAGAACATCTTCGTTCCGGGCATGGCCCAACATCCGGAGTACGCAAGAGAAGTTCTGGCCGCTGCACACCCGGATGCGCCTACCGAGGAGATCGCTCTCCGTGTGCGTTTCCGGGAGGATCGGCGGAAGCAGCTACTGACCCGCGGTGACCGCGTCCTGCGTCTTCGCGTCGTCGTGGAGGAGTCGGTTCTGCGGCGGCCGGTCGGTGGCCCCGATGCGATGCGGCGCCAGATCGACCAACTGCACGACTTCGCAGATCACCGAGGCGTCACCCTCCAGATCATGCCGACCGCGCGCGGCGCCCACGCGGCGCTTCGGGGAGGATTCACGATCCTGACGTCCCGCGCTCCTGCCAAGAGCACCGTCTACATCGACTGCAGCGCTGGCAACCTCTATCTGGAAAAGCCGGCAGAGGTGGCACAGTTCGCAGAGTTGTACGACCGCCTGCAAGCAGAGGCGGCCGGCCCCCAGGAGACGCATGGCTTCCTGGACCGATTGGCAAGAGAGATAGGGCACGAGAAATGATCCGCCAGCACAACCACGGCGCCTGGTTCAAGAGTTCCTACAGTTCCGGGCAGGGCGCCTGCATTGAGGTCAGCCTGGCAAGTGAGAGCGCCGCCTTCCGCGACTCCAAGGACCCCCTGCGGCCCTCCGTGAAAGTCTCCAGGGCTGCATGGAGCCGTTTCGTCCGAGAGTCCGCAGACTCGCGCTGACTTGGGAAGGTGAACCGCGAAGGGTGTCTCCGACGGTCCGGAGACGCCCTTCGTCGCGTCATGGGGGCCCGAAGGGGCCAAGACCGGGTGCCCCCGCGTGAACGAGGATAAAACGGGGATAGCCGCTGAGCCTGTGCGGCTCCTCGCCCCACTGGTTGTCTTGCCGTGCGGCACTCGGTACCTCGTCGACTGTGCCAAAGATGCTGCGCCGACAACCGGGCGCTGCAGACGTCACACCGCCTCCCTAAAAGCAACTCCATTGCTTTTGTGCACGGTTGGAGACATTCATGACCCATCTCTCTATGAGTAGTGCCACGTCCTCGCGCAGCGCCGTGGGCACAGCACGTCTTCGGGACATGGAGCAGACCGCCCTTCGCCACGGGGTGCCCCTTGAGGACGTGCTCCTGATCGCTGTGAATCTGTACGGGATCTCCGGCCAGGACCGTCATCGGGCCCGGGTCAACCTGCGCCTCGCGCGCCGGCCCGAGGTCCCGTGGCAGATCATCGTTCCGCTGAACCGCCCGGCCAGCCCCTTCCGGCTCCGGGGCGACGAGTTGTCGCTGAACGACGTCGTGGTCGCCCACGTCGAGCGCGTCGACGCCGACGAGGCCGTCGGCGGGTACTTCCGCAATGAGGGCCGTGCCGCGACCCTCAATCCCAATGCACGGAGCCGGTGCGTCGGCTGCGCCTTCTGCCCCAACACGCTTGAGGCCGCGGCCGATCCGCGGCTTCGCGAAGAGCAGGGGCTCGACGACCTGTTGCGTGCGCTCGGCGAGCAGCACCCTCGTCGGAACCTCGGCGAGTTGACCGAGGTCACCGTTTCCACGGGTTGCTTCGAGCGGGAGGAAGCGGCCGTCCATCATCTGACGGCTCTCCGGCCCGCTCTGGCGCGCGCCGGCGTCAGCGCCCGGATCGGCTTCCTCACCTCCGTGCTGCGCAGCGACGCCGCGTTCGAGACCATCGCCTCCCAGGTGGCGCCCTTCGTCCTGCGGCTGACCACGGAGCACTTCACTCGGCGCGAGGCCCTGCTCAAGTCAACCAAGGCAGACTTACGGCCCGAACACATGCCGGACCTGCTGGCGCGGGCTCGGGCGGCGGGGCTGGACACCTCGTACACGTACATCGTCGGGCTGGACCCGATGGAGGACCTCGAACGAGGGGTGGGCTCGCTCGCAGGGGTGGTGACTGCGTTCCCGAACATCCAGGTCTTTCAGGCGCACACGGTGATGATGCAGGGCATGCGGACGCCGGGGGCAGAGGGCCTGGACTACTACCTCCGGGCCCGAACGGTCGTCGAGCGAGCCATGGCGCCCACCGGGCTGCGGCCGGTGGGCTGGGAGTGCTACCGGCCGCTCTGGTACTTCACGTACGCCGTAGAGGACCTCCTCGATGGACCTCGCTGACACGGTCATCGAACGCGTTCGAGTGGAGCGCCTCGACGAGAGGGTGTCGGGTCCGTTCATCCCAGGCGACAGCCAGTTCGCGGTGATCGCCGAGGCCCGTGGCGTATCCGATGTGTTCGCGCCGGTCGACGAGTTGCCCGCTGTCCTTGTCGCTGCCCGGCTCGGGCAGGGTGCGGTGGGGGAGCGTGTGACCGACCACGAGGGCCTGCTGCGCAGCCTGCTCGCCGATCTCGGCCCGCATGCGGCAGGTCTCGGACGCTGGGCGGTGGGAGCGCTGGACTGCGCGGTCTGGGAGCTTCACGGCCGCCTTGCCGATCGCCCCGTGGCCGCGTTGCTCAGCGAGCGCCCCGCGCGGCAGGTGCCGGTCTACGCCTCCCGCCTTTCCCTGGACCTCAACTCCGTCTCGGCGGCGGAGTCGGTGGCGGCCACCGCGGCCGAGGGATTCGCCTTCACGAAGTGGGGTTTACGGTCCGGGGACGCCCACGAGCTGGTGGCATGCGCCGAACGAGCGTCGTCGTGGGCAGGGCACAGCGTGGTCATGGATGCCTTGGGCACCTGGGACCACGCACTGGCCGAGGAGCTTGCTCCGCTCCTCGCTCCGGAGACGGTTCGCTGGGTGGAGGACCCGCTGCCGCGAACCGATCGAGCCGCGTACGAGCGCCTGCGCACCCGAGCCGAGGCACTGCGGATCGGGTTCGGCGAGAGGCTGACCCACGTCGAAGACCTCGTCGAGCTGCTGGAGCACTGCCGGCCGGACGCGCTCACCTTCGACGTGATGTGGTGCGGCGGTATCACCGAAGCCCGCGGCTGGCTTGACGCCGCCAGCAGGGCGGCGGTTCCCGTTCACCTGCACGGACGGTCGTTCGTGCCCGCCGTGCATCTGGCCGCCGCCTTCCCCGACAAGACGGAAGCAGTGGAGTACCAGATGGAGTGGGAGCCGCGACGCCAGCGCGCCCTGCGCGAGCCGCTCCTGCCGGAGACCGGTCGCGTCGTGCTGTCCGACCGGCCGGGCTTCGGAGTGGAGGTGCGTCACTAATGCGCACCTCCGTGGGCGAGCTGGCACTTCGCGGACGTCTGGAGCGGCGTGAAGGGCAGGTGCTGCTCGTCCTGGACGAGCGGCTGAACGGGTACGACACATTCCTGTCCGGGACTTTGTGTCTGACCCAGCCGGTGAACGTGGCCGAACTGCCGGTGCGCATCCTCACCTTCGATGACGTCACCGTGCTCTCCCCCCTCCGCGAGGTGATGCCGCAGACAGCGGTCGGCACCGCGTGGCGCGGGTCGCTGCTCATGCCGCACGGTTCGCGCCCGCCCGCCATCCCCGATGACCTCGCACGAGCGGCCACCGAAGCAGGTGTTGACACCGGAAACTGGTCTCCGGCCGAGGCCCGGCAGCTCTTGACCTTCCTCGGGGAAGCCGGCCCCGGTCCGGTCCGTACGGAGCGGATCGGCCTCATCATCACGGCCTTGGCGGCTGCGTCGTGAGCGAGGCGTCTCCCGTACGGCTGGTCAGTCTCGATGTCGGATACACCCTCGGAGAGCCGCGCGGAACGACCCTCACCCAGCGCTTGGTGGAGCTGTCCCCGCTCCCGGCTGGTCGAGCGAAACAAGTGGCGCAGCAAATCCTGCATCCCTTGGACCCACGCAGCGACACGACGGGCCCCCGCAGGGTGTGCGAAGCCCTTGAGATCGCGCCAGCCCGATTCCCTCACGACCACGATCCTCCCGAATTTGCCCTCTGGGCCGGCGCGAAAGAAGCGGTGGCGCGCGTCTCAGAGTTCGTGCCCGTGATCACGCTGTCGAATGTGAGCCACTGGGATGAACGTGAGAGCGATATCTGCGGTCTCCTCGCTCCTCACCTCCGTGCCCACCACCCGTCGTGGCGGCTCGGGTACGCGAAGCCGGACCGCCGGGTGGTGCAGACTGTCGCCCGGCTCCACGGCTTCAGTCCCGCCGAAGTCCTGCATGTGGGCGACAGCTTCGACTACGACGTCCGCGGTGCCCTCGCGGCTGGCGCCCAGGCGTTGTGGATCACCACGAGCGTTCCCACGGCTGAGGAAAGCGGACTGCTGGCCCAGCACCCCGGCCGGGTCGCCCTCGTTCCGGATCTTCCTCGCGCGGTTCGCTTCATCGAACGGACCGTGCACCCGTCTACTCGTACCACCAGGAGAGTTACCCCGTGAGCCAGTTCGACACCACTGCCCCGTTCTACGCCACGTACCGGCCCGGCATCCCGGACGAAGCCGTCGACCTGCTCACGCAACGGGTGGACGGCAAGAAGCACGGAATCCTGCTCGACCTGGGCTCCGGTACGGGCCAGGTGCCCTTGGCCCTGTCCGGGAAGGTGGCGGAGGTCGACGTCGTCGAGCAGGACGCGGGCATGCTCGACGAGGCCGACAAAGCGCTCGCCGGGCTGCCCGCCGCGGTCCGGCTCCACAACGCCTCGGCCGAGGACTTCACACCGCCCCGCTCCTACCGGGCCAACCTCGTCACCATCTGCCGCGCCTTCCACTGGATGGACCAGGACCTCGTGCTCTCGCGCCTCGACGGTATGACCGCTCCGGACGCGACGGTCGCCGTCATGGGCGACGGCAGTCTGTGGACCGCCCGAGCCGAGTGGACGGACGCCCTGCGGAACTTGATCCAGGAGTACCTGGGCGAGGAGCGAAGGGCCGGAAAGGACAAGGTGTACGCGGCGCACAACCGGCCCTACCGCGAGATCGTCGCACATTCGGTGTTCGGGCAGGTCGAAGAGCACACCATCGCCGTCGAACGGGAGTGGAACACCGACACGGTGATCGGCTACCTGTACTCGACCTCCTTCGCTGCCCGCCCCCTGTTCGGCGACCGGGTCGACGCCTTCGAACGCCGTGCCCGCGACCTGCTCGACGAGCACGCCGCCCGCGACGGCCTGATCGAGCATGCCTCCTTCCAGGTCGTCCTCGGCCGCCGCGCCTGACCGGCTCCCCCTCGTCGCCGGGGCGGGCTCTCCCGTCCCGGCGACGCCTCATCGGAAAGGGAAAACCGCTATGCCCGTTTCATGGAGCACTGACGAGCTGCGCCGGTTCGTCGAGGACGGCGTGCTCATACGCCGCGGCCTGGTCCACGGCTCCGTGCTCGCCAGGGCCCGCGCTCTCGTCGGCAAGTGGCTGAACGAGGCGTACGACCCCGAGCGGCTGATCGCCTACACCGAGCGCAGCTTCTCCCCCGAGCTGGAGGAGCACCCCGCTCTCCTCGACCTCTACCAGAAGACCGGCTTGGCGGAGCTGGCCGCGGAGTTGCTGTGGCCTGCGGCGGCAGCCCCGGTCGCCCGAGCGCAGATCCAGATCCGGCTGCCGCACGGCGCGGCACAGCCGGTGAAGGCGATGCACGTTGACGGCGTCTCCTGCCCACATCTCGAATCCCGCGACCTGCGCACGTTCTCCTTCATCGTCGGCGTTGTCCTGGACGGAAGCGCCACGGCCGACGCAGGGGCGCTGCACTACGTGCCGGGCGGTCACCGCCGGATGGCCGAGTACTTCGCGACCGACTGGACGCTGGGTCAGCCCGCCCAGACCCCCGAGGACATCGACGACCTGAACGGCACCGCCCTTGTCGCCGGGCCCGGCGACGTCATCGTGATGCACCATCTCGTCCCGCACCGGGTGGGCATCAACACGAGCGGCACGCCCAGGGTGATGGCGTATTTCCGGGTCAGCCACGCTCAGCACGCCGATCTCGCGCTGGAGGCCCTCTCGGACCCGTCGCTGGAGTTCCCTGCGCTCTCCGCCCTCGCTGCCCGCCGACCGGTTGTCAAGGGAGGGCACCATGGACGTCCTCGCTCCTGACCAGCTCCCGCTCGCGGCCCAGCTCCTGAGGACCGGGCGACTGGTCGCCATGCCGACGCCTCGCTGGTACATGCTGTGTGCCCGCGCCACCGATTTCCTCGCCACGCGCGCGATCTTTCACGTCAAGCAGCGTCCCGAGACGAAGCCGCTGCTCCTCCTGCTCGACTCGACGACCAGGGGCGACGCCCTGTTCGACCTGAGCGATGACGCCCGCCTGCTGATGGAGCACCTGTGGCCGGGGGACCTCGCGTTGCGTCTTCCGTGGAAGCCGGGCGCGGAGCCCATCGCGGCCGTCGGCTCCCCCGCGCTCGTCGGCTGCCCCGACGGAATCCTGGGGCGACTGTTCTCGACGGTCGGTGAGCCGCTGGCCGCTGCCGTGTGCAGCATCTCCACCCCCGCTGCCGGCGTCGCGGATCACCCGGCGCTCACCGTCGCCCAGGTCGCCGCCTTCGACCGGCGCGCGAAGGCCGGTATCGCTGCGGTCGTCGACGGCGGGATCTGCCCGCACGGCCGGCACCTGACCGTCGTCGACTGCCCCGTGGACGCCGCCGCTCGCGTCCATCGGGAAGGCACCGTCCACGCTCGTGCCGTCGAAGCCGCGCTCACACCGACAGGAGGCGCCCGTGTGGGCTGACCTCGTCCGACGAACGAACCGCCTGGTGTCCGATGCTTCGGTATCCGCCGTCGCCGACGCGCTCGACTACCTCTGCCTCGCTCAGCTTTACCTTCGTGAGAACCCGCTCTTGGCCCGGCCCCTGACCTCGGCCCACGTCAAGTGGCGACCGGCGGGCCACTGGGGCGTCTGCCCGCCGGTCAACCGGATGCTCGCCGCTCTGGGCCCGGTCCAAGCGTCCGTCCCCGACGGATACGAGCTGCATGTCCTGCACGGCGCCGGACACGCCGGCCCGTCCGCCCTCGCCCACGCCTACCTCACCGGCAGGCTCGGCCGCCTCCACCCTGACCTGATTCAAAGTCCGGCCGGGCTGCTCGAACTCGTCTCCGGCTTTCCCCGCCCCGAGACCGGCGGTGAGATCACCCCGATGATTCCTGGACACCTGCACACCGGTGGTCAGCTCGGCGCCGCCCTCGCCATCGGGCAGGGCACCGTGCTCGACGCACCTCACCGGCTGACGGTGGCCTTGCTCGGTGACGGGGAGTGCGAGACCGGGACGGCCGCCGCTTCCTGGCTTGCTCCCCGTGCGCTGCACGGTACGGGTGACCACGGCACGGTGCTGCCCGTCGTCCTGCTCAACGGGATGCGGATGGGGGGACCGAGCGTGCTCTCCACGCTGAGCCGTGACGAACTCACCGCCTACTTCACCGGTTTGGGCCACCAGCCCGTCTACAGCGACGGCCTCGACATCGCCCAGCTCCGGCAGGCGATGGCCGAAGCGGTCGCGGACGTGCGGCCGTTGGGCGTCCCGGGGCCGTCGAGCGTCCTGATTCTCACCCTGGAGAAGGGCTACGGCGCCCCCGTCGGGCTCGCCGGAACTCCGGCGGTGCACAAGACGCCGCTGCGCGACCCGGCGAGCGTCCCGGGCGAGTTTGACCTCCTCTCCAAGTGGCTGGCCTCCTACCGTCCCGCCCAGCTCCTGACGCCCGGCGGTCGGCCCCGTCCGCACCTGCTGCCCGCGCTCCCTCGGCCCTGGCCCGAGCCCGGCGGTCTCTCGGCGCCGAGGGGTTGCGTCGCCGCCTCCTCCCAGGTTGCCGACCATGCCTCCGGGCGCGGTTTCGCGCAGGTGGTCCCGGATGTCCTGCGGGCTCGCGCCGCACAGGGGCCCTTCCGTGTGTTCAGCCCCGACGAGCTGGCCTCGAACCGTCTCGGCCTCACCGACGGGCAAGGGCGCACCGTGCCGTGGGCGGTGGAAGTGCTCAGCGAGGAGCTGTGCCACGCCTGGGCCCAGGGTTACACGGAGACCGGCCGGCACGCGCTCGTCGCCACTTACGAGGCGTTCGCGCCGATCACCCTCAGCCTCGTTCAACAGCAGCTCAAACACCGGTCCGCACGCCGCCACGCCGGTCTCGCGCCGCTCCCCAGCCTGGTCTACCTCCTGACCAGCCTCGGCTGGCACAACACCTTCACCCACCAGAACCCCAGCCTCGCCACGGCCCTGCTGGCCGGCGGTGATCCCTCGGTCCACGTCCTGACCCCCGCCGACCCGGCACGCGCCGCCGCCGCTCTCACCTTCGCCCTGCGCAAGCTCGACCGGTGCACGCTCGTCATCGCCGACAAGCACGCAACCGTCCAGTACCCACTGGAGACCCTCGACGAGGAGCTACGGCACGGGATCGCAATCTGGCCCCACCTCAGCGCCCCCGGCCCCGAAGAACCCGACCTGATCCTCGCCTCCGCCGGAGACCTCCCCGCCGAAGCGCTCACCACGCTGGCGAGGCGGCTGCGCGACGACCGCCCCGAACTCCGCCTGCGCTACGTCCACATCCACGACCTCACAGCCCTCGCCGAGGAAAACACCCGCCCCCTCGCCCTCGCCCCTGCCGCGTTCACCCACCACTTCGGCACCAGAGCCCCGCTCGTGCTGGCCACCAGCGGACAACCGGCCGACATCCACGCCCTCTTCGGCCGCCGCCACCCCGGTCCCCGGCTCACCGTCCTCGGCTACCGCGACCCCGGCCGCCCCGTCTCCCAGACCCACCTGCGCCAGCTCTGCGGCCTCGACGACACCAGCTTGTGGCACCTCGCCACCACCCTCATCGACGCCTCGAAGGAGATACCGGCCCTATGAGCACCCCCCTCCCGCCCGCCACACCCGACGCCGGCGTCATCGGCGCCTTCGAACGCGACGGATATGCAGTCATCCGCAACGCGATCCCACCCGACCTGCGCGAGCGACTTCTGACCACCGCTGAGAAGCTCTTGGCCAGCAACATCACCCAGGGCCGTGACCGCGGCGGCGACGGCAAGGACGGCTTCCGCGGCTGCCTCAACCTCGACCGCGCCTTCCTCCCCCTCCTCGCCAACCCCGCCGTCCTGCCGACCGTCGTCCAGCTCCTCAGCCCGAACATCCACCTCCTCTCCGCCCACCTCATCGCCCTCCCCAGCGGCCCGCCCCGCACCATCCGCATCCCCCAACGCCACGGCTGGCACCGCGACATGTACGGCGTCACCACAGACCTCGGCTTCCCCCACACTCCGCGCATGGCCATCAAGGTCGCCCACTACCTCACGCCCGTCACACCCGACTGCGGACTGACGATGTTCCTCCCCGGCAGCCACCGCCTCACCGAAGAACCCATCGTTCCCCCCGACGCCATCGACCCGCCCGGAGCCGTCACCCCCGACATCAACGGAACCGACACCGTCCTCTTCGAGAACCGGACCTGGCACACCGGAGGCATCAACCTCTCAGGCCGCCCCCGCATCGCCCTCATGCTCCAGTACGGCTACCGCTGGCTCCACTCCGTCGACGACCCCGCCACCGACCTCCGCCAGGACCCCACCCTGACCCCCATCGAGCAACAGCTCCTCGGCCTCCCCGACCGACACCCGGACGGCTCGCTCGCCAAGGGCACCGGAGCAGCCCCGATCCGTTCCTGGTGGAAGAGACGATGACCCCCCCTGCGCTGCGGCGAAAGTGCTGGGGGAGCGGTCCCAACGGCCCGCCTTGTGCTGCTCACGGGCACACCTTGGACAAGCGGGGCACATTCCCCCGTACGAAGTGGTGCACGTCCACTTGTACGCGGACATCGCTCACGCTGTCTTCCAGAAGGCGGTGGCGGATCCGGTGACGCGGCGGGCCATGGTGGAAGACATCGCCCGCCACGCCGAGGCCCAGTCTCGATCTCGTCGGCAAGCCGTGCCCGTGGCGTGCTATCGGAGAGCTACGAAGACGACCGCAGCCACGGCGCCCAGGGCGGCTCCGACGACCGTCTGGGGCATTGTGTGGTCGTGGAGCGAGACGCGGGACCACCCGATGGTCGCGACCCCGAGGTAACCGAGAAGCGCCCAGGGCCCGAGCGCGACCGTCAGGACGGAGACGACGCCCGACGCGACGGCGGTGTGGACGGAGACCTTCCAGAAGATGGTGACGGCCATCGTCAGCAGGAGGCCCGCGATCATGGCGAGGACAAGTGCGATGACGTCCTGGGGAGCGTCGAGGAGGGCGAGTAGCACGATGCCGACGAGCACTGAAGCGAGTGTGCCCAGCAAGGGGATCCAGCGCTGCGACCGGACCTTTACGTGCTTGTCCGTCCAGTGGCCTCGGCGTGCGCCCAGGATGATGAACGTGATGGGGAAGGCGCCGCAGAAAGCACCCGCGAGTAGGCCCCAGCCGGCTCCGGAGAGTGAAGTGGTGGAGTGCCAGCCGATGACGAGGAGGATGCCGATCACGAGGTTCGCCGGAGCAAGGATTTCGGTGATCAGCCTGGCTGAGCGGCGCTCGGGCGAAGCGGTGGTGAACGTGGTGCTCAAGACGTTTCCTCGGAAAGATGGGTGCGCAGGAACGTTTCTGTGAGGGGTGACCGGTAGGCCGAGCTGAGCCGCATCAAGGCGCGAAGCTCAACCGCCAGATCGCGGCCACCGCTTGCGGGCGGGACGGCCTCGCCCGAAGGATCGCCGCCGTGTCTGCATTTCTCGCGGGCGACGGCGAGCCAGCAAGCCTCTGCGGCTACGTCCGCGTCCGCGCCGATGAAGCCCCCGGTGAGTGCGTGGTCGTAGGCGAGACCTCGAAGCTTTGGGGTGGTATATGCGGAGAGCGTGAGGATCGAGTCGCGTACCTCGATCGTTCTGCGGTAAAGCCGGTCGTTGGTCCGGGACAGGGTCACAGCATCCCGTAGGCGTCCGGTTGGGGCGTGTAGCCGGCTGGACGGTACGACATCGGTGAGGTGGCGCCACAGGGGGTAGAGCCGAGCAAGGCGCCAATGGGCGCGGAGCCGACGGGCGACCCGGGGTGCGACCGGCAGCGTGCTGCCGATCACGATCAGCAGGAGCGCGATGTAGAGGAGCGTGGTGCTCACGGTCTCGTCGTTTTGCTCGCCGAGGAGCGAGTGGCCGGCGTACTGAACGCAGAGGGCTGTGACGCGGTGTGCCGCGTAGACGAGGCCGACGGCCGTACCGGCCCCCGTGACGAGAAGGCCGCGTCCCACGAGGCCGCTGTCGGGCTGCCGCCCCCACCGCCAGCACAACGAGGTCGCGCTCAAGAGGGCGGCGCCGAGGTAGCCGGTCCATACGAGGCCGTACGCGAGGATGGTGGAGTGGGAGCCGTAGTCGGCGAGGAGATCGTCGGCCTCGGTCGGCTGAGGGGTGGCTGCGAAGAAGAGCACGAGTAGAGCAACGGTGACGAAAGGGATCGCGTGGTGAAGGCGCGAGGCCCGGAACTGCCCCTTCTTGTTCGCCATGTCCGCGACGAAGGTGAGTACGGAGGCGGCAGCGACTGTTGCGCAGATGTGCTTGAGCAGGTAGCTCAGGTTTGTGACGTGCAGGTTCTCGTCGAACGCCGAGGCTACGGCGACAGGGCGGACTGTCATCGCCACGGCGAGGGCGAGGAAGGCGAGCCACAGGCTCAGCCCTTGGCGTCTGCGGAAAGTCGGTCCTGCTCTCCAGACAGTCACGGCCCAGAGCAGGGCGGCAGGTACGGCGTCGATCATGGTGGAGCTTTTCTTTAGTAGCAGCTCAGGACGGAGTTCATGCGCCTGAGCCGGGGCGGCGCCGAGCCGTCGGCTTCGGACCGTTGGGCTGCTCGTGTGGCGATCCGGCCGGCCAGGGTCTCGGCCTCGCGCTCGATGGGCGCTCCGTAGCTGGTGCGGCCGAGCATGTGTGCTACGAGGCTGGGGTCGACTCCGAGGGGGAGCCGTTCGTGCAGGTCGTTACCAGCTTCGTGCCCGAGGAGCATGTGGCTGATCTCGTGGAGCACGATGTGGTCGCGGTGCAGAGGACTGGTGGCGTCCTCGACGGCGATGAGGTCGATGTCCTCAAGGGCGACCCAGAAGCCGCACGGCATTTCCGTGCTTATCCCTGGCACGGATTCCAGATGGATAGGTCGACCGCGCATTTCTGCGACGCGGTGAACCAGCTCCTCCGTGCTGAATGGATCTGGTAGATCCAGGTGGTCCAGGATGAAATCAATCTTTGACTTGCGGTCAGGGGGAAGCCCTGTGTTGCCGCGGCTTTTCATTGGCTCTCCGAGGCGTACCGGATCGTCAGGGCTGACGAGTGGTTCCGGGAGTATAGAAGCCCGAGGTGAACGTATGAAAGGCCAGTTCGCAGGGCTGTCTGGTCGAAAACGGGCAACCAGTGCATTGTGCAACTAGCCCGTTTGGATAGGGGGCTAAAAATGGCCCCCGAACCCAATGGTGACCTTTATCACTCGCTATTTTTTGACGGCTTATCAGGCGCCGCTTCTCGTGGCTGTAGTCCTTCAAGCTCGCGAGTCCGGTCGATCATCTCGCCGATGATTTGCAGCGACTTGCTTGACAGGCCCGATGCGCGCAGCGCGAGGGATCTGACCCCGTTGTCCCGCAGCACGGCCAGTGCGTCGATCTCGGCCTGGATCTTCTTCGAAGCGTCGTCGTCGAAGAAGTAGGCGACGGGTACGCCGAAGAAGGTGCTGAGTGCCTCCATGTGGCGCTTTGTCGGGTTGTCTCTGCCGCCGCTGCGGAGCTGCCAGATGTAGCTCGCGGAGATCGTGGGGCCGCCCTGTCGCTTGATGCCGACGGCCACTTCCTCGTACGTGTATGGCCCCCTTCCCTTTGGGTGCACCGTCTCGAACAGGTGGTCAAGGCGCTGGGCGAACGTGGGGGGCGGGTCTGCGGGGTCGTTTTCCACGGGTCTCTCCGCTAGTCGTCCGTTTACGTCAGTGGAGGCTATCACTCGGCCGTTTTCCCTGGTTGACAGGCCGGACTCGCCTCAGTCTATGGTGATCACGCCTCATCCTCCCAGAAAAACGGACGAGGTGCGGTGGTCCCCGGAGTTCCAGCTCCGGGGACCACCGGCCGGGTGCCTGACAAGGCGACCGACCCATCCGGAGTGCGCGGACTGCTGCCAGGCCGAGCGCGCACTCCTCGACAACGAGGGAGTATCACATGGACGCCTCCCGAGGCGGAACCTCCGCCATGCCCAGCGGCACGGCGTGCGCAAGGGAGCTGGCGCATGGCGCGGCATGGCTGCGGGTAAGCCTGTCGCGGCCAGGGACCACCTGGCCGCACCCGTACTGCCGCGCCTACGACGAGGAAATGAACCCGGTCCGGCTGAACCGTGCAGCCGCGCGGACCCTGGCCCGCTGGGTGATCCGGTCCTACCCGGACACCGACTGGTCGCAGAGCTACGACCTTGATCTGGCAAGCGGTGCTCTCACGCCCAGCGCCGAGCGGGGGCGATGATGGCACGGATCCGCACCGTAAAGCCCGAACTCTGGACCAACGAGCGCGTGGCGACCTGCTCGGCGTCGAGCGTCCTCACCTACATCGGTCTCTTCACCCAGGCTGACGACTTCGGTCGCCACCGGGACAACGCGGCGATCATCGCCGGGGTGCTGTGGCCGCTGCGTGCCGAGCACACTCCCGTGCACGTCGAGGACGACCTCACCCAGCTCGCCGAGGCCGGGCTCATCTGCCGGTACACGGGCTGCGACGGCCGCTCCTACCTGCACATCACCGGCTGGCGGGAGCACCAGAAGATCGATCGGCCCAGTCAGTCGCGCACCCCGGTCTGTCCCGAGCACCAGCACGAGGATCGGTGCGGCAGGTGCAAGGGCCCCTGCGTCGCCGCGACCCCTCGCGGAGCCCTCGGTGAGTCCTCGCCGAGTCCTCGCGCACCCGTCGCCGAGTCCTCGTCGAGCCCTCGCGAGGCCCACGCGACCTCTCGGGCTGGGCTCGAAAGCCTCTCTTCGGCCCCGCCGGGCACGACGGGGCCGTCAGAAGAGAGCCTGGCGACTGTCTCTGCTGAAGGAGCAGGTCAGAGGGAGGTTCTGCCGGATTCGTCGAGGGCTCCACGAGGGCTCGTCGAGCCCTCGGCGTCTGGATCTAGGATCTTGGATCCTGGATCTTCTTCCCCTACGGGGCGCGAGGCGCCCGAGGCCGGTGCCAAGGCCGACTCCCTGCTCGCCGAGTACCTCCGCTCCTGCCCCCGGCGCCCGCCCCAGGGAGTCCTCGGACACCTCGGACGCATCATCAAGCAGCTCCTGTCCGAAGGCATCGACTCGGGCCACGTACGGGCCGGTCTCGCCCGGTACAGCGAGATTCAGGGCCATCCCTCGCGGCTGCCGAGCCTGGTGAACGACGCCATGAACCGGCCGCTCGCAGGGGCCCACAGCGCCTGGACGAACCCCGTCGATGCCGCTTCCGCCTACGAGGAGGAACTGTGAGCACGAGCGAGCCCCTGCGTATCGGCGACGGCCCGCTGCGCGCGGTCCAGCGAATCCTCCGGGCCAGGGGGCTGGACCCGCGCGCTCTGCCCGAGAGCGGCTCCGAGCCGGATCTCGCCGGACGGCACGAGGCGCGGATCCCGCCGCGCTACCGGGGCGCGGCCGTCGGCCACCCGGCGGTCCTCGCCTGGGCCGACCAGGTCGTCGCCGCTGCCGAGCGCCCGAATCCCGGTGCCCGCGCGGCGGTGACCACCGGGCCGAGCCTCCTGCTGGCGGGGCCGACCGGCGTCGGGAAGACGCACGAGGCGTACGGAGCGGTCCGCGCGCTCGTCGACGCGGGCCTGGCCGTCCGCTGGGAGGCGACGACCGCCGCCGACCTCTACGCGGAGCTGAGGCCGCAGCCGGGGAGCGACCCGGAGCGCGTCCTCGCCAGGGTGTCCCGGGTCCCGCTCCTGCTCCTCGACGACCTCGGCGCCGCCCGGAGCAGCGAGTGGGTCGAGGAGATCACCTACCGCCTCATCAACCGCCGGTACAACCTTCTCCTCCCAACGCTCATCACCACCAACCTTCCCATCCGGGACCTGCGCACCACCCTCGGCGACCGCATCGCGAGCCGACTCGCGGAGATGACGGACCGCGTCGTGCTCGACGGCGCCGACCGCAGACGCCGCTCCGCCGCCTGAACTCCCGGACACCTCCCGCACCCACGCCCCGCCGACGCGCCCACCCGCGCGCCGGGGCGGATCGGAACACTCATGAGCGCCCACCCCAACTACATTCACCGGCTCCTCGGCGACCAGACCTGGCAGGCCGATGCCGTGTGCCGCAGCACCCCCTACCACAAGGTCGACCCGGAGATCTTCTTCCCCGCCCCCGACGACGCCGAGTGCATCGCCGCCGCCAGGAGCCTCTGCGCCCAGTGCCCCGTCAGCCGGGCCTGCCTCGACGCCGCCCTCGAAACGCGCGACACCTGGGGCATCCGGGGCGGCGTGACCGAGGAAGAGCGCGCTGTCCTCCAAGAGGACCTCGCGGAGCGCCTCGACCGCAGCCGCGTCGCCGAAGCCCTCGACGGCCGGGACATCCACCTGAGCGCGGCCGAGCGCAAAGCCGTCGCGGCCGGGGCCCACCGCCAGGGCTACTCGAAGGAGAAGCTGGCCCGCATCCTGAAGATCACACCCGGCCACGCGCAGAAGATGATGCGCATCGCCCGCCGGGCGGAGGAGCACCGCGCGAACGCGCAGAGCGGCGGACAGGACGACTTCGGGACGGCAGCGTGAGCGACCCGAAGCGCAGCTCCGCGAGCTGGTGGGACCGGGCCGTCGTCGTCGCCCTGGGCGGCGCCGCCTGCGCCCTCTCCTACGACTCCCTCCAGCAGATGGCCGTGGCCGTCCACGTCCGAGGCGCCCTCACCTACGCCTTCCCCCTCGTGATCGACGGCTTCATCGCCTACGGCGTCCGCGCCCTCCTCGTCCTCCAGGACGCCCCGCTCCGTGCCCGCGCGTACCTCTGGGGGCTCTTCGGCGCTGCGACGGCCACGAGCATCTGGGCGAACGCCGTCCACGCCGTCCGCCTCAACGACGTCGCGACGGCCACCGGCCTGCATCTGGGCAACAAGGTGGTCGCCGCACTGTCCACCATCGCGCCCCTCGCCCTCGCCGGGGCGACACACCTCTACATCCTCATCGACCGGGGGATGGACAGGGTCCGCTCGGCCGCCCAGAAGGTCAGCTTCGACCGCCGGCCCCCCGAGCCGGTGACGGACGCCCGGTCCGTGCTCGACCAGGCGCCCGAGGTGTCCGCCGCCGAGGTCGACGGACACAAGCACCGCGAAGCCCTGGTGGCCGGTCGGGTGTCCGAGCCGGTGGAGGAGCAGACGGCGGTCGCTGTGCACGACGCGGTGATTTCCGAAGTGGAGGACAGCAGCCGGAGCGAGAGGCCGGTGGGTTCGCCCGACGGCGGACAGCCGGTCCTGCCGGGTCTGTCCGCCACGAACACGGGGCGGACAGCCGGAGTGCCCACCGGGACGGACGCGGGTCTGCGCCTGGTCAAGGGGACGGGGACGGCGGACACTCCGCAGGGGCCGTCCACGGCGGAGGACAGCCCGCGAACCGCCCCTACCCGGACGACGCCCCGGACAGCGGCTGCTGTCCGCCCACGTCAGAGGCCCGGTGAGGATGCGGACCACACCGAGCGGCTGCTCCAGATCGCGCGCGAAGCGGTGCGGGTCGAAGGCCGCCTCACCCGGAAGGTCGTCGCGGACGCGATCCGGGGACGCGACCTCACGCTGTCCAACGACCGCTTGACCGAGCTGGTGCACGCCCTGAAGGACCAGCCCGGACAGTCCCGCAGCGGACACCGTCCGGGGTGAGGGCGCCGGGTGACCGGCCGGGCCGGACAGCCCGGCCGGTCACCCCTCCCCGTGCACACCGCAGCCCCGGTCAGCCCGGCCGGGCCGGTCACTTGCCGACACCTCTCCTCCGCCCGGTCACCGCAGTCGGAGGACACCGAGAGGAGGCCGGACAGCCACGCTGTCCGCCGACCTAGGAAAGGGAAGAACGATGCGCACCACCCGAGCAACGGTCGCCGAGGCCGACGCCTGGCTCACCGTCCTCCACCGCGCCGGTCACGTCCACACGGTCGACGCGCACGCGGACGGCACCTGGACCGTCCGCGAACGACCGGACAGCCCCGCCTGGACCCTGCACCACCCGGTGCTCGCCATGGACTGGATCGCCGCCGTCCTGCGCGGCAGCGACGCCGATGGCCAGAACCGCGCGAAGTGACCTCCCCCAACGGCGAAGCCGCCACCGGACAGGACACGGCCACCGGCCGAGCAAGCTATACCGTACGACCGTCCTACGGCCGGACGAACGGAGCCACCGCCCAGGAGGGCGGTGGCGGCCCGTCGGGTTCCCGGACGAGGGCGCCCGAGAACCCGACGGACAGGGACCGGCACCAGGGGGCGCCGGTCCCGGAAACGGACAAGCTCTCCACGCCTCCGCGCGCTCCGCGCCGCCGTCCCCGCAACCCCGCCCCGCGCCAGCGCACCCGCAAAGTAACCACCCGCCTCGCCGGGACCGAGTACGAAGAGATTCTCGCCGCCGCACGCCGCCGCGCTGTGACCACCGCGCGCTTCCTCGCCGCCGCCGGACTCGCCGCCGCGCGAGGCACCACCGCCCTCGAACCCGACGAGAAGCGCGACGCGGTCATCGACGAGCTGGCGCTCACGCGCGCCCAGCTCGCCCGCGTCGGCAACAACCTCAACCAGCTCACCCGCGCCACGCACCTCGGCATCGCGCCGCACCCGGACGACCTCGCGCACACCCTAGACCGCCTCCGCCGCACCCTCGCCACGATCGACGAAGCGGCGACCGCCCTCGCCAAGCGCAGGCCGGCATGAACCCCAACATCACCCGCGGCAGCCGCATCTACGGCCTCCTCGCCTACCTCTACGGGCCCGGCCGCCACAACGAACACACCGACCCCCACCTCGTCGGCTCCTGGGACGGCTTCGCCCCCGACCCCGGCCGCGACCCCAACGCCAGCCTCAAGCACCTCGCGAACACCCTCGACCTGCGCCCCTCCCAGCTCGGCGACGCCCTGCACAAGCGCCACGTGTGGCACTGCTCGATCCGCACCGCGCCCGAGGACCGCGAACTCACCGACCAGGAATGGGACATGATCGCCCGCCGAGTCCTCCATGCCGTCGACGTCAGCCTCGAAGGAGACGACGACGGCTGCCGGTGGGTAGCCGTCCGCCACGCCCCCGACCACATCCACATCGCCGCCACCCTCGTACGCGGCGACCTGCGCAAGGTCTACCCCCGCAACGATTACCTCAAGGCCCAGGCCGCCTGCCGGGAACTCGAAGCCGAACTCGGCCTGCGCCGCCTCAACCCCGGGGACCGTACGGCGGCGAAGCGCGCAAGCACAGGGGAACGGCTCAAGGCCGAGCGCCTGAACCTGCCCGACTCCCCAGCGACACCCTCCGCACCGCCGTACGCCAAGCCCTCGCCGCAGCCGGCACCGAAGAGGACTTCTTCGCCCACCTCGCCAGCGCCCGCATCCTTGTCAGGTACAAGAAGGGACCCAGCGGCGACGTCCTCGGATACTCCGTCGCCCTCCCCGACGACGACACCCCCATCTGGTACGCGGGCAGCACCCTCGCCCCCGACCTCTCCCTGCCCAAGATCCGCCGGACCCTCCCGGACACCACCACCCCGCTGAACGTCCAGGCTGCCCGCGCCAGCCGCCCGGAGGCAGCCCGCCGACGCGCGACCTCCCGCCTCGACCGCGCCCAGCACGCCCTCGCGCGCGGCGGAGACGACGGCGCGGACGACCTCGCGGGGACCGGAGCCGTCCTTGACGCCCTCGCCGCCACCGCGGCCGAGCCCACCCGAAGCGAAATACTCCACGCGGCACGGGCGTTCGAGCGAGCAACACGAAGCCACGTCCGCGCCGAGAACGCCGACCGACGCGCGCTGCGCGCCGCCGCCCGGGAAATGATCCGCGCCGGAACCCCCCGCCGCGACGACGGAGCCGCCGCTGCGGCGATCCTCACCGCGCTCCTCCTCACCGTCGTCGCCGCCGCCCGATGGCACGCGGCCCGCGGACACGCCCAGCAGGCCGCCGCCGCCCGCTCGACAGCCCAACACCTGCGCACCGCCTACCGCATGGCCGCCGCCTCCCCCATGGGCACCCTCCGGGACCGCGCGGCCCACCTCCCCGCCGCCCAACGCGCCCGCCTCGACGCCGCCATCGCCACCGCACTACCGGGATCCGGGAACAGGAAGGGCTCCACGCGGCCGATGGACGCCCTCACTGCCACCCTCGCCGAGGCCCAGGAGGCCGGCTACGACCCCGAGACCCTGCTGCGGGACGCGTCCGACGCGCGTGAACTGCGCACCGCCGTCAGCGTCGAGGACGTCCTCGTGTGGCGCATACGCCGGCTCGCCCAGCTGCCCTCTCCCGACGGCCGAAACGACCGGGTGGCACGGCCCACGAACCGCCCGCGCACAGTGAACGAGCAGGCCAGCCGCCCCAACCCGATGCGGTAAAGCCCTCGACACCGTGCGAAAGACCCTGCTAAGCCAGAGAACCGAAGTAAAACGGAGCCTCCGTGAGAACCGCCACCGAGCCCACGACCGATACCACCGAGCCCGTCGCCCGCCCGTCCCTTCCCGTAACTCCGCCGAGCCCGGAACCGCGCCACGAGCCGGGGAACGACATCGGCCCCGAGGCCGTCCGCATCGTGGAGCATGTCGGGCAGTACAGCCTGCGCGGCATGCCCGCGTGGTGCGCCGAGTGCGGCGCCCGTCGCGACTGGGCCTTCATCGGCCAGGGGCGGAACGTATGGATCGCCTGCCGATGCGGCACCGTCTGGCACGAGCCGGAGATGGGCCGCCGAGACATCGACGCCCTCTACCGCTCCGGCGGGATCACCTACCCGACGGTCAAGCAGGCGCTCCACGCCCTCGGGCGTGACGGCACCTTCCGTGGCCTGTATTTCACGTAGGCGGATCGCCCCTGCTGCCTCGCTGGACAAGCAGCCGGGGAACAAGCGACGAGGGCCGCCCCGCACATGTGCGGGGCGGCCCTGCGGTCGGTCAGGAGAGCGCGAGCGTGAGTGCCTTCGTCGTGAGGCGGAAGGCGGAGAAGAGGCCGCGTACCTCGCAGAGCGTGGGGCGGACGATCTCCGGTCAGTGAGCGGTGACGGCCGGCCAGGAGGCCAAGAGCACCGAGTCCTTGGCGAGACCGAGGTGCGCCTGGACGTCCCAGCCGGAGTCGGCGCCCGGCTCCCACAGGAGACTCATCTGGCCGGGGAGCAGCAGGGCTCCCCGAGGGCGCCACGCGATACGGATGGGACTGTCACGGGAAGCGGGAGCGCTGAGCACGAGGGCTCCGCCGTTCCCTCCGGTAGGCGGCGGGTGGAGTGCTGGTGCAGGTACAGGATGGGCTCCATTCTGGTCAGCCCCGGCCCGCAGATCACGCGCAATCCGTGGGGCGAGGCGCTGCGCCACGCCGAGCGCACGGTCGACGGGCAGCGCGGGCAGACGCGGAGTCCTCTCGCTGATCACAGCTTGGCGACGCCTAACCGGGGGATTCTCCACAAATCTTGGGGGTCGCTACATACCTGTTGGCGATGAAATGCAAGGTGTCAAGCCTGTAGAAGATCGATGTACCGCCACTCGTGCAAGCCCCTTGAGGACAGAAACCCTCTACCCGCCCGTGACTTCTTCACTCAGTGCTCGTGCGAACATCACGGTCACTTCACATCTATGTAAGGAACGTGATGAAGAAGTTCAGGGGCGGCACCGTCCGCCTGGGTGGGGCAGCATCGCCACCGCCGATGCTGAGACGCATAGCCCTCGGGGTTGCTGCTGTCCTTGCTGCTGAGTCCGCCCTCGTCTCACTTGGAGCGGGGACCTCCTTTGCTGCACCAGGTGCTGAGCAGTTGATGTCCGCCAGCACCGGCTCGCAGGATGGCAAGGCAGCCGCGACGTCGGCGGACTCTATAGCTGCCGCCCTGCTGATGGCGCGCACTCAGGGGCGAAAGATCGAGGCAATCTCGGAGCGAACGGAGACGGCCACCACGTACGCATTGCCCACTGGTGAGTTGCAGACCATCGGCTACGCGGGGCCGGTCCGGCAGAAGGACGGCTCAGGTCGGTGGCAGGACATCGATACCTCACTCTCGGACACTGGGGCCGCGCTGGAACCGGATGTGGCGGCTGCCGACATCCGGGTCTCCGACGGTGGTGACACCCGGCTGGCATCGGTTTCCGACGGCGAGAAGTCGTTCGCGATGCGATGGGACGAGAAGCTCCCGACTCCGACGGTGAAGGACGACACCGCGCGATACGACATCGGTGACGGACAGATACTGACAGTCACCGCCCTGTCTCAGGGGTTCGCCCAGAACGTCCTGCTGAGCAAGGCGCCCGCGGATCCGCTGACTTACAGGATTCCGATCGAGGCCAAGGGGCTGCAGTTGTCCAAGGCTAGCTCGGGCCGGCTGCTCCTGAAGGACAGCGATGGGAAGCTCGCGGCCGAGGCTCCGGCGCCCATGATGTGGGACTCCTCCAAGGACGAGCGCTCGGGCGAGTCGAAGCACCTCGCCGAGGTGGAGACCACCATCGAGACGGCCGAGGACGGCTCGCAGACCCTGGTACTGTCCCCGGACCCCGCATACTTCGAGAGGGATCTGACGTACCCCGTCACCGTGGATCCCACCTCGACCCTCGCGGCGTCCACAGACACCTGGGTGGCGACCAATTACAATGACTCCCAGGTCTCCTCCACGGAGCTGAAGTCGGGCACTTACGACGCGGGTACGACCAAAGCCCGGTCCTATCTGAAGTTCGATGTGACTGCGTTCAAGGGCAAGCACATCACCGACACCAACCTTGCCCTGTACTCGGACTACTCCTCCACCTGCGCCACCACAGGGGCCGGCACGCAGGTGCGCCAGGTCACCGCTGACTGGTCGTCCTCCGCTATCACGTGGGCGGCGCAGCCAGCCACCACGGCCACCGGGGCGGTGACGAACAAGGCCGCTCTGGGATGGAACTCCTCCTGCCCCGCCGGCACGGTCAACTTCGACATAGACGCCATCGTGCAGTCCTGGGCGGGAGGTGCGGCCAACTACGGCCTTCGCGTCGCGGGCGCCAGCGAGACGGATTCCACCACTTGGCGGCGGTTCCGCTCGGCGAACTACGTCTCGGGCGACGGTTCCAGCGAACCTCATCTCACCGTCACCTACAACTCCTACCCGGCCGTACCGGCCTCGAACGCGATTGCGCCGGCGCAGGTCAATGCCTACAACGGCAAGCGGTACGTCACGTCGTTGAATCCCACGCTGAGTGCGAAGGTCACCGACCCTGACGGTTCCAAGACCAAGGCCGAGTTCGAGGTCACGCCCGACCCGGCGGCAGCGAACACCACGTACACGTACACCGGATCGTCCTCGGCCGTGACCTCCGGTTCAACCGCGACTCTGACGGTACCCGGGGACAAGGACTTTCCCGCTGGTGCCGCTCTACGGGTCCGCGCGCGGGCGCATGACGGTACGGACTACGGGCCCTGGTCGGGGTACACCACGTTCCAACTGAACACCGTCAAGCCTGTCGCACCCGCCATCAGCTGTGAGAAGTACGCCGTGAACAGCTGGTCGGCCAAGTCCGATGCAGCGGTGAACTGCACGCTGAACACGGAATCGACGGACGGAGCCGGATACTTCTGGGGCCTGGACAACAAGGCGGTGCCCAACAAGAAGCTGGACACCACCAATGGTTCCGGTGGCGACGCGCTGACCGTGAGCATCACCCCGGACAACGGCTGGCACACGCTCTACGCCAAGACCGTCGACTCGGGCGGCAACATCTCGCCAGGAGACCCCACTGCTTACAGTTTCGGAGTCGGTGCCGACGGATCAGCTGTCACCGCTCCGTCCGACGGCGACGCCACCGCTCGCCGCCTTTCCCTGTCCGCTAAGGGCAAAGCCTCATACACTGGGGTGACCTGGCAGTACCGCCGCGGTGAGTCCGACGGCTGGCACACCGTGCCGGTCGCCGACGTCACCGTTTCCGGCGATAAGGTCACCAGCTGGCCGGTCAAGGTCACCGATGGAGAAGCCCCCAAGCTCGTGTGGAACATGGTCTCCACGCTGGCCGAGGACGGCGTGATCGAATTGCGCGCCGCATTCACGGACGGCACCACCACCGGCCACACCCAGACGGTCGGTGTCACGCTGGACCGTGACGCGGGCACCGCGCTGATAACGCCAGTCGGGCCCGGAGAGGTCAACGAGCTCACAGGCGACTTCACACTGACGGGCGCCGATGCCTCGGCCTTTGACGCGAGCGTAGGCCGCACGTACTCTTCCCGTGCCAACAACACGGATACTGAAGGGCAGGCCGACATCTTCGGCCCTGGCTGGACTTCGTCCGTCACCAGCGAAGCAAGCGATTTCACCCAGATACGTAAGACCTCCGACACCTCGGTGGAACTGCTCAGCGCCGACGGAAGCGCCGTTGCCTTCACCATCAAGTCGGACGGCAGCTGGGCTCCGCAGGCCGGGGCCGAGGCCAGGACGCTCACCGGCACGCTCAGCGGCCCGAAGTTCACGCTCACCGACACCGAGGGCAACACCACCGTGTTCACCCGGGCAGCGAGCACGGCGCTGACCTGGACGTTGTCCTCCTCTGCCACAGCGGTCGACGACACCACAGTCACCACCGTTTCCGAGACCGTGACCGCCAGCGGCAAGACCCTCGCCCGCCCCCGGTACGTGATCTCCCCAACCGGTGCGGTCAAGGCGTCCACCTGCCAAGCGGATCCCGCCACCAAGGGCTGCCGAATTCTGGAGTACGTCTACGCTTCCACGACCACCGCCACCGGCTCGACACTCGGTGACTACACGGGCCAGGTCAAGGCGATCAAGCTGTGGGCCACCAATCCCGGCGCCGCTACCGCCACTGCTGAGACCGTCGCCTCCTACGCATATGCGGCGTCCGGTAATCTCCGCCAGGTATGGGATCCCCGCACCAGTCCTGCGCTGAAAACGGACTACGGCTACGACGCCGACGGCAGGGTCATCGCTCTCACCAGCCCCGGTGAGCTGCCCTGGACTTTCACTTACGGCAAGGCGGGATCCGCGCTGACCGCCGGTGAGGGCATGCTCATGTCGGCCTCCCGCCCGGCTTTGGCCAAGGGGACGAAATCCACCGTGTCCGGCAAATCAACGACCACTGTGGTCTACGACGTGCCTCTGTCTGGTGCTTCGGCTCCGTACCCAATGGACGCGGACACCGTCGCGACGTGGGCCCAGGACGAGGCTCCGACCGATGCCACCGCGATCTTCCCAGCCACCAGTGTTCCGGCCTTCAACACCGGAAGCGCCCTGAAGGCCAGTGACTACGGCCGGGCAACGATCAGCTACCTCAACGCGAACGGAGAGGAGAGCAACAACGTGAGTCCTGGTGGTGCGATCACCACCAGCGAGTACGACCTGCTCGGCAATGAGGTGGCCAGCTTGACCGCTGCCAACCGGGCGCTCGCCCTGGGCACCTCCCCCGACGCGGAGGCAGAACTGGCTGCCCTCGGCCTGACCGATCTGTCCACCGCTGAACGTGCACAGCAGCTGGGGACTGTACTGCAGTACTCCGCCGACGGTACGCGCCTGACGGACGAGTACGGTCCACTGAACCAGATCACCCTGGCCGAGAAGTTCACCGGTTCCGCCAGCGAGTCCACCTTGGCCGCCGGCACAGTCGTCCAGGCGCGCGCTCACACCTCCTACACCTACGACCAGGGTGCCCCCGCCGACGCGGCGGTCTCCGACCAGGTCACCTCCTCCACCACGGGTGCGGCCATCGCCGGCTACGCCACCGATGCCGATACCGAGACCACGACCACGACCTACGACTGGTCCACGGGCGCGGTGCTGGCCACCACCGGCGGCGGTGAGTCCTCCTCCATGGTCACCGTCTACGACGACGCGGGCCGGGTAGCGACCACCCGCACTCCCGGATCGACCGGCGCGGACGCAGGCACGCTGAAGTACACCTACTACGATGCCGACACCACAGGAGCCTGCGCCTCGGTCGAGTGGGACGGCCTGCTCTGCAAGACGACTCCGGCCGCCACCATCACCGGCGGGGGGAGCAGCCCGGATCAGGCCGTTACCACCGTCTACGCCTACGGTCGGTGGGGCCAGGTCGTCACCGAGACCGAGTCCGCCAACGGGGTGACCCGCACCACCACCACCACGGCCGACCCGACAGGGCGTCCGCTCAAGACGACTGTCACCGGCGGTGCTGGAACAAGTACCCCGGCCACGGTGATCACTTACGACGCGTCCACCGGGCAAGTCGCCACTACCACCACCAATGGGCAGACCTCCACCACGGAGTACGACGCCTTGGGCCGGACGGTCTCCTACAGCGACGGAGCGGGCAATACCACCTCCTACACCTATGACATTCTCGACCGCCCGGTGACGGCATCCGACTCGGCGCCTTCCACCACGTCCTACACCTACGACGACACGACCGGCCAAGCGCTGTCCGTCACCGACTCGGTCGCGGGGACGTCCAAGGCCCTCTCCTACGACGCCGACGGCGCACTCACGGGTGAATCCCTTCCTGGCGGTTACAACCTGGCCAGGACGTTCGACACAGCGGGCAGCCAGACCTCTGTGACCTACACGGACTCCGAAGGCACAACCGTGCTCTCCGACTCCGCGACGTACACCATCCACGGCAAGCAGGCCGGCCACGCTCAGACCGACGGCGGGACCCTGTCCACCGCCTACGAGTACGACGCCCCCGGGCGTCTGGCCCTGGCCAACGACGACGACGGCAGCACGACGACCTCGCGCGCCTACGCCTTCGACGCCGATGACAATCGCACCTCGCTGACCACCACCCTCGCCGGGGCCGACGGTACCGCCACCACCTCCACCAAGGCGTACCAGTACGACACGGCGAACCGCCTCACCGCTGAGGGCCACACGTACGACGCCTTCGGTCGCACCACCAAGCTGAACGGCAACACCCTGGGCTACTACGCCAATGACCTGGTCGCCAGCGAGACCGCAGGAGACACCCGCACCAGTTGGGGGCTGGACGCCGCCGGTCGCCTGGCCTCGTCGACCACCGCGACCACCACCGACAGCGGCACGACGTGGTCGACCAAGAGCACCACGGTGAACCACTACAGCTGTGGCTGCGACACTCCTTCCTGGACGGTCACGACCGTCGGCTCGACTTCTGCGGTCAGCTGCCACGTCTCGGATCTCACTGGCGGTCTCGCCGTCACTACCAGTGCCACCGGCGATGTGGCTCTCCAACTGGCCAACTTGCACGGCGACATCTCCGTCCAGATGGACCTGGACACCGCCACCGCCACCGTCCAGCGTTATGACGAGTACGGCAATCCGCTCGATCCCACCGCCGCCGCGGCGAAGTACGGATCCCTGGGCGCCTACCAGCGCGCCACGGACGGCCTCGCCGGTTATACCCTCATGGGTGTCCGAATGTACGATCCCGCCACCGGACGCTTTCTCCAGGCCGATCCGGTGTACGGGGGCAACACCAGTACCTACGTCTACCCCGCCGACCCGATCGGTCAGTCGGACACCAGTGGCGAGCTGAAATACCGAACCCAGACGAAGTCGACGAAGAACTACACCATCGGAATCAGCCGGAACTGCAACTCATCGAAGGCGAAATGCAGTCTGACGTGGTACGTGAAACTGAAGGCGATCTGGAAGAAGCACGGATCGCTGAAGTTCGTGTACAGCATCGTCCTTCCGCTGTACAATGCCAAGAAAAATCAGAACTACGGCCACCTGGAGCCGGGCACATACACCTTCCATGGCTCCTGGGGCGTCCCGAACGGAAAAGGTAGGCCGGAGTCGGATCGCGGGAAGTACAAGGCTATGGGGATGACCTTCTGGTTCGACTGGACGGACAACGTCGAATTTAGCGGAAAATTCACCGTGCAGAAAGTGTGCGTCAAGAACCCGACGCTGAACGTGTACGGTCTCTTCACCTGAGGCTTCGCGGACTGATCCGAGAAGTCTCGTAAGTACGCCGCTGGGGGAAGGATACCAAAATCGCATCCTTCCCCCAGCGGCGCGACGTTTCCTAAGACTCGATGCGATCGGGTCGCTCTATTTGCAAGGTGGCGGGGCATGGCAAATTTTGCAGACTGGCGAGACAGGATGCTCCGAGCAGTATGGCGACAGGGAGACGATCTGCCGGAAGAAGTTTCGGACTGGATGTCCGAGCTGTACGAAGAGATTGGCGCGATCTCAGAGGAAAATTTCTGCGAACTTTGGACCTCGCGCACCTTCTCGATGGCCAGGGCGGCTTTCCAGGTCGTCAAAGATTCAGCAGAAGAGGAAACTGGAAAAAAAATAACCGGAGAGGAGTACTGCTACATCGACTATATGATCGACCCAGAAACCGGGCCGGTCGGCGTTGTTAGGATCAAATCCGAGGAAGTCTCGACGCCGGATTGGGAAGAAATCTTGGGCACCATGGCAGAAGGGGTCCAAGAATTTATTATGAGTCATTACAGGATCGTCTGGCCCATTTGCGAGACTCACCGTTCAGGTTTGCATGTGGGTTATTTCCATGGTCTTTCTGTCTGGAACTGCAGGGAGGGGGCTACGGGTGGTCACGTGGTGAAAGCGATCAATCCTGCCACCTGCCTCCAAGAGGGCGTTTGATCTATTGAGCGTTTTCAGGGTGGCCACTGATCGGGCGACCGGCCGGTGTGGGGTCGGAGTGCGAAACGGACAAGGCCCTTGTGCCGTTGAGGGAGGTGTTCGCCTCCTTCAGTGAATTCCTTTCCACGCCCAACCTCGATTCGTCAGTGGAGGCTGCTCCGATTAGCCTCGATCTTTCGTGACGGCCCGTCGGTTTCTTCGGCGGGCCGTTTCGGTTGTTCGAGCTGGCGGCGGGCAAGCTGATGGCCCGGCTGTCGCGTCGGGTGTGCGCCGGGTTCCACGCTCCGGTCGGGGTGGTGCTGCTCGCGGGGACGGGAACGTGCTGGTCAGGCGGGGTTCGGGAGAGCTTCGAGTCGCGCCAGGGCGTCGGTGATCACGTCGGTCCAGGGCCAGTGGCCTGCGAACCGCAGATACCGTCGGCGGGCGGTCGTGACGATCTGGGCGGCGGCGGAGAGAAGGAGAAACCGGAGACGGCGGGGCTCCCGCCTGCGGATTTCGCCGGTCTGAGCGAGCATCGGCATCCAGGCCAGCAGGTCCAGGGCGAGCTGGACGATCTCCAGCCAGATCTGGTTCTGCGCGGTGTCGTGCAGGGGCAGGTTGCGCAGGCCGGTGGCCCGCGCGGCCCGGATGCGGTCCTCGGCCCGCGCCCGCTGGCGGTGCCACAGTTCCAGTGCCGCGATCGGTATGCCGGTGGCGTTGGTGGCGAAGCAGGTCAGCCGCAGTCCGTCGGCGTCGGTGATCCTCAACTGGGCGCCGGTATAGGGCCGTTCCTTGTGGACGATCAGCCGCGTTCCCTTCGGGCAGCCCTTCAGAAAGTCGCCGGACAGTTCGGCGACCCAGGCGCCGTCCCGGATCTCGCCGCCGGGCTCGATCGCTGCCGTCCAGGCCGTGGCGGGAACCTTGAGGACGGCTTGGTGGATCTGCTCGGTGATGGTCATGCCGACCGAGTACGACAGCCACCGGCCGCGCTGGGCGAGCCAGGCCACGAACTCGTGGGTGCCACCTGCGGAGTCGGTGCGGATCAGCGTCTGGCGCCCGCGCCGGTACTTCTTCGGCAGTTGAGCCAGGGCGAGCCCAGCCGTGGTGATGTGGTCGGCGGCGGTGTTGCTGCCTGCGTTGCCCGGTCTGAGCAGGCCGGCCACCGGCTCACCGGTCCCGCCGCTTCCGTGGTCGACGAAGCCCATCAGGGGGTGGTGGCCGAAGGTCTTCTTCCAGGTCCCGGGGGCGTCCTGTTTCTCGGAGTGGGCCAGCACGAGCACCCCGTCCAGGTCCACGATCACGTGTCCCGCGGCATCCGGCGTCGCAGTGCCGGCCAGCTTCCAGACGCGCTCACGTGTTTCGGCCCGAGCGGCCCTGATCGCGGACAGGGCCTTCGGCCCGGCTGCGGCGAGGGCGTCGACGAGCCGGGAGACCGTCGGGTCGGAGGCCACCGGCCCGAACACGCCGGGCTCGGCCGGCAGCGTCCCGACATCCGCGAGGCAGTCCCCGCCCAACGCGACCGCGAGGGCCACGTCCAGCAGGATCTTCCCCGGATCGTGCACCGCCCGCGGCCGTCGCCACGGCGCCAGCGCCGCCGATATCGCCCGGTCCAGCCCGGTCTTGCGGACCGTCTCGACCAGCAGCACGGCCCCGGCCTCGGACACCACCCCACGGCCTCCGCCCTCGACGGACGCGTGGATAGGACCCGATACGCTTCTTCACCTGGGAAGTGCCTCCGGCGGTGGCAGGAACAAGGACCTCGACAATCCTCATTCTTGCTGGTCAGAGGCACTTCTCGCTTTCCTGACCACCCGTCGGACAGCCCGCTTCATGAAAGCGCGAGGTTAGGGCTTGTGCCTGGGCGGAGCGAGACAACCCGGCCGCTCCTTGTACTCCGCCCACGACTTGTTCCCGGAGTGCGGTCCAGTCATCGGCGAACCGAGGCACCGGCAGGCGGGCGGGGCAGTGACCAGGGGGTGACGTGTTCGAGGTGGCTGAACTCTGGTGCTGCGGGCGGCGGAACTCGCACGGCGTCCGCGCGGTGGGGCGTGGTGGGTACAGGCGTCGTCCGGAGGAGGGGGTGCCTCGGCGTCACCGCCATCCGGGCAAGCGGCTTCGGCTGGTTCCACGAGGCGATCTGGTCGAGCAAGCCGACGGCGTCCACGCCGGCACGGGTGAGGAAGAGGTTGCCCCGTGCGTGGGGCCCTCCGTTTTCTTCCACGAGGACTCCACTGGCGCAGAGCCGGTCGACTCCGTACTGGGCGCTTACGTACGTCAGGTCAGTTGCGTGCGCGAGCTGAGTGATGGTCGCACCTGGGTTCGAGGCGAGGTGGTTGAGGAAGGGGGTCAGGTGTTTGTACGCAAGGTGGTGGAGAGCGTCCTCGACCCGTTCGGCTTCCGGTGCGGGCGGGTCGAGCAGGTCGTGCTGGCGCGACCAGTCCCCGAGTGCGCTGTGGACGTCGCGGAGGCTGGCCCCCAGGGGGGTGAGGGCCACAGGCTTGCGCGGCGCCGCGGATTCGATGAGACCGTCGGCAGCCATGCGCGTCAGTCGCTTGGCGAGGATGCTGTTTGAGACGAAGGGCAGGTGCTTTGCCAGGGCGCCTGGACGGAGGGGACCGTGCTGCTCCAGCGTCTGCACGACCCAGGTCGTCCACCGGGGGGCGATCTTGCCGATTCCCTGTCCGGCGTCCGTCGCTTGCTTCGTCGTCTGGGGGCTCATACGGCGGTCTCCGTTGGGGAAAGCAGTGCGCGGACGAGGTGGGGAAGGGATTCGGGGCCGCCCGGCGCGAGGCTCTCCGGGGTATGGAGGGACTTGGCGTCCTCCCGGAGTCCGGAGGCGATCTCCTCGCACTCGGTGTCCAGCCGGGCCCCCGCCTCAAGGGCGGAGGCGAGTGCACCGGCGTAGCGCTCGGGCGGGATGTCGCACAGGGCGGCGGCTGCCCGGACGGAGGCGAGCGGGAGCGTGTGGTGCGTGGTGGCGGTCGACGCCGGGAGAGGGAAGGCGTCGGGGGAGCCCTCGGGCAGGCCGGTGTTGTCGCAGATCGTTTCGACGGCGTTGATCAGGGTGGTGAGGGATTCGGTGTACCAGCCGAGAGCAGAGGCGAGGCTGGACAGGGCGAAGAGGTCGGCGAGGGTACGACCCGGGTTGTCGATGAGGGTGTCGAGCCGCTCGGACAGGTGCGCTGCCACCTGCGGGCCGGCCGCCAGAGGGCCGAGGACGGGATGGAGGTAGGAGCGCGTGGGCGGGGTCGGGTAGGGGGCCGTGAGGATTGCGGCCACCTTGTCGGCGGCCTCATTCAGCAGGGCGGCCAGGTCCTCGGTGGTTGAGAGTGCGGGCACGGTTTCTCGTTTCAGCGGTTGCGTGCGGGGGCTGCGGCGCGGTGCAGCTCGGTGCGCGGCGAGGCAGCGGCTTCGCGGCCGTTGCGTGCGCGCAGGGTGTGGGGAGAGCGAGCCCGCGCGGCGGCGAGCTGCTCCGGGGAGGGGGCGTCTCGTTCGTTGATCCGGCCGAGGCGGAGCTGGGCGTCGCGGTAGACGGTGTAGCCCCTGCGGGGACCCGCCGCGATGAGGACCACCTCCTGGTCGTGGTGAAGGTCGTAGCGGGTGTCCCGGTACTCGACGACGAGCCGCCACCGCGCCTCGGGATCGAGCACGACCTTGTGGGCGCCGTCGAGCGCGCCTCGCAGCGGATGGGCTGTGCCTTCGCCGTGGACCAGGCGCTGCAGCTCCAGAAGGGCGCGATTGCGGATCTCTTCCGGCAGCCTGCGCAAGTCGAGCAGCGCGTCGGGGTGCGCGGCGAATCCGTACCGCGCCGTCACAGCGACCGCCCCCGCTCGCGCCCGCCGAGCTGCGGGGGAACCTCGCCGTACGCCGGGACGCTTGGGGAGTACGAGGAGCGGCTGCGTGCTGCTCGGACCCGCAGGTTCGGCGAAGGCGGGGGAGGCAGAGGGGTACGCCGGTCCCCGCGGAGCCAGGTCCGTGCGGCGGTCGTGGACGCGAACGCGCCCTCCTTGAGGGAGTAGGTGTCGGCTCGTGCCGTCTCCAGAAAGACCCGAAGGGGGCGCGTGCGGGCGGCCTTGTCGATGCCCATGACCCAGGACTCGTCCTGACCGTGCCATTGCTCAAGGATCCGCAAACGGCTCTGCCGCAACCGGTTCTCCGCGATGACCGTGAAGGGGTCGCCGGGCCGGGGCAGCCCGTCAGCGAGCCGGACGGCAGCGGCACCGGGGCAGCCGCGTTCGATGAGCCATGCCTGAGCGAGCGGGGCGAGGGTGTGCCGCTGGTGCTCCATGCGGAACAGGCCGGCCTCGGGTGCCCGCTCGACCCGGGCGGAGAGCAGGGGCGGTTGGCCGGCGACGGCCCAACCGGCTGAGGTGTCGTGGAGCAAGTACCACGACGTCGTGCCGGTAGCGGTCGCGTCGTGGTGCTCCGTGAGTGGTTCGAGGTCTGTCTCCAGAGGGGCATCGACGGAGAAGAGCGTCGCCCCTTCGTCGGGGACGAGGCCCTCTAGGCGGAAGGAGAAGGCGGTCCTCATGCGTCCGCCAGGTCGGCCGGGGAGGGAAGGAGGCGGTGAGCTGGACGGGCGGCGTTGGTGGTGCACGCCGCGAACGGCCCGTCTGCGGCCCGGAGCTGGGCCATGACGTGGTCAAGGTGGTCGCGGTGCCAGACAGCCGGCCCCGTCAGGCCCGCCTCGATGTCGGTGAGCGACTGCCAGGCCAGCCAAAGCCCGTGGAGACGGGCGACCGCCTCGGGGTGCTCGCGCCAGTCGGGGCACCACGGTCGTGCGGCGCTGATCTCCCTGCCGTACACGGGAAGCAGGAGGTACTCGACCCAGGCGGTGAGCCCCTCCAGCTCCCGCGCGTACTCCTCGCCGCCGAGCGCGAGGATGAAGAAAGACTCCCCCTCCTCCTCGCCTTCCACGAGCGGTTCCAGGGCGGGGACTGCCCCGTCGGTGCCACCCGAGGCCCGTTCGATCTTGCGCTGGAGCGCGGAACGCAGATCCGCCAGCTCGTCGTCGTCGAGACGCACCTCGTCCGGTATCGGATCAGGCCCGACGTTCTCCTCGGTCAAAACTCCTCCTACGGCTCGGGGAGAGCACAGGGTCCGCAGAAACCGCGGTTTGGCCATGCCGTGGGGGAGGAGGTAGAGAAGGTCGCTACCGCACCGCGTGCTCGCCGTGCGCGCACGCGAACTCCGGTACGAGGAGACGCAGCGCCTCGTGGGCCTGCTGCGGGACGACGCCGTTGCCCAGCAGCGTGAGGGCGGCCGGACGGCCGAGACCCGGTGTGTGCGTGACCCAGCCCGCGGGGAGGCCCTGCATCCACTCCACGAACTCGGGCCGCAGGCGGCCCTCGACGGTGGGCGCGGGCGCCGGACGAGTCAGCCGCTCCCACCGGGTGATGGCGGCGGCGTACGGGCCCCACTGCCGCTCTGGGCCGGGTTGCGGCACGGAGCCGAGTTGCTGGTGCTGCGAGGGCAACTCGGTTTGCCCGGCGTCGAGCTGAGCGCGGCTACCGGGGTGAGCCTTTCGGGCCGTCGCTGGCCTTCGGCGTCGGGAGCAGGTGCTCGACCTCGTCCTGGAGATTCGGTCCGTGGCCCCCGGCTCGACGGCGATCGGGGTGCTGGCTCCCCCCGTTCGAGCCGAGGTTGCTCGTCGGCGTCTTGAAGAGGGGAGCCAGGCCGGGCGACGAGGAAGACGCGCTCGCGCCGGTGCGGGGCACCGATGGCGGAAGCGGGTAGCACGAGCCATCGCGCGTCATACCGGAGGTCGGCCAAGGAGCCGAGTACGGCGCCGAGTGCCCGCAGACCAGGATCTGCCTGGTCTCCCACGCACCACGGACAGGGTTCCACGTGGCGAGAGGGAGCGGCGGGGGAGGTGAGGAGTCCTCGGACGTTTTCGATCACCACCAGACAGGGGCGGAGGGCCTCGATGGCGCGCGCGACGTGCAGCCACAGGCCCGAGCGGGTGGACGGGGCAAGACCGGTACGCGGACCGGCGACCGAGACGTCTTTGGCAGGGGAAACCCGCGGTCAGGACGCACACGGGTGGAACCTCGGGCCACGGCACCGTGCGGATATCGCCCAGGTTGGGCACCCCGGGCCAGTGCCGCTCCAGGACGCGTGAGGCAGCGGGATCGGTCTCGGCGTGCCAGATGACCTGGCCGTGGAAGAAGTTCTCCACGGCCAGGTCCAGGCCGCCGTAACCGGAGCAGAGGCTGCCGACCGGGCGCGCGCCGGTCGTCGAGGCTCGTGGGGGCGGTTTGCGCAGGGGCGAGGTCATCGGGCGTGTCCCTCCTTCGAGCGCGCTGAGGGGTGAGAGGAGGGCTTGGCCGAGGCGCTCGTTGCAGCGGGGCGGCTTCGGGCGCGCGCGAGGCCGGGCTGGGCTGCCTCGCGGATCCGCTCTTCCCGCGTCCGGCCGACGGCGGGCGCAACTCCCGTACGTGCCTTCTCGTGCCGGTTGCGGGGAGAGGAGATCGCTTCGAGAGCCAGGTGCCCGTGGTGCACGAGCCGGGCGGGGGAGCACCGGGCGTCACCGGCCATGTTCTGGACTCGGTCGGCGGCGATGTCGATGGTCCGGAGCAGGCCGGAGGCGAGAACACGCTCGCCGAGCCAGTCGAGCGAACCCGCTGCCGGTCCACGGCTGACGGCGTCGAGGCGGTGGCGGTTCTCGGGCGAGAGCAAGTCGCGCCGACGGACCTCCCACGTCAGCGTCAGGGTGTCGACGGGCTCTCCCCGGTGCGCGAGAGCGCGTGCGCAGGTGAACAGATCCCCGTACGCGGCAAAGTCGCCCGGTTCGAGCCAGGAGATCGTCTTCATCTGGGAGGTGCTTCCTCGTTCGAGGAGTGCCGCGATGAGGTCACGCTCGTGCTCGACGGGGAGGTTGAGCGGCGAGCGCACCGCGTCGTCGAAGGCCGGCACCCGCCCCCTGGCCCGGGGAGGCGCTCCCCAGCGCCGTCCCACGGCGTCGAGATGCTCAGCGAGGGCATCGACGCGACGAAGACTGGCGCTGAGTGCTGTGTTCAGGCCGGAGCGCTGTACTTCCCGTGCGGCTTGTCGTGCGGCGGTGGCGTGGCGGAGCACGGAGCGGTGGAGGGAGCCTTCGAGGACCATGCGCCCGTAGACCGGAGCGTGGTCTGTGTACGGGCAGGAATTGATCAGGTCGTGGAGGTACGGAGCCGAAAGCCCGCGCACGCGCCGCCGTGCCTCACCGAGAATCGCCTGCGGCCAGGCGAGAGTGACGGGCTCCGCGTCCGTTGGCTTCGCGGGAGCCAGGGCCTGTGCGGCAGCGAACAGAGCGGTGTGGAGGGGGGAGTGGAAATCGTCGGGATGCAGCCAGGAGAGACGGTCGAGTTGGGAGGGTGAGAGCAGGACGGCGCCGAGCAGGGCCTGCTCGGCGCGCAGCAGCGGGTCGACCCACGGCCTCTCGGGCATCGGCGCGTTCATCGGTGATGCCGGTTCGGGGACGGCGAATCGGGGCGGGAGACAGCGTCGCCTGTGCTGGGCCTGTGAGCATCGGCTCGCGCCGCCTTTGACCGAGGTGCCGGATACGGAGCAGCAGACGGTGCGTCCGGATGGAAGCCGTCGCGCGCGGCGGTGAGGACGCGGGCCACCGACCGTGGTTCGAACGTTCCCAGCACGTCGAAGATCCTCTGGGCCGGGCGGTCCAGAGGGCCGTAGTCGTTCGACAGGAGATAGGCGGTCATTGCCGCGGAAGCGATCGCGTGCTCCGTCTGGGACTTGACGAACGGAACCCACTTTTCGGCGAGCCCCATCGCGTCGCAGACACCCTCGCCGACACCCCGGACCGCCATGCCGAGCGGCCGGTCGCCTGGGCGGACGAGCGTCCCCTCGGCGGCTCCGAAGCGCTCAGCCGTCATCCGTATCGAGACGGAGACCGAAGTCGCCAGTTGATCACGCAGGTGCCGGTCGTGGAGCCAGGACGGCGGAACGGCGCCGGGCCCCCGCTGTGGAAGATCCACGGCGTTGTCGTGCCAGGGCCCCTCCTTCCGCACGGCGGCGTCGAGCCACTTGCGGCGCTCCTTCGTGGGCGCGTGGTCGAAGCGGTCCAGTGCGCCCGGGAGCTGCCCGTCGAGCGCGTGGGAGACGCGTGGGTCGATAGCGCGCGCGAGCAGGAAAGCGGCCTGCGCTTCGATGAGGGGGAGAAGGTGTGGGTGGCCCCAGTGGTTTCGTGCGGTCTCCGCGACGATCACGTCGCGCGCGGGGGTGGTGGCATGCCGGGGGAGGCACCGCAGGACAGTGATCGCCGTCATGCGAGCGTGTTCGACTTCGGCAGGGGCGGCCGGCCAGGTAAGGGGTGGTGTGGTCATGAGCATGCTCCGAAGTCGTCCTGGGTGAGCTTGGCGAGGGCCCGCTCGGTGATCGCGGCGGTGGCCGCGTCCGAGGCGGGCCCGAGGGTCTTGGCCGAGGGCTCCGCGTACCAGGGCTTGAGATCGATGAGCGCGATGCGCGTGCCGGTGGCCAGAACGAGTGCCTTGCCCTTCGGGAGGGCGCGGATCTGGTCCGGGGGGAGGATGCGCTCGGTGCGCATGCTCACCGACGTCGACGTGCCGCTCTCGGAGCGCGAGACGGAGGTCGTCTGCACTTCGTGCTCGCCGATGGCGCGCGAGAGCTGGTCCGCGAAGTCGATGTCGTCGATGCCGGAGCCGACCAGCTTGATCGTCGCGGCCGACCAAAGGGCATCCATGCCGTTGTCGCCCCACACGCGCTTGCCCTGCTTGTAGCTCTGCAAGATCGTGATGGGGAGAACGCCTCGGCTTCCCAAGTGCGAGTACAGATCGGGGAGGTCGCTGATGCGGCAGACGTTCGCGGCTTCGTCGAGTACGCACAGGGCGGGCGGGTCGAGCCTGCCTCCGCTGCGCTCGGCGACGGCGACGGCCGCGCGCATCACCGAGTCGGCAGCAGCCGCGATGATCGCCGCCGCGCTCCCGCCCCCGTCCTTGGAGAGCAGGAAGAGCGTGTCCCGGGACCGGGCGAAGTCGAACGGGCGGAACTCGGGCAGCCCTGGGGTGAGGGTGACCCACGCGGCGATCTCTGGTTCGAGGAGGCAGCTCGCGTACTGGCGCGACGTCTCATAGATGCCGTCCCTGGTCTCGACGGCACCGGACACCGTTCCCTGGAGCTGAGCGGCCACGGCGTGGTGGCCGGCGTCGGCCAGCAGGTCGACGGGGGTGCGGTCCGAGGGCGAAGCGAGCCACGTCAGGACATCGGTCACGGGCCGCCCGGCGGAGGCGGCGGCGAGGAAGAGCGCCGCCAAGGTGTTGCTCGCGGCGGTCGACCAGAAGTCGTTGCTGTTGTTCTCGTCCACCGACGCGGCCACGAAGTGCCCCGCCAAGCGCTTCGCGCCCGCCAAGTCCTTCGCCGAATCGAGAATGTCCCACCACATCTGCCGGGGGAAGTGCGCGATCTGCTGGGGATCCAGCGTCCACACGGTCCCCACGGCAGCCCGCGCCTCGTACGTCGTGGTGAAGGCGTCGGTAGCGGCCTTGTTCGAGGTGAGGACGACCGGCCCGGGGGCATCCAGAATGGCGGGGATCGCGAGACCTGTCGTCTTGCCGGAGCGGGGTGCCATGATCGCGACGATCACGTCCTCCCAGCTCGCCCGCAGCTCGGTACGGCCCAGGACCCCGAGACGGACACCCCGGTCCGCGGCGGGCACCTCTTTTCCAGCTCCGGTCTTTCAGGCTCGGGCGGAGCGAGATGGCCCGCTGTGCGATCGCCTTGCCCGCGAGGGCGGCCACGTCCCTGCGCGTGGCCATCCCCTGGCGGCGGCCGGAGGTCACACGCATCCAGACCAGGGCGGCGAGCGCGGCGAGCGCGAGGGTGAGAACGCCGGGCACGATCCGGGCACCGACCAGGAGGGCGAGCGGCGGCACGCGCGGCCAGAGGACGTCAGGGTGGAGCGCGGCCTCCACAGGGGCGAAGGAGGACCAACCGCGCTGGCCGACAGCGAGGTTGACGGCGTTCCCCACGAGGTACGCCAAGGTGCCGTACGTGAGGCCGGCACCGACGGCGCCGAGCAGCGCGACAAGTGCCGCGTCGGTGCCAGTAGTGGAGGTGGGCGGGCGAGTAGTGCGCAAACGATTCTCCAGGTGGGGCGGCGACGGGGGCGTGCTGCCTGCTGCGGTCTGCGCATCACAAGTTCCTCGTAGGCGCGGCGGGTTGAGCTGGGCGGCCGTATGGGGCCGTTTCTTCTACTGCGCGGGCTCGGGCTCGACCTGGAGCACGAGCGCGGCTTCTGCCGCGTCCCGCGCGGTGACGGCGTCGGTGAGAGTGGGCCCCGAGGTGATGAGGTAGCCGATGCGTGCCTCGTCGAGGGAGCCGTTCGGGGGGAGCGCGACCCGGTCTCCGGCGTCGCGCAGCCAGCCCCACTCGCGAAGGCGCCCTTCACCGCTGTTCGAGGCGCGAAGCGCATCGAGACGCCGCTCGGTGAGGGTGCCGGACGCCTTCGGGTAGAGCAGGCGTACGGCCGCCGCACCGTGGTGGGTCGGCATGAGGTCAGGCGTCATGTCCGCCGCCACCGAGGCGGCGATTCCCGGGAGCTCAAGGCCGGTCGCCCGGCACACCAGGCGTCCGATCCAGTCGCCGCCGATACGTGCGTTCACCTCGATGATGCGCGGCCCGTTCTTCGTAACGCGCATCTCGACGTGCGAGATCCCGTCCGTCACACCGAGCGCCGCGAGCGCCTGCCGGGCAACGGGGGCGACGAGGGGAAGAAGCGGGTCGTCGCGCTCCACGGTGTGGCCGACCTCTTCGAAGAAGGGCGCGAAGGCGACCTCCTTGCGCGTGACGGCGAGAGCAACGCTCTCGCCCGCGAGGGTCATGCACTCCACCGAGACCTCCGGCCCGTCCAGGTACTCCTCGACGAGCACTCCGTACCCTTCGGGACCCTGCTCCCCGGCTCCCGTATTCGCGAACTCCCACGCCGCGCGCAGTGCTTCGGGGTGGGCGACCTTGATCACGCCGATGCTCGCGGCGTGGGAGGCCGGCTTCAAGACGACGGGGTAGCCGATGGCGGCGGCGGCCTGCGCCGCCTCGTGCGCCGACTGGACACGCACCGACCGGGCCGAGGGAACGCCGGCCTCGTCGAGGAGGCGACGGGTGGTTCCCTTGTCCCGGCAGGCGAGCACCGCCTCGACGGAGTTGCCGCGCAGCCCGAGCCGTTCGGTGAGGGCGGCGGCGGGGAGGAGAGCGTATTCGTCCCACGTCAGCACACCACCGATCTCATGACGCGCGGCGAGAGCCAGACCGGCGGCGACCACGGCGTCGGTGTCGCGCGGGTCGGCGATCTCGTGGTCGACGACGAGATCGCCGACCAGCCCCGCAGGAGACACGGCGTCGATGACGACGACGTCGTGCTCGGCGGCGGCCGACTCCCAGCAGTACCCGCGGTACGTCTCGTCCGTCCCGCCCACGATCACGAGGACGGGCAGAGCGGAGGGAGAGAAGGGCATGGTGATACTCCAAGTTCCTTTTGAGCGTGGGTAGTTCAGAAAGTACGGGCGGAGCGGAGGTCGCTCGTGCGCAGCCGCCACAGCGCGCCCCCGAGCACGACGCCCTGGACGAGCGAGCAGACGGTCACCACGGTCCCCAGGTGGGAGGACGGGACCGCTCCGACGACGAGGCCGGCCACGGGGAGGGGCACGAGGACGCAGATGATCGACGCGGAGAGGGTCGACGCGAAGCCCGAGGCCGGGATGAGCCGAGCGCGAAGGGTCCGGAGCACCACGGTCAGGCCCCCCTCGGCGGCCATCATCACCGCCACGGCCCCCGCGTAGGACCCGAAGTCCTGGGCCACGGCGACGGCGAAGCACCCGGTGGTGCAGAGCCCGGCCGAGGCAGCGCCTACAGGCCATATCCCCCAGCGGGTGATGAGCCGCTGAGCGGCCCAGACGACGCCGAGTGAGGCGAGGGCCGCCAGCGTCCACACGAGACCGAGGTGCGCGGCGGACTCATCGAAGCGCTCGACGACCACGATCGGCGCGGCGGCCTGCACGAGCCCCGTCGCGGCATTCGAGGCCGCCAAGCCTCCAACGAGCCACAGCAAAGCGGGGATCGAGCACAAGGTCCGCCAGCCGGTTCGCAGCCCGCCTCCGGCGCGAGAAGGCGGGGCGGGCGCGCCCATCTGCTTCGGCGTGAGACAGTTCGTCGCCAGCGCGAGAGCGGTGACGCTCAGGAGCAGGGGCACCGGTCCCGCGAGGAGGAGCAGTCCACCGAGAGCGGGCCCAGCCAGCCCTGCCCCCATGTCGATCCCGGTGAGACTCGCCTGGACCCGGTGCGGGACGGACGCGTGGCGCGCCGCCTCCGCGCCGAGAGCTTCCGAGGCCACGAACCCGATCTCCGCGAGCAATCCGCTGAGCGCGCCGAGGACAAGCACCGTCGTCGTACGGCCTCGGTCGTCATGCACGCCGAGGAGTACGGCCGCAGCGGCGCACAAGCAACCGGCCCGCACCAGGTTTCCCCAGCGCAGTACCCGCGCGGGGCCGCACCGGTCCGCGAGGCCGCCCGCGATACCGAAGGCCGCGATCCGGGGCGTCCACTCCACGGCGAAGACGAGCCCGGTGAGCGCGGGCGAGCCCGTCGTGAGCAGGGCGAGCAGCGGGATCGCGTAGGTGATGAGCGTACTCGCCAGGGCGTCCGTCGCCCGCACCGCGTACAGCCTCGGACGGGAGAGGGAGGGGAGGGCGACGGTCACCGCACACAACCGCCTCGTCCCGCCGCAGGAGGCGGAACCGGAGGAAGAACGGGTTCGCTGGCACCACGTCCGAGAGTCTGAACCGGCGAAGCACGGACTGCCGTGCCCCGGGCCGGGGTCACGATCGGTCCGAGAGAGGCGGTCTCGGCAGGCACGCTCTTGAGGTCCTCCGAGACGGACCAGAGGAGATCGGCCGCCCCCTCAAGGCGATCCGGCAACTCGTACGCCTCGGGGGCAAGGTCCTTCACCTGCTCGGCCGCCGCCTGCACCGCCTCCTGCACGCGGACCAGCGCACCGTGCTCCGGGTCGAGGAGCTGACGGAGGTGATTGCCGAGGGCGACGCCGCCTTCGGCGCCCCGTACGGCATCGGACAGATCCCGGATGCGGTCCCCGAGCGGGTGGAGACGCTCACCGAGGCCGGGAGAGAAAAGGACCTCGTAGCGTGCCGCAGTGAGCATGTCCACCGCGTGAGCGGTGATCGAGTCCCGGAGAGACGGATCCATCTGGGCCGCGAGCCGGTGCCGAAGGCCGTGCCAGTCCGCGTGACGCGTGAAGCCCGCGCGCTCCAACAGCTGTTGGGCCAGGCCGTCGCCACCGAGGGCGACAACGGCCCCGGTCGGCCGCTGAGTGATCGTGATCGACAACATGAACTCCCACCGCGGCACCATGAAGGCCCTGTGCCTGAAGCCGCGCTGGGGAGAGGATCTGTGTAAAACGCGGTTTGGCCATGCCGAGGAAGTCTGCTAGACGCCCCAACGACTAGGCTGTACGGCGGAGTTGCTGCGTATCTCGGCGGCCGTGAAGATGGGGGCGTAGAAAGTAGTGAGCGATTTTTGGGATGCGGCGAGCGCGATCGCGACTGCTGGTGCCACGTTGGTCGCCCTTGGGCTTGGCGTTTTCGAGGTACGAGCACGCCGAAAGGACAGCGACGACAGATCTGCGGCGCAGGCGCGTTTGGTTATATCGAGTGTCAGCGGAAATCGTGGGATTGTGAGGAATCATAGTTCCGACCCCTTGCTCGAACTGCGAATCATTCGAGTAGACGCGACGTATGGTGGACGCGAGCAGGGTTCTGCTGTGCGGTGGTCGGACGAAGACGAACGGGTCTTTTACGATGTGCCTGCTGGTGGGGAACGGCAACTGACGCTTATGGAACAGTCCTGGGGCCCCGTGTACGCTCCGGAAGGCTGGGAGAGCGGAACAGATGAGGGAATCGCTCCTGCCGGTGCTACCGATATCCGACTCACTGTCCAGTTCATGGATGTAGCAGGACTCTGGTGGGAGCGGGTCGGGCGCAGGACGCCCACCCGAATATTTGGGGAACCCAGTATGCCGGAGCCGAATCCCGAATAGTCGGCGCTTCACAGAAAGCCGCTGGGGACCGCTGTGTCTCTTCCTAAGTGTTGTCCCGTAAATGATCTTCAGGTTGCCTCGGTCATGGCTGGCCTCTGTACGGCCCGCTCGCTTATCCGGCGAGGGCGAGGTTGTGCATGCG
>NZ_JOGO01000013.1 GCF_000719475.1 Streptomyces sp. NRRL F-5630 | reverse complement strand
GGGCAGGGCGGGTGGGTCGTGCGGCTGTCACGGGCGAGCGGGAGGCTTGGCGGGCCGGTCGTGCGGGGGGGGGCGGGCCCTCGCGGTCGTGCGGCCGAGCCGGTCGTGCGGCCGTCCGTCAGAGGGCCGCGGCGCCCTGCTGCTGGAGGGCGCGGCCGTACTGCTCCAGGACCCACAGCTCGCTCTGGACCTCGGCGGCGCGGGCCTGGTCGCCCTGCGCGGAGACGCGGGTGAAGGTGCCCTGGAGTTCGGTGACGCGGCGCTGGACGGCGCGGACCCGGACACGGACCAGTTGCTCGCTCGCGTAGAGGTCGTCGACCACGCGGCGGCGGATCGGTTCGACGGCGAGTTCGGTGACCATCGCGCGGACGCGGTCGTCGGGGGCCGCCTCGCGCACGGCGGTGAGGTAGGCCATCGCGTCGTGGACGCCCTCCTCGGCGCCGCCCGCGTCGGCGATGGCCTGGCGCACGGCGGCGTACGGCTCGGCGGTGAACTCGTCGATCTCGTACGCGTCGAAGGCGGGCGAGACGAGTTCGGGCCGCTGGAGAGCGAGTTTGAGCAGTTCGCGCTCGGTCATGTGCGCGGGGTTGCGCAGGATGAGGGCGGGGCCCGAGGTGCCGGGGCGCTGCGGGGCGCTCGCGGGGGCCGTGGCGGGGCGGCGCGGGCCGCCGGGGAGGGGTTCGCCGCGGTGTTCGCGGGCCCAGCGGGCGACGGTCGCGACGCGCCGTACGACCTCCTGCTGGTCCATCGGGCCGTAGCCGAGCATCCCGGCGAGCTGGACGGCGACGGCGTGGCGCAGCGCGACGTTCTTGACGCGCGCGACGACCGGCGCCGCCTCGTCGAGCGCGGCGGCGCGGCCCGCGGGGGTCTCCAGGTCGTAGCGCGAGACGATCTGGCGCAGCGCGAACTCGAAGAGCGGGACGCGCGGTTCGACGAGTTCGGCGACGGCCTGCTCGCCCTTCGCGAGGCGCAGGTCGCAGGGGTCCATGTTGTCGGGCGCGATCGCGATGTACGTCTCGGCGGCGAACTTCTGGTCGTCCTCGAAGGCGCGCAGGGCGGCTTTCTGCCCGGCGGCGTCGCCGTCGAAGGTGAAGATCACGCGGGCGCTGCCGTTGTCCATGAGGAGGCGGCGCAGGATCTTGATGTGCTCGGTGCCGAAGGCGGTGCCGCAGGTCGCGACGGCGGTCGTGACGCCGGAGAGGTGGCAGGCCATGACGTCGGTGTAGCCCTCGACGACGACGGCGCGGCTCGTGCGGGCGATGTCCTTCTTGGCGAGGTCGATGCCGTAGAGGACCTGCGACTTGCGGTAGACGGGGGTCTCGGGGGTGTTGAGGTACTTCGGGCCGTTGTCGTCCTCGCGCAGGCGACGGGCGCCGAAGCCGACGATGTCGCCGCCGATGTCCTTGATCGGCCACATGAGGCGGCCCCGGAAGCGGTCGATGGGGCGCCCGCCGCGGCTCTCCTGGGAGAGGCCGGAGGTGATCAGCTCGCGGTCGGTGAAGCCCTGGCCGCGCAGGTGGCGGGTGAGGTGGTCCCAGCCCGCAGGGCTGTAGCCGACGCCGAAGTGCGCGGCGGCGGTGTGGTCGAAGCCGCGCTCGGCGAGGAACTTGCGGGCGATCTCGGCCTCGGGCCCGGCGAGCTGTTCCTCGTAGTACTTCGCCGCGGCGCGGTGGGCGTCGATGAGGCGGATGCGCTCGCCGCGCTGCTGGGTCGGGTTGTAGCCCCCCTCCTCGTAGCGGAGGGTGATGCCGGCCTGACCGGCGAGGCGCTCGACGGCCTCGGAGAAGCTGAGGTGGTCCACCTTCATGACGAAGGTGATCGTGTCGCCGCCCTCTTGGCAGCCGAAGCAGTGGAAGAGGCCCTTCGCGGGGCTGACCTGGAACGACGGTGACTTCTCGTCGTGGAAGGGGCACAGGCCCTTGAGGTTCCCGCCGCCCGCGTTCTTGAGCTGGAGGTACTCAGCGACAACGGAGTCGATCGGGACCGCGTCCCTGACCGCCTTCACGTCCTCGTCCTTGATCCTGCCAGCCACGGGGGAATTCTACGGGGCCGGGCGAGCCGGTGGGACCGGAGGCGGAAAGCGGCAGCGACCGGGGGGCGGGAGACGCGCCGGGCGGGGCCTCGTCCGAGGCGGCTCCCCGCCCCCCGTGCCGCTTCGGGCGGGCCCCGCGCGGGCGGACGCTCCGGCAAGCGGTTCCCGCGCGGGGGCTCAGCGTGCCCGAGGGGTGGGGGCCCCGTCCTCGCGCGGGGTGGTCGCGGGGCCCGGCGCCAGGGCGTCGACGCGTGCGGCGAGGCCGGGATGACCGGCGAGCAGGTGGGGGCGGGCGGCTTTCAACGGCGCGAGCAGTTGGGCCGGGTCCTGGTGGCCGAGGGCCTGGGCGAGCGGCGTACGGGCCGGGGCGGGCAAGGCGTCCAGGGCGACGACCTCGGCCGCGAGGCCCCGCAGCGTGGCGGCGTGCTCGCGCGCCCAGGTGGTGAGGGCGCGGTCGGCGGCGCGGCGGTCCCGGGTGGCCTGGATGCGCTCCTCGCCCGTGCTGCCGGGGGCGCCGGGGCGGCGACGGAGGTAGCGGCGTTCGGCCGACTGGCGGTTGGCCACCCCGAGGGGCCCGGCCAGGTCGGCCCAGCTCGCGCCGGCCTCCCGCGCGTCCTCGATCAGGCCGGTCTCCCAGCCGCCGAGTTGTTCGCGGAGCTGCCGCAGCAGGAGCAGCGCCGCGAGCGCCTGCTCCGCGCCCGTGCCGGTGCCGGGCGCGGGGAGCGCCGTCGGCGGGGTCGTCCGGGCCTCGCGGAGCACGTCGGCGATCGTCTCCAGAGCCGCCGTCACGGCCGGCAGGGGCATACCGGGCGGGGCCGGTCGCTGCTGGGGCTGCCGGGACTCTCCGTCCGCCACCATGAGCCACCTCCACTCAACATGTCATCCATCGGGTGACACTCTCGCTTGTCATCTTTTGGATGACACGCTATAACAGACGCAGGCAACAACGCACGGGCCCCTCGGGGACCCGCTCTCGACCATGGAGGTGTCTTCCCCATGCTGATGCGCACCGACCCCTTCCGTGAGCTGGACCGCATCACCCAGCAGTTCTTCGGCAACCCGGCGTCCGGTACGTGGTCGCGGCCGTCCCTCATGCCGATGGACGCCTACCGCGACGGCGGGGAGTACGTGCTCGCGCTGGACCTGCCGGGCGTCGACCCGGACGCGATCGACATCGACGTCGAGCGGAACATGCTGACCGTCAAGGCCGAGCGCCGGCCGACGGGCCGGAGCAAGGAGGCCCAGGTCGAGCTGTCGGAGCGCCCGCTCGGTGTCTTCTCGCGGCAGGTGATGCTCGCCGACACCCTCGACACCGAACGCATCCAGGCCGACTACGAGGCGGGGGTGCTGACGGTCCGCATCCCGATCGCGGAGCGCGCCAAGCCCCGGAAGATCGCCATCAGCGCGGGCTCGGGGCGCAAGGAGATCAGCGGCTGAGACAGCCGGCCGTGAACGCGCCGGCGGCGGCACGTGCCGGAGGGCGGGCTCCCTCCCGTACCCGTCCTCCGCGCGCCGGTCCACCACCGCCGGGACGCACGCACAGGCGGAGGGGGCAGTCATGACGATGCGATGGGAAGCGTTCCTGGAGCAGGTGCGGGAACGCGGCGAGTACCCGAGCCGGAGTGAGGCCGACCGGGCGGCCCGTACCGTACTGGCGCTGCTGGGCGCTCATCTGGCGGGCGAGGTGCGGGCCGAACTGGCGGCCCGGCTCCCGGAGACCTTCGCCCTGATCCTCCTCAACCCGCTCCAGGCGGCCGAGCCCCTCTCCCCCGAGCGGTTCGTCCGGGCCGCCGCCGCCTGGATCGAGGGGGCCACCGAGACCACCGCGGCCTGGGACGTGAGCGCGGTGCTCAGCGTCGCGGCCGACGCGGCGGGCGAGGAGCTGACGGGACGCGTCCTGCTCCAGCTCCCGCCCGGCTACGACCTGCTGTTCGGGCGCCCGCAGGCGGCCGGGACCGACGGCGGGAAGCAGCACGGCGCCTGAGGACGGCAGCTTCGGCCCCCGCCGTCCACCGTCCCGGGCGACGAGCCGTCCGGGACGGCCTCAGAAGTCCTCCTCGTCCGTCAGCTCGCACTTCTCGATGCCCTGCGGGTCGAGGGGCTTGACCTTCACCGTCTTCGTCTTCCCCCGGGCGACGCTCACGTCGACGATCCCCTGGAGGTCGACGTAGGCGCCGTCCTTGTCGTAGAAGGTGACGCTGCCGGTGTACCTGTCCGCCCTGGAGCCGGTGTTCCTCAGGCGCACCGTGGACCAGGGCCGGTCCGCCGTCACGCACGAGACGAGGGTCGCCTTGATGGTCGAGGCGCGAGTGCGCCCGGAGCCGGACCCCGTCTCGCTCGCCGCGGAGCCGGACCCCGAGGTGTGGTGCCCGTTCGTACCGCTGCGGTACCCCCGCTCGTAGCCTGCGCGGTAGTCGTCATCGTCATCGGAGGCGCTGGAGCCGTTCTGACGCTGCGAGGAGCTGCTGCATCCCCCGCCGTGCCCGCCGCTCCCGTGCCTGCTGGTGCCGTGGCTCCGCCCCGTCGAGAAGCCCGTCAGGGCGAGGACGGTTATCGCCGCCATCGCGGTCAGTTTGATTCCCCGTGTCTTCACGCGGGGCACCTTACGGATTCCGGCGCGACTCCGCCCCGTGTGCGCACGAACGCGCACACGGTCTTCTCAGGGTGACGGCAGGAAGGACTCCAGCGGGACGCTCGGGTCGGCGAGGGCCTCCGGGTCGGGGCGGATGCCGGAGCGGATGAGCTTCTGGAGCGGTTCGGTCACATCCCAGACGTTGACGTTCATCGCGGCCCGCACCTGGCCGTCGAGCAGCCAGAAGGCGAGGAAGCGGCGCTTGGCGGCGTCGCCCCGCACGAGCACCTGGTCGTACTGCCCGGGCGGCGCCCAGCCCGAGTACTCCAGACCGAGGTCGTACTGGTCGGAGAAGAAGTAGGGGACGCGGTCGTAGGTGATGTCCCTGCCGAGCATCGCGCGGGCCGCGAGCGGACCGCCGTTGAGAGCGTTGGCCCAGTGCTCGACGCGCAGAGGCGCGCCGGGGAAGAGGCCGAGCGGTACGGAGGCGACGTCACCGGCCGCGTAGACGTCCGGGTCCGAGGTGCGCAGCCCCGCGTCGACCGCGATGCCGCCGCCGTGCTCGGGCGCGGCGAGCGCGAGTCCGGCGGACTCGGCGAGGGCGGTGCGGGGCGCGGCGCCGACGGCCGCGAGGACGTCGTGGGCGGGGTGCTCCTCGCCGTCGTCGGTGAGCGCGGCGAGGACCATGCCGTCCTGGCCGATGATCTCGGTGAGGCGGGCGCCGAAGTGGAAGCGGACGCCCCGCTCGGCGTGCAGGTCGGTGAAGAGCCGCCCGACCTCGGAGCCGAGCACGTGGTGCAGCGGGGTGGGCGCGGCGTCGACGACGGTGACCTCGGCCCCGTACTCGCGTGCGGCGGCGGCGACCTCCAGGCCGATCCAGCCCGCGCCCGCGATGAGCAGGTGGCCGTTGTCGCGGCCGAGGTTCGCGAGGGTGCGGCGCAGGCGCTCGGCGTGGGCGAGGCGGCGCAGGTGGTGGACGCCCGCCAGATCGGTGCCGGGGATCTCCAGGCGGCGCGGCTCGGAGCCGGTGGCGAGGAGCAGCTTGTCGTAGTGGAGAAGCGTGCCGTCGCCGAGCGTGAGGGTGTGGTTCGCCGCGTCGAGCGAGACGGCGGGCTGGCCGAGGTGGAGTTCGACGTCGGCGCCCGCGTACCAGCCGGGCTCGTGCACGAAGACGCTCTCGCGGGCGTCCTTGCCGAGCAGATAGCCCTTGGAGAGCGCGGGGCGCTCGTACGGGTGCTCCCGTTCGTCGCACACGAGGATCACCCGCCCGGTGAAGCCCTCGGCGCGCAGCGTCTCCGCCGCTTTGGCGCCGGCCAGGCCCCCTCCGACGATGACGAACGTCTGATCCGCGTCGACCACGTGCTGCCTCCTCAGTACCCGAGCCCGCCGCGCACCGCCCTTGCGGCGGGCACGGACGGGGGCGGCGGTCCCCTGCGAGCGTCCCGCACGGGGGCGGGCGGGGGGAAGGGGGGTGACTCGATCGTGGGGGTGATCGAGGACCTGGGTCCCGGTCGCCTCGGTGCGGGGGTTTCTGACGGTACCGCAGCTCAGGTGGGGGACGGGGTGCGAGGGTTCCCCGTTTCCGCCGGGGCGTCCTCGCGCGGGCACCGCCCCCGCGCCCGCGCTTCTCGTCCGAGGGAGGGGCTCAAACGCGACCCTGCTGGGTCAGTTCGGCGTGGAGTGATCGCGCCGCCTCGTCCGTCAGGGAGGCGATCTGGTCGATCAGGACGCGCTGGCGCGCGGGGTCGTCCTCGGCCTGGCCGAAGAGGGCACGGAACTGGGGGTCGAGGCCGTGCGGGGCGCGGGCGGCGAGGGCGGCGGCGAGTTCGGTGACGAGGACGCGCTGGGCGGCGCGGATCTCCTCCTGCTCCGCGCGCTGGATCACGTACAGGTCGGCGACGGCCTTGAGCAGCCCGCACTCCAGCCGGGCCGCGCGCGGCACGACGAGGCGGGCGGCGTAGCGGCTGAGCGGCGCGGGGCCGTGGGCAGCGCGGGTCGCGGTCTCGGCGGCGAGGCAGAAGCGGCCGATGAGCTCGCTCGTGGCGTCCTTGAGGCGGGCCTGGGCCGTTCCGGTGCCGTCGTAGTGGTGCGGCCACCACTCCTCGGCGAGAAGGCGGTCGAGCGCCGCGTCGAGTTCCGCGCGGTCCGTGTCCGGCGGTACGTGGCCCCGGTCGAGCGCGACGCGGTGGATCTCGGCCCGCTCGGGCTCGGAGAGCAGCGCGTTGGGGTCGATGTGGCCCGCGTGCAGGCCGTCCTCCAGGTCGTGCACCGAGTAGGCGACATCGTCGGACCAGTCCATGACCTGGGCCTCGAAGCACGTACGGCCCGGGGGCGCCTCGGCGCGGAGCCAGCGGAAGACGGGGAGGTCGTCGTCGTACACACCGAACTTCGGGTGCGCCGGGTCACGCGGGTGCGCGCCGCGCGGCCAGGGGTACTTGGTGGCGGCGTCGAGCGCGGCGCGGGTGAGGTTGAGGCCGACACCGGCCGGAGTGCCGTCCGGGCCCGGCACGAAGCGCTTGGGCTCGATGCGGGTGAGCAGGCGCAGCGACTGGGCGTTCCCCTCGAAACCGCCGATGTCGCGGGCGAGTTCGTCGAGCACCTGCTCGCCGTTGTGGCCGAAGGGCGGGTGGCCGAGGTCGTGCGAGAGGCAGGCGGCCTCGACGAGGTCGGGGTCGCAGCCGAGCGCCCCGCCGAGGTCGCGGCCGACCTGGGCGCACTCCAGGGAGTGGGTGAGACGGGTGCGGGGGCTCGCGTCCCAGGCGTGGCCGCCCGTGCCGAGCGTGACGACCTGGGTCTTGCCCGCGAGCCTGCGCAGCGCGGAGGAGTGCAGGACCCGGGCCCGGTCGCGCTGGAAGGCGGTACGGCCCGGACGCTTGTCGGGCTCGGGGGCCCAGCGCTCGGTATCCGCCGTGGCGTAGTCCGCCGTGTCGTGGGACAGCCGATGGGTCTCGCCATCGGCTTGCCGGGAAGTCGCTGCCATGGAGCAGAGCCTAAGCGGAAGGAAGGACATCCCGGACAGGTGTACGGGGCGGGGTGGGTCCGGGGCGGGTGGTGAGGGGGTACGGGAGCGGGCGCGGGGCGGCCGGGGCCGGGGCCGGGGCCGGGGCCGGGCGGGAGCTTGGGGCGGAGGCGAGCAGGCGGACCGGGAAGAGAGCGGGGCCGGTCGGCTGCCGGGGCGTTGTCGGTGGCGGGTGCGAGACTCGGCGGCACGTGACGGACGTAGGGACGAAAGCGGGGGCGATCATGTCGTTCAACGGGCCTGTGGCCGATCTGCACCAGTACCTCCAGGGTGCGCGCGAGGCGGTGCTGTGGAAGGCGGAGGGCCTCACCGAGTACGACGCGCGGCGTCCTCTGACGCCGACCGGGACGAACCTGCTGGGGCTCGTGAAGCACCTGGCGGCGGTGGAGCTGGGGTATTTCGGGGACACCTTCGGGCGGCCGTACTTCGCGAAGGGCGAGGAGCCCGGCTTCCACTGGACGCGCGAGCCGGAGGGCGACCTGTGGGCGCGCCCCGAGGAGTCCAGGGAGGCGCTCACGGGCCTGTACCGGGCGGCGTGGGCCCACACGGACGCGATCCTCGCGGAGCTTCCCCTCGACACGGAGGGACGGGTCCCGTGGTGGCCGGAGCACCGCGCCGTCACGACGCTGCACCACGTCCTGGTCCGCGTCCTCGCCGAGACGCAGCGCCACGCGGGCCACGCCGACATCATCCGCGAACTGCTCGACGGCCGGGCGGGCCTGCGCCCCGAGGACGCGAACCTGTCCACCGGGGACGGCGGGACCTGGTCGGCGTACCGCGAGAAGGTCGAGCGGGCGGCCCGCGCGGCGGACCCGGAGGGGGCGGCGCGGGCGGCCGAGGGCGAGAGGACGGCGGGAACGGGGGCGTGAGGGAGGGGAGGGAAGCCGGGCCGGAGGGGTGAGGGCCCGGGACGGGGGTGCGCCGGGGGCCGAGGTGCAGGTGCGGCCGGGTGAGGCGGACGTGCGGGGCCGGGATCTCACGTGCCGGGCTCCTCAGGGCTCGGGGCGGCGGCTCGCCGGACGAGCGCGCGCTCGGCGGCTGGTATTACTGGGACATGCAGGAAGAGACGGCGCGCTCCGCGATCGACATGTTCATCTCCGCGTTCAACGCCTCGGACGACAACTACGTGACGGCCCTGCTCTCCCAGGCCCTGACGTCGGACGTGGTGTTCTGGGGGCCGTTGGGCCGCAGCGAAGGAATCGCGGCGGTCGAGCGGTTCGTGCTGGACATCCGTCACCACCCGGCCGGGACCGGCACGATGGTGCGCTGCTCGGCGGTGGACATGCCGGGCGAGTGGGCCCGGTACCAGTGGGTCTTCACCACGCCTGGCGGGGGCCCGCGCCTGGCGGGAACGGATGTCGTCCACCTGCGGCGGAACCTCATCGACCAGGTCATCGTCTTCGCCGGGGAGATCGATTCGTCCACCTCTGAGCCGTCCGCCTCCTGAGCCGTCCACCTCCTCAGTGGCCCCCTCCTGAGCGGTCCTTCCGCCGCTGTTCTTCTCGTGCACGGACGGGGTTCCCGGGGTCGGGTGCGCGGTGCCGGGGTCCCTCGAAAGGGTTTCCCGGACGGGGTTCGCGCGAAGGGCTAGCGTGGGCCGCATGGAGAACAAGGACGGCGCGGACGTGCCGGGCGGGCTCGGGCCGCTCGCCGGGGAACTGGGGATCGAGCTCGTCGAAGTGGACGGCCGGGCGGCCACGGCTGACGACCTGTTGTGGCGGGCCGTGCGCGCGGACGGGCACTTCACCGCCGCGCAGGTGCGGGGCGGGAAGGTGCGCGGGATGGGGGTGCATCTGCAGCGGTTGTGCGCCGCCTCGCGGGAGTTGTGGGGGGACGAGCTCGACCCGGAGCTCGTGCGGGAGCGGGTGCGGCACGCGCTCCGGGGCGGGGCACGTGACGCCGCCCTGCGGGTGTACGTGCACCGGCCCGGCGGGGCCCTCTCGCTCATGGTCACCCTCGCCGCGCCCGGTGAGGTGGGCGACGAGCCGCTGCGGGTCCGCTCGGTCCCGTACGTACGACCCTTTCCGCACGTCAAGCACCTCGGCGGCTTCGGCCAGACGCACTACGGGCGGCTCGCCGGGCGCGAGGGGTACGACGAGATCCTGCTCACCGGGCCGGACGGCGAGGTGGCCGAGGGCGGGATCACGAACGTCCTCTTCTGGGACGGCGAGCGGCTTGTGCTGCCCACCGCGCCCGCGCTCGCCGGGACGACGCTGACGCTCCTGGAACAGGGCCTGCCCGCCGCCGGGCCGGAGCCGGTCCGGCGGCCGGTGCGTCTCGCGGACCTGGCCGGTTTCCGCTCCGCCTTCCTCGCCAACTCGCGCGGCATCGTGGCCGTCGGCGAGATCGACGGCCACGCCTACGAGGTGGACGACGCCCTGCTCGGGCGGCTGCGCGCGGTGTACGAGGCGGTGCCCTGGGAGGAAGTCTGAGCTCCGGGCTCCCTGATGGGCTGTCACCCGTACGCTCGCGCTGAGCGCGCGGGCGGGGGCGGGGCGGGCTTACCTCAGAGGCGGGGCGCGTTCGGCTTCGCGGCACGCAGAGGTCGCGAGCGGGCCCCCTCGGAAGGAGGACCATGCCCGCGAGGCGTACGCGGAACGGTGCGTTGGCCGCCCTTGTCCTGGCCGGGGGGTGCGCGCTGCCGGCGGTCGCCGCCGCGGCGGAGCCCGCCCCGGCCCCCGCCCTGCGGCTGACACCCGCCGCCGCGGCACCCGGCGCGAAGGTGACCGCCCACGCGGCGGGCTGCCCCGGGCACGCCGCGACCGGCACGGCGCCCGCGCTGCGCTCGGGCGGCTTCGCGCTCAGCGGCGGCGCCGAGGCGCACGACGCGGTGGGCAGCTTCCGCGTGCCGGGCACCACGAACCCGGGCACGTACGAGGTGGTGGTGCGGTGCGGGACGGGGGGCGCGGAGACACGGGCCGACCTGAGGGTGGGTCTGAGCGGTGCCTACGGGCCCTCCGGGATCGCGGCGGGCACGGCGGACGCCGCGCACGGGACGCCGCTCGCGGGCGGCCCCGGGCCGCTGGGGCGCGACCCGGTGCGGGTCGCCTGCGGCGTCGGGGTCCTGGCCTTCGCGACGGTGTGCGGCACGTGGCTCCTGCACCGCAGGACCCGGGGCACCGTGTAACGGCCGGTCCGGGTGCCCGGGCTTGGCAGTGCCCGGGCGCTCCTCCCGCCGGGGAGCCCCCGGGCCGGGGTCAGGAGCCGCGTCCGGGCACCGGCCCTGTCCTCCCCCGCTGCCGGAACCCCTCAGGCCACCCACTGGTCGTACGCGAGTTTCGCGACGAGCCCGAGCACGACCACCACGAGCACCGTGCGGACGAACCCGCTGCCCCGCTTGAGGGCGGTGTGCGCGCCGGTCATGCCGCCGACCAGGTTGCACGCCGCGAGCGGCAGGGCGAGGGCCCACATCACGTTGCCCTGCGCGGCGAACGTGACGAGGGCGCCGAGGTTGGTGCACGTGTTGACGATCTTCGCCGTCGCCGAGGCCGAGACGAGGTCGAGGCGGAGCACGGCGGTGAGCGCGAGCACGAGGAAGGTCCCCGTGCCCGGCCCGAAGAAACCGTCGTACGCGCCGATGCCGAGGCCCGCGAGCAGGATCGCCGCGACCACCCTGCCCCGCCCCGGCGCCGGTCCGGCGGCCTGCGTGCCGAACGCGGGCCGCAGCATGACGAAGGCGAGCACAGCGAGCAGCACCACCATGATCATCGGCCGCAGCACGTCGCTGGAGATGCCCGCCGCGAAGAACGCCCCGAGCGTCGAGCCGAGCAGCGCGGCGCCCCCGATCCCCACCGCGATCCGGACGTTGACGGGCGCGCCCTTGCGTACGTAGGTGTACGCGGCGCCTCCCGTCCCCACGATCGCGACGGCCTTGTTCGTACCGAGGATGTGCGCGGCCGGGACGTGCGGGACGCCGAGGAGCAGCGCGGGCAGCAGGAGCAGTCCGCCGCCGCCCACGACGGCGTCGATCCAGCCCGCCGCCAGCGCGGCGAGGCACAGCACAAGAACCGTGGTCAGGGGTATGTCGGGCATGAGCATGACCTTATGCCGCACGCCTCTACGGGGCGGACACGCCCGCCCCCGGCGGCAGGCACGCACACCCACGCCGCGCACGCCCACGCCACGCCCGTCCACCCCGGGCGGTCCGGGGCACGGGAGAGACGTGTGCGACGGACGGGGTAGGAGAGGCCCAGACAGCGGCCCGCCCGGAGCCGCGCAACGGGACAGACGACGCAGACCTCACGGAAGGGAGCGGCGCGATGGCCGCCGGTACAGGAGCAAGCGGGGCACGGCCCCGGGGGTGGAGCGCCGCGCGTATCCCGGCCCAGGAGGGCAGGACCGCCGTCGTGACGGGGGCCGACAGCGGTATCGGGTACGTCACCGCGCGCGAACTCGCCCGGCACGGCGCGCACGTCGTGCTCGCCTGCCGCAGCGAGCGGCGCGGCGCCGACGCGGTCGCGCGGCTGCTCTCGCAGGTGCCGGGGGCGCACGCGGAGTTCTCGCGGCTGGATCTCGGCGACCTCGCCTCGGTACGGGAGTTCGCGGCGCGGCACGTACGGCGGCCCGTCGACGTGCTGCTCAACAACGCGGGCGTCATGCCGCTTCCGTACGCGCGCACGGCGGACGGCTTCGAGCGGCAGTTCGGCGTCAACCACCTCGGGCACTTCGCCCTCACGGGTCTCCTCCTGCCCGCCCTGCTGCGTGTGCCGGGCAGCCGGGTCGTGACGGTGTCGAGCGGGCTGCACGTGCTCGGCAACATCGACCCGCGCGACCTCGACAGCGCGCGCCACTACCGCCGCCGGCGCGCCCACGCCCGCTCCAAGACGGCGAACCTGCTCTTCACGCACGAACTCGCCCGCCGCCTGGACGCGGCCGGGGCAGGCACGGTGGCCGCCGCCGCGCATCCCGGGCTCGCGTGCGCGCACCTCCGGGCGGCCGGGGCGCGGAGGGAGGGCCGCACGGCGGGGGAACGGCTCGCCGCGCTCGCCACCCGGCTCGTCGGGCAGCGCCCCGAGGCGGGCGCGCTGCCCTCCCTCTACGCGGCGACGGCGCCCGGTGTCGCCCAGGACTCCTTCACCGGCCCCCGCTTCCTGTGGTGGCGCGGTGCCCCGGCCCCGTCCTGGCGCGCCCCGTGGACACGTGACGACGAGACGGCGCGGCGCCTCTGGGCGGCGTCGGAGGAGCTGACGGGGGTGCGCTACGACCTGCCGGAGGTGTGAGCCGCGGAGTTCCGCGCGCCTCCTGGGCCGGGAGGGCTCACGCGTCCCCGAACCCCTCCCCCAGCACCTCCTTGTCCACCCGTTCCTCCAGCTCCCGCAGGACCTCCGCGCCCGTGCGCAGGAGGCCGAGGCGGTGGGAGGTGCGGAGGTCGGTGTCGAGGCGGTGCCACAGGAGGGGGTTGGCGGTCAGGACGGCGGTCTCGCAGCTCAGGCGGTGGCCGCTCGCGTCGCGCAGGAGGAGGCGCGGGACGAGGCCGCCGGTCTCGGTGAGGGAGACGAGGCGGTCGGTGCGGACCGTGTGGCGGCGGAGCAGGCCCCAGGTGCGCAGTTCGCCGGGGCGGGCTCCGGTGCGGACGGGGTGCAGGGCCGCGTGGAGGAGGGCCGCGAGGCCGAGCCACAGCGCGGCGCGCGCGGCGTCGAGCGAGCCGCGCACTCCGTCGATGAGGAGCGCGAGCACGAAGAGGAGTGCCGCGCAGAGCAGGGCCGTGCCCAGGTCGTGGCCCCAGCGGCGGTCCGTGGTCCAGCGCGCGGACGCGGCCCCCGGCCGGGGCAAGCCCCGCTCGCCCCGTAGGGACCACCCGGCCCGCACGGACCACCCGGTCCGCCCGCCCCGGGCACCCCGCCCTCCCCGTACCGCCCTCGTCATCGCGTGTACCCCCTTCCGTCTCCTCGCCGGAGCGTAGGTCCCGCGCGCGGCGCCCCGCCCGTGCTCTGACGCGGTGCTGACGCGGAAGGGTGGGGTTCCTACGGCGTGTTGACGCGCGTCTGACGCAATTTTGACAAAGCGTTCGATTCCTTCTGTCACAATGCTGACGGCACACGCCGGTCGAGAGGACTCCCGGTGGGAGGTGCCCACGAAACAAGGGGGGACGTCACGATGGCGATCCAGACCGTTCTGAAGAGACGAAGAGTGTGGGGTACGGCCGCGACCGCGACGGCGCTCGCGGTGGTGACCGGCGTGCTCGTCACCACCGGCGGGCCCGGCGGCGGCACGGCCCAGGCGGCCAAGCGTCCCGCGCCGCACGCGGTGCGCACCGCGCTGCGCACCGTCGCCGTGAAGGCCGAGGGCGACCAGGCCGGACTGGGGAGGCGCGACACCGAGCCGTTCAGCCTGCTCGGCCTGTCGTGGACCAAGCCGGCCGCCGAACTGCCGGGAACGGTGCGGGTCCGGGCGCGTGCCGCCCGGACGGGGACCTGGGGCGCGTGGCAGAGCCTCGGCACCGAGGGCGACGGCACGGCGCAGCCCGAGAGCACGCGCGGCGCCACGGAGCCGCTGTGGGTGGGGCCTTCGGACGGCGTCGAGGTCGATGTCGACGGACACGGCGCGACGCTCCCCGCCGGACTGCGGCTCGAACTCGTCGACCCGGGCCCGTCGCCCGCCCCGGACACGGCCTCGGACGCCCGCCCGGCCGCCTTCGTCGCGGACGACGCGCCCTCGGCGGGGACCACCCCCGGGGAGGAGGCCACCCGTACGGGGACGGACGCCCCGGTGTCCTCCCCCACACCGGCCGAGAGCGCCCCGGAAGCGGCGACGAGCCCCGCGCCCGGCACCTCGGCCCCGGCCGTCACCCCGGCCCCCGCGTCCTCGGCCCCCGCCTCGCCCCCGGCGCCCGCCACCTCGGCGACGACGCCCGCGCCGGGCGTCGCGACCACGCCTCCGCCCACCGCCCCCGCGTCCACGGCCCCGCGCCCGCCGATCGTGACCCGCGCCCAGTGGGGTGCCGACGAGTCGATGAACGACGAGGCCCCGGAGTACGGCACCAAGGTGGAGGCGGTCTTCGTCCACCACACGGTGGACGCCAACTCCTACACGTGCGACCAGTCCGCCGCCATGGTGCGCGCCATCCGCACGTACCACATCAAGACGAACGGCTGGAAGGACATCGGGTACCACTTCCTCGTCGACAAGTGCGGCACGATCTTCGAGGGCCGCAAGGGCGGTGTGGACCAGCCGGTGATCGGCGCGCACACGTACGGCTTCAACACCGACACGACCGGCGTCGCCGTCCTCGGCGACTACAACAAGGCGGCGCCCTCCTCGGCCGCGAAGACGGCGGTCGCGCGGGTCGCCGCGTGGAAGCTCGGGCAGTACGAGGAGGACGCGACCAGCAAGGTCGGGCTCGTCGCCGGGGCCGACGGCTCCGGCACGGGCGGCCCCTTCAAGAAGGGGCAGACGGTCACCTTCCACCGGATCTCGGGCCACCGGGACGGCTACGCGACCGAGTGCCCGGGTACGCAGCTCTACGCCGCGCTCCCCGCCATCCGCACGCTCGCGGGCGGTCCCGTCGCCGGGCTGAAGATCACCGGCTTCACCGGGGCGGGCGTCTCGGGCAGCAAGGCGTGGACGAAGGGATCGGCGACCGTGCGCTGGTCGGCCACGACGCCGAGCACGCTGGTGAACCGCTACGAGGTGCTGGTCGACGGCAAGGTGGCCGTCAGCGCGAAGGCCACGGCGACCTCGGCGGCGCTGACCTTCGCCTCCGGCACGCACACCGTCGCGGTGCGCGCGGTCCACGTCTCCGGCAAGGCGAGCACGACGGCCAACACGACCGTCGTCGTGGACAAGACGGCCCCCTCCTTCGGCACCAAGCCGTCCACCGCCCTGCGGACCGGCACGGTGAGCGCCGGCGCCGTCCCCGTCTCGCTGAAGTGGGCGGCGACGGACGCCGCCGCGCTCAAGGAAGTGCGGCTCACGAAGCCGTCCGCCGCGACCTACGGGCCCACGACGAAGAGCGCCTCGCTCACCGCCAAGCCCGCCACCACCACGACGTGGTCGCTCACCGCGTACGACCAGGCGGGCAACACCGCCACGGCGAGCACCACGTCGGCTCCCGTGATCCTCCAGGAGAGCAGCGGCAAGAAGACGGGCAAGTGGACGACGAAGTCCTCGTCGAGCTACCTCGGCGGCAAGTCGTACAGCTCCTCGGCGAAGAACGCCTCGCTCACCTACACCTTCACGGGGCGCGGCGCCTCGCTCGTCTTCTCGCGCGCCTCGGGCTCGGGGCAGGTGTACGTGTACGTGGACGGTGTGAAGAAGGCGACGGTCGACCTGAAGTCGAGCACGACCAAGTACCGCGACGCGCGGTGGACCACGGCCTGGTCCAAGAGCGGCAAGCACACGGTGAAGGTCGTCGTGGCGGCGACGAAGGGCCGCCCGACGATCACCACGGACGGCCTGGTGTACCTGAAGTGAGGCGCGGGGCCGCCCGGTTCATGTACCGGGCGGGCCCGTTCGCGAGCGGCCCGAGGTCCCGCGACCCACGCGCGGCGCTGACGGTATGGGCCGGGACAGCACGGCCCCGGGCGGGCACGGCCCCGGACGGCGAAGGAGCGGCACCCCCGCACAGGGTGCCGCTCCTTCTTCGTGCTCCGGGCGCTTCCCGCGCCCCGCCCCGGTGAGGGTGGGACGGACGGGGGCGGGTGGCCCGGGGCGGGGGACCCCCGCAGGGGTGGTCCGTACCGGCCCGTGGCTCAGGCCGTGGTGTCCGTCTCCGGCTTCGCGGCGGCGCGGGCGGCCTCCAGGCGGGCGACCGGGATGCGGAAGGGCGAGCAGGACACGTAGTCGAGGCCGACCTCGTGGAAGAAGTGGACCGACTCCGGGTCGCCGCCGTGCTCACCGCAGACGCCGAGCTTGAGGTCGGGGCGGGTCGCGCGACCGGCGCGGGCCGCGTCGGCGACGAGCTTGCCGACGCCGTCGCGGTCGATGGTCTCGAAGGGCGAGACCCCGAAGATGCCCTTCTCCAGGTACGCGGTGAAGAAGCTCGCCTCGACGTCGTCGCGCGAGAAGCCCCAGACCGTCTGCGTGAGGTCGTTGGTGCCGAAGGAGAAGAACTGCGCGGCCTCGGCGATCTGCCCGGCGGTGAGCGCGGCGCGCGGCAGCTCGATCATCGTGCCGAGCGAGATGCCGAGGTCGGTGCCGAGCGCGGACTCGGTCGACGTGATGACCTCCTCGGCCTCCTCACGGACGAGTTCGAGTTCCTGGACGGTGCCGACGAGCGGGATCATGATCTCCGCGCGCGGGTCGCCGCCGTTCTCGCGGCGCTGCGCGGCGGCCTCCGCGATGGCCCGTACCTGCATCGTGAACAGGCCGGGGATGACGAGGCCGAGGCGCACGCCGCGCAGGCCGAGCATCGGGTTCTGCTCGTGGAGGCGGTGGACGGCCTGGAGGAGGCGGAGGTCGTTCTCGTTGGCGTCCTTCCGCGATTCGGCGAGCGCGACCCGTACCGACAACTCGGTGATGTCCGGCAGGAATTCGTGCAGCGGCGGGTCCAGGAGGCGGACGGTGACGGGGAGTCCGTCCATCGCCTCGAACAGCTCGACGAAGTCCCGCTTCTGGAGCGGGAGGAGTTCGGCGAGCGCTTCCTCGCGCTCCTTGTCGGTGTCGGCGAGGATCAACGACTCGACCAGGGTGCGGCGTTCGCCGAGGAACATGTGCTCGGTGCGGCACAGGCCGATGCCCTGGGCGCCGAAGCGGCGGGCGCGCAGCGCGTCGGCGGCGTTGTCGGCGTTGGCCCGCACGCGCAGGCGGCGGGTGCGGTCGGCGTAGGCCATGATCCGGTGGACGGCGGCGACGAGTTCGTCCGCCTCGTCGGCGCCCGCGTGCATCCGGCCCTCGAAGTACTCGACGACCGGCGAGGGTACGACCGGAACCTCACCCAGGTAGACGCGGCCCGTGGAGCCGTCGATCGAGACGAGGTCGCCCTCCTCGACGACGGTGCCCCCGCTCGTCGTGAGGCGGCGCCGCTTCGTGTCGACCTCCAGCTCCTCGGCGCCGCAGACACAGGTCTTGCCCATGCCGCGCGCGACGACGGCGGCGTGCGAGGTCTTGCCGCCGCGCGAGGTGAGGATGCCTTCGGCGGCGAGCATCCCGTCGAGGTCGTCGGGGTTGGTCTCGCGGCGGATGAGGATGACCTTCTCGCCGGAGCGGGACCACTTGACGGCGGTGTACGAGTCGAAGACGGCCTTGCCGACGGCCGCGCCGGGCGAGGCGGCGATGCCGCGCGCGACCGCCTCGGCGTCCGACCTCTCGTCGAAGCGCGGGAACATGAGCTGCGCGAGCTGGTTGCCGTTGACGCGCTGGAGGGCCTCGGCCTCGGTGATGAGGCCCTGGTCGACGAGCTGGGTGGCGATGCGGAAGGCGGCGGCCGCCGTGCGCTTGCCGACGCGGGTCTGGAGCATCCACAGCTTGCCGCGCTCGATCGTGAACTCGATGTCGCACAGGTCCCTGTAGTGGTTCTCCAGGGTCTCCATGATGCCCATCAGCGCGTCGTAGGAGGGCTTGTCGATGCGCTCAAGTTCGGCGAGCGGCACGGTGTTGCGGATGCCCGCGACGACGTCCTCGCCCTGCGCGTTCTGCAAGTAGTCGCCGTAGACGCCCTGGTGGCCGCTGGCGGGGTCGCGCGTGAAGGCGACGCCCGTGCCGGAGTCGGGGCCGAGGTTGCCGAAGACCATCGAGCAGACGTTGACGGCGGTGCCGAGGTCGTGCGGGATGCGCTCCTGGCGGCGGTAGAGCTTGGCGCGGTCGGTGTTCCACGAGTCGAAGACCGCGTGGATCGCCAGGTCCATCTGCTCGCGCGGGTCCTGCGGGAAGGGGCGGCCCGCCTCGCGCTCGACGAGCTTCTTGTAGCTCTTGACGAGCTTCTTGAGGTCGGCGGCGTCGAGGTCGACGTCGGTCGCGACCCCCTTCGCCTTCTTCGCCGACTCCAGGGCTTCTTCGAAGAGTTCGCCGTCGACGCCGAGCACCGTCTTGCCGAACATCTGGATCAGGCGCCGGTAGGAGTCCCAGGCGAAGCGCTCGTCGCCTGCCTGCGCGGCGAGGCCGGGCACGGAGGCGTCCGAGAGGCCGATGTTGAGGACGGTGTCCATCATGCCGGGCATCGAGAACTTGGCGCCGGAGCGTACGGAGACGAGCAGCGGGTCGTCGGCCTGGCCGAGCCGCTTGCCCATCGCCGTCTCCAGCGCGTCGAGGTGCGCACTCACCTCGTCGCGCAGGGGCGCGGGCTCCTTGCCGCTCTCCAGGTACGTCTTGCACGCCTCGGTGGTGATGGTGAATCCGGGCGGGACCGGCAGGCCCAGGTTCGTCATCTCTGCGAGGTTCGCGCCCTTGCCGCCGAGGAGATCCTTCAGGTGGCGGTTGCCCTCGGTGAAGTCGTAGACGAATTTCGGCGTCTCCCGCGCCTCGCGCGGTGTCTCGGGGACGGAGGCGACGGGCGTGCCCGCACCGGCACGGCCTGCGGCCTCGGGGCGCTGCTGCTTTGCTGACGACACGGGACTGACTCCTCGCGGCTGACTGCCCTGACGGCGAGGAACATACCCAGATCCAAGGTGGTCCGGCACCTGGACCTGCGGGTCGTGCGGGCACAATGCGCCGCCCGCCAGGAGATCGAAAGTGTCATCCGGGACGGGGGAGGAGCGGCGCGCGCTTCAAGCCCTGTAAGCGGAAGAAACGCCTCCGGTCCATTTCGCTCACCTGAGCAGGGGTTGTCGTCAGATGCGTTCATCTCCTGAAGACGCGCAGGGTGGCACGGGGTGCCATTCTTCGGGAGCCGAAAGCCTCCCTCCTTCGCTCATATGAGTTAAACCCTTCTCAGACGTGGCGCGAATCACGCGGAACGCGTGCCCCGGACGGACCACGATGCGGACACGCGTGCGTGGGAGAGCAGGGTCGCCCGCACTGACGCACCGGACAGGACATCCAGTGCCACACAGGGAAGCGAGAGGCAGGCGGAGCGGGTTCCGGCGTGGCACGGCGCGTCGTTGGTCACGGAACGTGAGCTGGCGAGGCGCCGGTGGACGCTCCCCGTCCAGGACGCGTGAGGTGCGGCCGAGGGGGTACCCAGTGGGGCGTCGCGGTCCGAGTGGCGCTCCGTGACAGGTGCGCGGAGCCTGGAACGGCCACGTCGCCCGGCCGAGGACCGCCCCGGTCCCCACCCCTCCGGAGGTCAGCCCCATGACGACCGCTCCTCCCCGCCCGCCCGCGCTGAGCGCCTTGTGGACCCTGCCGGGCGTCTACGCCCCGCAGGCCGACACCCACCTGCTCGCGCGTGTGCTGGGCGACGAGCCGATCGGTCCGGGCACACGGGTGCTCGACCTGTGCACGGGCAGCGGCGCGCTCGCCCTGCTGGCCGCGCTGCGGGGCGCGCACGTCTCCGCGACCGACCTGTCCTGGCGGGCGGTGCTCTCGGCGCGGCTCAACGCGGCGCGGGCCCGGCAGCGGGTCCGGGTGCTGCGCGGGGACCTCTCGGGCCCGGTGCGCGGACAGCGCTTCGACCTCGTGCTGAGCAATCCGCCGTACGTACCGGCCCCGGGGCCGGTACGCGGGCGCGACCACTCGGCGGCGCTCGCCTGGGACGCCGGTCCGGGCGGCAGGCAGACCCTGGACCGGGTGTGCGCGCACGCCGGGCGGGTGCTCTCGGCCCACGGCGTGCTGCTGCTCGTGCACTCGGGCATGTGCCGCACCGAGGAGACCTTGCGGCGCCTCGCCGAGGCGGGTCTGCGGGGCGAGGTGGCGGACCGCTGCCATGTGCCCTTCGGCCCGGTGACGCGGGCGCGGCTCGGGTGGCTGCGCGAGGAAGGGCTGCTGAAGGCCGGCGAGGAGATGGAGGAACTGGTGGTGATCCGTGCCGAACGCAAGTGAGCGGCCGAAGGGGAACGAGGCGCTGCCCCGCGTGAGCGACGCGGAGCGGCAGTCCGGGGAAGGGACGGCGCGGGTGGCCGGGGAAGGAACGGCACGGGTGGCCGGGGGCGTTGCCGCGCGGGAGGGCTCCGGCTCGCGGCGGGTCACGATCGACCGCGAGGGACCGCTGCTGATCGAAGGGCCCGTGGAAGTGGTCATGGAGGACGGGACGGTAGCGGTGTCCGACCGCTTCGTCGTGGCGGTGTGCACGTGCCGCCGCAGCCGTTCGTACCCGTGGTGCGACACCAGCCACCGGAGGCACGCCCGCCCGGCGCGCCGCCCTCGGGGGAAGGAGGCGCGCCGTGACGACGACCGCTGACCCCAGCGCCCGTACGGAACCCGCGCTCCCCGCGGCGCGCGGCCCCCTCTCGGCGCGCGTCCGCGCGGCGCTCGCCGCGCCGGGCGCGTCCCGGGCCGTCGACACGGCGGGTGCCGCGACGGCGGACCCGTACGGCGAGGACCTGCACCTCGCGCTCTACGCGCTGTACGAACTGCACTACCGGGGCTTCGCCGGAGTGCCCGACGACCGCGAGTGGGACCCCGCGCTGATGCCCCTGCGGCAGGCCCTGGAGGAACGCTTCCTCGGGGCCCTGCGTGCCGACGTGCCCGGCGGGCGGACGGTGGAGGAGACCTTCGCCGAGCTGCTCGTGGAACCCGTCGAGCACGGCGGGAGCGTGGCCTACCACCTCGAACACGAGGGCACGCGCGAGCAGTTGCGCGAGTACGCGGCGCTGCGCTCGCTCTACCACCTCAAGGAGGGCGACCCGCACGCCTGGGTCATCCCGCGGCTGTCCGGCCGGGCCAAGGCCGGGATGGTCGCGGTCGAGTACGACGAGTACGGGGCGGGACGCGCGGAGAACGTGCACGCGCGCCTCTTCGCCGACCTCATGGCGGACCTCGGGCTGGAGACGCGGTACGGGCACTACGTGGACGCGGCCCCCGCCCCCGCGCTCGCCATCGTCAACATGATGACGCTCTTCGGCCTGCGCCGTGCGCTGCGCGGCGCGCTCGTCGGCCACTTCGCCTGCGTCGAGGTCACGTCCTCGCCCGGCTCCCGCCGCCTCGCCGCCGCGATGCGCCGCACGGGCGCGGGCCCGGCCGCCGAGCGCTTCTACGCCGAGCACGTCGAGGCGGACGCGGTGCACGAGCAGGTCGTGCGGCGCGAGGTGATCGGCGGCCTGCTCGCCGAGGAACCGCGCCTGGAGGCGGACATCGCCTTCGGCGCCGACGCGACGGTCTTCCTGGAGGACCGTCTCGGGCAGTGGCTCCTGGAGTCCTGGCGGGCGGGACGTTCGGCGCTCCGGGGCTGAAGAGGGCCCGGGTGCGGGGAGGGCCGGGGCGGTGGGACCAAGGGGCGGCGAGGGCCGGGGCGGTGGGACCAGGGGCGGAGAGGCAGCCCCGTCCCCGCGCCCTCCCCGGCTCAGCGTCCGCCCGTCCGCCGCGCCGCGCGGCCCCCCGCCCCCAGCGGGCCCGTCGCGGGACCTGCCGCGCCGGGGCCCGCGGAGCCGAAGAGGTACGAGGTCAGGGGGCCCATGGCCCAGGGGGCGAGGGCGCGGCCCGCGCGGGCGAGGCGCAGCCACGGCTGGGCGTAGACGGAGCGGGCGCGGCGTTCGATGCCCCGCGCGAGCCGTGCGGCGACCTCGGCGGCGGGGGCCGTGGCCCCGGCGGGGCCGGGGAGGCGGGAGCGCAGGGCGTGGAGCGCCTCGGTGGTGTCGGCCGCGCGGATCATGTCCGTGTCCGCCCAGTTGAAGTAGGCGACGCCGACGCCGACGCCCCGGGGCGCGTACTCGGTGCGCAGGCAGTGCGCGAGCATCTCGGCGCCCGCCTTCGACGCGCAGTAGGCGGCGAGCAGCGGCGAGGGCGTGAGCGCGGCGAGCGAGGTGACCTGGAGGTAGTAGCCGCGCGTGCGGAGCAGGCCGGGGAGGAAGGCGTGCGCGGTGACCGCGCTGCCGCCGAGGTTCACGTCGAGGACGTCCCGCCACGTGCGCACCGCGCCGTCGAGGTAGGGGCCGCCGGCCGCGATGCCCGCGTTCGCGACCACGACGGACGGGGGTCCGAAGCGCTCCTCGGCCTGCCGGGCCGCGCGGGCGACGGCCTCGGGGTCGCGCACGTCGGCGGAGAAGGCCGCGGCGGGGCCGGGCAGTCCCGCGGCGACGGCCCGCAACTCCTCGTCCTCCAGGCCGAGCAGGGCGAGGCGCATCCCGCGCTCCGCGAGGGCGTGGGCGAGGAGCGCGCCGATCCCGCGCGCGGCTCCGGTCACGACGGCCGTGCGGCCGCCGAGCGGCGAGGTGGGGGGCATGACCGGGCCTTCCGGCTGAGGGGGGACGGAGCCGGGGAGTACCCCCCTGCCAGCCGCCGAATCGGCCGCGTTCGGGTGAGGGGGCGGCGAAAGGCGCACGTGAGGCCGGTCAGGAGGGGCACCCATCGCCCATCAGGCACCGGCGGGACGGAGAGTGGTCATGGCGGTACGGCACAAGCTGATCGAGCGGCCCAGGGACGAGGTGTGGGCCGTCCTCGCGGACGGCGCGCGCTACGGCGACTGGGTCGTGGGCACCGAGCGCTCGGCGCCCGACGAGGGGAACTGGCCCGAGGTCGGGTCGAGCATCGCGTACCGGGTGCGCGTGGGCCGCTGGTCGGCGAAGGGGCACACCTACGTCCGGCGCTGCGAGCCGCCCGGCATCCTGGAACTGGAGGTCGACAGCGGCGCCCTGGGGACCGCGCGGATCGCCCTCGACCTGCGCGAGTGGGGCGGGGACACGCTCGTCCTGCTCGACGAGCACCCGCTGCGCGGGCCCGGGGGGCTGCTCCACAACTCGGTCGTGGACGCGCTGAGCCAGTTCCGGAACCGGCTCATGCTCTCGCGGCTGGCCAAGACGGTCGCGGCGCGGGACGAGCGGCGGGGCACGCGCGCGGGCGGGTCGGCGGCCCGGCCGCGGGGGGCCGTGTGATGCCGGACGCCGTGGTGATCGGTGGCGGGCCCAACGGGCTCGTGGCCGCGAACCTCCTCGTGGACGCGGGCTGGAGCGTGGAGGTCCTGGAGGAGCAGGAGAGCCCCGGGGGCGCGGTGCGCTCGGACCGCGGGGTCCACCCGGACTACGTGAGCGACGTGGGCAGCGCCTTCTACCCGCTGGCCGCCGCGTCCCCCGTCCTGGCAGGGCTCGGCCTGGAGCGGTACGGGCTGCGCTGGAGCCACGCCCCGCGCGTCCTCGCCCACCCCCTCCCCGACGGCGGGTGCGCGGTCCTGGAACGGCGGCCCGAGGACACGGCGGCGGCCCTGGACGCGCTGACGCCGGGTGACGGCGAGGCGTGGCTCGGGCTGCACCGGACCTGGCGGCGAGTGGGGCCCGATCTCATCGGCGCGCTCTTCACACCGTTCCCGCCGGTGCGGGCGGGGCTGCGGCTCGCCCGGCAGGTGAAGGCGGGCGGCGGGCTGCGGCTCGCGCGCTCGCTCGTACTGCCGGTGCGGCGTCTGGGCGAGGAGGAGTTCCGGGGCGAGGGGGGCAGGGTGCTGCTCGCGGGCAACGCGCTCCACGCCGACCTGGCCCCGGAGGCGGCGGGCAGCGGCGGCTACGGCTGGCTCATGTCGATGCTCGGGCAGACCTACGGGTTCCCCGTACCGGCCGGCGGGGCGCAGGCGCTCACGACGGCGCTCGTCCGGCGGTTCACCGAGCGCGGCGGAGTGCTGCGGTGCGGGAGCCGGGTCGAGCGGGTGCTCGTGCGCGGCGGGCGGGCCGCCGGGGTGCGGACGGCGGACGGCGCGACGGTCGGGGCGCGGCGGGCGGTGCTCGCGGACGTACCGGCCCCCACGCTCTACCGGGACCTGGTCGGCGCGGAGCACCTGCCCGGGCGGGTGCTCGCCGACCTGGAGCGGTTCCAGTGGGACTTCGCGACGTTCAAGGTGGACTGGGCGCTCGACGGCCGCGTCCCCTGGACCGCGGGCGCCGCGACCGGAGCGGGCACGGTGCACCTGGCGGACGGGGTGGACGGCCTCACCCGCTTCGCCGCGCAGCTCGCGACCGGCGCCGTGCCCGACCGCCCCTTCCTCCTCTTCGGCCAGATGACCACGGCCGATCCCTCGCGCTCCCCCGCCGGTACGGAGTCGTGCTGGGCGTACACGCACGTGCCGCACGTGGTGAAGACGGACGCCGGGGACGAGGGTCTCGACGGGCGGTGGACCACCGCGCAGGCGGAGACGATGGCGGATCGTGTGGAGCGGGAGGTGGAGCGCTGGGCGCCGGGTTTCCGGGCGCTGATCAGGGCCAGGCGAATCCTCGCGCCTCCCACGCTCCAGGCGCTCGACGCGAATCTGCGGAACGGGGCGATCAACGGCGGCACGGCCGCGATGCACCAGGAACTCGTCTTCCGCCCGCTCCCCGGCAGCGGCCGTCCCGAGACCGCCGTCAACGGCCTCTACCTCGCCTCCGCCTCCGCCCACCCCGGCGGCGGCGTCCACGGCGCCCCGGGGGCCAACGCCGCGCGCGCCGCGGTACGGGCCCATGTCGCCCGCACCCCGCTGAGCGCGCTGCAACGGCACCTGACGCGGAGGGACAGGGAGGGACGGCGGACGGGGTGAGGGACGCCGGAGGAGGGCAGCCGAAGCCGGGCGGAAGCGGCGGAGCGCGGGCCGGGGGCAGCGTGGCCTTCCCCCGGCCCGCGCGGACGGGGCGCGTACGCCGTCCTACACCCCCAGCGCCGTCAGGCGTTCCTCCGCCCGTCCCGGGGCGTAGAGGTGTTCCACGACGAGGTGGGCCGCGCCCACCAGGGCGGCGCGGTCGCCGAGGCGTGAGGTGACGACGTCGAGGTGGGCCGTGCAGCGGGGCAGGGCGCGCTGGTAGAGGAGTTCGCGGACCCCGGTGAGGAAGGGGGTTCCCGCGAGGTCGCCCGCGATCATGAGGACGCCCGGGTTGAGGAGGGTCACGACGGTCGCGAGGACCTCGCCGACCTGGCGGCCCGCCTGGCGGGCGAGGCCCGCGGCCTCGGGGTGGCCCTCGGCGAGGAGGGCGCGGACGTCGGAGCCCGAGGCGGCGGGGACGCCCACCGCGCGGAGCCGCGCGGCGAGGGCCCGGCCGCTCGCCACGGCGGCGAGGCAGCCCTGCGCCCCGCACATGCAGTCCAGCCCCTCCCCGGCCGGGACCCTGATGTGCCCGATGTCGCCCGCGCCGCCGTCCACGCCCCGGTAGACGGCGCCGTCCACGACGACCCCCGCCCCTATCCCGGTCGACACCTTGACGAGGACGAAGGCGCGGCACTCCGGCCAGCCGGTGCGCTGTTCCCCGTAGGCCATGAGGTTGGCGTCGTTCTCGACGAGGACGGGGACGGGCACGGCGGCCCCGCCCTCCGCACGACCCGCCCCGCCGCCCGCCGCGCCGCCCCCCGCGAACCCGGCCGCGCCGCTCGCCTCGGCGAAGGCGCGCGCGAGCCGGCCGCTCAGGTCGAAGCCGCCCCAGCCGGACATGATCGGCGGGTCCACGAGGGTGCCGCTCGCGCTGTCCACGGGGCCGGGCACGGCGACGCCGATGCCGCAGACGGCGGCCGGGTCGAGGCCCGCGTCCTTGAGCAGCCGCGCGAAGCGCGCGCCGAGTTCGCCGAGGACGTGTTCGGGCCCCTCCGAGAGGAGGAGCGGCCAGCTCGTCTCGGCGAGCACGTCCCCCGTGAGGCTGAGCGCGGCGGCGCGGGAGTGACGGGTCTCCAGGTCCGCCGCGAGGACGAGGGCATGACGGTCGTCGAACTCCAGACGGACCGAGGGACGCCCGCCCTGCGGCGAGGGCGCGCTCGGTGCCGCGTCGCCCTCGCGGAGCCAGCCCGCGCGGAAGAGCCGGTCGAGGCGCTGGCCGACGGTCGCCCGCGAGAGCCCGGTGACGCGCTGGAGGTCCCCACGGGTCGTCGCGGACCCCGTGCGCACCAACTGGAGCAGATCCCCCGCGCTCGCCTGGTTAGCCACCGTGCCCGACCCCCTTGCGTTCGCCAAGTTCGCATTACACAGTAAGTTCTGCGTGTTAAATAGACGTAACCTACGGTACCCGGTACCGCGGGCCCGGGCCTTCGTGTGCCCGGACTGTCCCAGGACCTCCCCGGGGAGCGCTACGTGGAACCCACCTCCCGAGTCACCAGCCGTCCCAGCCGTCTCCCGCGGCACGCGGGGCCCGTCGAGCTCCCCCACCAGGGCGCTCCGGGTCCCGCGACGGCGGCTCCCCCGGATTCCGCCCCTCCCCCGCACCCCGGCGCGCCCCGCGTCCCCGCGCCCCGGATCGCATCCCATCCGCGTCCCCGTACGGGTGAACGTACGAGTGCGCCGCGCCACCTGTGGCGCGCTGCCGCCGCCGTGCTCGAAGCGAACCGGACGGGCGCGTCGACCGTGCCCTCGCGCGCCCTGTACCCGCACCAGTGGTCGTGGGACTCGGCCTTCATCGCGATCGGCCTGCGGCGGCTCGACCCGGCGCGGGCGCGCCGCGAGATCGAGACCCTGTTCACCGCGCAGTGGGCGGACGGCCGTGTGCCGCACATCGTCTTCAACCCGGCCGTCCCGCTCGACGCCTACTTCCCGGGCCCCGACTTCTGGCGCTCCTCGCACGCCTCCCCCGCGCCGCAGGCACCGGAGACCTCCGGGATCGTGCAGCCGCCCGTGCACGCGCTCGCGGTGTGGCTCGTGCACCGCGCCGCGCCGCGCGACGCCGCCTCGCGCGCCTTCCTCGCCCGGATGTACCCCCGGCTCGTGGCATGGCACCGCTACCTGCGCGAGGCCCGCGACCTGGGCGGCGCCGGACTCGCCGCGCTCGTCCATCCGTGGGAGTCGGGCATGGACAACAGCCCGTGCTGGGACGCGCCGCTCGCGCGCGTCGTCCCGGCCCCGCGCGACTCGTACCGGCGCGCCGACCTCGACCACGGCAGCGCCGCTGACCGGCCGACGGATCTCGACTACGGGCGGTACGTGCGGCTCGCCGCCGCCTACCGGGACAGCGGCTACGCGGACCGGGCCGCGCGGCCCGACGGGGCGCGGTTCGCGGTCGAGGACCCGGGCTTCAACGCGCTCCTCATCGCCTCGGAGTACGCGCTCGCGGCGATCGCGGCCGAACTCGGCGAGGACCCGGGGCCCCGCACCCGGCGGGCGCGGCAGCTCACTGAGGTGCTGGTCGAGCGGCTGTGGGAGCCGGGGGCAGGGCTGTTCCTGAGCCGGGACCTGGAGGGGAAGGCGGCGCGGCCACCGGAGTGCGGGGCCGCCGGGCTGCTGCCGCTCGTGCTGCCCTGGCTGCCGGAGGGGATCGCGGAGACGCTGCGGGCGACCCTGCGCGGGCCGCGCTTCGGGCTCGGCACGCGCGGCCCGCTCGTACCGAGTCACGATCTGACGTCCCCCGCCCACGACCCGCGCCGCTACTGGCGGGGTCCCGCCTGGTTCAACGTCAACTGGCTGCTGCTGCGCGGGCTTCGGCAGCACGGTGACCCGGCGGGCGCCGCGGCGCTGCGGGAAGCGTTCCTCCGGACGGCGGGTGCGACGGCATTCGCGGAGTACGTCGATCCGGCCACGGGGCGGGGGCTGGGGGCGCGGGAGTTCGGCTGGACGGCCGCGCTCTGTCTCGACCTGCTGGCCGAGGAAGGGGCTGGGGAGTGAACAGGGAGGACACCGGCCGGCGCACGCTCGTGCACGGGTCGAGCTTCGCCGCCGTCGACGCGGCGGGGGACATCACGGGGGCGCGGGGCACGGCCCCGGACGGTCTCTTCGTACGGGACGCGCGCCACCTCAGCCGCTGGCAGCTCACCGTGGACGGCCGGGTGCCGCAGGTGCTCGCCCCGGCCGCGGGCAGCGGGACGCTGCGCAGTGTGCTGAGCCCGCACGGCAGCCGCACCGAGCCGCCCGCGTACACGCTCTTCCGCGAACAGGCTGTCGTGGACGGCTCGTTCGTGGAGACAGTGCGGCTCCTGAGCAACCGCCAGGGGCCGCTCACGGTCCGGCTCGCGCTCACCGTCGACGCGGACTTCAGCGACCAGTTCGAGCTGCGGGCCGACCATCGCACGTACAGCAAGCCCGGGGCGGTACGGGGCAGGGAGCTGACCGAGGACGGGGCGCTCGAATTCCGCTACCGGCGGGGCGACTGGCAGGCCCGTACCGCGGTGACCGCCGAACCGGCCCCCGACGCCGTCGAGGAGACGGGCACGGGGGCCCGGCGGCTCGTGTGGCGGCTCGACTGCGAGCCGGGCGGCGGAGCCGAAGTCACCTTGCGCGTACGGGCCTTGGGGAACGGCGGACTCACCCCGCCCGTCGTCCCGGATTCGCCGCGCGAGGCGGCGCGGCTGCTCGCCGAGGAGGCGGCGGACTACACGGAGGGCATGGCGCTCGCCGCGGGCTGGCCCGAGCTGGGCGCGGCGTGCGCACGGGGGCTCGCGGATCTCGCCGCGCTCCAGGTCCCCGCGGCGGGCCCGGACGGGGAGCCGCTGCGGGTCCCGGCCGCCGGAGCCCCCTGGTTCCAGACGCTGCTGGGCCGTGACGCGCTCTTCACCTCGCTCTTCCTCCTCCCCTACCGCCCGGAACCGGCCGCGGCGACGCTCGCCGCGCTCGCCGCCGCGCAGGCCACCGAGGAGACGGCGGCGCGCGTCGCCCAGCCGGGCAAGATCGTGCACGAGGTGCGGCACGGGGAACTCGCGCACTTCGGGCAGGTGCCCTTCGGCCGCTACTACGGCTCCGTCGACGCGACGCCGCTCTTCCTCGTCCTGCTCGGCGCGTACACCGAGCGGACCGGCGACAGGACGGCGGCGCGGCGCCTGGAGAAGCAGGCGCGCGCCGCCGTGACGTGGATGCTCGACCACGGCGGGCTCACCTCGCGCGGCTACCTCGTCCACCGCGCGGACGAGGGCGGGCTCGCGCACCAGAACTGGCGCGACACGCCGGGCGCGATCTGCGCGGCCGACGGGACCCGCCCGAGCGGCCCGGTCCTGACGGCGGGCGCCCAGGGGTACGCGTACGACGCCCTGCGCCGTACCGCGCGGCTCTCCCGGCAGGTGTGGGACGACCCGGTGTACGCGGACCTGCTCGACCAGACGGCGACCGATCTGCGCGACCGCTTCCAGCGCGACTTCTGGATGCCCGAGCACTCCTTCCCCGCGCTCGCGCTCGACGAGGACGGGCGCAGACTCGACGCGCTCGCCTCGGACGCGGGGCACCTGCTGTGGTCGGGGCTGCTCGACAAGGAGTGGGGCGAGTCAGTGGGCCGCCGTCTGCTCGCGCCGGACTTCTTCTCGGGCTGGGGCGTACGGACCCTGGCCGCCGGACAGGCCGCGTACCACCCGCTCGCCTACCACCGGGGCGCGGTCTGGCCGCACGACAACGCCCTCCTCGCCCTCGGTCTCGCCCGCTACGGCCTCCACGACGAGGCCCTGCGCCTCGCCCACGGCCTCACGGAGGCCGCGGCGCACGAGGACCACCGCCTCCCGGAGGTCCTGGCGGGGTACGAGCGGACCCGGCACCCGCTCCCGGTCGCGGCACCGTACGCGTGCGTGCGCGAGTCGCGGTCGGCGGCGGCACCGCTGGCGTTGCTGACGGCGGTGGGCGGGGGGTAGGCAAGGGGCAGAAGGGCGTGGGGCACGGGGCCGCGGGGCGCGGGGTGCGGGGCGCGGGGGCGCGAAAAAGGACGTGCGCCCCCGCGTCCCGCGTCCTAGAGTCGTCCACATGCGTTTCCTCCAGATCTACGGCTGAAGCGAGCGGGCCTTCACCGGCCTCCTCCCCCGCCACGTGCCGCCCGGCCCCGCAGGCCTGTGCGTCGGCACGCGTTGCCCCTGTAGACCCCGTAGAACTGAAACGAGTGTGTTCCCATGCCACTTGCCCCTGCCCACATCGCCATGGTGTGCGCCCCCCTCGTGAGCCACATGCGGCCGAGCCTGGACATCGTGCGCGAGCTGGTCGCCCGCGGCCACCGGGTGACGTACGCGACGGCCCCCTCCGTCGCCCACCTCGTCGAGCCGACCGGCGCCACGCTCGTGCCCGTCGCCTCGGTGCTGCCGCACGTGGACAACGAGTGGCCCGAGGACCCCATCGCCGCCATGGGCCTCTTCCTGGACGACGGTGTCCAGTCGCTTCCGCAGCTTGGCGCCGCCTACGACAGCGACCCCGCCGACCTGTACCTCTACGACATCGGCGCCTACCACGCCCGCGCGCTCGCCGAGACGCAGGGCAGGCCGCTCGTGCAGCTCTCGCCCGCGTTCGTCGGGTGGGACGGGTACGCGGAGGAAGTGGGCGCGCAGATCAAGGCGTTGCCCGGAGCGGACGCCTACGAGGAGCGCTTCGCGCGCTGGCTCGCGGAGTGCGGGACGACGACACGGGACGTCGATACGTTCATGGGCCCGCCCGCGCGCTCGCTCGCCCTCGTGCCGCGCGCGATGCAGCCGCACGCGGACCGCGTGAACACGGACGTCGTGACCTTCGTGGGGCCGTGCTTCGACGCGGACGCCGAGACCTGGGAGCGCCCGGCCGACGCGGAACGCGTGCTGCTCGTCTCGCTCGGCTCCGCGTACACCCGGCAGCCCGCCTTCTACCGCGCCTGTATCGCGGCCTTCGGCGAGCTGGCGGGGTGGCACGTGGTCCTCCAGATCGGCAAGTACGTCGACCCGGCCGAACTCGGCCCCGTACCGGCCAACTTCGAAGTCAGCTCCTGGGTCCCGCAGCGCGCGATCCTCGCCTCCGCCGACGCCTTCGTGACGCACGCGGGCATGGGCGGCTGCGGCGAGGCGCTGCTCGCGGGCGTCCCGATGATCGCGGTGCCCCAGGCCGTCGACCAGTTCGCGAACGCGGACCGCCTCGTCGAACTGGGCATCGCCCACCGCGTCGACACGGCGGAGGCGACGGCGGAGCGCCTGCGCGAGGCGCTGCTCGACCTGGTCGGCGACCCGGAGGTGGCCCGGCGTTCGTCGCGGCTGCGCGAAGAGGCCCTCAGGGAGGGCGGCACGTCCCGGGCGGCCGACCTCATCGAGGCGGAGCTGAAGGCAGCTTCGGGCCGCTGACAGCGAGGGGCCGCTGACAGCGGCGGAGAGCGCTGGCAGCGGCGGTGATCCATGAGAGCCCCCGCTGGCGGCGACGGTGACTGATGACGGCGACCGTGCTGGCAGCGGGGCCTCGGACGGGAGGGCCGGGGGTGCGGGGGCGTTCACGCGGAACGCCCCCGCACCCCCGCGCTCAGCCCACTTCCTGGATGCGGATCAGGTTGCCCGCCGGGTCGCGGAAGGCGCAGTCGCGGATGCCGTAGGGCTGCTCGACGGGTTCCTGGACGACCTCGGCGCCCGCCTGCGAGAGCGTGCCGAAGGTGCCGTCGAGGTCCTTCGTCGCGAGGAGGATCCAGCCGTACGTGCCCTTCGCCATCATCTCGTTGATCGTGCGCCGCTCCTCGTCCGTGATGCCGGGGTCGAGGGCGGGCGGGGCGAGGAGGAGGGAGATGCTGTCCTGGCCCTTCGGGCCGACCGTGAGCCAGCGCATCGCGCCCTGGCCGACGTCTTTGCGCACCTCGAAGCCGAGGATGTCGCGGTAGAAGCGGAGCGAGGCCTCGGGGTCGGTGTGCGGGAGGACTGTGGTGTGCAGTGTGAGGTCCATGCCTTCGACGTTAGGCGGGGCCGGGACCGGGCGCTTCTCGAATCCTGACCGGTCGGGTGACCTGCTTGGCCAGGCAGGCGGGAACGCCCTCCGCCGCTCCCTCACCCGCCCCCGCGCCCGCGTTCTCCCCCGCCGCCGCGCCCTCGGCCGCCCGCTCCTTGTAGACGCTCGGCGGCATACCGACCAGTTCGGTGAACCTGGTGCTGAAGGTGCCGAGCGAGGAGCAGCCGACCGCGAAGCACACCTCGGTCACGCCGAGGTCGCCGCGCCGCAGGAGCGCCATCGCGCGCTCGATGCGCCGCGTCATGAGGTACGCGTACGGGGGCTCCCCGTAGGCGAGGCGGAACTGCCGGCTCAGGTGCCCGGCCGACATGTGCGCGCCGCCCGCGAGGGCCTCGACGTCGAGCGGGCTCGCGTACTCGCGGTCGATGCGGTCCCGGACCCGCCGCAGGACGGCGAGGTCGCGCAGCCTGCGCGCCTCGGCCCCGCCGCCCCCCGTGCGCGGTGAAGTGGTCATGCGGCCAGCGTGCCACGAACCACCGACAGCGGCGCCCGCTCACGGCCCGCGCGGCCTCAGGACTGGGCCCCGAGGGTTCGGGGACCCTGAGGGCTTGCGTCCTCAAGGCTCAGGGACGCTCACGCCTTGCGGAGCCTCACGGCTTGCGGCCCACGAAGCCCCACTGCTCGATGGGCTCGCGGTCGAGCGGGGCCTCCGGCTTCCACAGGTCGATGGAGCCGAAGCCGGGCTCCACGAGCTCCAGGCCCTCCGTGAAGCGCTCCATCTCGTCGCGCGGCCGGGAGCGGTAGGCCATCGCGCCGCCCTCCTCGTAGTCCTCGGAAGCCGCCTTCGTCTCGGGGGTCTCGATGGTGTCGCACTGGACGAGGTGGCTGCCCGAGGGGAGCGCGTCGAGGTAGGACCGGAGCAGGGCCTGGGCGGCGTCGCTGTCCGGGACGTGGCCGAGGGTGGAGAGGATGAGGACACCGACGGGCTGGGTCAGGTCGAGGGTCCGCGCGGCCTCGGCGAGCACGGCCGGTGCGTCGGCGAGGTCGCTGTGCACGTAGTCGGTCGCGCCCATGGGGCCGCTCGTGAGCAGCGCGCGGGCGTGGGCGAGGACGATCGGGTCGTGGTCGACGTAGACGATGCGCGCGGTGGGCTCGACGGACTGGGCGACCTCGTGCGTCGCGTTGGCGGTGGGCAGGCCCGTGCCGAGGTCGAGGAACTGGCGGATGCCGGCCTCGCCCGCGAGGTAGCGCACGGCGCGGGCCTGGAAGGCGCGCGAGGCGCGGGCTATCTCCTTGATCTGCGGGTACGTCTCGGCCATGTACTGGCCGAGCTTGCGGTCCGCCTCGTAGTTGTCCTTGCCGCCGAGCCAGTAGTTCCACATCCGTGCGGAGTGGGGCACGCTCGTGTTGAGCTCCTGCTCAAGGCGCTGCATACGGTCGTCGAGGGGAGAACTCATCGGCGTGCCTTCCTCTGCAACTCAAGTCCCACGAGCTCGCATTGATACTCGTGTCAGCTCATGATCGCATCTGTCCGGCCAGGCACAATGCCCTTTCGGCGCCTCTTTGTGCGCGACCGCCCCTCGGCCACCCCGCGCTTCCCTCCACCGTCCCCGGCCCGCCTCAGCCTCCCGAGGTCTCCGATTCCGCGTCCTCGCCCAGGGCCGCGCAGTCCCAGGGGTCGTCGAGCCAGCCGTCGGGGAGGGCGACCCTGTTGTTGCCCGAGGTGCGCCCGCGCGGACCCTCGGCCGCCGCGGGCCAGGGCTGGTCGAGGTCGAGGCCGTGCAGGCCCTCCTCCAGCTCGGCGAGGGTGGAGGTCGTGGCGAGGGCGCGGCGCTTCTCGGAGCCGACCGAGAAGCCCTTGAGGTACCAGGCGACGTGCTTGCGGAAGTCGATCACGCCGCGCTCCTCGTCCTCCAGCCACTCGCCGAGGAGACGCGCGTGGCGCAGCATGACGGCGGCGACCTCGCGCAGGCCGGGCGGAGCCGGGCGCGGGCCGCCCTCGAAGGCGGCGACGAGGTCCGCGAAGAGCCAGGGCCGGCCGAGGCAGCCGCGTCCGACGACGACGCCGTCGCAGCCGGTCTCGCGGACCATGCGCAGGGCGTCCTGGGCGGTCCAGATGTCGCCGTTGCCGAGGACGGGAAGCTCGGGGACGTGTTCCTTGAGGCGCGCGATCGCGTCCCAGTCGGCGGTGCCGCCGTAGTGCTGGGCCGTGGTGCGGCCGTGCAGGGCGATCGCGGTGATGCCCTCGTCGACGGCGATGCGGCCCGCGTCGAGCGCGGTGAGGTGGTCGTCGTCGATGCCCTTGCGCATCTTCATCGTGACCGGGAGCCCGTCCGCGCCCGCGACGGCCTCGCGCAGGATCGCGCGCAGCAGGTGCCGCTTGTACGGGAGGGCCGAGCCGCCGCCCTTGCGCGTGACCTTCGGCACCGGGCAGCCGAAGTTGAGGTCGATGTGGTCCGCGAGGTCCTCCTCGCGGATCATGCGGGCCGCCTTGCCGACCGTGGCCGGGTCGACGCCGTAGAGCTGGATCGAGCGGGGCGTCTCGGTGGGGCCGAACTGGACGAGCCGCATCGTCTTCTCGTTGCGCTCGACGAGGGCGCGGGTCGTGATCATCTCGCTCACGAAGAGGCCCTTGCCGCCGCTGAACTCCCGGCACAGGGTGCGGAAGGGCGCGTTGGTGATCCCGGCCATGGGGGCGAGCACGACGGGTGGGCTGACCGGGTGCGGGCCGATGGCCAGGGGCGTGCCCGCCGGGGCGGGGGGCGGCGTGGGCCCGGTGGCTTCGGCGGCTGCGGGGGCGAGGGGGACTGCGGAGGACATGGCTCCATTGTCACGTACCGCCGCCGGGGGCCAAGTCGGCTGTCCACAGGCCCGGTCATTAGTTAGTAAAGCGTACTAATGATTTACGATACCGCTCATGCCCGAGCTGAGTCACCGGCGGCGCATGGCCGTCCTCGCCATCTGCTGCATGAGCCTTCTGATCGTCTCCCTGGACAACACCGTCCTCAACGTCGCCCTCCCCGACCTGCAAAGAGAGTTCCACGCGAGCGTCTCGGGGCTCCAGTGGACGATCGACGCCTACACGCTCGTCATCGCCTCGCTGCTCATGCTCTCCGGCTCGACGGCGGACCGCGTGGGCCGCCGCCGCGTCTTCCGCATCGGCCTGATCGTCTTCACGGTCGGTTCGGCGCTCTGCTCGATCGCCCCGAACCTGGGGCTGCTCGTCGTCTTCCGCATGGTGCAGGCCGTCGGCGGCTCGATGCTCAACCCGGTCGCGATGTCGATCATCACGAACACCTTCACGGACCCGCGCGAGCGCGCCCGCGCGATCGGCGTGTGGGGCGGCGTCGTGGGCCTCTCGATGGCGGCGGGCCCGATCATCGGCGGGGTGCTCGTCGACAGCGTCGGCTGGCGCTCGATCTTCTGGCTCAACCTGCCCATCGGCATCGCCGCGCTCGTCCTCCTGTCGCTGTACGTGCCCGAGTCGCGCGCTCCCCACGGGCGCCGCCCCGACCCGGTCGGGCAGCTCCTCGTCATCGTGCTCCTCGCCGCGCTCACGTTCGGCATCATCGAGGCCCCGAACGCGGGCCTCACCTCGCCGCTCGTGCTCGGTTGCGCGGTGCTCGCCGTCCTCGCGGTCGCGCTGCTCGTCCCGTACGAGCTGCGCAGGCCCGAACCGCTCATCGACCCGCGCTTCTTCCGGAGCCTGCCCTTCAGCGGCGCGACCGTGATCGCCGTGTGCGGCTTCGCGGGCCTCGGCGGCTTCCTCTTCCTCTCCACGCTCTACCTCCAGAACGTCCGCCACTACAGCGCGCTGCACGCCGGGCTGTGGATGCTCCCGATGGCCGCCGTGACCTTCGTGAGCGCGCCGCTGTCGGGGCGGCTCGTCGGGGCGCGCGGCACGCGGGTGCCGCTGCTGATCGCGGGGCTCGGGATGACCGCGAGCGGCGTCCTCTTCGCGGCCTTCGACGGACAGACCCACACCGTGACCCTCGTCGTCGCCTTCGTGCTCTTCGGCCTCGGCTTCGGCTTCGTCAACGCGCCCATCACCAACACGGCCGTCTCCGGGATGCCCCGCTCCCAGGCCGGGGTCGCCGCCGCCGTCGCCTCGACGAGCCGCCAGACGGGCTCGGCGCTCGGCGTCGCGCTCCTCGGGGCGATCCTCGCCTCGGGCATCACGCCCTCGCGGTACGCCGAGACCTTCACGGCCGCGGCGCGCCCGGCGTGGTGGGTGCTCACCGGGTGCGGGGCCGCCGTGCTGGTGCTGGGCCTCGTCTCCTCGGGGCGGCGGGCCGGGGAGAGCGCGCGGCGCGCGGCGGCGCGCCTCGAAGAGGCGGCGCAGCGGCACGAAGAGGGCGCGACGGTCGGCTGAGCGAGGCAGCGGCACGGGACGGCGCCCCTCGTTGCCCCGGGCCCCACCCTCGCCCCGGACGCTACGGCACGTGGAAGGGCACCTCCGTGATCACGATCTTCGGGAGGGGGCGCAGCGCCCGGCGCAGGCGGGCCGCGTCGTGGCTGTGCAGGAGGCGGTGGTGGGGGTGGCGGGGGACGATCTCCGGGAGGACGACCGTGATGGTGAGTTCGGGGCGCTGGGCGTGCAGGGTCGCGATGTAGTGCACGAGCGGGGCGATCAGGGCGCGGTACGGGGAGAGGACGACGTGCAGCGGGACGTGGTCGCCCCAGCGCTCCCAGTACTCCCGGAAGCGGTCGGCCTCCTCCTCGTCGGGGCTGATGTGGAGGGCGAGGAGCGGCTGTCCGAGCGAGGCCGCGTAGGCGAGGGCGCGCAGGCCCGAGAGGTCGAGCACGGCGAGGGCGACGACGGTCAGGTGCCGTACCTGCTGCGGTGTCTCCTCCTCCTCGTCCCGGCAGGCGGGGCCCTCCTCGCGGGCGCCCTCCCGCTCCGGTTCCGCCCGGGCCGCCAGCAACCGCGCGTCCACGTGCGTCACCGCCTGCGGGCGCAGCCGCAGCGCCGCGCGGACCCGCGCGTAGTGCCCGCGCACCCGCGTGGCGAGCACGACGAAGGCCGCGATGGCGAGGAGCGCGACCCAGGCGCCTTCGAGGAACTTCGTGACCGCCGCCGTCACGAGGACGAGCCCCGAGAGCACGCAGCCTGTCGCGTTGAAGAGGAGGTTCTTGCGGCGGTGCGGCTCGGTGCGGCGCCGGTGCCAGTGCACGACCATGCCCGCCTGCGAGAGCGTGAAGGCGAGGAAGACGCCGACCGCGTAGAGCGGGATGAGCGCGGCGGTCTGGCCGTCGAAGGCGACGAAGACGAGCGCGGCGGTCACGGAGAGCGCGGTGATGCCGTTGTTGAAGGCGAGCCGGTCGCCCTGGCGCTGGAACAGGTGCGGGGCGTGGTCGTCGCGCGCGAGCAGGTGCAGGACGCGCGGGCAGTCGTTGTACGCGGTGTTCGCGGCCAGGAGCAGCACGGCGGCCGTCGCCGCCTGCGTGTACCCGTAGAGGAAGCCCGGCCCGAAGGTCAGGCGCGCCATGTGCGACAGGATCGTCTGATTGCCCCCCGGAACGACGCCGCTGAAGTGCGCGCTCGCGACGACGCCCGCGAAGAGCGCGATGAGCAGGCCGATCATCCACGTGAGCGTCGTGCGCGCGTTGCGCCAGCGCACGGGACGGAAGGCGGGCACCGCGTTGGAGATGGCCTCGATCCCCGTCATCGCCGTCGAGCCGGAGGCGAAGGCGCGCATCACGAGGAGGATGCTGACGCCCTCGGTGGCGTGCGGGAGCGTGGGCGGTACGGGGACGAAGTCGCGGTGCGCCGCGTCGACCAGGGAGGAGACGACGAGGGCGACGACGGCGATCAGGAAGGCGTAGGTCGGCGCCGCGAAGATCATCCCGGCCTGCCGGACGCCGCGCAGATTGCCGAGCAGGAGCACCGCGACGGTGGCGAGCCCGAGCGGGACGACGGCCGGGCGCAGGGCGGGCAGCGCGGAGGTGACGGCGGCGATCCCGGCCGAGAGGGAGACGGCGACGGTCAGCACGTAGTCGATGAGGAGCCCACCGGCGGCGAGCAGTCCGGGCATGCGCCCGAGGTTGTCGCTCGCCACGATGTACGAGCCGCCGCCGTGCGGATAGGCACGGATCGTCTGCCGGTACGACGCTCCGACGGCGAGCATGAGGAACGCGATCGTGGCCGCGATCGGCAGCGCCCAGGCGAGCCCGGCCGAGCCCGCGAGCACGAGCACGGCGAGCAGCGCCTCGGGCCCGTACGCCACCGAGGAGAGCGCGTCGGCGGCGAGCACCGGCAGCGCGACGAGCTTGCGCGTGCTCTCGTGGGCGAGCGTGGTGGTGCGCAGGGGGGCGCCGAGGAGGAGGCGGCGGGCGCGGTGGAGAGGAGTGGGGCCCGCCTTCTCGGGGCTCGCGTCGGTGGTCTCCTCGCCCTCGCGGTCCTCGGTGCGGGGCGGCGCGAGGGGGCCGACGGGGGCGAGGCGGCCGAAGGGGCCGCGGCCCACCTCGGCGCGGCGGAACTCGCCGAGGTCGGGGTCGACGGGCAGCGACTCGTACGTCCGCGGGCGGTACGGGGCCAGGCGCGGCCAGCGGCGGCCCAACTCGGCGAGCACGTCGAGCTGTTCGGGGTCGAGGGGTGGCAGGAGCTGGGAGGGGCGCGGGAGACCGGGATCCTCGTCTCCGCCCTGGCGTGACGCGTTCACCCGCCACAGTGTGGCGAGCGGAACGGGCGAAAGCGGGCGAAACGCCGCGCGCGGCTCCGTGCGTCTCCACCCGGTGCTCTCCCGCCCTTCCCCGTGCGCCTGGAACGAGGAGGGGGAGACGCGGCGAGGCGCCCCGCACGGTGTGCGGGGCGCCTCGGTCGTGCGTGCGGGGGGTCAGGCGCGCGGCTCGGCGGCGCCCTGCTCCGTACCGGCCCCGGACTCGGAAGCGTCCGTCCGGGACTCGGAAGCGTCCGTGGCGGCCTGCTCCGTGCCCGTCAGGCGCTCGCGCATCCGGCGGGCGAGCTCCTGCTTGCGGGTCTCGGCGGCCTGGCGGTCGCCCGCGCCGTGCGGGCCGCCCGAACCCGGGCCGCCGTTCTTCGGCAGGTGACCGCGCTGGCCGCCTACGCCCAGCAGATTGTTACGGCTCTTGGCCATGACTCGACTCCGATCGTGGGGAAGGTGGGGTGGGGGGCGGGCCGTGCCCGCGCGCGCTCACTCGTAGATCGGCGTCATGAAGAACATGGGAAGACGGTAGCCGACCCCGGACGTGCCGCGCACCACGTTTTCGGGGCCTGCCCAGCGACGGCCCCGCGCGCGAGGATGGCGGCCGCACGCACCCGCATCAGGAGGACGACGTATGAGCAAGAGGACCGCCCCGAAGTCCGACCCGCTGGACCTCGCGGGGATCGACGACCTGCTGAGCCCCGAGGAGAAGGCGGTGCGGCAGACGGTGCGGCAGGTGTGCGACGCCTCCGTGGAGCCGCACATCGCCGGGTGGTACGAGAGCGGCGAGCTGCCAACGGTGCGCGAACTTGCCAGGGAACTGGGGTCCTTGGGGTTGCTCGGGATGCACCTGGAGGGCTACGGGTGTGCCGGGACGAGCGCCGTGGAGTACGGGCTCGCGTGTCTGGAGCTGGAGGCGACGGACTCGGGGCTGCGCTCGCTCGTGAGCGTCCAGGGCTCGCTCGCGATGTACGCGATCCACCGCTTCGGGAGCGAGGAGCAGAAGCGGGAGTGGCTGCCGCGCATGGCGACCGGCGAGGCGATCGGCTGCTTCGGGCTCACCGAGCCCGATCACGGCTCGGACCCGGGCGGGATGCGCACACGGGCGCGCCGCGACGGCTCCGACTGGGTGCTCGACGGGCGCAAGATGTGGATCACCAACGGCTCGGTCGCCTCGGTCGCCGTCGTGTGGGCGCGGACCGAGGAGGGGGTGCGCGGCTTCGTCGTGCCGACGGACGCGCCCGGCTTCTCGGCGCCGCCGATCAAGCACAAGGGTTCGCTGCGCGCCTCGGTGACGAGTGAGCTGCTGCTCGACGGGGTGCGGCTGCCCGCCGACGCGGTGCTCCCGGACGTCACGGGGCTGCGCGGTCCGCTGTCGTGCCTCAACGAGGCGCGGTACGGCATCCTCTGGGGCGCCCTGGGCGCGGCGCGCAGCTGTTTCCGTACCGCGCTGGCGTACGCGAAGGAGCGCGAGCAGTTCGGCAAGCCGCTCGCGGGCTTCCAGCTCACGCAGGCGAAGCTCGCGTCGATGGCGGTCGAGCTGACCAACGGCACGCTGCTCGCGCTGCACCTCGGCCGCCGCAAGGACTCGGTGGGGCTGCGCCCCGAGCAGGTGAGTCTCGGCAAGCTCAACAACGTCGGCAAGGCGCTCGACATCGCCCGTACGAGCCGCACGATCCTCGGCGCGAACGGCATCTCGCTCGAATTCCCGGTCATGCGCCACATGGCGAACCTCGAATCGGTCCTCACCTACGAGGGCACGGCGGAGATGCACACGCTGATGATCGGCCAGGCACTGACGGGCGAGTCGGCGCTGCGATGAGACGGAGGCGGGCGGCCCACCGCCCCGGCCCGCCCGCCCCCTACCACCCAACCGGCCCTCAGCCCCCTCCCCCGCCAGCGTGAAGCCGTTGACGCCGAAGTCCTTGCCCCCCGTGAAGCTCGGGTGGAGGGGCCCAGCGCCCCCCGAGGAGCGTCGCCACGAACTGGAAGGTCTCCCAGGAGCCCGCGCCCGGAACGCCGACCGCACCGAGCCCGGGGGTCGGGTGGGGCGTCAGGCAAGGCGCGCTCCGGGTGGGCTTGCGGAACGTCAACCGCTTTGCGACCGCCCTGGTCTGACGTGCTGCCGCCAGCTTCGAAGGCGTCCCCGGCGGAGTGCGGATGTGTCAGCGCCGTGCGCGAAAGAACGATTCCGGGTCATGACGGGGAGGCCCCGACCGCCCCCCTCATCCGCTCTCCTGACGGTCGGTCGGGGCAAATTCCTCCGTCCCACCCGTAGACCGCCTTACAACTCTCTGCAATATTCCAATAATCGAGCGCAAGAACATGAGTTCACCCGCTCGGGCCGCCGTGCCCTCCTCCGGGCCCGGCGGCCCGGCCCCGTGCGGTCCGGGCGGCCTCCCCGCCGCTCGTCCCGGCCGGGGCCACCGCTCTGCCCCCTGTTCCATGAGCCGCCCTCGCGCGCCCCCGCGCACGAGGCCCCGCAGAGAGGGACCCCCGCGATGTCAAGATCCGCGTCCAGGCGCTGGAGACGCCGTACGGCGAGCGCCGTGCTCGCCTCCGGGGTCATGGTGCTCGGGCTGCCGGCCCTCGGCGCCCAGGCCGCCGGAGGACCCGGCGCCGCCCCCGCCACCACCACGGCGGGCAGCACCCTCGGCAAGCACTCCGCCGCCCACGCGACCGACGGCGACGCCTCGACCTACTGGCAGGCCGGCGAGAAGTCGGCGCAGTGGGTGCAGACCGACCTCGGCAAGGCCAAGCGCGTCAAGCAGGTCGTCCTCAGGCTTCCCCCGAACTGGGAGAGCCGCGAGCAGACGCTCGCCCTCCAGGGCAGCGCGGACGGCACGAGCTGGGCGACGCTGAAGTCGTCCGCGCGGTACACCTTCGGCCCGGCCAACGGGAACACCGTCAAGGTCTCCGTGCCCGCCACGCTCGCCCGGTACGTACGGGCCGAGTTCACCGCCAACTCGGTGACGGGGACGGGGCAGCTCGCCGAGATGCAGGTCCGCACGACCGCCGCCGCGAGCCCCAACCTGGCCCAGGGCAAGACCTTCAGCGAGTCGGGCCACGCCGACGTCTACGGCGCGGCCAACGCCGGGGACGGCAACCGCGCCACCTACTGGGAGAGCAAGAACAACGCGTTCCCGCAGTGGGTGCAGGTCGATCTCGGCTCCTCCGTCAAGGTCAACCAGGTGGCGCTGCGGCTGCCGAGCGGCTGGCCGAGCCGCCAGCAGACGCTGAAGATCCAGGGCTCGACGGACAACCAGAACTTCACGGACCTGTCCGCCTCGAAGGCCTACACCTTCGACGCGAACAGCGACCAGTCGGCGGACATCTCCTTCGACACGACGACGACCCGGTACGTACGCGTCCTCGTCACCGCCAACACCGGCTGGCCCGCCGGGCAGCTCGCCGAGCTGGAGGTCTACGGGCCCGCGACGGGTGACACGCAGGCGCCGACCGCACCCTCCGGCCTCGTCTTCACCGAGCCCGCCTCCGGGCAGATCAAGCTCGACTGGAAGGCGGCGAGCGACGACACCGGGGTCACCGGCTACGACATCTACGCCAACGGCCTGCTCCGCGCGAGCGTGGCGGGCAACGTCCTGACGTACACCGACAACCAGCCCGCCTCCACGGACGTCACGTACTACGTGCGCGCCAAGGACGCGGCAGGGAACGTCTCGCCGAACAGCAACAGCGTCACCCGCAAGGGCCAGGGCGGCGACACGCAGGCCCCGACCGCGCCGGGCAACCTGGCGTACACGCAGTCCGGTTCCGACGTGAAGCTGACCTGGCAGGCCGCGAGCGACAACGTCAAGGTCACCGGGTACGACGTCTACGCGAACGACAAGCTCGTCACGTCGGTCGCCGGGGACGTCCTCACGTACACCGACAAGCCCTCGGCGGCGACGACCGTCACGTACTACGTCAAGGCGAAGGACGCGGCGGGCAACGTGTCCGTCGCGAGCAACAGCGTCACGCGCCCCGGCTCCACCAGTGGCTCCGGCTCGAACCTCGCCCAGGGCAAGCCGATCGAGGCCTCGTCGAGCACCTTCACCTTCGTCGCGGCGAACGCCAACGACGGTCTCACCAGCACCTACTGGGAGAGCGGGGGCGGCTCGTACCCGGCGACGCTGACCACGAAGCTCGGTGCGAACGCCGACCTCGGCCAGGTCGTCGTGAAGCTCACCCCGGACGCCGCCTGGTCCTCGCGCACCCAGAACATCCAGGTGCTCGGCCGTGACCAGGACGCCACCTCCTTCACGAGCCTCGCCGCCGCGAAGGACTACGCCTTCGACCCGGGCAGCGGCAACACGGTGACCATTCCGGTGACCGGCTCCGCCGCCGACGTCCAGCTCAAGTTCACCAAGAACACGGGCGCCCCGGGCGCGCAGGTCGCCGAGTTCCAGGTCATCGGCACCCCGGCGGCCAACCCGGACCTCAAGGTCACCGGGATCACCAACTCGCCCGCCGCGCCGGTCGAGTCGGACGCGATCAGCCTGAGCGCGACCGTCACCAACAGCGGCACGAAGGCCGCCAAGGCGACCGACCTGGACTTCTCGCTCGGCGGGACCAAGGCGGGCACGGCGGACGTCCCCGCGCTCGCGGCCGGCGAGTCGAAGACGGTCACGGCGAGCATCGGCGCGCGGGACGCGGGCAGTTACCCGCTGAGCGCCGAGGTGGACCCGTCGAACAAGGTCGTCGAGCAGAACGAGTCGAACAACACCTTCACGCGCTCCGACGCCCTCGTGGTCAAGCCGGTCTCCAGCTCCGACCTCCTCGCGTCCCCCGTCTCCTGGTCGCCCTCCAGCGCCACCGCCGGGCAGAACGTCAGTTTCAGCGTCGCGATCAAGAACCAGGGCACCCAGACCTCGGCCTCCGGCGCCCACAACGTGACACTGGCGATCCAGGACGCCTCGGGCACCACCGTCAAGACCCTGACCGGCGCCTACAACGGCGCGATCGCCGCCGGGTCCACGACCTCCGCCGTGAACCTCGGCTCCTGGACCGCCGCCAACGGCAAGTTCACCGTCAGGACCGTCATCGCGGCCGACGCCAACGAACTCCCGGTCAAGCGGGACAACAACACCACCGAGCAGGCGCTCTTCATCGGGCGCGGCGCGAACATGCCGTACGACATGTACGAGGCCGAGGACGGCACCCTCGGCGGTGGCGCCAAGGTGGTCGGCCCCAACCGCACCATCGGCGACGTGGCGGGCGAGGCGAGCGGGCGCAAGGCCGTGACCCTCTCCGGCACCGGCCAGTACGTGGAGTGGACGACCCGGGCCGCGACCAACACCCTGGTCACCCGCTTCTCCGTCCCGGACGGCACCACCACCACACTGAACGTGTACGTGGACGGCCAGTTCCTCAAGCCCATCGACCTCACGTCGAAGTACGCCTGGCTGTACGGCAACGAGACGGCGCCCGGCAACGACGCGGGCTCCGGCGCCCCGCGCCACATCTACGACGAGGCGAACCTCCAGCTCGGCAAGACCGTGCCGGCCGGTTCGAAGATCCGCCTCCAGAAGGACGCCGCCAACTCCTCCACGTACGCGATCGACTTCGTCAACACCGAGCTGGCGACCGCCGCCGCCAACCCGGACCCGGCCGCGTACACCGTCCCCGCCGGCTTCTCGCACCAGGACGTGCAGAACGCCCTGGACAAGGTCCGCATGGACACGACCGGCAAGCTCGTCGGCGTCTACCTGCCCGCCGGTGACTACGAGACGTCGAGCAAGTTCCAGGTCTACGGCAAGGCGGTCCAGGTCGTCGGCGCCGGGCCCTGGTTCACCCGCTTCCACGCACCCTCGTCGCAGGAGAACACCGACATCGGCTTCCGCGCCGAGGCGAGCGCCAAGGGCTCCTCGTTCGCCGGGTTCGCCTACTTCGGCAACTACACGTCCCGGATCGACGGTCCCGGCAAGGTGTTCGACTTCTCCAACGTCTCGGACATCACCATCGACAACATCTGGGTCGAGCACATGGTGTGCCTCTACTGGGGCGCGAACACCGACAACATGACGATCAAGAACTCCCGCATCCGTGACATGTTCGCCGACGGCGTCAACATGACCAACGGATCGACGGACAACCACGTCGTCAACAACGACGCCCGGGCCACCGGCGACGACAGCTTCGCGCTGTTCTCGGCGATCGACGCGGGCGGGGCCGACGAGAAGAACAACGTCTTCGAGAACCTGACCTCCACGCTCACCTGGCGTGCGGCGGGCCTCGCGGTCTACGGCGGCTACAGCAACACCTTCCGCAACATCCGGATCGCGGACACCCTCGTGTACTCCGGCATCACGATCTCCTCGCTCGACTTCGGCTACCCGATGAACGGCTTCGGGACCGAACCGACGACCGTCGAGAACGTGACGCTGGAACGCACCGGTGGCCACTTCTGGGGCTCGCAGGTCTTCCCGGCGATCTGGATGTTCTCCGCGTCGAAGGTCTTCCAGGGCATCCGCGTCACCAACGTCGACATCAACGACTCGACGTACGGCGGCGTGATGTTCCAGACCAACTACGTGGGCGGCCAGCCGCAGTTCCCGGTCAAGGACACGATCCTGACCGACATCACCATCACCAACTCCAAGAAGAGCGGCGACGCCTTCGACGCGAAGTCCGGCTGGGGCATCTGGGCCAACGAGCTCCCCGAACCGGGCCAGGGCCCGGCGGTGGGCGAGGCGACCTTCAAGAACCTCAAGATGTCGGGCAACGCGCAGGACATCCGCAACACGACGTCGACCTTCAAGATCAACGTCACCCCCTGAGCACCCTCACCCCTGAGCACGGAGGGAAGGCAGGACGGCGGGGCCCGCTCCCACGGGAGAGCGGGCCCCGCCCGCGTGCCGCCCCCGGCCACGGACGCGTGCCGCTCCCACCTGCCGGTGGGGCGGCTCGGCCCTCACCCGCCGATGGGGCTCCGTCTCCCTCGGCGAAGGCACGGAAACAGCCCTCGCCGAAGGCGCAGGCCACGCAGAAGGGCTCGCTCCCGCGACTCGCCTTCCCGGAGGGCGCCAGGACGGCGCCGGGCCGCCCGCTCCCGTGCGTACGGGGCGGGCGGCCCGGCGCCGCGGTGGCTCAGCAGCCGATGAGGCGCGCCGAGAGGTAGCCCTCGATCTGGTCGAGAGAGACCCGCTCCTGCTTCATCGTGTCGCGCTCACGCACGGTGACCGCGTTGTCGTCGAGCGTGTCGAAGTCGACGGTGACGCAGAACGGCGTGCCGATCTCGTCCTGGCGGCGGTAGCGGCGGCCGATGGCGCCCGCGTCGTCGAAGTCGATGTTCCAGTGCTGGCGGAGCGCGGCGGCGAGGCTCTTGGCCTTCGGCGAGAGCTCCGGGTTGCGCGAGAGCGGGAGCACCGCCGCCTTGACCGGGGCGAGGCGCGGGTCGAGGCGCATCACGACGCGCTTCTCCAGCTTGCCCTTGGCGTTGGGCGCCTCGTCCTCCGCGTACGCGTCGAGCATGAAGGCGAGCATCGTGCGGCCGACACCGGCGGCGGGCTCGATGACGTACGGCGTCCAGTTCTCGCCGGCCTCCTGGTCGCGGTAGGAGAGGTCCTGGCCGCTCGCCTTGGCGTGCGCGGAGAGGTCGTAGTCCGTGCGGTTGGCGACGCCCTCCAGCTCACCCCACTCGGAGCCGCCGAACTGGAAGCGGTACTCGATGTCGGCGGTGCGCTTGGAGTAGTGGGAGAGCTTCTCCTTCGGGTGCTCGAACCAGCGCATGTTCTCCTCGCGCAGCCCCAGGCCCGTGTACCAGTTCCAGCGCTGCTCCATCCAGTACTCCTGCCACTTCTCGTCCTCGCCCGGCTTGACGAAGAACTCCATCTCCATCTGCTCGAACTCGCGGGTGCGGAAGATGAAGTTGCCGGGCGTGATCTCGTTGCGGAAGGACTTGCCCATCTGCGCGATGCCGAAGGGCGGCTTGCGGCGGGAGGTCAGCTTGACCTGGGCGAAGTTGGTGAAGATGCCCTGCGCGGTCTCGGGGCGCAGGTAGGCGACCGAGCCGGTGTCCTGCGTGGGGCCGAGGTGCGTCTCCAGCAGGCCGGAGAACTGCTTGGGCTCGGTGAAGGTGCCCTTGTTGCCGCAGTTGGGGCAGTTGAGGTCGGCGAGGCCGCCGGGGGGGAGGTGGCCGTGCTTCTCCTCGTACGCCTCCTCCAGGTGGTCGGCGCGGTAGCGCTTGTGGCAGGAGGTGCACTCGGTGAGCGGGTCGCTGAAGGTCGCGACGTGGCCCGAGGCCACCCAGACCTCGGTCGCGAGGATGACGGAGGAGTCGAGGCCCACCACGTCGTCGCGCGAGGTGACCATGTAGCGCCACCAGTTGCGCTTGATGTTCTCCTTCAGCTCGACACCCAGGGGCCCGTAGTCCCAGGCGGCGCGCTGGCCGCCGTAGATCTCGCTGCTGGGGTAGACGAAGCCACGGCGCTTGCTCAGGCTGACGATGGTGTCGATCTTGTCGGCGGCCACGGTGCTCTCTTCATTACGACGACGAAGCGGTCTTCTGGGCCCGGCGAGCCCGCCACTGCCCAGCGAATGCCTCAGGTTACCGGCGGCCCCGCACCCCGGACCAAATCGGTTCCCCGGCACGCGGTTCCGGGGCGGTGCGCACCGCCCCGGCGGGTGCGTCGGACGCGGTCCGCCCACCGCCCCGGGGGCGTGCCGACGGGTCGGGCGGCGGATGCCTCGGCCGGTCACGGAGCGCGTCCGGACGCCCACCACTCTCGTAATTGACAATCGTTTCCACTTTTGTTGAAAATGAGTGTCATGAAGCCCAGCTCCCGCCGCCGCTCCCCCATATCCCTCCGCGCCGTCGCCGGCTCCCTCGCCGCCGTCCTGGGCGCGGGTGTCCTCGCCGCCTGCTCCTCCACCGGCTCCGGCTCGAACGAGGACGGCAAGCTCAGGATCACGTCCGCGTTCTACCCCCTCACTTACCTCGCCGAGGAGATCGGCGGGAACCACGTGGACGTGGACACCCTGACCAAGCCGGGCCAGGAGCCGCACGACCTGGAGATCAGCGCCAAGCAGACCGTCGAGGTCGAGAACTCCGGCGTCCTCCTCTACCTCAAGGGCCTCCAGCCCTCCGTGGACGACGTCGCCGCGCAGTCCTCGGTGAAGCACAAGCTCGACGTGACCTCGCTCACGACGCTGGAGAAGCACGGCACGGAGGTCGGCGGGCACGCCGAGGAGCACGACCACGGCGAGGAGCACGACCACGACCACGGCGGCGAGGGGGGCGAGGACCCGCACGTGTGGCTCGACCCCGTCCGCTACGCGCAGCTCGCGAAGGGCGTCGGCAAGGAGCTGGAGAAGGCCGACCCCGACCACGCGGACACGTACGCGAAGAACACGAAGACCCTCGTCGGTAAACTCGCCGAGCTGGACGCGGACTACCGCGAGGGCCTGGAGCACACGAAGACGAAGGTCTTCCTCACGACGCACGCCGCCTTCGGCTACCTCGCCGAGCGCTACGGCCTCACCGAGGAGGCCATCGCGGGCCTCAACCCCGAGAGCGAGCCGAGCCTCGCCCGCATGAAGGAGCTGCGCGAGATCGCGAAGGCCCACGACGTGACGACCGTCTTCTACGAGACACTCGTCTCCGACCGCACCGCCAAGACCGTGGCGAGCGACTCGGGTCTCAGGACCGATGTGCTCGACCCGCTGGAGGGCATCACGGACGCCTCGCGCGGCGACGACTACATCGAGGTCATGCACGCGAACCTCACGGCGCTCCAGAAGGCGCTGGGAGCCTCCTGAGCGGCCGTCCGGCGCCGGACGGCCGCTCCCCCGGCCCTACGGCGCCGGACGGCCCTCCCCGGCCCCGCGCGCGTGCCACAGCGCCGGCCGCGTCCGCGCCCGTCCCGCCCGTCACCTCGTTCCGCCCCACCGCACCCGCACTTCGCTCCCAGGAGGCGCGCCCATGATTCCCTCACCCCGCTCCGGCGCGGACGACGACCGCGGCGAGCCCGGCGACGGCCGGGAGACCGTGCTCGCGCTGCGCGAGGTCTCCGCGCGGCTCGGCGCGCGCCCCGTCCTGCACGGGGTCGACGTGCGGGTGCGGCGCGGCGAGGTCGTGACGCTGCTCGGCGCCAACGGCTCGGGCAAGTCGACGGCGGTGCGCGCCGCGATCGGGCAGGTGCCCGTCACCGGCGGCGGTGTCGAGCTGTTCGGGACCCCGCTCAGGCGGTTCCGCGACTGGGCGCGCCTCGGGTACGTACCGCAGCGCACGACCGCCGCCGGGGGCGTCCCCGCGACCGTCTCCGAGATCGTCGCCTCGGGGCGGCTCGCGCGCGCGAGGCTCGGGTTCCTCGGGCGCGCGGACCGCGCGGCGATACGCGCCGCGCTCGAAGAGGTGGGGATGGCGGACCGCGCGAAGGACCCCGTCGAAGCGCTCTCCGGGGGCCAGCACCAGCGTGTCCTGATCGCCCGCGCGCTCGCCTGCGAGCCCGAACTGCTCGTCATGGACGAGCCGATGGCGGGCGTGGACCTGGAGAGCCAGCAGGTCCTGGCCCGCACGCTCGCCGCCCAGGTCGAGCGCGGCACGACCGTGCTCCTCGTGCTCCACGAACTCGGGCCGCTCGAACCGCTCATCGACCGCGCGGTCGTCCTGCGCGACGGCTGCGTGGTGCACGACGGGCCGCCCCCGCGCGCCGTCGGCCAGCACGCGCTGCCCGGCCACGACCACGTCCACCCCCACTCCGGCGCGGCCGAACCGGTCCGCGGCGGGCTGCTCGGCTGAGCGGCGAGGAAGGCAGAGCGAACCATGGACATGCTCCAGTCCGTCATCATGCAGCGCGCGCTGCTCGCGGCCGTGCTCGTCGGCATCACCGCGCCCGCCATCGGCATCTACCTCGTGCAGCGCCGCCAGGCCCTCATGGGCGACGGCATCGGGCACGTGGCCCTCACCGGCGTCGGCCTCGGCTTCCTGCTCTCGGCCTCGCCGCTGTGGACGGCGGCGGCCGTCTCGGTCGGCGGCGCGATCGTGATGGAACTCATCCGCTGGTACGGGCGCACGCGCGGCGACGTGGCGCTCGCGATGCTCTTCTACGGGGGCATGGCGGGCGGCGTCGTGCTGACCAACCTCGCCCCGGCCGGCTCGAACGCCAACCTCACCTCGTACCTGTTCGGTTCGCTCTCGACCGTCTCGCCGAGCGACGTCGTCGCCGTGTGCGTGCTCGCGGGCTTCGTCGTGCTGGTCACGGTGGGACTGCGGCGGCAGCTCTTCGCGGTGAGCCAGGACGAGGAGTACGCGCGCGTGACGGGGCTGCCCGTGCGGCTGCTCAACCTGCTCGTCGCCGTCACCGCGGCGGCGACCGTCACCGTCGCGATGCGGATCGTGGGCCTGCTCCTGGTGAGCGCGCTCATGGTGATCCCGGTCGCGGCGGCGCAACAGCTCACGCGCAGCTTCGCGTTCACCTTCGCGGGCGCGGTCGCGATCGGTGTCGTCACGACGCTCGGCGGCACGACGCTCTCGTACTACCAGGACCTCCCGCCCGGCGGCACGATCGTGCTGCTCGCGATCGCCGTGTTCGTCGTGCTCGCGCTCCTCGCCACGCCGCTGGCGCGCCGCCAGGCCAGGGCGAAAGCGGTTGCCGACCCGGCCGGATGCCCGCTGGAACCGGGCACGGACGCACGGCCGGAAGAGCACGTCGCGGGCGTCGGCGGCGGCTCGGGCACCGCCGCACCTGGCACAATGACCAGCCAGCAGACGTGAGGAGGCAACCGGTGACCACCGCTGGACCCCCGGTACGGGGGCGTTCGACCCGGCAGCGCGCCGCCGTGGCCTCGGCCCTCTCCGAGGTCGAGGAGTTCCGCAGCGCCCAGGACCTGTACGACATGCTCAAGCACCGGGGCGACTCGGTCGGCCTCACCACGGTCTACCGCACGCTCCAGTCCCTCGCCGACGCGGGCGAGGTCGACGTGCTGCGCAACGCGGAGGGCGAGGCGGTCTACCGCCGGTGCGCCACGGAGCAGCACCACCACCACCTCGTCTGCCGGAGCTGCGGCAAGGCCGTGGAGGTCGAGGGCGCGGCGGTCGAGGAGTGGGCCGCGACGGTGGCAGCCCAGCACGGCTTCGTGGAAGTCGCCCATACGGTGGAGATCTTCGGGACGTGCGGTGACTGCCACGCGGCGGGCCAGGCCCGCGCGTAAGGCGGCCGGGAGGCGTCAACGGAGCGCGCGGAGCCTGTGAGGTGGGCCACTCCATGGGGGATTCGCATGATTGAGGCGCTCTCCTCCGGGTAGGCGGGGATCACCCGTGTCCGGTCACCCCGGAGGTCCCCGTGCCAGACAGCGTCGCCACTCCTGTGACGAGCCCGCTACCGCGTCCCGCTCGTGCCGCCGTTCCCCCGCCGCGTTCCGGCGCGGCCTGGGCCGCGCTCCAGTCCCCGGCGCCCGAGCGGGCCCGCGCCTTCTACGCGAAGGTTCTCGGTCTCCGCTTCGAGCCCGGCGGCGGCCCCGGCGGCCTGTGGCGCGGACTGGACGCGCACGGCTCCCAGGTCCTCGTGGTGGGCCGCTCCTACACCGGTACAGGGCCGGGCGTGTGGTCCCCGTGCCTGACGGTCCCCGACGTGCGGGCCGCTGCCGAGAAGGTGCGCGCGCTGTGCGGCACGGTCGCGGTGGGCCCGCTGCCGCTCGAAGGCGGCCGGGGCGTTCTCGCCGCCGACCGGCAGGGCCTCGGCGTCACGCTGTGGGAGCCGGGACCCGGCGCCGCGCTCACCGAGGCGGTCCGCTACCGCCTGCACACCCCGGACCCGGCCGACGCGCTCGCCTTCCACACCCGCGTCCTCGGCGCGAAGGCCCACCCTGCCCCGCCGGACGCGACGCTCCTGCTGCGCGGCACCCGCCCGCTGCTCTCCGTCTCCCCGCTGCGCACGGGCGCCAAGCGCCCGCGCCCGCGCTGGCAGCCCGACTTCCTCGCGGGCGACCTCGACCGGGCGGTGGCCGCCGCGCTCGCGGGCGGCGCGACGCTCCTCGTCGAGGGCGAACCCACGGCACGCGCGGGCCGCGCGGCGCTGCGGGCCCCGGACGGCACGGTGTTCGGCCTCGTACGGGGCTGAGCCGGGGCGCGCCGGGGTGAGCGGTCCGGTGCGGGGTGAGCCGGGCCGGTGCGGGTGAGCGCGGGGCCGGTCCGGGGTGACGGGGCCGCCCGCGAAGGCGGCGCGCCGCGCCCGTACCCGCCCCGCACTCTCGCCTAGGCGCGCCCGCGCATCCCCTCTTCCATCGCGAGCAACTGCTCGTTGGGGACCGCGCCGCCGAAGCGGCGGTCGCGCTTGGCGTACTCGACGCAGGCGCGCCACAGGTCGCGGCGGTCGAAGTCCGGCCACAGCACGTCCTGGTAGATCATCTCGGCGTAACTCGACTGCCAGAGCAGGAAGTTCGAGGTGCGCTGCTCCCCGCTGGGACGCAGGAAGAGATCGACGTCCGGCATGTCCGGGTAGTAGAGGTACCGCTGGAAGGTCTTCTCGCTGACCTTGCCCGGGTCGAGGCGCCCGGCGGCGACGTCCTCGGCGAGACGGCGGGCGGCGTCGGCGATCTCGGCGCGCCCCCCGTAGTTGACGCAGAAGTAGAGCGTGAGGGCGTCGTTCTCCTTGGTCTGCTCCTGGGCGATCTGGAGTTCCTTGACGACCGACTTCCACAGCTTCGGCATCCGCCCGGCCCAGCGGATGCGGATGCCGAGAGCGTCCATCTCGTCGCGGCGGCGCGCGATGACCTCGCGGTTGAAGTCCATGAGGAAGCGGACCTCCTCGGGCGAGCGCTTCCAGTTCTCGGTGGAGAAGGCGTAGAGCGAGATGTTCTTGATGCCGAGTTCCAGACAGCCCTTCATGGTGTCCATGACGACCGACTCACCGACCTTGTGGCCCTCGGTACGGGGCAGCCCGCGCTCCTTCGCCCAGCGGCCGTTGCCGTCCATGACGATCGCGACGTGCCCCGGGACCAGTTCGGAGGGGAGCTTCGGCGGGACGGCTCCGGAGGGGTGCGGATCGGGGGTCCGGTACTCGCGGCGCTGGCGTCCGAGAATCCCGCGTACTGCCATGGGTGCTGTCTCCGCATCTTTCAACGACGGTGCATCTTGACGGCGGTGTGCCGTGCGGGCGGCTGCCGTCCTACTGCTTCTCGACGTAGCGCAGCGAGCGCAGCCCGCGCTCCAGGTGCCAGGAGAGGTAGGCGGAGACGAGCCCGCTGCCCTCCCTGGCGTGCCGCGCCTCACAGGCGTCGGCGGTGGCCCAGTCCCCGGTCAGCAACGCGCCGAGCAGGATCAGGGTCTCCGAGGAGGGTACGACGCTACCGGGCACCCGGCAGTCGCCGCAGACCGCTCCCCCCGAGGAGACGGAGAAGAAGCGGTTGGGCCCGGGGAGGCCGCAGCGGGCGCAGTCGCCGAAGCTCGGGGCGTAGCCGTTGACGGCGAGGGAGCGGAGCAGGAAGGCGTCCATGACGAGGGCGGGGGCGTGGCTGCCCTCGGCGAGGGTGCGGAGGCCGCCGACGAGGAGCAGGTACTGCTGGATCGCGGGCTCACCCTCGTTGACCGTGAAGCGCTCGGCGGTCTCCAGCATCGCGGTGCCGGCGGTGTAGCGGCTGTAGTCGCTGACGATGTGGCGGCCGTACGGGGCGATGGTCTCGCTCTGCGTGCACAGCGGCAGCCCGCGCCCGATCAGTTCGCTGCCGCGCGCGAAGAACTGCACGTCGACGTGGGAGAACGGCTCCAGGCGCGCCCCGAACTTCGACTTCGTCCGCCGCACCCCGCGTGCCACGGCCCGCACCCGTCCCTGCCCGCGCGTGAGGAGCGTGATGATCCGGTCCGCTTCGCCGAGCTTCTGGGTGCGCAGCACGATGCCGTCGTCGCGGAACAGACTCATGCGCTCATTTTATTGCGTCGGCCCCGCCTTCCTGGAGCGCCGGTGCTCTCCTGCCCAGCGCGCGGGTGAGGGGCCACGCCGTGGCGAGCACGAAGGCACCGAAGAGCAGCAGCGGCGCCATCCCCGGCAGGGTCCGTAGCGGCGCCGCGGCGAGGTCGCCCGCGTTGGCCGTCAGGTTCGCCGCGAGGTCGAGCGCCATCACCAGCGCCCCGGCCGCCACCCCGGCCACCGGGGCCCGCAGGAGCAGGAGGACGACGAGCGGGTCGAGGACGACGAGGGCGAGGAACAGGGCCCGGACCGGGGCGTACGGGAAGTTCTCGTAGGCGTCCAGGCCGCCCCGCGCCAGATCGACGACGTGGGCCACGGTCCCCTCGGCGAAACCCGCCACGTACAGCCCCCGGCACCACGCCGCCGCGCTCCCTCCTCGCCCCGCCGCACTCCCCCACCGCTTCATACGCCGACCGTACCTACGCGCGCGGCAGCAGGGCGTCCACCAGGAGGTCCAGGAGGCGGGGGGTCTGCTCGCCCCGGGGGCCGGCCGAGAGGAAGACGCCCAGGAGGAGGGCGGTGACGTCGTCGGGGCGGACGTCGTCGCGCAGGACGCCCGCCTTCGCGCCCGCTTCGAGGAGGACACCGACCGCCTCGGTGACCCGGGAACGGGTCGTGGAGGGGGTGAGGCGGCCCGCGTCGAAGGCGGAGCGCAGCGTGTCGGCCATGCCGCGCTTGGCGGCGACGAATTCCCCGTACCGGCCGAACCAGGCCCGCAGCGCGCGCTCGGGGGGCTCGCTCGCGGCGAGTCCGGCCGCCGCCGCGACGACCGCGTCGAGCTCGGCCGCGTACACCGCCTCGACGAGCGCCTCGCGGTCGGGAAAGTGCCGGTAGAGCGTGCCGATGCCGACGCCCGCCGCCTTGGCGATGCCTTCGAGGGTGGCCTCGGGGCCGCCCTCGCTGGCGACGGCGTAGGCGTTCCGGGCCGCCTCGACGAGCTTTTCGCGGTTGCGCAGGGCATCGGCGCGGGGGGCGCGGGGCGCTCCGGAAGCGGAGGCGCGGGACGACGGGGCGGCGGGCAAAGCGGAGGCTCCTCCGGTAAGAGTGCTACGGTCGTTCACATGAGCGGAGGGACCTCCGCTTCGTTCCATGGTCCCACGTCTGTCTTCTCCGTACCCCTCGCAGGAGGACCCCATGAACCAGCACTCCCCCGCCCCCGGCGGCACGGCGCCGCTCGGCGCCCGCACCGTCGCCCGGGTCGGCTACGGCGCGATGCAGCTCGAACGGCTCCGCGCCGACCGCCCCGCCGCCGTCGCCCTGCTGCGCCGCGCCCGCGAACTGGGCGTGAACCACGTCGACACCGCTCAGTTCTACGGCTTCGGCCACGTCAACGAGATGATCCGCGAGGCGTTCGGGGACGCCGGGGACGTCGTGGTCGTGAGCAAGGTCGGCGCCGACCCGGAGCCGGAGGGGCCGGTCCCGCTCCGTCTCGCGCAGCGTCCCGGCGAACTGCGCGCGAGCGTCGAGGACAACCTGCGCACGCTCGGCCGCGAGCGCATCGACGTCGTCAACCTCCGCCGCGCCGACACCGGCCCCGGCCTGCGCGCCGAGGGCGACCAGATCGTGCCGCTCGACGACCAGCTCGCGGTCATGACCGCGCTGCGCGACGAGGGGAAGATCGGCGGGATCGGGCTGAGCAGCGTGACGGCCGAGGTGCTGCGCCAGGCGCTTCCGGCGGGGATCGTGTGCGTGCAGAACGCGTACAGCCTGGTCGGCAGGGACGCCGAGGACGTGCTCGCGGTGTGCGCGGCGGAGGGCATCGCGTGGGTCCCGTACTTCCCGCTCGGCGGCGCCTTCCCGGGCCTGCCGAAGGTCTCCGAGGAGGTCGCGGCGGTACGGATCGCCGACGACCTCGGCGCCACGGTCTCGCAGGTCGGCCTCGCCTGGCTCCTGCACCACCACCCGGGCACGCTGCTCATCCCCGGCACCGCGAGCGTCGCGCACCTGGAGGAGAACACGGCGGCGGGGTCCCTCGTCCTCGACGAGGCGGCGATGGCGGCGCTGGACGCGGTGGAGTCCCGGAGTTCGGACGTACGGATCGGCTGAGCGCCGAGCGGGGCGGGTCCCGTGCGGAGAGGCGCGGACGGCGGCGCGTGCCGCCGGGCCCGCGACGCCCGGCCGGGCCTCTCCGCGCCCTCCCCTACGCCCACTCCGGCGCCCACGTCTCGCCCGCGCCTTTGCCCCGCTCCTCCCTCGCGGCCCTGCCCGCCAGCCACGCGCGCAGGGTGGCGAGGGCCGGGTGGGGGTTGGTGCGGCGCCACAGGAGGGCGTGGGGGTAGACGGGGGCCGGGGCGGTGAGCGGGACGCGGCGCAGACCGAGCCCCGGGGGCCAGTGGAGGCGGGTGCCCGCGCCGACGAGGGTCGCGAGCGCGGGCTCGTGGGCGAGGGTGTCGAGGAGGGGTTCGGCGCCGGGGCCCGAACGGACGATCGTGAGGCCGAAGGCGGCGGCGAGGTCGGCGTAGTACGTGGCCCACTCGGTGCCGGGGACGAGGCCCGGTATCCACAGGCGGTGGCCGGCGAGCCTCGCGGGGCTCACCTCGGAGGCGGCGGCGAGGGGGTGCCCGGGTCCCGTCACGAGTTCGAGGGGCTCGTCGTGCACGCGCACGTGCGCGAGTCCCGCGAGCGGTACGGGGACGGCCCGGAAGCTCGCGTCCACGCTCCCCTCGCGCAGCGCGGGCACGGCGTCCTCCAGCGTCACGACGTCGAGCGCGGCCTCGGGGTGCGCGAGCGAGAAGGCGTGCAGCAGCGCGGCGGGGGCGAGCCTGCGCCCGATCACGTCGACGCGCAGGGGGCGGCGCTCCGCCCGTACCGCGTCGAGCGCGCGCGTCTCGGCGCGCAGCAACTCGCGCGCGTACGGGAGGAACGCCGCCCCCTCGGGCGTGAGCGAGGCCCCCCGCGCCCCGCGTGCGAAGAGGCGCACCCCGAGCCGCCCCTCCAGCGCGGCGACCCGCTTGGACACGGCCTGCTGGGTCACCCCGAGCACGGCCGCGGCGTCGCGGAACCGCCCGCCGTCGACGACGGCGACGAAGGTGCGCACCCCATCGAGATCCATCCGCGGGAGCCTACCGGGGACAACCAGGGGTTGTGCCGGGCCGCCGGTGCGGGAGCCGGGGACCCGGGAGGGCGGGCCCCCGCAGAGTGGAGCGAGTACCGGCCTCGGGAGCGGACGCCTGGGTGGCCCCCGCGTCCCCGCACAACCCCCGGTTGTCCCCGCTCCCCCTCCGGTTGTTTGCCGCGCGCCTCCTCCGGCCGCTTGGATGCCGCAGGTCGGAACAGGCGGCGAGGGAGTGGTGGGCGGGTGAGGGATCGGCTGGGGCGGTCGTTCGGGTGGCTGTGGGGCGCGTACGCGGTGAGCGCGTACGGGACCGGGTTCGGATTCGGGGCGTTTCCCGTGCTCGCGGTGCTCGTGCTCGACGCGGGCCCAGGTCGCGTCGCGCTGCTCGCGGCGGCCGGGCGCGCGGTGGGGGCGCTGCTCGCGGTGCCGCTGGGGCCGTGGGTCGAGTTCCGGCGCAAGCGGCCCGTGATGGTCGCGACGGACCTCGTACGCTGCGGAGCACTGCTGAGCGTGCCGCTCGCGTACGCGTGCGGGGTGCTCTCCTTCGGCCAGTTGCTGCTCGTCTCGGTCGTGACGGCGGCGGCCGACATCGCCTTCCGCGCGGCGAGCGGCGCGTACCTGAAGTGGCTCGTGCCGCCGGACGGACTGCTCCTCGCCAACAGCCGCTTCGAGGCGACGACATGGAGCGCGACCGTGCTCGGCCCTCCGCTCGGCGGCGCGGCGATCGGCGTCCTCGGGCCCGTGACGACGGTGCTCGCGGACGCCGTGAGCTACCTCCTTTCCGCCCTCGGGCTGCGGGCGATCGGCGGTACGGAGCCGGAGCCCGCACGGGACCCCGAGACGCCGCGTGCCACCGCGCTCCTCGCGGGCTGGCGCCATCTGCTCTCCGAGCCCGCGCTGCGCCCCTTGTTCCTCAACACCCTCGCGGTCAACGGGCTGCTCATGGCGACGGAGCCGCTGCTCGCCGTGCTGCTGCTCGGGCGGCTCGGCTACGCGCCGTGGGAGTACGGGCTCGCCTTCGCCGTGCCGTGTCTGGGCGGGCTGCTCGGGGCGCGCGTGGCGCGACCGCTCGCGCGGCGGTACGGGGCGCGCCGCGTGCTGCGCGTGACGGGGGTGCTGCGGGTGTGCTGGCCGGTGGGGCTCGCAGGGGTGGGGCCCGGGCCGGCGGGGCTCGTCCTGGTGATGGTGGTGGAGGCCGGGCTCATCACGTGCTGCGGGATCTTCAACCCGCTCCTCGCGACGCGCCGCCTCGACCTCACCCCGCGGCACCTCGTGGCCCGCACTCTCGCCGCCTGGACGGTGAGCACGAGCACGGCGATCGCGGTGCTGACGGCGGCGGGGGGCCTGCTCGCCACCTGGACGGGCCCGCGCGCCGCCCTCGGCCTGGCGGGCCTCGCGCTACTGGCGACGCCGGTACTGCTGCTGCCGGGGCGGGACCGGGGACGGGCGCGGGGGGAGGCGGTGGCCGCCGAGGGGTGAGGCGCCGCGTGCGCCCGTGCCGCCCGGCTGCTCCCGCCGGGCACGCCCGCGCCGGGAGCGGCCCCGCCGGAAGCGCACCCGCCGGAGGGACTCACACCGAAAGCCCCTCCCCTCAGCAACTCCCCAGCGACGCACAGGGATCGCAGCACGTCGGCGCCGGGTCCACGCACACGACGACGCCGTCCGTGTTGTTCCCCGGTACCGGGTCCAGCTCGCGGCCGGTCACGGTCGCCGTGTTCCTGAGACGGCACGCGCGCGTCGCCTTCGCCCGCACGACGAGCGTCGCGCTCGCGCCCGCCGCCAGTCCGCCCACGGTCCAGCGCCCTGCCCCGGGGTCCCAGCTCCCGGGGTGCGCCTCGGCGGAGAGGAAGGCGAGGCTCCCGGGCAGCCGGTCGGCGACGACGACGCCCGTCGCCCTGTTCGGCCCCGCGTTGCGCACCGTGAGCCGGTACGTGACCGTCTGCCCCACGGTGACGCATGTGACGTCGGCGGACTTCACGAGGGACAGGTCGGCGGCCGGGTTCACCTCCGTGGCCGTCTCGCCGGAGGTCGCGATGAGCGTTTCCGGCTGCTCGCCGAGCCGGTTCTCGTATGTCGCGCTCGCGGTGTTCACGAGCCGCGTGCCCCCGGCCGCGAGATCGATCCGCACGCGGTACTCGATCGTCGAACCACCGGGCAGCTCAGCGGTGTTGGCGAGGCTCCCGCCCGCCACCGCGCTCGCGCCCGTACCGAGGTGGTAGACGACAGCGTGGGCGGCGTCGTCGTAGTACGCCTGGTCGTCGCCGCGCGCGTCGGTCTTCGCCCCGGCGCCGGGCCCGTCGACGATCCGCAGCGACCCCGGCACGTACGTCGTGTGAGGGGGAAGGACATCGGTGAGGACGAGGTTCTCGGCGGCCCCGCCGCCCTCGTTGCGTGCCGTGACGCGGTACGTGAGCACGTCGCCGACGTCCAACGGCCCTTGCGGCACCGCGATCTTGCTCAGCTCGACGAGGGGCGCGGTGCCGAAGAAGATGCCGTCGAGGAAGTTCCCGACGCCCTGGTTGCCCCCGGCGGCCGAGACCGAGCGGAAGGCGAAGCGGGTGAGGGCCTGCCCGGCGGGGACGACGTACGTACCGGTGTAGCGGCCCCAGGCGGTGTTGCCGTCCGTGAACCGCCCTTGTTCGACAGGCGCGTTGACCGGACCGATGTCGAGCGCCATCGTGTCGCGCCCCTGCCGCCCCCGGTGGAAGAGCCGCCAGTACAGCTTCGTCCCCGGCGTGGTCGGCAGGTCCTGGTAGAGCGTGGAGACCTGGTTGGCGTTGAGTTCGGCGAACTGCGCGCCGTCCGTGGACGGGACACCGTTGAAGCCCGTGTGCCAGATCTCCACCATGTGGTCGGTGGCGGTCGTGCGCCATCCCGGCACGTACTTGGGCGCCTGCGGCTGCGAGGCGTCCGGCAGGATCTCGTACCCGCTGACGACGGGCGCCTCGAAGCTGCCGTTGACGAGGCTGACGCTGAGCGGGGCGGAAGGCGTGGTCATGGTGCTCCCCCTTCACTTCGGCGGCCGGGGCCGCTGCGGAGCAGCACTACAGCGCGCGGGCACGGGCCCGTACAGCGCGGTACGCAAGCACTGGCCAAGTGTGGCGGCGTGGTTTCGGCCACGGGTTTCCGCTCCGGGGGCGGGGCAGGCCCCTCGCCGTACGGGCACAGGCGCCCCGGTGGGCGCCCGCCCCTCGTGCGCTTCCCCCGTACTGACCGGAAACAGCCTGCCGCTCGCCCCCGGAAGGACGAACGGGCGGGCGCCGCATTGACTCCGCGCCCGCCCGTCGCCGCACCGGACTACAGCCGCTCACCCCGGCTGCGGGCGTTGAGGTACAGGGTCTCGGCCCGCAGGCGCTCCATCGTCTCGGCGAGCCGCACCTCACTCGTCCCGCGCCCCCAGAAGGGGCCGCCCCCGATGGGCCGCAGCACGACGACCTCGGGCGCGGCGGCCTCCACGATGCCGACCGTACCGGTGACGGTGTCCACCACGTAGGCCCCGACCTTGAACGTCACGCCACGACCGCCTTCCGCCGCAACACGGCGGCGAGCCGCGCGGCAAGCTCGGGCGAACACCCACCGAGAGTGACGTGCGGACACGGCGACTCACGGGCGACGGAGGCGAGATCGAGCGAGAGCGAGGGAAGCCGGAGGCCGTTGGCGGCGAGAGCGGCCCGCAGCTCGGCCACGGCGTCCTCGGCCTCGGAGACGCAAGCGGAGGCGTGGTGGGAGGAGTTGGGGGGCATGGTTGCACCTCGTAGATAGATCGGGTCGTTTCGCGGATTCCGCCCTACAAGGCTCTTGCGCTCGGCCTAGCTTGTGAAGTAGCCACCGCTTGACACTGGGTTTGTGAAGGAGCCGACACATGGCCATCTCCCCCGGCGACCCTCTCCGCCTTCTCACCTGGCAGTACTTCGGGGAGGAGCTGCGGAGACTGCGCGAGGGCTCGGGGCTCACCCAGGCCGAATTGGCGGCACTCGTGTACGTGTCCGCCAGCTACATCGCGCAGTTCGAGGCAGGACGCCGCAAGCCGAAAGCGGATGTGGCGGACCGGCTCGACGAGGTTCTGAAGACGGGCGGGACCTTTTCGCGCTTCGTCCAGAAGCTCATCACGAACCAGCCAGTCTTCGCGCCGCACGTCATGTCCTTCCTGGACCTGGAGCAGGAGGCCGAGGGCGCCTACGTCTACGAGTCCAATCGCATTCCCGGCATTCTTCAGACGCGGCGCTATGCCGAAGCGCTCTTTCACGCCTACCGGCCGTACGCGACCAACGATGATGAAGAGATCGCGGACCTCACGGAGAGGCGCATGGAACGGGGCGACCTTCTCGGACCACCGCACCACTTGCGCCTCTGGGCCGTCCTGCAAGAAACGGCGCTGCGGGTTCCGGTAGGTGGTGCGGAAGCAATGCACGAACAACTGCTCCACTTGATCGACCAGATCCATTCGAAGCGGGCAGTCATCCAGGTGCTTCCCATCTCGGTCGGTGCGACGAGCGTGATGCTGGACTCCTTCACCATCTTGCGCTTCAGGGACTTGCCGCCTGTTCTCCACACAGAGGCGTTGTGCAACGGGATCACGCGCGACGAAGGAGAAGTCCTTGAGGAGGCGTTCGAGGTCTACGCTCAGCTCAGGAGTGCGGCGCTCTCGCCCGACGCTTCACTTGAGTACATCGAATCCCTCACCCAAGGAAGCCCAGACAGTGCACGACAGCGTGAATGACAACTGGCGCAAGTCGAGCTACTCGGCCCCCGACGGAGGCCAGTGCGTAGAAGTAGCCGCCTCCCCCGCCGGCTGCGCCGCCCGCGACAGCAAGTCCCCCACCGGCCCTCTCCTCAGCTTCGCCGCCCCCGCCTGGTCCGCCTTCCTCTCCCACCTCGCCGCCGACCGGACCCGCTGAGGCGGGACTCGGCTCGCAGGTGGTCCGGCTCGGGGGGACCGCGTGCGAGACCGTCGACCCGGTTCCCGGACGACGGCACGAAGGGCAGCTTTCACCCCCGAGGCAGGGCCGGGCGGCAGCATCCTCGACGCGGTTTCCTCTCTCTTCCGCCTCAGCCCGCTTCGCTCAGCCGGGGCGGGCCGAACGCGCCGCACCTCTCCGGCCGTCCGGGGAGGCTCACCGAGCCACGCCGACCCGCCTCCGCCTCAACGGCTCCCGTACGCACGTCCCGGCACCCAGCTCACCGGCCCCGCCCCCGACGCCGAGCGCGCGAGCGGCACCAGGGCATAGCCCCGGCACCGCCTGCATCCCTCACGGCTGTCCCATAAATGAGCGAGGGGAAGGGCGGGCGGCGGGTTGAGCGTTCTCGCGGTGGGACGGACGCCGGTCAGGCCGCGGCCGGGTCCGAAGACACCGCGATGAGGACAAGGCCGGAGAGCCCGGTCACCGCCCGGATCGAGTCCGCGAAGACCTCGGTCGTCCAAGCCGCCACGTCGGTGGTCCACTCCCGTACATCGCACCGGAAGGCGAGTGCGAGGCGCAGGCGCTCGGCCTGCACCATCCCCGCGAGCGGTCGGGCGAGCCCAGGCGTCGCGGCCGCGGTGGCGGGCTTGCGGGTGGCCACCCGCATGTTGCCGTACGTGCGGGCGAGCGCCGCTTCCCGGATCTCGTCGGCCCGCTCGGCGAGGCGAAGCGAGGGAAGCGCGGACACCGTGACCGTCAGTGTGGTCGCGTCGGCGGGATTGGCGAGGGTGTACCAGTCGGCGTTCTCCGCGAGGGCGACGCGCGCGTCTCCCGTGCGGTGGAGCGGCGCGAGGGTGTGCGTGCCGGTGAGCCGCACGGTGCCCACCCGGCGGAGCGCGTCCACGAGCACGGTGAGCACGGGCAGGACCGGCAGGCGAGGTTCCCGTCGAGCCCTTCCGGGCATGTGGGCGGGCCGGGGAAGCGATGCCTGAAGCCAGGCGAGCTGACGGACGGCTCCGTCCGGGGTCCAGTCGCCGCCGGCGTCGTTGTGGTCCCAGAGGTTCGCGGTCTGCTCGTCGGTCAACGCCGTGGAACTCCAGGCGAAAGCGGACGCGCGCCGCACGGCGAGGCTGAACACGTCCTCGTCGAGATCGAATTCGGCGTTGACCTGTTCGATCCAGGGGTGCTTGTCGAGTACTCCGTGAAGCCCGACGATGAAGGTGGCGTCCAGACCGGTGTCGCTCATGGTCCCTACTCCAGGATCTAACGGGTGAAAGGCCCGGGTCGGGGGCCCCGCACCCGTGGGGGCGGGGGGGCCACCCCCTCATCAGCGGCGTCGAGCCTCGAGTTCATAGGCGCCTCCGCGGGGGCACGGCGTTCGCTTTCCGCTCTCCGTGCATGGCGCGCTACGTGCTCGGGGCCTCAAGCTCCGCACTTTACGCGTGACCGCCTTGGTGTACGCCTTCTCCGGGGTGTCAGCGACGCCGATCAGGTCCACGTCGATCATGGTGCGCCACTGGCGCTTGCTCTGGTTCGCGCACTTCTTGCGTGCGACGACTCTGCGGCCGCTGCCGCCGTTGCCGGACTTGAGGTTCTTCGAGTTCTTCGCCACGGAGTGCCACTTGCTGCCCTTCTTGGCAGCCTTCACCTGGAGCCAGATGGTGACCCTGGCCTTGGTGCCGGGGCCGGCGACGTGTGTCCACCAGGCATGGGCGGATGCCGTGCGGGGAGGGGTACTTGAGATGTGTACGCGGTCCCCGTTGGTGACAAAGGCGCCGGGGCCCTTCACGGAAGGGGCGACGGCCGCGGAAGGTGAGACGGAAAGGCCGAGCAGAGCAGCCGCGAGGGCCATCGACGTCAGCGGAGTGCGCAGGCGCATGGAGTAACTCCTTGTTCGGGTGCGGAGCCGTGCGCAGGCGCCCTCGCCACCCAGTGCTGCGGGGCTCTCTGGAAGCGGGTCGGCATCGCCATACGCACGGATCGGACACTAAAGCGCCGAACAGTGAGCTTCTTCAAGGTGGACCCCGATCAGGTGACCCCAGCCGAACGCGACGAGCGAGTCCCCGGGCAGCCCGTTGCGCACGCCGCCGATGACCAGCTCGGCCCCGCACGCATCGGACCGATCCTGGCCATACCCGCCCCGACGGTCCCTCGCATCCTGACCCGCCACCAGCTCGACCGATCGCGCCGGATGGAGCGGCCTACCGGCCAGGTGGGGCGCGATCCCGGGGATCGCTCGGCGTGCCCCGTCCTTCGCCACGCCGGTCCGGCCGCGCTTCGCCGCCACCGGGTACGGGCTCCCGGGCTTGTCAGCCGGCGGCGACCCCGGCTCCGGCGAGGGCGTGAGCGTGACAGTGGTCTTGTCCGTCGCCAACAGGCTTGCCGGCACTCCGACATGGCCGCCCCTCCCACGGGCGCCTGCCGCAGACCCCAGCGCTCACACGGCAGCCCGCTGGGCTGATCAACCGTCGGTGTGATCAGCGATGACGCACGGTTCTCCGTTTGGAGGCCGACGGAACGCTCACGTGGCGCCTTCGTTCCTGGCTCTCATCGCGGTGGCCAATCGGCGAGTGGCGGCGTCGAGTGCGAGGCTGCGGTCGTTGGTGCCGCGGCGGCGGCCGGTCACGACGACGGCGGCCGGTACGTGGTCGCCGACCTGCACCGGGACGGCGATGGCACGAATGTCAGGATCGGCCAGCCCGTCGCTGCGGGCCAGGCGGGCGCGGCGGATGGCTGGTAGTTCCTGCTCGAAGGAGGCGAAGCCGGCCGGGTCGCTGTCCTTGAGGCCGACGAGCACGTTCGATGCCAGAGGTGCTCCGAGAGCGAGCAGCAATCGGCCCGCCGCCGTGCGCAGGACCGTACGCGGCTGGTGCTGGTCCACAGGGTCCTGCAGCCGCTTCGGAGCCCGGGGACCGGCGTGGTCGAGGTAGTACACCTGGGTTCCCGCGAGCACGGCGAGCAGCAGGGGTGCGCGGGCGGCCTCGCTGAGCCGGGCCAGCTCGGCGTGGTCGATGCCCGCCGGACTCGCCCATTCGCCGACGAGGCCGAGAACGAAGGGCCGTGGTCCGGGTTCGTAGCGTTTGGCGCGGCACACCAGATAGCCGCAGGCAGTGAGTTCATCCAGAAGGTCCTTGGTCGAACTCACCGGGGCCTGGGTGGCGTGCGCGATCTGGCTGAGGGTGAGCCGATGGTTGCGGGCCACCACCTCGAGAATGCGGTCGACGCGGGCCACGGTGCGATGACGCGGTGGTGCAGGAGCCATGGCAGCAGTCTTCCGTATATGCGCAATCCAGGCAGGAGTGGCCGCAGATGTCCCCATAATCGGGAGGTGACCTCCACTTCCTCGACATCACAGACCATGAACGCGCATCGGGCGGCCACGGACCTGACCCGCCTGCTGAGCCCCCTGCGGCTGCCTCGATCGACGGTGGGGATCGTCGGCGCGGATCCGCTCGTGCCATCCGTGCACCGTCTCGGCGAGGCGTCGGCCGCGGCGATCGCCGCGTTCGGTCACCAGCTCGCCGGTCTCCTGGAGGACGGCGGCGCCGCCCCGCAGCAGGTGTCGGTCAGTGTCGAGCAGGCGATCGATCAGCTTCGCGCGGCCTACCTCGGCACCACCAACGGGGTGCCGACGGCACGGATCGCGGAGGACCCGTCGGCGCTGGGGAACAACGACTTCTACCGGGCCCGCGACGATCGGTGGATCTTCCTCATCACCACGTACCCCCGGCAGCGCGATGCGGTGTGCACGGTGCTGAACGTGCCGCCCGTCAAGGACCGCATCGCCGAGGCGGTCGCCCACTGGGACGCGTTCGCTCTTGAGGACGCGGTGTGCGACGCCGGGGGCGTGTGCGCCGTGGTGCGCACCGCGGACGAGTGGCGCTCCCATCCCGCAGGCCGGCACCTGCTGGGCCGTGCGGTGGTGCAGGTCGAGCGGATCGCCGACGCCGACCCGGTTCCCCTGCCCGCCGCCGGACCGGGCGGTCCGCTGCACGGGCTGCGGGTGCTGGACAACACCCATGTCATCGCCGGGCCGGTGTCCACACAGCTACTGAGCACGTTCGGTGCCGACACCCTGCACCTCTCGCGGCCCGACCTGCCGGACCCGATCGCGATGGCGATCCTGACCGGCGGCGGTAAGCGCAACGCCTTCTGCGACCTGCGCGACCCGGGCCAGGCGGCCCGGGTGAAGGACCTGGCCGCGCAAGCCGACGTCTATGTCGACTCCTATCGCGGCATGGCCGCCCGGGGCTTCGGGGCCGAGGACGTGGCGCGGATGCGGCCGGGAATCGTTGCCGTCCAGTACCACTGCTGGGGAGCGGACGGGCCGTGGGGTCAGCGCGGCGGGTTCGATCAGCTCGCCTGCGCGGCGACCGGCTTCTCCTACGAGGAGTGGACCGATCGCCCGTCCTTGCCGCCCACGCATCTGCTCAACGACTACCTGGCCGCGTATCTCGGTGCGGCGGCCATGGTGGCGGCACTACGCCGACGAGCCGTCGAAGGCGGATCCTGGCGCGTCCGCGTGGACCTGGCGCAGGTGTGCATGTGGGTGCAGGACCTCGGCCAGTTCCCGCGATCCGACGTCGCCGGCCTGCCCCGCCCGACCACGTCGTCGATCCCGGTCGTCACCACCGAAGGCCCGTTCGGGACGGTCGTCCAACCAGGTCTGCCGTTGCGCTTCAGCGGTATGCCCACACCGGCGCCCGGCCCGGCCCGGCCCCTGGGTGCGGACACCCTCGACTGGCAGGAGCGCCGATGAGGATCAACCGGCTCGACCACCTGGTCCTGACCGTGGCCGACATCGACGTGAGCGTGGCCTTCTACGCGCGGCTCGGCCTGCGGGCCGTCACTTTCGCGGGTGGCCGGACAGCGCTCACCTTCGGCGTCAGCAAGATCAACCTCCATCCGGTGGGACACGAGTTCGAGCCCAAGGCCGCCCGTCCCACGCCGGGCAGCGCCGACCTGTGCCTGATCGTCGACGACGACCTCGCGGACGTCGTTTCCGAACTGCGCGCCCACGGGATCGGGGTGGAGGAAGGGCCCGTCGAACGGACCGGCGCCACCGGGCCGATCACCAGCGTCTACATCCGCGACCCGGACCAGAACCTGATCGAACTGAGCAACCCGCGCGAGGACCGCTGACGTGGCCCGAGCGCTCGGCGGCCACCTCACGTCGCACGTCACGCCGGAACAGTTCGCGGTACGCACGCGGTGAGGTGCCGAGAGGGCGTGGCCACGGTGGGCCAGTCAGTGACCAAGTCACCGTAATATCTGCGCGAACTGCCGTTACCTGCGCGCGGTCCTTGCCATGGGCGATGCAGTTGAGGACGCCGCTCTCCTGGCTACCGGCGAAGGGGAACTCGTCACAGGGCTCGTCCTGCACGTCCTTGGGGCACTTGGAAGTTCCACGGATGACGTGACAGGTTTCTGACTCAGGGTCACATCGGCCTGACCTACCGGTGAAAGTCGCTGCCTGCCGTTCAGCTCAGTTGCGGGGAGATGAAAACGGTGGGCAGCGGCCCCATCACAGCACCGGCTTCCACCCGAAGACGGAACTCATGCTCCACCGCTTCCAGGGCCGCGCGTGCGTCGTCGAATTCCTCCGGCTCATCCTCAAGAAAGAAGCCGGAACGCCGCAGAGCCGCATTGAGGCGGTCGGGGGCGGATCCGCTCGCAGGCTCGAACAGCCACGTGTCGCAGGTAGCGATGATCTCGCCGTCACGAGCTTGGGTCACATGCGTGGTCGAGCCGAGAAGTGACCACACGCTGATCGCCTCCGTTCCTCGGGACAGCCGCCGTAGCACCGGCTCCATGTGCGCGACACCCGTTTGTCCGTTCACGTCGACCAGGTAGACCCATTCCTCACTGGCGGGCGCGTAGATCCGGACGCCCCAGCTGTCGAACCCCAGATGCCCGATCGCCTCATCCAGCCGGTATTCCGGCAAATTCCCCTGGCGCACGACCTCCAAGCGCTCAAGGAGATCCGGCAACGCGAGACCCCGCACCGCCGTCACACAGAAGTACTCACTGCTCAGCACCTCGGACAAGCGGTCCATAACAGCTCCGTCCCTCAGCACCCGGCAGCGGCCGGATACGACAGTACGCCACCCATGCGAGGCAGAATCAGGGCGGAAGAACAGTCGGCCGAGACGGAGCGTCGACGACTCCGCAACGAGCCTCGGCCTGTCCCGGCTGGGCATCAAGCCGACTACCCCCTTCCTCGCTCCCTGCCGTCACCGCCTCACCGGGGACACCTTCGACCAGCTCAACCGCGCCTGCATGGCGCGTGAAGCAACGTCACCCAAGACCAGCGATTGATCGAAAAAGACCCATCCCACGTCTTCGTATCCGATTACTCTGACGTAACCTGACAGCGACATGTCCCGCCGCTCACCTGGGACGATTCTTGCCGCGGGCGTTCGGGGCCAGCCATCACACACTTCACGGGAACATCGATGTCTCATTCTTGGCGCTTGGGAGATTCCGAGCAATTCTACTTGACTCTCTCCTTGAACAGAAGCCCAGCAGAGATAATCCGCATCTATAGGGCTGACGAAGGTGCGGCCAGACAACTACTCTCACAAGACACGCCCGACGCTCCCCCTTTGGGCACCGTACTGCGCTCGGGTTCGTTGGGCGAATGGGGTTTTTGTATCGAGTTCGAGGACCCAATCGGATTCACGAACGGAGTGATGCGCGATCTGTCTATAGACACCGAATCCATCATCCTATTCCGGACAGCGAAAGCGCTGACGGTATTCCATTGTGTAGTGAATGGAAGAGTTATCGAGTGGTTCGAGCCGGGATACCCACCTAGCGTCCGTGGGCATAGCTCGCACCAATTCTCCCAAAGGATCCACGCACTCACCTCCGCCGGCATGGACTCGATTGCTGCATGCCTGGACGTCATTGCCCGGTGCGTCGGCCAGGAAATCACTACGGAAATACTTCGCGGGCCGCTGCTTTCGGTGATAGTTGACGAGCCCGACCGAGACGCCCTCGAACGACCGGACCCTCCGCTTCTCTACCCAAGAGATACGCAAGAGAATCCCAGACCTCTGGGCCGACCGCTACCCGCTTTCCCGACCCCCTGATATCTACACCACACCTTCGTCTCCCTCGCCCGCAGCCTGATCTGCTGGAGACGCCTCAAGAAGACCCGCACATGTTCGTGTTACGAGCGCTATGGGCGGGTGTGGTCTCCTGGCCAGGAGACCTCTTTTCCGCAGGAGCGAAGCCGGCCCGGCCGAACATCTGCCGCCTGAGCATCTTCTTCCGGTTGACGTGCCGACGCCGAAACTCCGGGGCAAAGTGAGGCCGGCGATCACGGCGTCGCGATCACGGTCGATACCGGCGGCAAGGAAGTTGAGCCAGAGCCTCTTTACGGACAGCGTTTGTCGACCGTTTTCGGAGGCAGGCGGTGCCCGTCTGACTCGCTGACGCCGAGGACAACTGACGGCACTGCCGGGAGAGGCAGGGACTCAGGTGCTGCGCGCGCGGGTGGCGAGCAGAGCCGCCAGGGTGCACGGTGCGAGCAGCACCCCGAAGGCGGCGCTGTAGCCGAGGGTATCGGTCGAGCCGACGCCGAGGCAGGCGTTGAGCAAGGCGGAGGAGAGGCCCAACACCGTTATCTGGCCAAGGTTCTGGCTGGTCTGCATCGCGCTGCCGGCGTAGCCCTGCCGACCGGGTGGGCTGTGAGTGAGCGACAGCGCGGTGAGGGATGGGGCGTACATGCCCATGCCGATCGCCACGACGACCATCGCCGATGCCGCGGTGTACGCGGGCGTTGCGGAAAGCGTCCCGGCCACCGCGAGGGCGACTGCCGCTGCCTGCGCCAGTGCGCCGGCCACAACCAAGCGGTGGCGGGGGTAATGCTCCAGCAGACGCCCCTGCACCCAGGAGGAGCCGGCCCAGGCCAAGGCTGCCTTGAGCGCTCCTCCCCGCGAGCGCCCCATCCGGTGAGCCCGGAATCGACACCGTGACGGCAAAAATCGACACCGTGTAGAATTTTGGGCGCCAGGAGCGCTCCGGCTCCTCGCAAGACCTCTCTGGAGGAACAGTGCGGAAGCAGAACTGGCTCATCACCGGCGTCAGCACGGGCCTCGGGCGTGCCTTCGCCGAGGCCGCCCTGGCCGCGGGGCACACCGTCGTCGGCACAGTCCGTTCCGAGAAGGACCTGCGGGCCTTCGAGGAACTCAGGCCCGGCGACGCTCACGGGCGCCTGCTGGACGTGACGGACGATGACGCCGTCCACGGGGTGCTCGCGGAGGTGGAGCAGAGCGTCGGCCCGCTGGACGTCGTCGTCGCCAACGCGGGCTACGGCCTGGAGGGCACCTTCGAGGAAACCCCGCTGGCCGAGGTGCGGCGGCAGTTCGAGGTCAACGTGTTCGGGGCGGTGGCCACGCTGCGGGCGGCGCTGCCCCCCATGCGCCGGCGTCGCCGCGGACACCTGATGGCCGTCACCTCCATGGGCGGGCTCATGGCCGTGCCCGGCATGTCCGCCTACTGCGGCAGCAAGTTCGCTCTGGAAGGCATCCTGGAGGCGCTGGGCAAGGAGGTCGCGCAGTTCGGCATCCACGTGACGGCGATCGAGCCCGGCTCCTTCCGCACCGACTGGGCCGGACGGTCCATGACACGCGCCGCGCGGACCGTCGACGACTACGACGCGCTGTTCGGCCCCATCCGCGAAGCGCGGCAGAAGGCCAGCGGCAACCAGCTGGGCAATCCGGCCAAGGCCGGGGAAGCCCTCGTGCACATCGCCTCGGTCGAGCAGCCGCCCGCCCACCTCCTCCTGGGTTCGGACGCGCTGCGACTGGTGACCGCCGCCCGCACGGCCGTGGACGAGGACATCCGCGCCTGGGAGGCGCTCTCCCGCACGACCGACTTCGCCGACGGCGCGCAGCTCTGATGCCCGGTCACCAGCCCGCGCGGAGCCGTCGCGCCACCGAGCGCAAGGGCGATGTCCGGGAGCGGGCCATCCTCGACACCTGCGAATCCCTGCTCGCGCGCAAGGGCTACGACGCCATGACCGTCGGCGACATCGCCCAGGGCGCCGGCATCACCCGCGGCGCGCTGTACTTCTACTACGGCTCCAAGCAGGAAGTGGTCACGGCACTCGTGGCCCGGACCGTCGCGCACCTGTGGGAGCGGTCGAGGGCCACCGCTGAGGCCGACGAGCCCCGCCGGGCCATCGCGGCAGCCATGGGGCGCACGGTCGAGCTGTGGAACGAGCACGGCCTGGTCATGCGCACGGCGATCGACCTGTCGTTGACCGTGCCGGAGATCGGCGAGCTGTGGAACCACACGGCCGACCTGTTCATCGCGGCCATCACCGCCGTACTCGAACGCGCCGGAATCCAGGCGGGTACCGCGCCCGACCAGGCATCAGCGATGGCACGCGCCCTGTGCTGGATGATCGAGCGGACCTTCTACCACGCCTCACAGGAATCCGGCGAGAAGCTCCAGGACGCGTCGGCGACATGCGCCCACATCTGGCTGACCAGCGCCGGTCTGGCGCCCTGAGCAGGAGGCGAGGAACGCCCCGGAAAGTTCCGGGCGGGACGGGGTACGCGCGCGGGGAGCGGCCGACCGGCCCTCCCCGCGAACAAGGAGTTCCCCATGGCGTCCTCTCTGCTCGAAGCTGTCGACATCAAGGCCCCGGTGGCGGTGAGCTGGGCGCTGTGGGAGGACGTGGAGCGCTGGCCCGACTTCCTCAGCCACGTCAAGCACGTCCAGCGCACCGACGAGGTGACCTTCGTCTGGCAACTCGCCCTGCCCGGCGTGGACAAGGAGTTCGTCGCCGAGCTGACCGAGGTCGTCCCGGGCGAGCGCATCGCCTGGCGCACGATCGAGGGCGTGCACCACGCCGGGGTGGTCACCTTCCACCGGCTGAGCGCCACGGAGAGCCGCGTCACGCTCCAGATCGAGTACGAGCCCGAGGGCTTCGTCGAGCGCGTCGGGGCCCTCACCAATCTCGATTCGACGCTCGCCAACTACGACCTGGGCGAGTTCCAGAAGCTCGCCGAGCTGGAGGCGGGGCGGGAACGGCACGACGTGTAGAGGCGGAACGGGGGTCCCGGCGGACCGGGAGCCCCCGTGCGGGGAGGCGGCGGGGCGGTGCCCCGGGGCCACTCCCGCCGGGGCAGGAGACCGCTCGACGGGTTCGCGTGGATCGCGAGGAGACGGGCGGCCCTGCCGCGTGTTCCGGCGGACGCGCCCCTTCGGAACACAAGTCCCCCGCTTGTTCCGGCTCTTCACTACCCCCCGAGCCCCCGGTTCCTCAGGAGGACTCCAGGACGTGGCGGTCGCGGCTCGCGCCGAAGGCTGTGGCGGTCTGCACGACGAGCAGGGCGAGCAGCACCGCGATCGGCAGCGACCATCCCCCGCTCACGGAGTGCAGCAGGCCGAGACCGAGCGGGCCGAGGCAGGCGATGAGGTAGCCCGCGCCCTGCGCCATCGTCGAGAGCTGGCCCGTGTGGTGCGCGTCGGGCGAGCGGGCGACGATGTAGCCGAGGGCGAGGCCGATGGCGAGGCCCTGCCCCAGTCCGAGGAGGGTCATCCAGAGGTAGGCGCCCGACACGGGGGACGTGAGCAGGCCGACGAAACCGGCCGCGCACAGCAGGGCGCCCACCAGCGGCGCGAGGAAGGCCGGGCGCAGCCGGTGCTGCAACCAGGGCGCCGCGAAGGACGCGACCATGCCGGGGAAGCTGGAGAAGGAGAGCATCCATCCGGCCTGGCTGTCGCTCATGCCGTGGTCCTGGAGGAGCGTCGGCAGCCAGGAGAGGATCGCGTAGTAGCCGAGGGACTGGAGGCCCATGTAGAGGGTCACCGCCCAGGCGGTGCGGTCGCGCCACAGCGCCCTGAGCGTGGGGGCGGCGGCGTCGGCTCCGCCCCGCTCCACCGGCCCCTGTCGTCGGCGGTTCGCGGAACGCCGCTCCGGCAGGCGCAGTTCGGGGAGCCAGGCCAGGGCGGCGACGAGGGCCGGGATCGCCATCAGCGCGAGCACCTGCCGCCAGCCCCAGCCGGTGGCCGACTCCAGCGGGACGACCACGCCCGCGGCGAGCGCGGCTCCGCCGGACAGGGCCAGGGAGTAGCAGGCGAGCATCAGCCCGGCGCGGCCGGCGAAGTCGTGCTTGATGAGCTGGGGCATGAGGACGTTGCCGACCGCGATCGCCGCCCCGGCGATCAGGGTCCCGCCGAACAGGGCGAACACCCCCGGGACCGAGCGCAGCACGATGCCACCGGCCATGGCGAGCAGGGCCCACCACAGCAGGCGGTGGGGACCGAAGCGGCGGGTGAGCCGGGGCGCGAGGTACGCGAAGGCCCCGAAGCAGACGACCGGCACCGTCGAGAGGGCTCCGGCGCCGAACGACGAGAGGTGTTCGTCGTGCCGCACCTCCCGCAGGACGGGGGAAAGGGACGCGACGGCGACGCGCAGGTTCAGCGCGGCCAGTCCGAACGCGACCGCGGCGCGCACGGTGCGCGCCCCGGCCGGACCGGGGAGGGACGGCTCCCGGGGCGCCGAAAGGGACGCCACCGGGGCCTGAGAGGTCACTGGGCTGTTCATGCCGTCCACTCTCCGGCGAGGCCCGCACGGCGGACTACCGATAGGATGCCAACCTATGAGGGAAACCCGCCATCTTCATCCCGTGGAACGCGGCCGCATCGTCCTGGCGCACGGGCAGCGGCTGCCCACCCACGCCCACGACCACGGTCACCTGGTCTATCCGGCCACCGGCGTGCTCTCGGTGACCACCTCAGGCGGTACGTGGATCGCCCCGCCGACCCGGGTGGCGTGGACCCCCGCGGCCTTCGCGCACCACCACACCGCGCACGGCGACGCGGACATGCGAATCCTCTTCCTGTTCGACGCGCTCGCCGCCCGGCTTCCCGCGCATCCGGCCGTGCTGACCGTCTCCGCGCTCGCCCGCGAGGCCCTGCTCGCGCTCACGGCGGAGGAGGCGGGCCCGGGCGGGCGGGCGGCGGAGGCGGAGCCCTGCGGCCGGACACCGGAGGCGGTCGACCGGCTCCAGGCGGTCGTCGTCGACGAGCTCACCGCGGCGCCCGAGCAGCCGCTCCACCTGCCCGAGCCGGCCGACGACCGGCTGCGGGCGCTGACCGGCATCCTCTACGCCGACCCCGCCAACCAGCAGACGCTCGCCGAACTGGGCACGCGGGTCGGGGCGAGCGAGCGGACGCTCAGCCGGCTCTTCGGGCAGGAACTGCGGATGAGTTTCCACCAGTGGCGCACGCAACTGCGTGTCCACCACGCGCTCGCCCGGCTCGCGGCGGGGAAGTCCGTCACCGACACCGCTCTCGCCTGCGGCTGGGCCAACGCGACGAGTTTCATCGAGGCGTTCACCGCCCTCGTCGGCGAGACCCCCGGCCGCTACCGCAACCGCCAGCTCCACACCGAGACCGGCTGAATCCGTCCCCCGCCCCCGCTCACCACCGCGAACGCCTGGCACCGAGCGCCACCCGCAGCCGCACCCGCACCTCCACTCGGAATCCGTGCCGCCACTCCCCGCCCTCAGCCCGCTCGCAGGATCTCCACTCCCAGGCCCGTGAGCCGGGCGAGCACGGGGTCGGTGGGGGCGGCGTCCGTGATGAGTCCGGTGATCTTCTGCCAGGGCAGGACGCGGAAGCGGGAGGCCGTGCCGATCTTCTCGGAGGAGGCGAGGATGTAGGTCTCGGCGGCGCGCGAGGCGAGGGCGCGCTTCATGGCCGCCTCGTCGGCGTCGCCCGTCGTGAGGCCGACCTCGGGATGGACCCCGGTGACGCCGAGCAGGCACAGGTCGGCCGAGACGTTCTGCGCGGCCTCGACGGCGGCGGCGCCGCACGTGACCGCCGAGTGCTTGAAGAGACGGCCACCGAGGAGGAAGAGTTCAGCGCGCGGGTGGTCGAGGAGCGCGGCGGCGATCGTGGGGCTGTGCGTGATGACCGTGCAGGGCAGTTCGTGCGGGAGGGCGCGGGCGAGCGCGAGGGCGGTCGTGCCGCCGTCGAGGATGACCGCGCCACCAGGGCGGATGAGCTTCGCGGCGAGCGCGGCGACTTTTCGCTTGCCGTCCGGGGCGACGGCCTGCCGCGCGGTGTAGCCGGCGACGGCGGGCGAGACGGGAAGGGCACCCCCGTACACGCGTTGGCACAGGCCCTCGGCGGCAAGGTCGCGGAGGTCGCGGCGCACGCTGTCCTCGGAGATACCCAGGTCCGCGGCGACGTCCTTCGCGATGACCTTGCCCTCGTTCGTCAGCAGACCGAGGAGGTGATCGCGGCGTTCAGCGGCAAGCATCCACATTCTCTCCTGCTCTTGCACGTTCCTGCGCGTAGTCTACCGCTCGTCCGCCCTTCCGACGCACTCCCAGGAGCCACCGTGGCAGAACGCCCCGGCATCGAGATCCCCGACCACCGCGGCCGCACCGGCCTCGACCAGGCGGGGCGCGGTCTCGACCGCAACCCGGACGTCGTGGTCGAGGACGTCGCGCTGACCTCGCAAGGGTGGCACGTCCTGCGCCGTACGCGATTCGCGTACCGCCGCAGGGACGGCCGCTGGCAGACCCAGGAGCGCGAGACGTACGACAGGGGCGACGGCGCGGTGGTCCTCCCGTACGACGCCGAGCGCCAACGCGTCCTGCTGACGCGTCAGTTCCGCTACCCGGCCTACGTGAACGAGCACCCGGACGGGATGCTGGTCGAAGCGGCGGCCGGCCTGCTCGACGCGGACAGCCCGGAGACGGCGATCCGCCGGGAGGCGGAGGAGGAACTCGGCGTCCGCCTCGGCCGCCTGACCCACGTCTACGACACGTACATGAGCCCCGGCTCGGTCACGGAACGCCTCCACTTCTACGCGGCCCCGTACACCCCCGCGGACCGCGTGACTCCCGGCGGCGGCCTCGTGGAGGAGGGAGAGGACATCGAGGTACTCGAACTCCCCTTCGCGGAGGCGCTGTCGATGATCCGCGACGGCCGCATCGCGGACGCGAAGACGGTGATGCTGCTCCAGTGGGCGGCGCTGGACGGGCCGTTCCGGAGGTGACGGGCCGGGGCGGGCGGTCGCCGGTGGGCGGCCAGGCAGTGGGCGGTGACCGGGCGCCCCGCCCCACAGGCGCCCCCACACCCTCACCTGGCGGCCCCGCTCCTCACCGCCCCCCCCTTCGGGCCTTACCGGTAGTCCTCCGCCACCCCCTTCTTCCCCCCGAACACCACGTCCCGGAAGTACGCGAAGGAGTCCGGGCGGCTGCCGTCCACGTCGGTCAGGTCGTAGGCGCTGGCGAGTTCGGCGCTCGACGCCGAGGTGCCCGACCAGCGGGCGCGCTGGGGGTCGGCCGCCAGCGCGGCGAGGCCGCGGGCCAGGTAGAAGGGGGACTCGGCGATCGCGAAGTGCGGTTCCTGGGCGACGGCTTCGCGCCAGTTCTCCTCCGTGACGCCGAAGAAGGAGAGCATCTGCTCGGAGCGCAGGAAGCCCGGACTCACGCTGAGCGCCGTCCCGTTGAAGGGGGCCAGCTCCTCGGAGAGGGCGAAGGCGATGCGGTGCGGGGTGGTCTTGGCGATGTCGAAGTACAGGTTGTCCCGGAACCGCTCGTTGAACTCGGCGGTACCGTCCGTCACTTCGACGTGCACGGGGCCGTCGGAGCGGATCAGGAGCGGGAGCGCCAGGCCCGCCGTGATGACGTGCGAGCGGACGCCGAGATCGAGCATACGCAGACCGTCCGCGAGCGGCGTCTCCCAGCTCTTCTTGCCGAACACGTGCTCCGCGACGAGGTGTTCGCCGCCCCACAGGTCGTTGACGAGGATGTCGAGCCGCCCGTGGTCCGCCTCGATCCGCGCGAACAGCGCGCGGGCCCGCTCCTCGTCGAGGTGGTCGGTCGGCACGGCGATCCCGGTACCCCCGGCGGCCGTGACGAGTTCCCCGGTCTCCTCGATCGTCTCCTGGGGCCGCCCGACCTCGCTCGTGTGCGTACGGGTCGTGCGGCCCGTCACGTAGACGGTCGCCCCCGCCTCGCCGAGCGCGACGGCGATCGCCCTGCCGAGCCCGCGCGTCGCCCCCGCGACGAGGGCGATCCTGTCGGCGAGGGGCCGCTCCCCCGCCGCCGCAGACTGCTGCTGTTCCCGCGTGATGTGGTCCATGCCGTCCATCGTGGACGCCCATCCCGCCAGAACCTGTCACCTTTTCCGGGAACCCGCACGTGTCCCGCGCCGGTGGCCGCGCCGGGCGAGAAACCCCCGGCTCTCCGAGACCGCCCCGCGGGACAGGACAACGCGCGCCGACGGCCGTCTCCCCTTCAGCACAAGGGAACTGACGCGTTCTCCGCGGAATCCCGGATTCCCTGGAATGTCCCACTTCCCCCGCCCGGACCGCCGCCTCAGGACGGCGTCTTCGCCTCCTCCAGGAGCCGCCCGACCTCGTCCGTGTCCAGGAGCAGGGCCGCGCCCACGACGTTCAGCGCCTCGCGTTCGGCGGAGGTGTAGGGACCGTCGGCGAGGGCGACGCGGGCGCCCTGGAGGAGGATCGAGGCGCGACCGAGTGTCGCGAGGTGCGGGGCGAGCGGGTCGAGGGACTCGTGCAGCTCTATGGCCAGCGTGAGGGCAGCGGTCTCGGCCTCGGCGGGGTCGTCGGGACAGACCGGGGAGCCGGGGTCCTCGGCGAGGGCGCGCATGAGGGCGTACAGCTGGTCGTCCTCGCAGTCGGTCCAGCCGGCGCCGCGGACGGTGGCGACGGCGGCGTCCATCGTGGAGCGCGAGGCGGTGCCGCTCGCGGCGAGCACGGCGACGACGACGGTGTGCACGGCGTCGCGCAGCAGGGCGCCGAACCGGGCCGTCGTGGGGTGTTCGAGGGCTTCGACGCCGTACTCGGCGGCGCAGGCACCGCACTCGACGACGGGGCCCGTCGTACCGCGCGGGAGGAGCGGGACACCGAGGAAGGCGACGTACTGGTTCCCGGTCTTGCGCACGTAGGCGCGGTCGCCGCCGCAGTCGGGGCAGAAGAACTCGCCGTCGCTCTCGACGTTCCAGCGCGTCCGCAGCCGCAGCGGGCCGTAGCGGGCGGGCGGCGTGCGGTGTGGTCCGGTCCCCGACCGCTGGTGACGGTCCTCGCCCCTGCCTCCGGCTCGTGCCACGGCGCACCTCCCTGTTCGGCGCGCGTGCGTCCTCGCACCGCGCTCGTCCTGCCCACGGGCGAACCCGTTGTGCGCACGGGGACCGGGATGCCCCGCACGGTGGCGCCGGGTGTCCGACGCCTTGGCGTGATGTTAGCCACATCGCCGTGATGACGTCAGTACCCCGGCGTTACTCGGTCGATACCTGGCCGAGAGTGACCGCAGGCCCCGACAGGACGTGAACCCTGCGGGGCCTGCGTGGTCATGACAGCGCGAACTCCCGCGCGGGGGGTGAGGCGTGGGGGACGGCGGTTGACGGCCGAGGGGATAGTCGGCCGGGTCCGGGGGCGTCGCACGGAGGCGGTCGGCGGCCCGTGCGGCGCGCCCGGAGCGGGGGTGGCGGGGTACGGGGAGGTCATCCCCGTACCGCCCGGGTCACCCCCGCGGAGGCAAGGGGCTCAGCGGCCCGCGCGGTTGACCGCGGAGACGACCGCCTTGAGCGAGGCGCGCGTGGTGTTGGCGTCGATGCCGATGCCCCACAGGACGCGGTCGCCGACGGCGCACTCGATGTACGAGGCGGCCTGCGCGCTCGCGCCCTCGCTCAGCGTGTGCTCCTGGTAGTCGAGCAGGCGGGCGTCGATGCCGACGCCCTGGAGCGCGTCGAAGAACGCGGAGATGGGGCCGTTGCCGCTGCCGGTCAGCTCGGTCTCGACACCGTCCACCACGGCCTGCACGGTGAGCTTGTCCAGCCCGTTCTCCGTCTGCGCGGTGGTCTGCCCGGCGCGTACCTGTACGCGGCCCCACGGGTTGGCGGGGCGGGGCAGGTACTCGTCCTGGAAGACGTCCCAGATCTCGGCCGGGGTGACCTCGCCGCCCTCGGCGTCCGTGCGCGCCTGGATGATGCGCGAGAACTCGATCTGCATACGGCGCGGCAGGTCCAGCTTGTGGTCGTTCTTGAGGACGTACGCGATACCGCCCTTGCCGGACTGCGAGTTGACGCGGATCACGGCCTCGTAGGAACGGCCCACGTCCTTCGGGTCGATGGGCAGGTACGGCACGGCCCACTCGACGTCGCCGACATCCTTGCCCTCGGCGCGGGCCCGGTTCTCCAGCGCCTCGAAGCCCTTCTTGATGGCGTCCTGGTGGGAGCCGGAGAAGGCGGTGTAGACGAGGTCGCCCGCGTAGGGGTGACGCGGGTGCACCTCCATCTGGTTGCAGTACTCGGCGGTGCGGCGGATCTCGTCGATGTCCGAGAAGTCGATCTGCGGGTCGACGCCCTGCGAGAAGAGGTTCATGCCGAGGGTCACCAGGTCCACGTTCCCGGTGCGCTCGCCCTGACCGAACAGGCAGCCCTCGACGCGGTCGGCGCCCGCCATGACGGCGAGTTCGGCGGCGGCGACGGCGGTGCCGCGGTCGTTGTGGGGGTGCGCGGAGAGCGCGACGTGCTCGCGGTGGGACAGGTGCCGGGACATCCACTCGAAGCGGTCGGCGTACGTGGAGGGGGCCGAACGCTCCACGGTGGCGGGCAGGTTGAGGATGATCTCGCGGCCGGGACCGGGCTGCCACACCTCCATGACCGCCTCGCAGACCTCCAGCGCGAAGTCCAGTTCGGTGTCCGTGAAGATCTCCGGCGAGTACTGGTAGCCGAAGACGGTCTCGGGGCCGAGCAGCTTCTCCGCGTACTCCACGACGTGCCGGGTGCCGTCGACGGCGATCTTCTTGATGTCGTCCTTGCTGCCCCGGAAGACGACCTCGCGGAAGACGGGCGCGGTGGCGTTGTACAGGTGGACGTTGGCGCGCCGGGCGCCGACGAGCGACTCGACGGTCCGCTCGATCAGTTCCTCACGGGCCTGCGTCAGCACGGAGATCGTGACGTCCTCGGGGATCGCCTCGGGGTCCTCGATGATGGAGCGCACGAAGTCGAAGTCCGTCTGCCCGGAGGACGGGAAGCCGACCTCGATCTCCTTGTAGCCCATGCGGACGAGCAGGTCGAACATCTCGCGCTTGCGGGCGGGCGACATGGGGTCGATCAGGGCCTGGTTGCCGTCGCGCAGGTCGGTGGAGAGCCAGCGGGGGGCCTTGGTGATCCGCTTCTCGGGCCACGTGCGGTCGGGGATCTCCACCTGCTCGTAGCGGCCGTAGCGGTGGAAGGGCATCCCGGAGGGGGCCTGGAGGTGAGCGGTGTTGCTGAGGGGCTTCCGTCCGGAGCCGTCCGCGGCATTCTGCTGCGCGGGAACGGTGGCGGTGGGCTCGCTCGTGGTCATGTGCGTGGGCTCCTCTGAAGTCCGCTGAGGCTGAGGGGGCCGACGGGGCGGAAAAACCGCAACACCTCACTCCGCGGGGAGGGGGTCGGCCTACGACTACAGACCCTCGCCGCGGCAGCTAAGAAGAAGCAGCCCGAAACGCATGATGCTCCGCACCTTAGCCGAGTCCCGCGAGGCGCGAGACTCCGTATCACCATGCGGGACGAGGCATGACTCCATCGTCCGGCTCCGTCGGTCCCATTATCAGCTCTCGGGACTGGGATGATCCAAACCTCCATCCGTGATATGTCCCTCGTTCGTACGAAAGTCCCGCACGATTTGTGACAGTACGCAAGGTCAGGGTAACCGTGAGTGCATGAACACTCACCTTCACCTCCCGCACCAGCCCTTCTGCACGATCGTCCCCCCGCATCTGCTCGACCACCTCGCGCGGGCGGGCCACGCCACCGCGCGCCGCACGCTCGACGAGGACGCGGGCCGCCGCCACCAGCGGCGGCAGACGGCGCTCGCGCGCACACTCGCCGCGCCGGCCGGGGACCCGACCGCCTCCGAGACCCCGGACCGCACCATCTACGACGCCCGGCACGGCATCCGCCTCCCCGGCCACAAGGTCCGCGCCGAGGGCCAGGAGCCGACACGCGACGCGAGCGTCAACCGCGCCTACGCGGGGCTCGGCGCGACCTTCGACCTCTACCGCAAGGTCTTCGGCCGCGACTCCATCGACGGGCGCGGTCTGCCGCTCGTCGCGAGCGTCCACTACGACCGCGAGTACAACAACGCCTTCTGGGACGGCGACCAGATGGTCTTCGGCGACGGCGACGGCGAGATCTTCCTCGACTTCACCCTCCCCGTCGACGTCATCGGCCACGAACTGACCCACGGCGTCACCCAGCACACGGCGAACCTGGAGTACCAGGGGCAGGCCGGAGCGCTCAACGAGTCGGTCTCGGACGTCTTCGGCTCCCTCGTCAAGCAGTACGCGAAGCAGCAGCGCGCCGAGGACGCGGACTGGCTCATCGGCGACGAACTCCTCGCCCCCGGCGTCGAGGGCACCGCGCTGCGCTCGATGAAGGCTCCGGGCACCGCGTACGACGACGACGTGCTCGGCAAGGACCCGCAGCCCGCCTCGATGGACGACTACGTGGAGACGGAGGAGGACAACGGGGGCGTCCACATCAACTCGGGCATCCCCAACCGCGCCTTCTACCTCCTCGCCACCTCGCTCGGCGGCTACGCCTGGGAGCGGGCCGGGCGCATCTGGTTCGACGTGCTCACCGGCGGCGAGCTGTCCTCGACGGCGGACTTCGCCGAGTTCGCGGCGCTCACGAGCAGGGCGGCGGACGGCGCGGACGAGAAGGAGGCAGTCACGAAGGCGTGGTCGGAGGTGGGGGTCTCCCTGTCGTGAGCGAGGGCTTCGCAGGCAGCGGACGGTGCTCGGCACGGCGGACGGGGTAGGTCCATGGGTATGCGCATCGAGGTGACACGGACGGGCGGCTTCGCGGGCGGACGGCGAACGGGGGTGATCGACACCGACAGCGCGGAGGGCGCCGAGGACGCGTCCCGGTGGCACTCGCTCGCCGAACAGGCGCTGCGCGAAGGCGCCGACGAGCCCCCGAGCGGGGTCCCCGACGGCTTCCGCTACACGCTCACCGTCGACGGCCGCACCGTGCACGCGGCCGACCCCCGGCTGGGCGAGGCCCAGCGCGAGCTGTTCCGGAGGGTGCTCAAGGAAGGGGCCTGAGCGGACGGGTCCGCCGGCCGGGGGCGACGGGTCCGCCGGCCGGGGCGACGGCTCCGCTGGCGGGGGGCGACGGGTCCGCCGGCCGGGGGCTTGAATGTCCTCCATGGCCTCACGACCCGTACCACCGCGCGGCGCCACCGATCCCGTCGTGGCGCGCGTCGAGTGGTTCCACGAGACAGTCGCGCGCCAGTTGTGCCGCGTCCGTGAGCGGTACGGTCCCTTCGTCCTGCACCTTCAGCCCTACCAGGGCGCCTTCCCCGCGCGCCCGCACCCGGCCGAACGGGGGCGGGCCTTCACGGCGGCGGAGGTGGCGGACCTGCTGCGCACCCAGCGGGAACGGCAGGCGCCGCGCGGCCTGGAGTGGCTGGCGGAGACGGCTCCGGCGCTGCGGGCCGCCTGCGAGGAGGCGGGCCTGGTCGTCCGGGAGCGCCCGGTGCTGCTCATCGACCCCTGCGGGGACGACGCCCGCGCGGCGGTGTCCGCTCCCGTGCCGCCGTCCGACGCCCGGCTCCTCGCGTCGAACGACTGGCGCGTCGAGCACGCGATCGCCGTCGCGCACGTCGGCTTCGCCTACCCCGGCACGGACCGGGGCCCCGAGGGCCGCGCCTCCGTCGCGGTGCTCCTCGCCTCCGGCGGCCTGCGCCGCGAGGCCGCCGAGGCGGCCCGCCGCATCCACGCGGGCACCCGCGTCCTCGCGATCGCCGAGACCTCCGAAGGCCCCGTCGCCACGGGCCAGTTCAACACGCTGGACGACCTCGCCGAGATCATCGCCGTGGCCACCCTCCCCGAGGCCCGCCGCAGGGGCCACGCCTCCGCCGTCCTGCGCACCCTGATCGCGGAGGCCCGCTCCCGCCGCCTGCGCACGATGTTCCTCACGGCTGCGGACGAGGAAGTGGCCCGGATCTACGAGGCGGTGGGCTTCCGGCGCCTGGCGACCCTGCTGGAGGCGGGGGAGGCGGGAGCGGGGCGGGGGGCGTGACGGGTCCGTGGGCCGGGGGGCGGGGTCGGCGCGGGGCACGCGGCGGGGGGACGTGAGCGGGGGAAGCGGGAGCGGTGGCAGGCGCGGCGGTCCCCGGGGGCAGGGCTTCCCCCGGGGACCGCGCGCTGCGGAGGCGCGCCCCGGCCGGGAGTAGCCCCTCGGATCGTGAGCACCGTGTCCAGGCCCGCGTGACCGTGAGCGGGCCGTCCCGGCCGTCCGTGCTGGTCCGGGGTGAGGGGGTGTCCGCGAAGTCCTGTGGAGGGCTCGCCGTGTCCGGTGCGTGCTCTCGGTGTGCCGCTTCCGGATCCCCTCGGTTCTGGGGCGGGTGCGGCGCGAGTGCGTGCCGGGCGCCGTGGGCGCTGCGGTGCGGGACTTCGCGGAGGCGCCCTTGACGTCCCGGGCCCCGCCCTAACTGAACGGCGTTGGCCCTAGAACCCCAGTCGGCGGAGCTGCTTCGGGTCGCGCTGCCAGTCCTTGGCGATCTTCACGTGCAGGTCCAGGAAGACCGGCGTGCCGAGCAGCGCCTCGATCTGGCGGCGCGACTTCGTGCCCACGTCCTTGAGCCGCTGGCCCTTCGGGCCGATGACGATGCCCTTCTGGCTGGAGCGCTCGATGAAGAGGTTCGCGTGGATGTCGAGCAGCGGCTTGTCGGCCGGGCGGCCCTCGCGCGGGTTCATCTCCTCGACGACCACCGCGATCGAGTGCGGAAGCTCGTCCCGTACGCCTTCGAGCGCCGCCTCACGGATCAGCTCGGCGACCATGACCTGCTCGGGCTCGTCGGTGAGGTCGCCCTCCGGGTAGAGCTGGGGGCTCTCGGGGAGGAGCGGGACGAGGAGGTCGGCGAGGAGCGAGACCTGCTTGCCCTCGACGGCGGAGACGGGCACGATCTCGGCCCACTCGAAGCCCAGCTCGCGGCCGAGCGCGTCGATCGCCATGAGCTGCTCGGCGAGCCGCTTGCTGTCGACGAGGTCCGTCTTCGTGACGATCGCGACCTTCGGGGTCCGCTTGATCCCGGCGAGTTCCTTGGCGATGAAGCGGTCACCGGGCCCGATCTTCTGATCGGCGGGGAGGCAGAAACCGATCACGTCGACCTCGGCCCAGGTGGCCCGGACGACATCGTTGAGCCGCTCGCCGAGAAGCGTGCGCGGCTTGTGCAGCCCGGGGGTGTCGACCAGGATCAGCTGCGCTTCCGGACGGTGCACGATGCCGCGCACCGTGTGCCGCGTGGTCTGCGGGCGGTTCGAGGTGATGGCGACCTTCTGCCCCACGAGTGCGTTGGTCAGGGTCGACTTCCCCGCGTTGGGACGGCCGACGAAGCACGCGAAACCCGCGCGGTGCGGGGCGGCGGGGGCGGTGGAGGGTTCGCTCATACGGCCCATTCTCCCCGATCCGCCGAGTGCCGCCGACCGGGGCCGCCCCGCACCTCCCGGCGAAGCCGCCGCGCCCGGTGCGGAAGAGCCGCCGTGCCTGTGCGGCGAAGCCCGACCTGAGCCCTCCGGCGGAACCGCGCGCCGCCCTCCGGTGGGGCCGACTTGGGCCCCGGCACAGCCACCCGATCGGGCCGAGCCGCTACCCGCACCCACCGCCCGGCCCCCGTACCGTCCTCCGCCGTCCCCGCCGCTCAGCCCGCCGCGAGCCGTTCCCGCAGCACCGCGTCGGGGCCCGCCAGGAAGACCGGCGTACCGGCGCCGCCGAGGTCGGCGACCGCCGCGAGGTCCTCGGCCGGAAGGGACTCGGCGGCCGTCACGACCGCCGCCGCCTCCAGCGACTCCGCGCCGCTGGCGACCGCCATCGCGACCGCCGTGCGCAGCGCGCTCAGCGCGAGGCTCGGCAGGGCGACGGTCCCGGCCACGTACGTGCGCCCCGTCTCGTCCCGCACCGCCGCGCCCTCCGGCACCTGGTTGCGGGCCCGCGCGGAACGGGCGAGCGTGATGATCTTGGCGTCCTCGGGGTCCAGCGCGCTGCTCTCACTCATGCCGCCGAGCATACGGAGCCGTGCGACGCCCCCACGCGCGAGCCCCGACGCGCGACGCGACCACGCGCCCCGCCCTCGGCGCCCCGTCCCGGTCCCCCGCCTCCGCGAGAGCCGGTGCGCTGGCTGCCCTCGCCCCCGTACCGGATCAGGCGTACCGGACACCGTGGCTCACGGCCGGTCCAGTTTCAGCCTCTCCGCCCTCGGCAGCTTCGCCACCACCAGGTCGTACGAGTCCTCCACCATCTCCCGCACCCGCGCGGCGGGCAGTGCGCCCACCGTCACCGTGTTCCAGTGCCGCTTGTTGAGGTGCCACCCCGGCACGACGGCATCCGGGTGGGCCTCGCGCAGCCGCACCGCCTCCTCGGGCTCGCACTTGAGCGAGACCGTGAGGGGCTCGGCGCCGAGGTCGGTGAGGGCGAAGACCTTCCCGTTGACCTTGAAGACCGAGATCTCCGGGGTGAACGGGAACTCCTCGACCGCCGCGTTGAAGGACAGGCACAGCGCGCGCAGCGCCGCCGGTTTCATCCCGCGTTCTCCTTGCTCAGCGCGTCTTCCGCGCGGGGCTCCGCACCCTCGCCGACAGGCTCCACGAGCACCGTGACGATCTTGTTGCGGCGGCCCGCCGAGGACTCCGCCGTCAGGCGCAGCTCGCGCCCGTCGGGGAGCGCGACGACGGCCGAGGACTCCGCGATGGGGACGCGGCCCAGTGCCTTGGCGAGGAGCCCGCCGACGGTCTCGACGTCCTCGTCGTCGTACTCCTCGATGCCGTACAGCTCGCCGAGGTCGTCCGTTCCCAGGCGCGCGGTGACACGGTGGCGACCCTCGCCGAGATCCTCCACGGGAGGCAGTTCGCGGTCGTACTCGTCGGTGATCTCGCCGACGATCTCCTCCAGGATGTCCTCGATCGTGACGATCCCCGCCGTGCCGCCGTACTCGTCGATGACGACGGCGACGTGGCTGCGCTCCTGCTGCATCTCGCGGAGCAGGTCGCCCGCGTTCTTCGTGTCGGGCACGAAGGTCGCCGGGCGCATCGCGGTCGAGACCAGCTCGGACTCGGCGTCGCGGCTGATGTGCGTCTTGCGGGCGAGGTCCTTGAGGTAGACGATCCCGACGACATCGTCCTCGCTCTCGCCCGTGACCGGCATCCGCGAGAAGCCGGAGCGCAGCGCGAGCGTGAGCGCCTGCCGGATCGTCTTGAACCGCTCGATCGACACGAGGTCGGTGCGGGGCACCATGACCTCGCGCACGAGCGTGTCGCCCAGTTCGAAGACCGAGTGCACCATGCGGCGCTCCTCGTCCTCGATGAGCGACTCCTTCTCGGCGAGGTCCACGAGCGCCCGCAGTTCGGCCTCGGAGGCGAAGGGACCGCGCCGGAAGCCCTTGCCGGGCGTGAGCGCGTTGCCGATGAGGATGAGGAGCGGGGGCACGGGACCCATGACCTTGGCGAGCGGTACGAGGACGTAGCTCGCGACCGTCGCCGTGTTGAGCGGGTGCTGGCGGCCGATCGTGCGCGGCGAGACGCCGACGGCGACGTAGCTGACGAGGACCATCACGGCGATGGCGACGAGCAGCGCGGACCACGTCTCGTCGAACGCCTTCAGGCAGGCGTACGTGACGAGGGCCGCCGCCGCCATTTCGCAGGCCACCCGGACGAGCAGGGCCACGTTGAGGTAGCGGGTGGGGTCGGCGGCGACCTGGGCGAGGCGCGCGCTGCCGCGCCGCCCGGACCGTACGGCCTCCTCGGCGCGGAAGCTGGAGACGCGCGCGAGCCCGGCCTCGGCGCAGGCGGCGAGCCAGGCCACGACGACGAGCGCGACGGCGCCGCTGATCAGCTGGTAGCTCACGCGACGCCCCCCGGACAGCCCGGCTCTCGCCGGTGCGTGGCGCGGGCCGGCCCGGCGCCCGGGAAACGGTCGGCCCGGGTGGCGCGCGGGGCACCGCCGGGGCCCGGCCTCAGGACGCGGTCGGGGACGGCGCTCACCACGCCGTCGGTTCGCGCGCTCATGACACCGTCGGGGCCGGCGAGGCTCCGGTGAGCCCGCGCTCCCCGCGCCAGCCGTCCACGATGGCCTGCTGGAGACCGAACATCTCGGCCTTCTCGTCGGGCTCCTCGTGGTCGTAGCCGAGCAGGTGGAGCACTCCGTGGACGGTGAGGAGTTGCAGTTCCTCGTCCATGGAGTGCTCCGTGGGCGCCTCGCGGCCCTGGCGCTCGGCGACCTCGGGGCACAGCACGATGTCGCCGAGCAGCCCCTGCGGGGGCTCCTCGTCGTCCTTCGCCGGGGGACGCAGCTCGTCCATCGGGAAGGACATGACATCGGTGGGCCCCGGGAGGTCCATCCACTGCATGTGGAGCTGTTCCATCGCGGGGCCGTCCACGAGGATCACCGACAGCTCGGAGAGCGGGTGGATGCGCATGCGGCCGAGGGCGTACCGGGCGATGTCGAGGATGGCTTCCTCGTCGGCCTCGGTGCCGGACTCGTTGTTGACGTCGATCGACATGGTGCTGGTCGGTCTACTTCCCGTTTCCGTCGTGGCCGCCCCGCGCGCGCCCGCCGCTCCGGCGGCTCTGGTCCTGCTCGCGCTCGTGGGCATGGTCGTACTTCTCGTACGCGTCAACGATCCGGCCCACGAGTTTGTGCCGGACGACGTCCTGCGAGCTGAGCCGCGAGAACGCGACCTCGTCCACGCCCTCCAGGATCTCCTGCACCTGCCGCAGCCCGCTCTTCGTCCCGCCGGGCAGGTCGACCTGCGTGACGTCGCCGGTGATGACGATCTTGGACTCGAAGCCGAGGCGGGTGAGGAACATCTTCATCTGCTCGGGATTCGTGTTCTGCGCCTCGTCGAGAATGATGAAGGCGTCGTTCAGCGTGCGACCGCGCATGTACGCCAGCGGCGCGACCTCGATCGTCCCGGCCGCCATGAGGCGCGGGATGGAGTCGGGGTCGAGCATGTCGTGCAGGGCGTCGTACAGGGGACGCAGATAGGGGTCGATCTTCTCGTAGAGCGTGCCGGGCAGGAAGCCGAGGCGTTCGCCGGCCTCGACGGCCGGGCGGGTCAGGATGATGCGGCTGACCTGCTTCGACTGGAGGGCCTGCACGGCCTTGGCCATCGCCAGGTACGTCTTGCCGGTACCGGCGGGGCCGATGCCGAAGACGATCGTGTGCTTGTCGATGGCGTCGACGTAGTGCTTCTGGTTGAGCGTCTTGGGGCGGATGGTGCGCCCGCGCGAGGAGAGGATGTTCTGGGTGAGGACCTCGGCGGGGTGCTCCTCACCCCCTGGCTCGCCCGCGCCGCTCGCGCGGAGCATCGCGATGGAACGCTCGACGGCGTCCTCGGTCATCGGCTGTCCGCTGCGCAGCACGAGGAGCATCTCGTCGAAGAGGCGCTGGAGGAGGGCGATGTCGGCGGCGGGTCCCTGAGCGCTGATCTCGTTGCCCCGGACGTGGATGTCCGTGCCGGGGAAGGCGCTCTCGATGACGCGGAGCAGCGAATCGCCCGAGCCGAGGACCGTCACCATGGGGTGCTTCGCCGGGACGGTGATGCGAGCGGTGGAACGCTCAGGGCTGTGGGCTGTGGGTGTCTGAGTCATGGGCCGGCACTGTGGCCTGCGCATACCTCCTGTGTCAGGTCCTCGCCGGTCGAAAACCTCTTGGCCCAAGCCTACGACCCCTCGCCGACAACACCGCAGGCCTTTTCCCTCGCGGGGCGCACGGGTTTCCGGAAGGGCTTCCGGGAGGGTTTCCGGCAGCGGGAGGGGGTACCTGCGGTGTCCGGACGGGGGGACGCGCATGGGCGACGGACGGCGGGGCGGAGAAAAGGTGGGCCGCTGGGCGGTGTTCGGGGCGCACCTGGGGATCGCCGCCCTCCTCTGGCTGATCGCCGGAGTGTGGCTGGGCTGGGAGCGCGCAGCCTGGTGGCTCGTCTACGCACCGTTGTGGGCCGTCTGCCAGACCTTCTTCGCCGACCGGCTCGGAGCGCGTGCCGCCGGGGTCCCCCGGGAAAAGCACGCGGCCCTGGAGCGAGCCCTGCGCCGGGGCGAGGCGACCGCGTGCCCGGAACTGCTCGCGCGGGTCGCGGCCCGGCGCCGCGTGTTGTTGCGCAACCAGCGGTGGGGCGCCCGGGGCTGCGCGGTCCTGGCGGTGGGCGCCGGGTGCTGGGGACTGGTGAGTGGAGCGATGTCCGGGTGGTGGGCGCTCGGCGCGCTGCTCGTGGGGGCGGGACTGCCGCTGCTGACGACCGCCCAGGCGCGGTACTGGGAGCCCCGGCTGGTACAGGCCGAGACGGCGGCACGGGAGGAGACGGCGGCCCGGCGGGCGGGAGACGGTACGGGGCACGGCGGCGCCGAGCGGGGGCCGCGCGCGTGAGGCCGCCCGCGCGCCGGGCCGCCGCGTCTCAGCCCGCTCCCCCGCCTCCCGCCCGGAAGCCGATCGTCGGCACCGCGCGGCGCCGGGGCCAGGTCGCGCTCGTGCCCGCTCCCGGCAGGAGGGCGTCGAGGAAGGCGTAGCGGCGCAGCGCCGCCGGGTCCTGGTCGTCGTACGCCTGGACGTGGCGCCACCACGTGGCGACCTCCGCCCAGCCGGGGGCCGAGAGCGAGCCGCCGAACTCCTGGACGGAGAGCGCGGCGGTCAGACCCGCGAAGGCGAGGCGGTCGGCGAGCGGCCAGCCGGCGAGGCTGCCGGTGAGGAAGCCGGCGACGAAGACGTCCCCCGCGCCCGTCGGGTCGAGCGCCGGGACGCGGATCGCGGGGACGTCGGCGCTCTCGCCCGTCCGCGCGTCGACCGCGTACGCGCCCTCCGTACCGAGTGTGACGACGGCGAGGGGGACGTGTTCGGCGAGGGCGTGCGCGGCGGCGCGCGGGCTCTCGGTCCGCGTGTAGCGCATCGCCTCCTCCGCGTTCGGCAGGAACGCCTCGCAATGACCGAGGTCGCCGAGGGCCCCGAGGTCCCAGCGTCCCGACTCGTCCCAGCCGACATCGGCGAAGACACGGGTGCCGCGCGCGGCGGTGTGCGCGATCCACGGCGCGGGGCGCCCCGGCGCGAGCGAGGCGACGGCGGCGCGCGCGGGCGGCACGTCCTCGGGCGCGGGCGCGGGGATCGGCGCGTCGTGCCCGTGCGAGACCATCGTCCGCTCGCCCTCGTAGGCCATCGAGACCGTCACGGGCGAGTGCCAGCCCGCGACGCGCCGCGAGGGCGTCAGGTCGATGCCCTCGCCCTGCGCGAGCGCGTCCCAGCAGTACTCGCCGTAGTGGTCGTCGCCGAACGCCGCCGCGAGCGAGGTGCGCAGCCCGAGCCGGGCGAGCGCGGTCGCCATGTTCGCGACACCGCCGGGGCTGGAGCCCATGCCCCGCGCCCAGGACTCGGTGCCGCGCACGGGCGCGGAGTCGAGCCCGGTGAAGATGATGTCAAGGAAGACGGTCCCGGTGAGGTAGACGTCGCAGACGGGCCCGGCGGGGTCGCGGATCGCGGCGAGCGGGTCGATACGCGGGGCCGCGCACGGGTCGAGGCGGGCGGCGGCGCGGGGGGTGGCGGGACCGGTTCCGTACGGATCGGTGCTCACGGTGCGTGCCTCCCCTGGTCGGTGCGATTGCGGCCAGTGTGCCCGATGGGCGCGGGGTGCGAGGAGCGCGCCGTGGGGTACGTTCCGGATCATGAGGCTGACGATTCTGGGCGGTGGCGGCTTCCGGGTGCCGCTCGTGTACGGGGCACTGGCGGGCGGCGAGGTCGACGAGCTGACGCTCCACGACAGCGACCCGGTGCGCCTCGGTGTGATCCGCGCGGTCCTGGAGCAGCTTCCCGGCGGCGGCCCCCGCGTCCGCACCGCCGGTGACCTCGACGAGGCGCTGCGCGGCGCCGACTTCGTCTTCTCCGCGATCCGCGTCGGCGGCACCGCCGGGCGTGTCGCCGACGAGCGGGTACCGCTCGCCGAGGGCGTGCTCGGTCAGGAGACGGTCGGCGCGGGCGGAGTCCTCTACGGACTGCGCACGGTGCCGGTCGCGGTCGAGATCGCGGAGCGGGTACGGGCCGTGGCCCCCGAGGCCTGGGTCATCAACTTCACCAACCCGGCGGGGACCGTGACGGAGGCGATGGCGGGGGTGCTCGGTGAGCGCGTCATCGGCATCTGCGACTCGCCCGTCGGTCTCGTCCGGCGCGCGGCCCGCGCGGCCGGGGCGGCGCCGGGCTCCGTCTCGTACGAGTACGTCGGGCTCAACCACCTCGGCTGGCTGCGCGCCCTGCGCGCGGCGGACGGCACGGACCTGCTCGAAGCGCTGCTCGCGGACCGTACGGCCCTGGAGTCCTTCGAGGAGGGGCGGCTCTTCGGCGCCGACTGGCTGCGCGCGCTCGGCTCGCTGCCCAACGAGTACCTGCACTACTACTACTTCCGCCGCGAGGCGCTCGCCGCGGTGCGCGCCGCTGGCGCGACGCGCGGGGAGTTCCTGCGCGAGCAGCAGGAGGCGTTCTTCGCGGCCGCCGCGCGCGAGCCCTCCCGCGCGTACGCGCTGTGGGAGGCGACGCGCAGGGAGCGCGAGGAGACGTACATGGCGGAGAGCCGCGAGGCGAGCGGCGGCTGGGAGCGCGACGAGGAGGACCTGGCGGGCGGCGGCTACGACCAGGTGGCGCTCGCGCTGATGCGGGCGATCGCGGGTGACGCGCGCGGCACACGGCTGATCCTGAACGTGCCGAACGGGACGACGGTGCCCCAGCTGCCGCCGGACGCCGTCATCGAGACGGTGTGCGAGGTGGACGCGCGCGGCGCGCACCCCCTGCCGTGCGCCCCGCTCGGCGAGGCCGAACTCGGGCTGATGCTCCAGCTCAAGGCGGTCGAGCGGGCGACGATCGAGGCGGCGCTCTTCAAGGACCGCACGGCGGCCCTGCGCGCGCTGGCCCTTCATCCGCTGGTGGACTCCCCGGCGGTGGCGGCCCGCATCCTGGAGTGCGCGGCGAAGGGCTGAGCCGGGTGGGGCGCGGCTGTGAGGTGGGCCCGGGGGGTGTGGCTGGGGGGTGGGCCCGGGCGTGGCGGTGGGGGGCGCCTGGGGGCGCGGCTGTGGGGTGAGCCCGGCCTGCGTGGCGAAAATCTGGCCCGGAGGCCGGGGCTGCGGGACGGGCCCGGTGCGGTGCGTGTCGTCGGCCGCTGAGGCACGAGGGAGCGGAGCAGCGCACGAGGGCTCCCGGACCCGGCGCACTTCGGGCGCATACGACAACTCGGGCTAGCGAAAGAGGAGTTGACGGCCCCTCTTCCGCGCCGTCCTGGGCGAGCGAACCGGCCCGCTTACCCCTTCCGCCCCATAGCAAACATCACGTGACCTGACTCACATCAGCCCGGCTTTCGGGTGCCGAAACCGCTTGATACAAATTGCCTCGCGCACCCGTCGCACAGCCCCGGCACCGGCCCTCCCACCGGCCCCGAGGCCCCGGCGTTCGGTGGCGAACTCCCTTTCCCCATACCGCCCTTCCGGGTTGCCTCGTGCTGCCCCGAACCGCGGGAAGGGCCCTCCCCCCATCGCTTCGCACCCGCTCTGGAGCCGCCCGTGTCTCCGCGCTCCCCCAGGCCCCTCGTCGCCCTCTTCACGGGCGGCTATCTCGCCTCCTACCTGCTGCCCACCGTCGTCCCGCGCATCGGTTCGGGGCTCGGTCTCACCCCCGCGCAGGCCGGACTCGTCGGCAGCGGACTGCTGCTCGGCTCGGCGAGCGCCGGATTCACGCTCGCCTCCCGCGTCGAACGCTTCGGGGCGCGCCGCGTCGCGCGCGCCGGGCTGCTCCTGTCCGCGCTCGGCTACGGGCTCGCCGCGCTCAGCGGCGTGCTGCCGCTCGTCGTGCTCGGTGTCGTGCTCGGCGGCTTCGGCTCGGGCACGGCGACGACCGTCGCCGCCTCCGGCATCGCGTCGCTGCGCGACCCGCACCGCGCCTCGTCGGCCGGACTCCTCTCCGTCTCGGCCGCCGCGGGGGCGCTCTACCTGACACTCCCCCACTTCGGCCCGGGCCACCGGCTTCCGCTGCTCGCGCTCGCCGTCGTGCCGCTGCTCGTGTGGCCCGCGACGCGCGGGCTCGCCGGCTCCCGCCCGGCGGACAGCACGGTCCCGGTGACCACAGGGCGGCTCCCCCATCGCCGCTCCGGGCTCGTCCTCGCGCTCTCGGTCGCGGGCTGGTCACTCGCGCAGAACGCGCTGTGGGGCGTGAGCGGGCGGATCGGCACGGAGCAGGCGGGGCTCGGCGAGGTCGCGGTCGGTGTGGTCTTCGCCGTCGCGCTCGGCGGCGGGCTCCTCGGAGTGCTCGGCGCGGGAGCGCTGGGCTCGCGGGCCGGACGCGCGGCCCCGATCGGACTCGGCACGGTCGTGATCGCCGCGTGCATCGCGGTGAGCGCGTCGGCGCGCGGGCTCGGGACCTTCGCGGGCGGCGAAGTGCTGTGGAACACCGGCTACCCGGTCGTCCTCTCCTACCTCATCGGCCTCGCCGCCTCGCTCGACCCGCGCGGGCGCTGGGCGGTGCTCGTCGGCTCGGCGTCCGCGCTCGGCGTGGCCTGCGGCCCGGTCACCGGCAGCCTGCTCGTCGAGTCGGCGGGCTTCACCGGCATGGGCCTCGTACTCGCGGGTGCCCTGCTCCTCCTCGCGGTGCCCCTCACGGCCGTCGCGCTCCACACGGGCGGGCGCCCGCTCCTGCCGGGCGCGGTACGCCGCAGAGGCGGCCCGAGCGCCGCCCTGGTCGCGGCCCGCGCCGGCGCCCCCTCCGGCACGATCCCGCGGATCGGCGCCCCCGAACAGACGATCACGGAGATCCCTGTCCCGGCGCCCGACCCCGCCCGCGCCGACTTCGGCACGGCGGGAGCGGAGCGGGTGGGGGGTTGAAGGGGGGCGGGGGCGGCACACGGCGGGCGTGGCGGGGCGGGGGGCCTCGGCGGCGCCGGGAGGCGCGGCAGTCCGGGCACGGCGTCGCGGCGCGTGACGGCGGATGGCGCTACGGGCGCGCCGCCGGGTGAGTTCGACGCGCCGGGCGCTGGGCGGGCGCGCGGCAGCGGGGAGCGCAGCGGCAGATGCGGTGGACCGGAGGGGTGGGGGTAGGGGCCGGGAGGGTCACGGGGGATGCGAGGGCGCGAGCGGACCCGGCAGGCGCGACAGCGGCGAACTCGACGGCGCCGACCGCTCGGTGAGCACGGCGAGGGCGGGGCGTGGGCGCGGCTGCGCGGCGCGGCGGGCTCGGCGGGCTCGGCGGCGCAGGGGCGGACGCGACAGACGCGGCGCGGCGGCGCAGGGCGGCGAGGATACGAGGAGAAGGGGGCCGTCCGTACCCGTAGCGACAGCCCGCCCCCTCCCCGCGCCGTCTCCGTCTCAGCCCTGGAAGCGGTATTCCTCGACGGCCTTGAGGTATCGCGTGCGCAGGTCCTCGTCGTCCTCCAGGAAGGCGGCCTCGAAGGAGTTGCGGGCGAGGGTGCGCTCCTGGTCCTCGGTGAGACCGAGCGCCGTTCGGACGGCGTCGAAGTTGTCCTGCGCGTAGCCGCCGAAGTAGGAGGGGTCGTCGGAGTTCACGGTGCACTTCAGGCCCGCGTCGAGCATGTCCCGCAGGGGGTGCTGCTCCATCGTGTCGATTCCGCGCAGCCGCACGTTCGAGAGCGGGCACAGCGTCAGCGGGATCTGCTCGCGGACGAGCCGTGCGACGAGCGCGGAGTCCTCCAGGACGCGGCGCCCGTGGTCGACGCGCTCCACACCGAGTGCGTCGAGCGCCTCGGTGACGTACTCGGGGCCGCCCTCCTCGCCCGCGTGCGCGACCCGGTGCAGCCCGAGCGCGGCGGCCCGCTCGTACACCTCGCGGAAGGGCCCCGGCGGATTGCCCAGCTCCGCCGAGTCGAGACCGACGCCGGTGATGCGGTCGAGATACGGCTCGGCCTCGGCCAGCGTCGCGAGCGCGGAGGCGACAGGCTGGTCGCGCAGGAAGCACATGATGAGCCGGGTGCTCATCCCGTACCGCTCAACCGACCGATCGAGCGCCCGCACGAGCCCTTCCACGACGGTCCCGAACGGCACTCCGCGCGAGGTGTGAGCCTGCGGGTCGAAGAAGATCTCGGCATGCCGCACCCCCTGCGCGGCCGCCCGCTCCAGATACGCGTCGGCAAGCTCCTCGAAATCACGCTCCGTGCGCAGGACCGCCATCAGCTCGTAGTAGAGGTCCAGGAAGGACTGGAGGTCCTCGAAGGCGAAGGCGCTGCGCAGCGCGAGGGTGTCGTCGTGGCTGAGCGTGACCCCATTGCGAGCGGCGAGCGCGAAGGCCAGCTCCGGTTCGAGGGTGCCTTCGATGTGAAGGTGCAGCTCCGCCTTGGGGATGGGTATGGAAGTGGGCATCCGAAGATTCTACGGGAATCACAGGTGCACGAGGCGTGGCGTGGACCACGTGCGAGGGGACGGGCGAGGCGTGGCTCGCGGCAGCTACGGGCGTGGCACGAGGTGAGTCGCGGGCCAGGTGCGAGAGGACGCGGAGGCGGGGCTGCGGCCACGGGCGGGGAGCGGAGCGATGGGGGCGTGACGGCAGGGACTGAGCGGTAGGCGACGGGGTGAGGCGGGGCAGCAGGACTACAGCTGGGCCGCCCGGGCGGCCTGCCGCCCAGGTGGGCAGCCAGTTGGAGGAAGGGAGGGGCCTGGCAAAGGGATAGGGCCTAACGAACCGGGGATGGAACGGCCCGGGGCCGACGCGGGACGCGCCCCCTCGGGTGACCAACGGGGCAGCGGCGAACGAAGGGGCCAGCGGTCCGATTTCAACGGGGGACGTGACCGGCCCTTGCTCGCCCTGTTGGCGACCGGCGGCGCGGCTGTGACGAGGACCATGGCCCGACCCAAGCGGCAGCGCAGCCGCGGCCAAGGCCAGGGAAGACCAGGGGGAACCTACCGCGGCTCGGACCTCCGACCAATGGTGTGGGCACGACCAGGACCACGACCCACCGACGCCCCCCCAAGAGCGACACGAACCCCCCGACCGGTGGCGCGGCACGCGACCAACGCCACGGCCCAACCATCGGCACGGGGTGGCACGGGCCCCCGCCCGGTGGCGTGCGCGCGACCAGGCCCACAGGCCTCACCGCCGCACGGGCCCAATCAGCCGCCCGGACCCGAACGGCCCGGCCGTGCCCAAGGCCGGGGACCCCACCACCGGCGCAGACCCCACCAGCGGCACGGACCCGAACGGCAGCCGACGCCGGTCGTGATGGCCGATGCAAGGCGCGGAACCCTCGCGACGAGGGAGTGGACGCAGGCCCGCAGACCTTATCGGCCACTGCCGCAGCGCCTCCCCAGGCGGATCGTGCCGTCCTCCGCCTCGACCACCCCCGGGCCCCCACGGGCGCGCAACGAGGCCCGCGCCACGCCTGTCCGCCGCAGCAACTCACCGATCGTCGTCCGCGGCCGCTCGATCCGGTCGTCGGCACCCGCCGACTCCCCGGGCTCCCGGGTCGCCGCGCCGAGTTCGCGGCCTCCAGGTCGGAGACACCCACCCCATCGCGGTGCCGTGCCGTGGTCCCCAGGCACAGCAGGTGCCCGCCTGGGAGTGGAAGCGGAGCCGTCGACCGACGCCGCACCCGCGCCCGTCGCCTCCTCGCGGGGAGTCAGAGGCGCGAGGGCACGGGGACGCGGTCGAAGTCCTCGGCGACGGTGAGGCCGCCCTCGTAACCGGCCGCGCGGGCCTGCCGCGCGAAAACACTGGGGTCCTCGTAACGCTGTGAGAAATGGGTCAGCACGAGGTGCCTCACCCCGGCGTCGCGGGCGAGCGCGGCGGCCTGTCCGGCGGTGAGGTGGCCGTGTTCGGTTGCGAGAGCCGCATCCTCGTCGGCGAAGGTGGATTCGATGACGAGCAGGTCGCAGCCCTCGGCCAACTCCTCGGCGCCCCGGCACAAACGGGTGTCCATGACAAAGGCGAAGCGTTGCCCGCGCCGCACTTCGCTGACCTCTTCCAGCCGTACGCCGCGCAGCACGCCCTCCCGCCGCAACCGCCCCACGTCCGGTCCCTCGATGCCGTGCGCCGCCAGCGCCTCGGGCCGCATCCGCACCCCGTCCGGCTCGGTGAGCCGGTAGCCGAAGGACTCGACGGGATGGCTGAGCCGTCGCGTCTCCAGGGTGTACGCGGGAGTCGTCACCAGCACGCCCTCCTCGTGCACGGGGACGGGGGTGATCCCGACGCTCTCGTAGTACGAGGTCGAGTACCGCAGCCGCTGGAAGTACTCCTCACCACTCGCCGGGTAGTGCGCGTACACCGGGTGCGGGACCCGGTCGAGGTTGATGCGCTGGATCACCCCCGCCAGGCCGAGCGAGTGGTCCCCGTGGAAGTGGGTGACGCAGACCCGGTGCAGCGCCGTCGCGGAGATCCCCGCGTGGGTCATCTGACGCTGCGTGCCCTCGCCGGGATCGAAGAGGAACGCCTCCCCGTCCCAGCGCAGGACATAACCGTTGTGCCCGCGCCGCCGCGTGGGCAGCTGGCTCGCGGTCCCGAGAACGACAAGCTCACGCCCCGCCATGGCCCCGCCCTAGCCCGGCGGCCACTGCAACCCACGCCCTCCGAGGACGTGCGCGTGCACGTGGAAGACCGTCTGCCCCGCCCCCGCACCGGTGTTGAACACGATCCGGTACCCGGACTCGTCGACCTTCTCCTGCGTGGCGACTTCACCGGCCGCCGTGAGGAGAGCGGCGCTGAGCTTCGGGTCAGCGGCGAGAGCGGCGGCGTTGGGGTAGTGCGCCTTGGGCACGACGAGCACGTGCGTGGGCGCCTGCGGGTTTATGTCCCGGAACGCGAAGGTGTGCTCGTCCTCGCGCACCACAGTCGCCGGCACCTCCCCCGCCACGATCTTGCAGAACAAGCAATCCGACTCCGGCTCACCTGCCATGAAGGACACTCCTCTCACGCAACGACATCGAAGAAATGTTAGCCACACCAGTCCCCAGCCACGGCCTCGAAACCGGGGACCGGGGCGGAGACCGAATCCGGAGACGGGGCCGGGCCCGAAACCGGGGACCGAGGACCGGGGCGGAGCTGCGAGGCCCACCCCGGTCCGGGTCAACTACTGTCCGCCACCCCCCGGCAGGGCGGGAGGCGTCTTGGCCGGTGTCTCCTCCAGCCCGGCCAGCGCCAAGCGAATGGCCTCGTCGAGCTGCGGGTCCTCCCCGGCCGCGTACTGCTGCGGTGCCACGACGACCTCCACGTCCGGGTCCACCCCGTGGTTCTCGACGCCCCAGCCGACCGTCTCGAACCAGAAGGCGTACTTGGGCTGCGTGACGGACGTTCCGTCCACGAGCCCGTGCCGGTTGTCGATCCCGATGACCCCGCCCCAGGTCCTCGTCCCGACGACGGGCCCGATCTTCAGCGCCTGGATCGCCGCGTTGACGATGTCGCCGTCCGAGCCGGAGAACTCGTTGGCGACCGCGACGACGGGTCCGCGCGGGGCCGCCTCCGGGTAGCTGGTCGGCCGCATGCCGCGCGACAGGTCCCAGCCGATGATGCGCCGGGCGAGCTTCTCGACGACGAGCTGCGAGGTGTGCCCGCCCCGGTTCTCGCGGACGTCGACGACAAGCCCTTCCTTGGCGATCTCCACCCGCAGGTCGCGGTGGAGCTGCGCCCAGCCGGAACCGACCATGTCCGGCACGTGCAGATAGCCGAGCCGTCCGCCGGACTTCTCGTGCACGTAAGCGCGGCGGTCCGCGACCCAGTCGTGGTAGCGCAGGGGCTCCTCGTCGCGCAGCGGCTCCACGACGACGTGCCGTGGCTCGCCGCCGTCCGCCGGACCGATGGTCAGCTCGGTGACGTGACCGGCCGTCCCGGCGAGGAGCGGCCCCGGGCCGAGCAGCGGGTCCACCGGACGGCCGCCGACCGCGAGAAGCGCGTCCCCGGCCCGTACCGCGATACCGGGGCCGGCGAGCGGGGAGCGGGCGTGCGGGTCGGAGGTCTCGGAGGGCAGGACGCGGTCGATGCGCCACTGCCCGTCCTCGTGCCGGGAGATGTCCGCGCCGAGCAGCCCGGCGCGCAGGGCACCGTGCCCGTGGCCCGCCGGGGTGACGTACGCGTGGGAGGTGCCCAGCTCGCCCTGCACCTCCCACAGGAGGTCCACGAGGTCGTCGTGGGTCGCGACGCGCTCCAGCACCGGCCGGTAGCGGTCGAGGACGCCGTCCCAGTCGACGCCGCCCATGTCGGGGCGCCAGAAGTTGTCCCGCATGAGGCGGCCCGTCTCGTCGAACATCTGCCGCCACTCGGCGGCGGGATCGACGACCTGGCGGATCCGCCCGAGGTCGACGGCGACGTTGTTCTCGTGGTCGTCGTCGCCCGGAGCGCGGCGGTCGCTCGGCACGACGCGGAGCTTGTCCCCGCCGCGGAGCAGGACGCGCTTGCCGTCGCCCGTGACCGCGTACGAGTGGGCGTCGCCGGAGAGTTCCTCGACGCGCTGCTGCGGGAAGTCCCAGCGGAGCAGGCTCGTCTTGGCGCCGTCATCGTCGGGTCCCGCGCCGGAGGTGCCGAGAACGCCGGAGACGGGGTGGCTGAGCCAGAGCACGCCATCCTTCGCGGCCTGGAGCGAGGAGTACTCGCCGGCCTCGACGGGGAAGGGCACGATCCGGTCGGCGAGACCGTCCACGTCGATGCGGGTCTGCGGACCACCGCCTTCGCCGGCCTCCGGGGTGCCTTCCTTGTCGGGCGTCTCGAACGGCTTGCCGTGCCGCTGCGGGCCGAAGGGCGAGGGGGTCGTCGCGGCGAGCGTGACGAGGTGCGGGCGGGTCGTGCCGATGAAGGCGAGGTCGAAGTTGTGCGCGTCGTACAACGGGTCGAAGGCGCGGTCCGAGAGGAACGCCAGGTGCTTGCCGTCCGGGGTGAAGGCGGGGCTGTAGTCCTTGAAGCGCAGCGGGGTCGCCTCGACGGGCGCGAGGTCCGAGACGTGCGCGAGCTTGAGCTGGCGCAGCGGGTCGGGGCCCGGGTGGGACCAGGCGAGCCACGTGGAGTCGGGCGAGAAGACGAGTCCGCTCGCGTCCCCGTTCTCGCTGCGGTCCACCTCGCGCACCTCGCCGGAGGACCGCTCCACGAGCAGCACCCGCCCGTCGTGACTCGCGACGCCGAGCCGCTCGCCGTCCGGGGCGACGGTGAAGGAGAGGACGCGGCCGAGCTTGCCGCGCGCGATGCGGCGCGGGGCGGTGCCGGGAGCCGTACCGGTGGCGGGCGCGAACTCGATGGCGTCCTCGCCCTCGGCGTCGGTCACCCAGGCGACCCACTCCTCCCCGTCGAGCCGGAAGGTACGCGGCAGCCTGGCCCGTACTCCCTGCTCGCCCGCGAGGACGCGTGCCGGCCCGTCGCGGTGCGTCACCCAGTGCACGGCGCCACGCACCAGGACGGCGCTGCCGCGACCCGTGTGATCGGGACGGGCGGCGGAGAGCCAGCGGGACGCGGAGATCGCGAAGGGCTGGAGGTCGGCACGCTGGCCGCCGAGGCCGATGTCGAGCAGGCGCGGCTCGGCGCCTTCCAGGTCGTCGAGAATCCACAGCCGGCCCGCGCTCGACCAGACGACGCGGGTGCCGTCGGTGGCGGCCTGGCGGGCGTAGAAGCCGTCGGGCTCGACCGGCGAGTGGCGGCGCAGGTCGCTGCCGTCGGGAAGCGAGGAGTAGAGCGCGCCGACGCCTTCGTGGTCGGAGAGGAAAGCGATGCGACCGCCCACCCAGAGCGGGTCCTCGATATTGCCGTCCAGGTCCGCGTGCACCCGCTGCCAGGCGCCCTCGGCGTCGGGCCCGAGCCACAACTTCCCCGCGGTACCGCCCCGGTAGCGCTTCCACCACGCGGCCTCGCGGCCCATGGAGACCGAGCCGAGCAGGACGCGTGCGCCCTCCGGCTCGTAGGCGAGTGCGCCGACGGGGCCGTATGGGAGGCGGCGGGACGCCGAGCCGTCGAGGGGCAGGGCGTGCGCCCAGGTGCGGCGCAGCGAGGCCTGGCCGTGCGACGTGATCGCCACGACGTCGCCCTCGGGGGTCCACCCGCGTACGGACGTCTTGTTGCTGCCCCAGTAGGTGAGGCGGCGGGCCGGTCCGCCCTCCAGGGGCGCGACGAACACCTCGGGGGCGCCCTCGCGCTTCGAGGTCCAGGCGACCGTGGCGCCGTCGGGAGATATCCGCGGGTGCTGGACGGGAACGTTGTCGGCGCTGACGCGCCAGGCGCGCCCTCCGTCGAGCGGGGCGATCCAGACGTCGTCCTCGGCGGTGAAGGCGATGAACTCGCCATGGATGTGCGGAAACCGTAGGTAGGCAGGCTGTGTCACAAGAACCACCCTAAGCACGGTGACGGACAGGGGACAGGGCCTGCCGGGCAAGCTGTGGATAACTCAGGAGAAGTCGCGACAGCCGTTACTCGTTCGAGTGAGCGAATTAATCGATTACTCGGAGTTATCCACAGATTCGCTGCGAAGGCTTCCGCGCGGGCCTCGCAGGGGTTGGGATTGATCTCGTGACGACGACGGAGAACAACCCGGCTCAGGAACGGCTGCGTACGGCGCGGACCGTGTGGCTGTGCGCTGCCCGGGCGGAAGGACCGCCCCTCGTGCGCGCCACGTGGTTCGTCGTCCTCGAAGGCGTGTGGTGGATCGGCGCGGCGGCGGGCGGCACCCTGGTGCGCCTGCTCGCACGACGGCCACGGGCCACGCTCGCCCTGGACGGCCCCGAACCACTGGTCGCGGAAGGCGACGCGCGCCTGCACCGCACCGGCTTCCCCGCGCGGGTACGCGAGTCCTTCCTCGCCAAATACGGCTGGGACCCAGCGATACCGGCCCGCCCGGGAGAGCGCCGGGTGCTCCTGGAGATAGCCGTGCGGGACTGGACCCCGGCCTCCCTCGCGGACTGAGGGCCGTGGATCGCCGCCCGGCGACGGCGGGACTGACCACGTACTGCTCGTACTCCTCCCGGACGTTCCCCTCGGGGAAGGCCCCGGCCAGGATCTCCCCGGAGGTGTGGGCGCGGGCCGTGACCGGGGCGCGCCTGGCGCGGAGGGCCGCCCCGGCTCCCGCCCGGCCTCCCCGCCCAGTCAGCACACCGCACCGCACGTCCCACGCAGCACCGCGCGCCGTCCCGCTCTACCCCCACCGCCCCGTCCGCCCCGACAGCAGCGACACCGCCGCCGTGCCCGCTGTCGAGGTGCGCAGGACGGAGGGGCCCAGGCGGCAGACGTGGGCGCCGGCCGCGGTGAAGGTCGTGATCTCCTCGGGGGCGACGCCGCCCTCGGGACCGACGACGAGGACGATATCGCCCTCGTCGGGGAGCGGCAGCGTGGCGAGCGGGGCGCTCGCGGTCCCGGCGTCCTCGTGGAGGACGACGGCGAGCGCCGCGCGGGCGAGGAGGGCCGCCGCCTCCTTCGTGGAGACGGCCTCGGCGATCTCCGGGAACCGGGGGCGGCGGGACTGCTTGCCCGCCTCGCGTGCGGTCGCCCGCCACTTGGCGAGGGATTTCGCGCCCCGGTCGCCGCGCCATTGCGTCACGCACCGGGCCGCCTGCCACGGCACGATCGCGTCGACACCCGTCTCGGTCATCGTCTCGACGGCGAGTTCCCCACGGTCTCCCTTGGGCAGCGCCTGCACCACGACGAGCCGTGGACTCGGTACCGGTTCCTCGCGCAGCTCACCGACCTCGACGCTCAGCCGGTCCTTGCCCTCGGCCGCCGTCACGACGCACGGTGCCCACCGCCCCTCCCCGTCACTGAGCACGATCTCCTCTCCGGGACGCAGCCGCTTCACGGAGACCGCGTGCCGCCCCTCGGGCCCGTCGAGGACGAAGACCCCGCCGGGCACGGCCTCTTCGGCGAGCCGGGGGGCGAGGAACACGGCGGCGGTCATGCCGCTCCTTTCAGCGGTACGAGGTCACGGGCACAGCACCGGGGCACGGAGCCAGGGGACGCGGGATGCAGGGGTTCGGGGGCAGGGGTTCGGGGGCAGGGGTAAAGGGTGCAGGAGTAAGGGCCTCAGCGCTCCAACGGCGTGAGCGCCGCGCGCGTCTCGGCGGCGAGCGTCTCGACGAGGCGCCCGGCGGCGACGGTACGGGCCAGGCGGTGGCCCTGCCCGGCCCAGAGTGCCATGCCGTCCGCGTCCCCGGCGCCCGCCGCGGCACGCCGCAGCCCCGCCGTCAGGTGGTGCACGCGCGGGTACGCGGCCGGGGCCTCGGTCGAGTGCACCCGTACGAAACGGTTGACGAGCCCACGCGCGGGACGGCCCGAGAAGGCCCGCGTGAGGGTCGTGCGGGTGAAGTGCGGGCTCGTCAGCGCGGTCTTGTGGACCGGGTGCGCCCCGGATTCGGGGCAGGGCAGGAAGGCGGTGCCCAGTTGCGCGGCCTCGGCCCCCGCCGCGAGCACGGCGGCGATCTGCGTACCGCGCATGAGCCCGCCGGCCGCCAGGAACGGCAACGGCACGGTCTGACGGACCTGTTCGAGGAGGCTGAGGAGCCCGAGCCCGCAGCCGTCCGTGGCGGGGTCGTCGTGGTGGGTGCCCTGGTGGCCCCCGGCCTCGACACCCTGCACGCACAGCGCGTCCGCCCCCGCCCACTGCGCGGCGCGCGCCTCCTCGGGCGTGGTCACGGTGACGACCGTGAGCGTGCCGACACGCTGGAAGGCGTCGAGCACGTCGCGGCTGGGGCAGCCAAAGGTGAAGGAGACGACGGCGACGGGCTCGGCGAGGAGGACGGCGACCTTGGCGTCGAAGAAGTCGTCGAGCGCGCCGTCCGGGAGGCCACCGAGCGGGGCGCCGTACCGCTCACTCTCCTCCGCGAGCCCGTCCGCGTACGCCTCGACGGCGTCGGCGTCCGCCTCGGGCTGAGGCAGGAAGAGGTTCACCCCGAAGGGACGCCCGGTCAGCTCGCTGGTGCGCCGCACCTCGTCCTGTACCGCCGCGACGCTCTTGTACCCGCCGGCGAGGAAGCCGAGCCCTCCGGCCTCCGACACGGCGGCGGCCAGCTCCGGACAGGAGGCACCCCCGGCCATGGGAGCCTGCACAACGGGATGGCGCAACAACTCGCCGAACACAGAGGACATCCCGAAATCGTCCCACGAGCCGCACCAGCCGCGTTCACGGGACCCGACACGGGGCGTCTTTCAGAAGGCCCCCGATGTCCAGCCCTCCGGCGCTTGGGGAGCGGGGACGGGGGCAGCACCCCAGCATCGGCGCCGGGACATGCGCCGGGACAGTGCCCCAGAACCGCCACCTCGGGCAGCCTCCCAGACTCGGACCCCCGGGGAGAGCGCCCCAGAACTGGCCCCCGGGACAGTGCCCTAAAAACCGGCGCCTCGGGGCAGCGCCCCAGCAACGGCCCCCGGGGCAGGGCCGAAGCCCCCGGCCCGGAGCTCCAGACCCGAAGCCCCCGGCCCCGAAGCCCCCGGCCCGCAGCCCGGAGTCCGGGGCAGCGTCCCGCGACGCCGCCCCGCCTCCGCCGACTCCCCTCAGCTACGCCCGTTGAACGCGTCCTTGAGCCGCGAGAAAAGCCCCTGCTGCCCCGGCTGGAACTGCCCCGTGGGCCGTTCCTCGTTCCTGAGCTTCGCGAGTTCCCGCAGCAGCCGCTCCTGCTCCGCGTCGAGCTTCCCCGGCGTCTGCACTTCCACGTGCACGATGAGGTCACCGCGCCCGCCCCCGCGCAGATGCGTGACCCCGCGCCCGTGCAGCGGCACGGACTGGCCCGACTGCGTGCCCGGCCTGATGTCGACGTCCTCGGTCCCGTCGAGCGTGTCGAGCGGCACCTTCGTACCGAGCGCGGCGGCCGTCATCGGGATCGTCACCGTGCAGTGCAGGTCGTCGCCGCGCCGCTGGAAGACGGAGTGGGCCGTCTCGTGGATCTCGACGTAGAGGTCGCCCGCGGGGCCGCCGCCCGGGCCGACCTCGCCCTCGCCCGCGAGCTGGATGCGCGTGCCGTTGTCGACCCCGGCCGGGATCTTCACGGTCAGCGTGCGCCGCGACCGGATGCGGCCGTCACCGGCGCACTCGGGGCACGGGGTCGGCACGATCGTGCCGAAGCCCTGGCACTGCGGGCAGGGCCGCGAGGTCATGACCTGGCCCAGGAAGGACCGGGTGACCTGCGAGACCTCACCGCGTCCGCGACACATGTCGCAGGTCTGCGGCGAGGTGCCGGGAGCCGCGCCCTCGCCGTTGCAGGTCGCGCAGACGATCGCGGTGTCGACCTGGATTTCCTTGGTGGTACCGAAGGCCGCCTCGTTGAGGTCGATCTCCAGGCGGATCATGGCGTCCTGGCCCCGGCGGGTCCGCGAGCGCGGTCCGCGCTGCTGGGACGTACCGAAGAAGGCGTCCATGATGTCCGAGAAATTCCCGAAGCCCGCGCCGCCGAAGCCGCCCCCGGCCCCGCCACCGCCACCGGCCTGCGAGAGCGGATCGCCGCCGAGGTCGTAGACCTGCTTCTTCTGCGGGTCCGAGAGCACCTCGTAGGCGGCGTTGATCTCCTTGAACCGCTCCTGGGTCTTCGGGTCGGGGTTGACATCAGGGTGGAGTTCCCTGGCCAGCCGGCGGAAGGCCTTCTTGATCTCGTCCGGGGAGGCGTCGCGGCGCACGCCGAGTACGGCGTAGTAGTCCGTGGCCACTTACGACTCCGCCAGGATCTGTCCGACGTAACGAGCCACTGCGCGTACCGCTCCCATCGTTCCGGGGTAGTCCATGCGGGTCGGTCCGACCACGCCGAGCTTGGCGACTGCCTCGCCGCCCGAACCGTAGCCGACCGACACGACCGAGGTGGAGTTGAGCCCCTCGTAGGCGTTCTCATGACCGATGCGGACCGCCATCCGCGGGTCGTTGACCTCGCCGAGCAGCCGCAGGAGCACCACCTGCTCCTCCAGCGCTTCGAGCACCGGCCGGATCATGAGGGGGAAGTCCTGCCCGTAGCGCGCGAGGTTCGCCGTGCCGCCGATCATGAGGCGTTCCTCGGTCTCCTCGACGACCGTTTCGAGCAGCGTGGACAGGACGACGGCGACCGTGCCGCGGTCCTCCTGCTCGAAGGAGTCGGGCAGATCCTGGACGAGCTGCGGGACGTCGGCGAAACGACGCCCGGAGATCCGGCTGTTGAGCCGGGCCCGCAGATCGGCCACGGAGGTCTCGCCGAACGGCGCCGGGCAGTCGATCATCCGCTGCTCGACGCGGCCCGTGTCGGTGATCAGCACGAGCATGACGCGCGCGGGACTCATCGAGAGCAACTCGACGTGCCGCACGGTGGAGCGCGTCAGCGAGGGGTACTGCACGACCGCGACCTGCCGCGTGAGCTGCGCGAGCAGCCGTACGGTACGGCCCACGACGTCGTCGAGGTCCACCGCGCTGTCCAGGAAATTCTGGATGGCACGGCGCTCGGGCGCGGTCATCGGCTTGATGTCGGCGAGCTTGTCGACGAAGAGGCGGTAGCCCTTGTCGGTGGGGATACGGCCCGCGCTGGTGTGCGGCTGGGCGATGTATCCCTCGTCCTCCAGGGCCGCCATGTCGTTGCGCACGGTGGCCGGAGAGACGCCGAGCCTGTGCCGCTCGGTGAGCGCCTTGGAGCCGACCGGCTCCTCGGTGCCGACGTAGTCCTGGACGATGGCGCGCAGGACTTCGAGTCTGCGTTCGCTGAGCACGCCGCCACCTCCCTGGCCCCCGGCCGGAGCCTCCGGTCCGGGCCTGGCACTCGCCCTGTCTGAGTGCCAGAACTTCCCCGGCCAGTGTACGGCCGTACGGTGGGCCCCGGGCAAGGCCGGGCAGCGCTTTGTGGCACTTCACCGGGGCCCGCCGCCCGCGCGTGGTACCCGTACCGGGGTGAGCGGGACGGAACGGGGCAGGGTGTCGGCAGGGACAGTGGGGACGCGGCGTAGCGGGCGGGTGCGCGGCAGCGGCTGCCGGACCGCCACCGACGAGCGGGGAGCGCGATGGAGTGGACCGAACTGCCGGAGTGGGAGCACCCGGCGCCGGGCGTGGCACGGCTGCGGCTGCCCGGCTGGGACTGCACGGCGGGGCTGGTACGGGGCGAGGGCGCGGCGCTCCTCGTGGACCCGGGGGCGAGCCTCGCACAGGGCGAGGCGGTGCGGCGCGCGGCCGAGCGCCTCCTCGGGGACGGTACGCACGTGACGCATCTCGCACTGACGCACCCGCACTTCGACCACGTGCTCGGCGCACCGGCCTTCGAGGCCCCGGTGTACGCGGCGGTGGGCGCCGAGTCGCTCCTCGGCACGGAGTCCGGCCGTGCCGCGCTGCGCGAGGACGCGGTGCTGCACGGGCTCGACGCCGTCGAGGCGCGGAAGGCCGCAGCGCTGCTGCGAGGGCCCGACCAGGCGGTGAGCGGCGAGTTCGCGCTCGACCTCGGCGGCGGGCGGCGCGTGCTGCTCGCCAACGTCGGGCCCGGGCACTCGGGCCATGACCTGGTGCTCGTGGTGCCGGGCGAGCGGACCGCGGTCTTCTGCGGAGATCTCGTGGAGGAATCGGGCGAGCCGCAGGCGGGGCCCGACGCGGTGCCGGCGCGGTGGCCCGAGGCGCTGGACCGGCTGCTCGCGCTGGGCGGCGAGGAGGCGGTGTACGTGCCGGGGCACGGCGCGCTCGTGGACGCGGCGTTCGTACGGCGTCAGCGCGACGCGCTCGCGCGGCGGTTCGGCGTGTCGTGAGCGGGGCGGGCACGGAACGGGCGCGCGGGGCGGAGTGTCGGGCGCGGAACGGCCGTGCGGAACGTCGTGCCGGGAGCAGGGGCGGGCGCGGGGCGGGATGGGCGTGCCGGGAGGGCCCGGCGTCGGCGTGTCGTGCGCGGCACCCCGGGTCCGTACGGCGTGTCGTGGTCGCCCGGACGGCCGTACGTTCCTATCGTCCTAGGAATGCGCGCGTACTCACCCGACCTCACCCCGCCCTGGAAGAAGCGGCGGACCGTCCCCCAGGTGCCGCTGGAGCGGGATCTCGTCGTGGAGGAGGTGTCAAGCGGCTTCTGCGGCGCGGTGACCGGCTGGGAGAAGTCGGCGCAGGGGCTCGTGGTGTCGCTGGAGGACCGTTTCGGCAAGACGCGGGTCTTCCCGCTCACGGAGGGCGGCTTCCTCCTGGAGGGCCGCGCCGTCACGCTCGTGCGGCCCACCGCCGCGCCTCCGGCGGCCCCCTCGCGGACCGCCTCCGGTTCCCTCGCGGTCCCCGGCGCGCGGGCGCGCGTGGCGCGAGGCGGACGGATCTACGTGGAGGGGCGGCACGACGCGGAGCTCGTGGAACGGGTGTGGGGCGACGACCTGCGGATCGAAGGGGTTGTAGTCGAGTACCTGGAGGGCGTCGACGATCTCCCGGCGATCGTCGAGGAGTTCGCGCCGGGTCCCGACGCGCGGCTCGGTGTCCTGGTGGACCACCTCGTGCCGGGTTCGAAGGAGGCGCGGATCGCGGCGGAGGTCGCGAGCCCGCACGCCTTGGTCGTGGGGCACCCGTACATCGACATCTGGGAAGCGGTGAAACCGTCCTCCGTCGGCATCGCCGCCTGGCCCCGCGTCCCGCGCGGGCAGGACTGGAAGACGGGCATCTGCCGCGCCCTCGGCTGGCCGGAGAACACGGGCGCGGCCTGGCAGCACATCCTCTCCCGTGTCCACTCGTACAAGGACTTGGAACCGGAACTGCTCGGCCGCGTGGAAGAACTGATCGACTTCGTGACGGCCCCTGAGCAGACCTGACCGCTTCTCAGGCCGTCGGCGCGCTCGTGCGGGGTGACCGGGTCCCGGCCTCCTGCCCCAGTCCCCACGTCCCGTGTCCGGGCGAGCGCCACGGCCCGCCCGGGCTCCTCGGCAAACCGGACCTCGTGGCCGAGGCCCCCTCGGACCTCGTGATCAGCCCCCACGGACTCGTGATCGGCACCCGCTCGCAGGAAGAAAGTTCCTCCCGGCCTTGATCTTTCCCCCGGGGCAGACCCCAGTCTGCTGCCACGAGGGGGCGGGCAGTCGCTCCGGCGAGAGGGAGGAACACACGCATGAAAGCGCTCGTGCTCGACATCGGTGGCGTCCTTGAGCACACGCCCGCGACGGGGTGGGTGGCGCGCTGGGAGGAGCGGCTCGGGCTCGCGCCCGGGGCGGTGGAGGCGCGGATGGCGGACGTGTGGGAGGCAGGGGCGGTCGGGCGGATCGACGAGTGGGCGGTGCGGGAGCAGGTGGCCGTGCGGCTCGGGCTCGACACCGCCGGGCTCGACGCCTTCATGGGCGACCTGTGGGCGGAGTACCTGGGGACCCCGAACACCGAGCTGATCGGCTTCGTCCGGGGCCTGCGCGGTCGCTGCCGCCTCGGCATCCTGAGCAACAGCTTCGTCGGCGCGCGCGAGCGCGAGGCGGCGCACTACGGCTTCGACACGCTCGTTGAGCACCTCTCGTACTCTCACGAGACCGGGCTCGCCAAGCCCGACCCGCGCGCCTACGCGGCCGTGTGCGAGGCGCTGGGCGTACGGGCCCGGGACTGCCTCTTCGTCGACGACGTCGCGGCGAACATCGCGGCGGCGAAGGCGGCAGGAATGAGTGCACACTTGTTCACCGGCACCTCAGGCAACGCGGAAACCTTCGCACGCATACGCGCACACTTGTACACCGGAAGCTGAGCCGGTCGGCCTCGGGCGGGGGTCAGTCCACGAGGTCCCGTACCACCGCGTCGGCGAGCAGCCGCCCTCGCAGCGTGAGGACGGCCGCCCCCTTGCCGTACGCCTCGGGGTCGAGGAGCCCGTCGTCGAGATGGCGTGCCGCCGCCGCGCGACCCGCCGGGAGGAGGAGGTCGAGGGGGCAGCCCTCGCGCAGTCGCAGCTCCAGGAGGACGCGCTCGACGCGGCGGTCCTCCTCGCCGAGGAGCTCGCGCCCCGCGCCCGGGGAACGGCCCTCGGCGAGCGCGGCGGCGTAGGCGCCGGGGTGCTTCACGTTCCACCAGCGGACGCCACCGACGTGGCTGTGCGCCCCCGGTCCCGCGCCCCACCAGTCGGCGCCGCGCCAGTACAGCTCGTTGTGCAGGCAGCGCGCGGGCTCGCTGGTCGCCCAGTTGGAGACCTCGTACCAGCTGAAACCGGCCTTCGCGAGGAGTTCCTCGGCGATGAGGTACCGGTCGGCGTGCTCGTCGTCGTCGGTCATGGGGATCTCGCCGCGCCGGATGCGGCGGGCGAGGCCCGTGCCCTCCTCGACGATGAGGGCGTACGCGGAGACGTGGTCGGGCCCCGCGCCGATCGCCGCTTCGAGCGAGGCGCGCCAGTCCGCGTCGCTCTCGCCGGGGGTGCCGTAGATGAGGTCGAGGTTGACGTGCTCGAATCCGGCCGCGCGCGCCTCGGCGACACAGGCCTCGGGGCGGCCGGGGGTGTGGTTGCGGTCGAGGACGCGCAGGACGTGCGGGCGCGCGCTCTGCATACCGAAGGAGATCCGGTTGAAGCCGCCCTCGCGGAGGGTCGCGAGATAGGCGGGGTCGACGGACTCTGGGTTCGCCTCGGTCGTCACCTCGGCGTCGGGCGCGAGGCCGAACTCGTCCCGTACGGCGGCGAGCATCCGTACGAGGTCGGCGGCGGGCAGCAGCGTGGGCGTACCGCCGCCGAAGAAGACCGTACGGGCCGGACGCGGGTCCTCGCCGAGCACCTCGCGTGCGAGGCGGATCTCCTGGGCGAGGGTGTCGGCGTAGTTGTCGCGGGAGGCGAGCACGCCTCCCGTACCGCGCAGCTCGTTCGCCGTGTAGGTGTTGAAGTCGCAGTACCCGCAGCGGCTGGCGCAGTAGGGCACGTGCAGGTAGAAGCCGAGCGGGCGCGCGGCGGCCCCGTCCAGGGCCTGCGCCGGAAGCGCCCCGTTCTCGGGCACGGGCTCACCGTCGGGAAGTGCGGACAAGTACGCCCAGTACGACGGATTCCGGCCGGCACGCCGAGAGCACGCACCGGACGCCGCGCGGCCGCCCTGCGGGCGACGAGGCGAGATTGAAGACAGCCCCTAGGGCCGCGAAGTCCTCTGCGGACGCGCCTCAGGCGATCCACTCCCCGGGCCCCTCGCCCCGCCACTCGATGAACCCCTTGTCGGCGGCGACGGCCCCTTCGGCGTCCTCCAGCCCCGCCCGCCGCAGGAACTCCACGAGATCCGCGACCCCGTACGCCACTCCCAGGACCTCCCCGTCCACCTGCACGCGCCGCCCCCCATCGCTCCCGGGAGGATGGACGACGACAGGCGCGGAGGAGGAGTTCATACGACGATCATGCAGCGAACGGATGCGCGATGCACGCCCACGGGCAAATCCGGCCGGCCGCATCACCGGCCCCTCCGGGGGTGAGGAAGCGCGGAGCGGAGCTGTCCGGTTACCGGCGGAAACCGGACAGCTCCGCCCGGAACAGGAGCTTCGTCACGGAGGGGACGCGCCCCTGCCTGCCACCCCGCGCCCCACCCACACCCCGCGACTCACGCCTCCCGCGTTCCCGCGTACATCTCGTCCAGCAGGTACCCGTACTCCCGCTCCACCACCGGCCGCTTGATCTTGAGGCTCGGCGTCAGCTCCCCGTGCTCGATGTCGAGGTCCCTCGGCAGCAGCCGGAACTTCTTCACGGTCTCCCACCGCTGGAGCCCCTCGTTCAGCTCCCGCACGTACCCGTCCACCATCTCGACGGTCTTCGCGTCGGCCACGATCTCCGCGTACGGCTTGTCGCCGAGCCCGTTGTCCTTCGCCCAGGCGAGCAGCGCGTCCTCGTCGAGCGAGATGAGGGCGGAGCAGAAGTTCCGGTCGCCGCCGTGGACGAGGATGTTCGACACGTAAGGACAGATCGCCTTGAACCGGCCCTCGACCTCGGCCGGGGCGATGTACTTGCCGCCGGAGGTCTTGATGAGGTCCTTCTTGCGGTCGGTGATCCGCAGGTAGCCGTCGACGGACAGCTCTCCGATGTCGCCCGTGTGGAACCAGCCGTCGGGCTCCAGCACCTCGGCGGTCTTCTCGGGCAGCCCGTGGTAGCCGGCCATGATGCCGGGGCCGCGCAGCAGGATCTCGCCGTCCTCCGCGATCCGCACCTCCGTGCCAGGCAGCGGCTTGCCGACCGTGCCGGTGCGGTAGGCCTCGCCCGGGTTCACGAACGAGGCCGCGCTCGACTCCGTGAGCCCGTACCCCTCCAGGATGTGCACCCCGGCCCCGGCGAAGAAGAAGCCGATCTCGGGGGCGAGCGCGGCGGAGCCGGAGATCGCGGCGCGCAGCCTGCCGCCCATCGCCTCGCGGATCTTGCCGTAGACGAGCCGGTCGGCGACGGCGTGCTTCGCGCGCAGGCCGAAGGGGACGGTCGCTGTCCCGGTGCGGCGGAAGTTGTCCTGCGAGGTCTTCGCGTACTCGCGGGCGACCTCGGCGGCCCACTGGAAGATCTTGTACTTGGCTTCGCCGCCCTCGCGCGCCTTCGCCGCGACGCCGTTGTAGACCTTCTCGAAGATGCGCGGTACGGCGGCCATGTAGGTGGGCCGGACGACGGGCAGGTTCAGGATGATCTGGTCCACGCGGCCGTCGACGGCCGTGACGTGACCGACCTCGATGTGCCCGGAGGTGAGCACCTTGCCGAAGACGTGCGCGAGCGGCAGCCACAGGTACTGGACGTCCTCCTCCACGATCATCCCCGTCGCCTTGATCGCCTTGGCCATGTAGGACCAGCACTCGTGCGGCAGGCGCACACCCTTGGGGCGGCCTGTCGTGCCCGAGGTGTAGATCAGCGTCGCGAGCTGATCCCTCGTGATCGCCTCGACGCGCTCTTTGATCGCCTCCGGGTGCGAGGCAAGGTGCTCCTGGCCGCGCTTCTCCAGGTCGGCGAGGGTGAGCAGCCAGCCGTCCGGGTCCGCGGCGTCCGCCGTGACACCCTCCTCGTCGAGGACGACGACGTGGTGCAGCGCCGGGAGCCCGGCGCGGCTCTCGCGGACCTTCGCGAGCTGCGTCGCGTCCTCCGCGAAGACCACGCGGCTGTCGGAGTCGGCGAGGATGAACGCCGACTCCGAGGTGTTCGTCGAGGGGTAGACGGTCGTGGTCGCCGCGCCCGCGCACATGATGCCGAGATCGACGAGAATCCACTCCACACGGGTCGCCGCGGCGAGCGCGACGCGCTGCTCGGGCTCGATGCCCAGCGCGATGAGACCGGCCGCGATCCGCTCGACGCGCTCGGCGGCCTGCGCCCAGGTCAGCGAGGCCCAGTCCGACGGCCCCTCGCCGGAGGCGGGCGGCACCGGGTAGCGGTACGCCTCCGCGTCCGGGGTCGCGGCGACCCGCTCCAGGAAGAGGTGCGCCACGGAGGGCGGACGGTTCTCGATCATGGTCTGTGTGTCGCTCACGACATCCTCCGGGCCCGCGACTCTGCGTGCGACTGGTAGTGAATGGTTCGAGACGTGTACTGAGCGTTCCTGCGCGTTGTTTAACTGGCGAGTAACTAAGGGACGGTGATCAGAGTAGAACGAGCCTGGCCTGCGCGTAAGGGCCTGACACTCGCTCTGTTCACGACACCCGCCCCTCCCACCCCTTCCGCCCCGGCTCCGCTTTCGGTACGGGGCATCCGGCGCGGTGGCCAGGTACCGGGCTTCCGGCGCACGGCGGGCGAGGGCGCATTGGGGCGCGGCAGCACAGGACGGGGCGCGCGAGGGGGGCGCGGGACGGGCTGGAGGGGGGCGCCGTGAGGAGCGGAGGAGGCCGCAGCGCGGGCGGAGGGAAGCCCTCGTACGGGGCGGAGGAGGCCTCGTACGGACCGGAGGAGCCGTCGTACGGGCCGGAGGAGCCCACCGGCACCCCGCACGGGCCGGAGAGGGCTGCCCCTCCCAGGCCGGGGCAGCCCCAGCACGCACCGCAGGGCTGCTCGCCTCGCGCGCCGGAGGGCGGCTCCGCACGGCTCACAGGCACCCCCGTACGACAACGGGCCCCGCGCCACAAGGCGTGCGGGGCCCGTCGGGCCGGAACCGGTTCGGCGACCGTCCCGCCGGAGGGCGGGCGCTCGCGGCTACTTCTTCTTGCCGCTGGGCTCGTCGCTGGAGAGGACGGCGATGAAGGCTTCCTGCGGAACCTCCACGGACCCCACCATCTTCATGCGCTTCTTCCCCTCCTTCTGCTTCTCCAGGAGCTTCCGCTTGCGGGAGATGTCGCCGCCGTAGCACTTGGCGAGGACATCCTTGCGGATGGCGCGGATCGTCTCGCGGGCGATGACCCGGGAGCCGATCGCGGCCTGCACCGGGACCTCGAAGGCCTGGCGCGGGATCAGCTCCCTGAGCTTGGCGACGAGCCGGACCCCGTAGGCGTACGCGGCGTCACGGTGGGTGATCGCCGAGAAGGCGTCGACCTTGTCGCCGTGCAGGAGGATGTCGACCTTGACGAGCTGCGCGGTCTGCTCGCCCGTGGGCTCGTAGTCGAGCGAGGCGTAGCCGCGCGTCTTGGACTTGAGCTGGTCGAAGAAGTCGAAGACGATCTCGGCGAGCGGCAGCGTGTAGCGGATCTCGACGCGGTCCTCGGAGAGGTAGTCCATGCCGAGGAGGACGCCGCGGCGGCCCTGGCACAGCTCCATGATCGAGCCGATGAACTCGCTCGGCGCGAGGATCGTGGCCCGCACCACCGGCTCGTACACCTCGTCGATCTTCCCCTCGGGGAACTCGCTCGGGTTGGTGACGGTGTGCTCGGTGCCGTCCTCCATGATCACTCGGTAGACCACGTTGGGCGCGGTCGCGATCAGGTCGAGACCGAATTCGCGCTCAAGCCGCTCACGGATGACGTCGAGGTGGAGCAGCCCGAGGAAGCCCACGCGGAAGCCGAAGCCGAGCGCGGCGGAGGTCTCGGGCTCGTAGACGAGCGCGGCGTCGTTCAGCTGGAGCTTGTCGAGAGCGTCGCGCAGCTCCGGGTAGTCCGAGCCGTCGAGCGGATAGAGACCCGAGAAGACCATGGGCTTCGGGTCCTTGTAGCCCCCGAGCGCCTCCTCGGCGCCCTTGGACTGACTGGTGATCGTGTCGCCGACCTTGGACTGCCGCACGTCCTTCACGCCCGTGATCAGGTACCCCACCTCGCCGACGCCGAGACCATCCGCGGCGAGCATTTCAGGCGAGTTCGTACCGATTTCGAGCAGTTCATGGGTCGCGCCGGTCGACATCATGCGGATGCGCTCGCGCTTGTTCAGCTGGCCGTCCACGACACGCACGTACGTGACGACGCCGCGGTACGAGTCGTACACCGAGTCGAAGATCATCGCGCGGGCCGGGGCGTCCTTGACCCCGACCGGGGCCGGGATCTGCGCGACGACCTGGTCGAGCAGCGCCTCGACACCCACACCGGTCTTCGCGGAGACCTTGAGCACGTCCTCGGGCCGGCAGCCGATGAGGTTCGCGAGTTCCTCGGAGAACTTCTCGGGCTGCGCGGCCGGGAGGTCGATCTTGTTGAGGACCGGGATGATCGTGAGGTCGTTCTCCATCGCCAGGTAGAGGTTGGCGAGGGTCTGCGCCTCGATGCCCTGGGCCGCGTCGACGAGGAGGATCGTCCCCTCACAGGCGGCGAGCGAGCGCGAGACCTCGTAGGTGAAGTCGACGTGACCGGGGGTGTCGATCATGTTGAGGATGTGGGTGCTGCCCTGCCCCTCCCCCTCGCTGGGGGCCCAGGGCAGCCGCACGGCCTGCGACTTGATCGTGATGCCGCGCTCCCGCTCGATGTCCATGCGGTCGAGGTACTGGGCGCGCATCTGCCGCTGCTCCACCACCCCGGTCAGCTGGAGCATCCGGTCGGCGAGCGTGGACTTGCCGTGGTCGATGTGCGCGATGATGCAGAAGTTCCTGATCAGCGCCGGGTCGGTACGGCTCGGCTCGGGCACATGGAGAGGGGTCGCGGGCACGCGGGGTCCTGATTCTTGAGGCGTCCGGCACGGAGCGGCCGGCCGCCTCTGGCTCGGGCTTCGGGCAGTCGGTCGGATATGCAGACACCCATCGTCCCATGCGCGACGGGCGACAGGCGGTTTGGGCCGCTCAGGGAGCGACTGCTAGCCTGGTGCACTGTGTGTCTCCCAGCCCTCTCAGCTTCGGGGACACGCGCACTCAACCGAAACATTCGCGCGGTTCCGGCCGCGCGCTTGCAGCTGAAAAGGCTCTTTCGTGGCGAACATCAAGTCCCAGATCAAGCGGAACAAGACGAACGAGAAGGCGCGCCTGCGCAACAAGGCCGTCAAGTCCTCGCTCAAGACCGCGATCCGCAAGGCCCGCGAGGCCGCTGCCGCGGGTGACGCGGAGAAGGCCCAGGAGCTGACGCGTGTCGCCACGCGCAAGCTCGACAAGGCCGTCTCCTCCGGCGTCATCCACAAGAACCAGGCCGCCAACAAGAAGTCGGCGCTTGCTTCGAAGGCCGCCTCCCTCCAGGGCTGAGCCTCCTCCGCCTTCCGGCACCGACCGTCGTCCCCGGGACGGCGGGGACCCAGCGGGCCCTCTCTACCGCTCCCCGTCCCGTCCCGACAGATCCCGTATGCGGCCTAGCGTTCGCCACGCGGGTGCGGGATCGCGCCGGTTCCTCACCGCCGAAGGCACACAGGACTCGACCGAGAACCCCGCCACCGTCCACGCGACGGGGCGGGGTTCTCGGCATTGTCGGCACGACGGCCACCGGGGTACTGGCAGGTGGCCACCGGGGGTACCGGCCCGGTCGCCACGCGGGGGTGCTGCGGGCACGGCGAGCCGACGGGCCGGGGCGGCCGAACCCGCCGACGAGCGGCCGACCGCCGCCAGGCGGCCGACCCCGCCGACTGCCTGGGCGGGGAACGCGTCACGGTCTCCCGGAACTCGCGTCTCGCCCCGCCCCGGGCCCCTCGACGCCGGGCCACGGGTAGGCCGGGCCCACGCGTACGAGGAGGGGGTCGTCGTGATCTTGAGCGACCCCGAGGACCACGAGTTTCGCTGGTCAGAGTCCTGCCGACAGATCTTGGCCACTGCTGGCGGATCTCGGCCGCTCTGCTGATGGTTTCCGGCTGCGGCCTCGGGCGGGTGCCGCCGCCGGTTGTCCGCGAACGGCGCCGAGCGCTCGCACCCGGGGAACCGGCCGACCCGGGGGCGACCTGGCGCCGACGTGGCTGGACCGGGTCGGCTCAGCGGCGGGAGCGTGCCGCGCGGGCGATCGTCACGATGGCCTTCTCCAGGGCGTACTCCGGGTCGTCGCCGCCGCCCTTCACCCCCGCGTCGGCCTCGGCCACCGCACGGAGCGCGACGGAGACGCCGTCCGGAGTCCATCCGCGCATCTGCTGCCGCACCCGGTCGATCTTCCACGGGGGCATGCCCAGCTCGCGGGCCAGGTCGGCGGGGCGCCCGCCCCGCGCCGAGGAGAGCTTGCCGATGGCCCGTACTCCTTGCGCGAGCGCGCTCGTGATCATGACGGGAGCGACGCCCGTGGAGAGCGACCAGCGCAGCGCCTCCAGCGCCTCGGCGGCCCGGCCCTCCACGGCCCGGTCGGCCACCGTGAAGCTCGACGTCTCCGCGCGGCCCGTGTAGTACCGCCCGACGATCGCCTCGTCGATCGTGCCCTCGACGTCCGCGGTGAGCTGCGAGACCGCCGCGGCCAGCTCGCGCAGATCGCTGCCGATCGCGTCCACGAGCGTCTGGCACGCCTCGGGCGTCGCCGCACGTCCCGCCGTACGGAACTCGGTGCGGACGAAGGCGAGCCGGTCGGCCGGCTTCGTCATCTTCGGGCAGGGGACCTCCCGCGCCCCGGCCTTGCGCGCCGCGTCGAGCAGCCCCTTGCCCTTGGCCCCGCCCGCGTGGCACAGCACCAGCACGACCTCGTCCACGGGCGAGGGCAGATAGCCCTTGACCTCCTTGACCGCGTCGGCGGAGAGGTCCTGCGCGTTCCGCACGACGAGGACCTTGCGCTCCGCGAAGAGGGAGGGACTCGTCAGCTCGGCGAGCCCTCCGGGCTGGAGCTGGTCGGGCGTGAGTTCGCGCACATCGGTGTCGGCGTCGGCGGCCCGCGCGGCGAGCACCACCTGCCGCACCGCGCGGTCGATCAGCAACTCCTCCTGCCCCACGGCGAGCGTGAGCGGAGCGAGCGGGTCGTCGTCAGCGTTTTTCCTGGCCATCAGGGCCAAGCATCCCACGCGCCACCGACAACGACCCCGCTCCTGCCGAGGGCCACCCGCCCGCGGTCACGGTTCCCGTTCTCGCAGTCACGGTGCCTCGAACCGGCCGCACAGGGGCGCCCGGTGCCGGGCATCAGGGCGTCCCGCGCAGGCCATCCGCGTGCCTCGTGGCGGGGGTCAGGGCGTCTCGTTGCGAGAGTCAGGGCGGCCCGCGCGCGTCGTCAAGGTGTCTCGCGTCAGCCGTCAGCGCGCCTCGTGCCCACCGCCAGCGCGGCCCGTACCCACCCTCAGCGCGGCCCGTGCCCCCTCAGCGCCGCCCGTGCTCCGCCGTCAGGGCGTCTCGCGCCAGCCGTCCCACTCGCGCGCGAACTCGTCCAGCTCCTGCGCCTCGAACTCCCCGGCCTCTTCGGGGAGCACGATCAGCCACTGGGCGTCCTCGGCGTCGTCCTCACCGGCCAGGGCCTCACGCACGATCTCCGGCTCGGCCCCCAGCTCATAGCGGCGGGCCAGTTCCTCGGCCGCCTCCTCGGCGGCGTCACGGTCGGGCAGCACCAGTACGTGCGCCACGTTCAGGTCGTTCTCGTCGGTCACGCGGAAATCCTGCCGCACGCTCCGGGCCATCCCGCCCACGGGGTCCGTAACCGCCCGCCACCTCACCCCTGCTTCGGGACGACCTGGACGTCCAGCTCGATGGTGATGGTCGGGCCGACCACGGCGATCCCGCGCGCGAGCATCGTCTGCCAGCTCACGGTGTAGTCGTCTCGGTGCAGTTCGGTCGTCGCCCGGCACGCCGCCCGCTGCTCCCCCTCCATGCCGTTGCCCTGGCCGAGGTAGTCGACGTCGAGCGTCACCGTACGCGTCACCCCGTGGAGTGACAGCGCGCCGGTGACGCCCCAGCGACCCCCGCCCCGGTGCGTGAACCGATCGCTGTAGAACTCCAGCGTGGGGTACGCCCCCACGTCGAGGAAGTCCGAGGAGCGCAGGTGGTCGTCCCGCATCTGCACGTTCGTGTCGATCGAGGCCGCGTCGATCAGCACGTGCATCGCGAAGTCCTCGACGCGTTCGCCGATCCGTACGACCCCGGCGAAGGTGTTGAACCTCCCCCGCACCCGGGCGAGCCCGATGTGCCGCGCGGTGAACGCGATCGACGAGTGCGCCGGGTCGATCTCCCAGTCCCCCGGCGCCGGCAACGCGGGCGGCGCCGCCACCTGGAGAGTGAGCGCCCCGAGGTCGGTGTGCTCCCCGTCCCGTACGAGGACATCGCCCCGGTGCGGCGTGTATCCCTCACTCCCGATCGCGAGCCGGTACCCACCCTCCCGGACCGAGACCACGAAGGAACCGAAGGGATCGGCTTCCCCGGTGGCGATCTTCCGCCCCCGCTCATCGGTGAGTGAGCACTCCGCCCCGGCGAGCGGCTCGCCGACCGGATCGAGCACCCGGCAGCTGAACAGCCCCGCTCCGTCCGGGAGAACCGCCTCCGCGAGCGCCGTCCTCCCACGCCCGCCACTCACACGGTTCTTCGTCCCCAGGCCGAACATCTACCGGACACCCCTGCTTTTCGTGATCGATTTGAGCCGCTTCAGGCTCAAACATTCGACCACTGCTGAGGCTTTCGAGGCAACACGGGACCACATCGCAGGAATGCCGGAGACCCCCCAAGCTCCCCTCTTTGACCTGAATTTGGCATTCCAGTTGGCGTCTTCCCAGCTCACTTCCGTTACGTGGGGTAATCCCAGCCTCTCCCTCAGGTATATCCCACCGTCGCTCATGAGCACTTGCCCGTCGCTCCCCTGCCCGCACGGCGCACCCAGGAAGTCGACGAGCTGCGCGGTGTCGTACGGGAGTCCGAGCCGCCCGAGCGGCATCGCGGCGCCCACACGCTCCCGTCACGCCCCGTGTCTCCTCCGGCGTCCGCCCGGTGCCGACAAGCTCCGGGGTGAGCACCTTCCCGCGACGCCGGGCCCGGCCAGTCCCCGCGCCGCCACGAGTGATCCTTTCCGGCGCCTATTTGTTCGCCGCGTCCGGCAGATGGCCAGCCGTGGGGACACTCGCGAGCGCCACCATCCGCACACTGCCGTGCAGGCCCCTGAACCACCTGCACCACCTCCCGAACCCCCTCGCCATCAGCCAGCTTTCCCGCGCGTGCACCGCGAAGTGCCCGTCGAAGCTCTCCACGGTCACGTCGAGCAGCCCCGATTCGGCCGCCTCCCAGTGACACAGCGCCAGAGCAGTCACTGAGCCGAACCGGCCCTCCTCCTGCGCGAAGCCCCCTCTTGCGTTCCGGTGTCCGCGGCGTCCGCCTCGATCGCTGCGCACGCCGCCCTGCCCGTCCCGTACTCCGCGCGTTCCGCCCGGATCGCCTCGCTCGCTTCTTCCTCCTCACCCCCCTCCCTCCGCGCCCCGTACGCGTTACACGAGGTCAACGCGATGTCCCACCCCGAAGATCGCCAGTCGGCGCACCACCCGGTTCCCCACCGCGCACCCCACCCCAGTCACCAGCGCGCCAGGCCGCGCACCCGTCGCGACCGCAACTTCTCCGCTCGCGGTCATTCCCTCGTGCTTTGCTCCTCCGGTCCCTCCGGACTCTCCGGCCCTGTCTTCCACCCCTTTTCCCCTCCACCACACTCCCCACCGCGCCGTCCCACGCCCGCTCTTACCGCTCCCTGGACACCCCCAGCCGCACCGCCCCCTTTCTCTCACCATCCCCTTCCCGCCCACCGTTCCGCCCTGCAGCAGGACCTTCCGTCACGGCCAAGCCCCCGTGCTGATCGGTCCGTTCGACAAGCGCTCCGCCAGCGCGCAGGGCGTCGAGAGTACGAGGAGCCGGGTGCCCGTACCCGTTGTCGGCCCCGACCGAGACCAACGCGACCCGGGGCGCCACCCGCCGCATCCACTCCCCCTCCTGATAGGCCGACCCGTGGTGCGGGACCTTGAGCACGTCCACGCGCGGGGCACCGCCGGGGCGCCGCAGCAACTCCCGCTGCACAGCCGGTTCCACATCCCCTGCGAGCAACAGCCGCACTCCGCCCGTCTGCACCGACAGCACGAGACTCGCGTCATTGGGCCCCTCCTCGCCGACCAGGCCACCACCCGCGGGCGGCCACAGCACTTCCCAGCTCACCCCTCCCACCGCCCGCCGTTCGCCCGCCGCCGCGGTGAGGACGGGGACGCCCTGCTCCGCCGCCGTACGCCGCACCGCCGCCGCCTGTCCCGCGGGCTCCGCCAGAGCCGTCGTCTGCACCGCCCCGACCGCCCGGCCCCGCAGGACCCCTTCCAGCCCCGCCACGTGATCGGCGTGGAAGTGGCTCAGCAGCACAAGCGGCACCCGCCGCACCCCGAGCCGGTCGAGGCACCCGGCCACCCGGTCCGGATCGGGCCCGGCATCGACCACCACCGCGGTCCCCACCCCTGCGGCGAGGACGGTCGCGTCCCCCTGCCCCACGTCGCACATGGCGAACCGCCAACCGGCCGGCGGCCAAGCTCCCAGCACCCGCGTCACCGGCGCCGGCCGCACCACGACCAGCACCAGGAGCAGCGCGCACCCGCACACCAGCCACCGCGAGCGCAGGACCGTCCTGCCGAGGGGGACGAGCACCAGCACCGTCCCCGCGAGCAGCCCTGCCCCCACCCAGCCACCGGGCCACGCGATCCCCGCTCCCGGCAGCGCGGCGCCCGCACGCGCCACCCCCGCCACCCACCGCACCGGCCACCCCGCGCACCAGGCCAGCGCCTGGGCGGGCGTCTGTCCCAGTGGCGCGAGCACCAGCGCGCCGAAGCCGAGCACGGTGGCCGGGGCGACGAGAGGCCCGGCAAGCAGGTTGCACGGCACGGCGACCAGGCTCACCCGTTCCGAGAGCAGCACCACCACCGGAGCGCACACCGCCTGCGCCGCTGCCGCCGCCGCGAGCCCTTCCGCCAGCCGCGACGGCACCCCGCGCCGCCGCAGTGCCGCGCTCCAGGACGGCGCCACCGTCAGGAGGGCGCCCGTCGCGAGGACCGAGAGGACGAAGCCGTAACTCCTCGCCAGCCACGGTTCCCACAACACGAGCGCGAGGACCACCGCCGCGAGTGCCGGCACCATCGACCTGCGCCGCCCGGTCGCGAGCGCCATCAGCGCCACCGCACCGCACCCCGCCGCCCGCACCACACTCGGTTCCGCCCCGCACACGATCACGAACCCCGCGCACAGCGCACCCCCTGCCGCCGCCGTCCCCCGCAACGACAGACCGAGCCGGGGAGCGAGCCCACCCCGCTCCGCCAGCGCGGCCCGCCCCTGCGGCCCGAGGAGCAGTGCGAGCAGGACCGCGAAGTTTCCCCCGCTGACCGCGAGGAGGTGGGTCAAGTCGGTGGCCTGGAAGACCCGTTCGAGTTCCGGCGTCAGCCCGGAGGTGTCGCCCACGACGAGTCCCGGCAACAAGGCGCGCGCGTCCGGGTGCAGCGGTGCCACCGCCCCGCGCAGGCCATCGCGCAGCTTGCCCGCCAGCCGCTCCGCCACGGAAGGCTGTCCCACCAGGACGGGCCCCGCCTCGCCGTGTACGCGCGCCACGGCCGCCGCCCGCTGCCCCGGTGCCCACGGAGAAGCCCACCGGAAGCGGGCCCGCACCCGCGTCGTGGGGAGCAACCGCGACCACTCCCGCGCTTTCTTCTCCCGCCCCGGCTCCATGACACCGTCCACCACCACGAGCACCGGCGTCCGTACCCGGACCATCCGCCCGCCCCGCACCTCGACCTCCCGCACCTCCCCTTCCCACAGCAGTTCTCCCGGCAGTTCCCTGCCTCCCCGCACCGCCGGTGGCCGCGCACGGGGCTCACCCGTCACCTCGACGACCGCCTCCGTCACCGCACCGTCCCGCGCCAGCCCCGGCACGGGCCCTCGCTCGACGTCGGCCCTCCCCACGGCTGCCGACGCCGCTCCTGCGCCGATGCACACGAGCACGGCCGCGACCATCCAGCGCCGCCCGCTCTCACCCCTTCCCGTCCTCTCACCCTTCCCACCGAGAAGCAGCAATCCCCCACCGACCGCCCCGCACACCACCGCGATCCAGATCCCGGCCCAAGCCGACAGCCCCAGCACGAGGGCTGCCGCGCCCCAGGCCCCCAGCGCGGGGAGCACAAGCCGCAGATCCACACCCTCCTGGCGACCCGCCCCCTTGCTCCCGGGCCCGGCCGACACCTCGCTCTTGGTCCCAGGCCCGGCCAACACCTCACCGGACCCCTCCTCCTCCCCGGGCGCGGTCGCACCCGCACCCCTGACGCTTCTGGTCCCCATCACTTCCCTCGCGACGGCCTCCTTCCGTCGTCCGCGTTCCTTGACCCCGTTCACAGCCGCACGTACTCCCGCAGTTCGGCGAAGCGCCGTTCACCGATACCGGTCACCTCGCGCAACTCGTCCACCGAGCCGAACCCACCGTGCGTGACACGGTGATCGAGGATGCGCTGGGCCAGGACGGGACCGACCCCGGGGAGACCGTCGAGCTGATCCAGCGAGGCCGCGTTGAGCGAGACGGGCGCCCCCGGAGCCGGGCCCGCGCCCGTAGCACCACCCGTACCCGCGCCGTCCGAGGCGGGCGCCTGTCCCGGCTTCGCCCCCGGCCCGGCGGCGAAGCCCCCCGACGGCGGGGAGCCGACCCAGACCAGCTCACCGTCGACCAACGGGCGTGCGCGATTGAGCCCTTGGAGATCCGCGCCCTTCCGCACCCCTCCGGCCGCTCGCAGTGCGTCCTCCACCCGGGAACCCTGCGCCAGCCTCCGTACCCCGGGCTCCCGCACCTCCCCGCCCACATCCACGACCAGCGCGCCGCGATCCGCCCCGGGAGCCGGACCGGCACCCCGATCCCCCTCCGTGCCACCGCCCTCGTCCGTGCCCCCGCCCCCTTCCGTCCGGCCACCGGAAGGCGTGGCCTTCGCCTGCGCCCCGTCCACGGCTGTCGCCCCGACCGGCGTCGCGTGCTCGGCCGCGGGAACGGCGACCGGCTGCGGACGGGCGGACCACCAGTGCTGGACGGCGAAAGCGAGAAGGCCGAGCAGCACGACTGCCAGGGCCAGCGCTCCTCGTCGTTCGAGCGCGAAGCGCGACCGCAGCCACAACGGGAGGTGGTCGGCGACCGCACTCATCCCGCGCCGGAACGGCGAACCGGCGGCGGAGGTTCCCGGTCCCGGCGCCCCTCGCGGAGGTGCCTTTGCCGCGTGCCGGGCCCACGGCGCCTCCCCGAGCCCCGCGTACGTCGGTCCGGAAGCTCCGAGTGCGAGCGCAGCGTTGGTGTCTGTACGTCGTTCCATGTCACCGAACGTAATCGACGCCTACGACACCGCTCGCCCCGAGAACGAAATCTGTGGATAACTTCGCGCAACCCGATTTTTCTCTCACGCAAGAGAGTGATGAGAGTGAGCGACGACCCGCGGCAGAGACCAACTCCCCTGTGGATAACTTCCCCTGATGCGCAACTCAGCGGCCGAGCACGGGGAGTGACCAATCAGCGGGGAAGAGTCGCTCAGCGGGGAGAGACCACGACCCCCAGCAGCCCCGGCCCGGTGTGCGCGCCGATCACGGCGCCCACTTCGCTCACGTACAGCGACACCGTCCCCGGCACGCGGGCGCGCAACCGCTCGGCGAGGGCCTCGGCGCGGTCGGCGGCGTCCAGGTGATGGACGGCGAGATCCACCTGCCCCGCCCCCGCGCGCTCTGCGACGATCTCTTCCAGACGGGCGACGGCCTTGGCCGTGGTGCGGACCTTCTCCAGCGGCTCGACCCGGCCCCCGGTCAGCTGGAGCAGCGGCTTCACCGCCAGAGCGGAACCGAGGAGCGCCTGCGCGGTCCCGATCCGGCCGCCGCGCCGCAGGTGGTCGAGGGTGTCGAGGCAGAAGTACGCGGAGGTGCCGGCGGCACGTTTCTCGGCCGCCGCCACGATCTCCTCGGCCGTACCGCCTGCCGCGGCCTGCTCGGCGGCGCTGAGCGCGCAGAAGCCGAGCGCCATGGCGACCGCACCGGTGTCGACGACGCGCACGGGCACCGCGGCGTCCCGTCCCGCGAGGGCGGCCGCGTCGTACGTACCGGAGAGTTCTGAGGACAGGTGCAGCGAGACGATGGCGGACGCCCCGTCCTCCGCGAGCCGATGGTAGGTGCGCGCGAACGCCTCGGGGCCGGGCCGCGACGTCGTCACGGGACGGTGTTTGCGCAGGGCCTGAGCGAGCGCCCCGGGCGAGATCTCCGCCCCTTCTTCGTACGCGCTGCCGTCGAGCACGACCGTCAGGGGCACGGAGGTGATGCCGTGTCGCGCACTCGTCCCGGGCGGCAGGTAGGCCGTGGAATCAGTGACGATCGCGACATGGCGTGACATGGCTCGGAGGTTACCTGGCCCGCGCAGCCCCTGGCAGCCCGCCCCCACCCAGCTAGGAGGGTGAGAGGGGCAAAGGGAGTGACAGGGACGGTGAGGGCCACAGCGGGCAGGCGGGGCGAGGCCGCCCGTATGTCACTCCGGGCGGGGCTGCTCTTGCGGCTTCTTCAGGAGACGCTCCCACGGGTGCGGTGCGGGCCGCGGCCGGTCGAGCGAGGGCGGCGGGGCCTGCCCGGAAGTCGGCGCGGCACCGTCGTCCCAGCGCTGCGCCACCGTGTCGGCGTCCGGCACTGCCGGCGCGGCCGGCCAGGGCTGCGGGGCCGGTTCGGGGCCTTCCGCGGGCGCCCAGTGGCGCAGGGCACCGGTCTCCATGTCGATCTGCCGGCTCAGCGCGTCCAGCTCGTCGTCCGCTTCGTGGTGCGCGCGGTCCCTGAGGGCGTGGCGCAGGCCGTCCGCCGCTCGCACGATCTTCTGAGTACGGTCGCGGAGCGCGGGCAGTTCGGCGGCGAGCGCCGCGCGGTCCGGGTCGTTCTCCAGGCGCCGCAACTCGTCGTCCAGCGCGTGCCCGTGCACGCTCAGGCGGCGGAAGAGGTCGCGGGACTCGGCGAGACCACCGTCGTCGCCCGCCCGCGCGGCGAGGGATTCCTGCGTCGCCCTCATCGAGTTCCGCAGCGAGAGCCGCAGCCCGGCGATCTCCCCGTGCGGGCCGGGGCGGGCGTAGGAGCGCGCCTTGAGCGTGGAGTCCTCGACCGCCCTGCGGGCCTGGTGCACCGTGCGGTCCACGCCGCGCTTGGCCGCGCCCGCCACCTTGACGACCACGTAGGCGCCGGTGGCGACGAACAGCACGAAGAGCAACGCTAGGACGATGAGCACGGCTGACATCGGGTCCCCTTCCACCGGCGGTCACGCGGTACTTCTCCAAGGTAAACGGCGAAGGGTGGATCAGGGGCCTCGCGAACCCTGATCCACCCCCTAGGGGAAAACCCCTATAGACACGGTGCGTGAACATCACGCACGCTGTGTGCATGAACGTGATCACGCACCGTGTCGCCGGTGTCCTTCGCGCCGTCCGGGCGCCTACCGCTTCGCACGGTCCCGGTTCAGGCCGTCACGATGTTGACCAGCTTCGGGGCCCGCACGATGACCTTGCGGACATCGGCGCCCCCCAGGGCCGCCACGACGCGCTCGTCGGAGAGAGCGATCTTCTCCAGGTCGCCGTCGGTGATCTCCGGGGAGACCTCCAGGCGCGCCTTGACCTTGCCCTTGATCTGCACGACGCACGTCACGGTCTCGTCCACGACATAGGCCGGGTCGGCGACGGGGAAGGGCTGGTGGACGACGCTGTCCTCGTGCCCGAGGCGCCGCCACAGCTCCTCGGAGATGTGCGGCGCGAGCGGCGCGACCATCAGTACGAGCGCCTCGGCGACCGGGCGGGAGAGCGGGCCGCCCGCCTTCGTCAGGTGGTTGTTCAGCTCGGTGATCTTCGCGATCGCCGTGTTGAACCGCATCGCCTCCAGATCGTGGCGCGTGCCGTCGATCGCCTTGTGCAGCGCGCGCAGCGTGGCTTCGTCCGGCGCGTCCTCGGTGACCGTCAGGGCACCGCTCGCCTCGTCCACGAGGTTGCGCCACAGGCGCTGCAACAGCCGGAACTGGCCGACGACCGCGCGCGTGTCCCAGGGACGCGAGACGTCCAGGGGACCCATCGCCATCTCGTACAGGCGCAGCGTGTCGGCCCCGTACTCGGCGCAGATCTCGTCGGGCGTCACCGCGTTCTTCAGCGACTTGCCCATCTTGCCGAGCAGGCGCGAGACCTTCTCGCCCTGGTAGTAGTACGCCCCGTCGCGCTCCTCCACCTCGGCGGCGGGCACCGCGACGCCGCGGCTGTCGCGGTAGACGAAGGCCTGGATCATGCCCTGGTTGTAGAGCTTGTGGAACGGCTCGGCGGAGGAGACGTAGCCCAGGTCGAAGAGCACCTTGGACCAGAAACGCGCGTACAGCAGGTGGAGCACGGCGTGCTCGGCGCCGCCGACGTAGAGGTCGACGCCGCCGGTCGGCATGCCCTCGCGCGGCCCCATCCAGTACTGCTCGATCTCGGGGTCGACGAACTGCCGCTCGTTGTGCGGGTCGAGATAGCGCATCTCGTACCAGCACGAACCGGCCCAGTTGGGCATGGTGTTGGTCTCGCGGCGGTACGTGCGCGGCCCGTCGCCCAGGTCGAGGGTGACGTTGACCCAGTCCTCGTTGCGCGAGAGCGGGGTCTCGGGCTCGGCGGTGGCGTCGTCCGGGTCGAAGGTGCGCGGCGAGTAGTCCTCGATCTCGGGCAGTTCGAGAGGCAGCATCGACTCGGGCAGCGAGTGGGCGATGCCGTCCTCGTCGTAGACGATCGGGAAGGGCTCACCCCAGTACCGCTGACGGCTGAACAGCCAGTCACGCAGCCGGTAGTTGATGGTGCTCTCGCCGAGTCCCCGCGCGGTCAGCCACGAGGTGATCCGCGCCTTGGCATCGGTGACACCGAGGCCGTCCAGGCTGATGTGCTCGTTCGCGGAGTTGACGAGCTTCGCCTCGTACGAGGAGAAGGCGTCGTCCCACGTGGCGGGGTCCTCGCCGCGGCCGTCCGTGGGCGCGACGACGCAGCGCAGGGGCAGCTCGAAGGCGCGGGCGAAGGCGAAGTCACGGCTGTCGTGGGCGGGCACGGCCATGATCGCGCCGGTGCCGTAGCCCATCAGCACGTAGTCCGCGATGAAGACGGGGACGCGTTCGCCCGAGACGGGGTTGGTCGCGAAGGTGCCGGTGAAGACACCGGTCTTGTCCTTGGCCTCGGCCTGGCGCTCGACGTCCGACTTGGCCGCGGCCTGGGCCCGGTAGGCGGCGACGGCGTCGGTGGGGGTGGCGTGCCCCCCGGTCCACGCCTCGCGGGTGCCCTCGGGCCAGCTCGCGGCGGTGATCTCCTCGACGAGCTCGTGCTCGGGGGCGAGGACCATGTAGGTGGCGCCGAACAGGGTGTCCTGCCGGGTGGTGAAGACGGTGATGTCCCGCGCCTCGCCCGTGGCGGTGGTGACGGGGAAGTCGACGCGGGCACCCTCGGAGCGGCCGATCCAGTTGCGCTGCTGGAGCTTGATCGCCTCGGGCCAGTCCAGCCCGTCCAGGTCGTCGATCAGGCGGTCCGCGTAGGCGGTGATGCGCATGTTCCACTGGCGCAGCTTCGCCTTGAAGACGGGGAAGTTGCCGCGCTCGGAGCGGCCGTCGGCAGTGACCTCTTCGTTGGCCAGGACCGTGCCCAGGCCCGGCGCCCAGTTGACCGGCGCTTCGGAGGCGTAGGCGAGGCGGTACTCGCTCAGCAGGTCGGCGCGCTCGGTGGCGTCCAGCTCCGCCCACGGGCGGCCGTCGGGGGTGGGGCGGGTACCGGCGGCGAACTGCTCGATCAGCTCCTCGATCGGGCGCGCCTTGCCGGCCTCGGTGTCGTACCACGAGTTGAAGATCTTGACGAAGATCCACTGCGTCCAGCGGTAGAACTCCGGGTCGATCGTGGCGACGGAGCGGCGCTTGTCGTGACCGAGGCCCAGCCTGCGCAGTTGCTGGCGCATGTTGGCCATGTTGGCCTCGGTGGAGATACGGGGGTGGGTGCCGGTCTGCACCGCGTACTGCTCGGCGGGCAGCCCGAAGGCGTCGAAGCCCAGCGTGTGGAGGACGTTGTGCCCGGTCATCCGCTGGTAGCGGGCGAAGACGTCGGTGGCGATGTAGCCCAGCGGGTGGCCGACGTGCAGCCCGGCGCCCGAGGGGTACGGGAACATGTCCATGACGTACTTCTTGGGGCGTGCGGCCAGTTCGGGGGAACCGGCCAGGTCACCCGTGGGGTTGGGGGCCTCGTACGTGCCGTGGGCGTCCCAGAAGTCCTGCCAGCGTGCCTCGATGTCGGCGGCGAGGGCCGCCGTGTAGCGGTGCGGCGCGGCCGTCTCGGCGGCGCCGGCGGGCCCGGCTGCGGAGGGGTTCGTCTGACTCATCGGTTCTCAAGACTCCATCGATCGCATCTGCTCCCGGAAACGAAAAAACCCCTCGCACAGGAGGGGACGCCGCGCCGATTCCGGCCACAAAGCCCGGTGGGTTCTCACCGAGAGCAAGGGTGGCGGGGACTGATCAGCGCGGCTCGCTAAGCAGAAGGCGTACGGCACGCATGGCGTCAGGGTACCGCAGAGCCCGCGACGCTCGCACGGAATGCCCGGCCCGTGGACGGGGCGGGACCGCGCGGGGCAGGGAAGTGGTTGCGCCGAGATGAGCCCGGGACTCCGACTCTCAGCACAAACGGCAAGCGGGCCACCCTTACCGGGTGACCCGCTCGATGAATCACTGTGGAGCTAAGGAGAATCGAACTCCTGACCTCTTGCATGCCATGCAAGCGCTCTACCAACTGAGCTATAGCCCCGCACTCTTCGACACCTCCGAAGAGATGCTTCACAGTCGGTGCCACCGGGCCGGTCGGGCCGTTTCCCTGGCGACATCGAGAACCTTAGCGGGTCCCCCGGCCGTCCACCAAATCCACTGTCGGCAGCGACGCGATGCCCGGTTCGGGCCGCTTCCAGCAACCGACTCCGGTGGAAACGCCGAGGTCAGGCGGAGGCGAAGGAGTAGAAGCGCTTCAGCGTGCAGTGCTCGTCGAGGAGGCGGCCGTAGATCGGCTCGCCCTCCAGCTCGCGGTACGTCTCGATCGGGTCACCGGTGATGATCAGCGCCCGGGCACACTCTTCGCACCAGTACTGGTAGCGGCTGCTGACCGGCTCCATGTCGCGGACGATCGGCGTCCCGCTGCCGCACCAGTCGCACGTCCTCCTGTGCGCGCCCAAGCGGTCACCTCCGCCCTTCGCCGCGAGGGGCGGCACAGGCCGGGGTGCCTCCGGGAGAGCGAGAGGGCTCCCCGCAGACGTGCACAGGCATGCCGCGCTCCCTCCTGAGGCCCGTCTCCCCTGCCGGACGTCCGATTCTGCCATGGGCCGGGCCGCGGGGTCAGTCCTGCGGGAATACCGGTACGGACACGGTCCTCCGCTCGGCGACGGGAGACGCCGCCGGACCGGGAGGCCGTACGCGCCCGGCAACGCGAAAGGTCCCACCCGAGGGTGGGACCTTTTCCTGTGGAGCTAAGGAGAATCGAACTCCTGACCTCTTGCATGCCATGCAAGCGCTCTACCAACTGAGCTATAGCCCCGCACGTTCGTCCCGCTCCGCGGGCCGGACAAGAAGAACTTTAGCCTGTGACCAGCCGGAAAGTGAAATCCGGTCCGGGCCCCACCCAGGAGGGGTGCGGGGCGGGTCACCGGCGGGGGCAGCCGGGGCGACGCGGGGGACCCCGTCGTTGATGGGGGCGGTGCGCCAGGCACGCCAGGGGGTGCGTCAGCGGAGGGGGCGCTTCGCGTACGGGCCGGGTGCGAACGCGCGGGCGGCGAGGGTTGGGCGTGGGAAGGGAGGGCCGGGCGCGGGGCGGCAGGGGCCGGGCGCAGGGCCCGAGGCACAGGCGGAGTGCCCAAGGGCTGAGCGTGCGAGCCGGGGGCGGGGGCCGGACGCGATGCGCGGGGCAGGGCGCGAAGCCCGGACACAGTGCGGGAGGGGCGGGCGCGGGGCTCCGAAAGCCGGACGCGCTGACGCCGCCCGGGCGGCGTCCGACGAGCGCTGTTGTGCCCCGTACGGGTTCCGTTTTCTCCCTGTAGCGGACAGGCGCCGACACTCATCACCCCTGAGGGTGAGCCGCGTCGCGGGTTCGCCGGAGTTATCCACAGATTTTGGCGGGTGGTGCGGAGAGGGTTGCGAACTGCGAAAGGATGGAATCGGGGTCGCCCCCCCAGGGAGGGTGGGGGCTGCCCCGGCGCACCCAGGCGCACCAGCCACCTCCCCCTCCCGAGCCCAGCTCAGCCCTCAGCCCCCAGCGGGGCACCCACTACTCCCCCAGCCCCCAACGGGGACACCCTCACCCAACCCCCAGCGGGGGCACCCCGCCCCAACCCCCATCGGGCCCCGCCCCCAACTCCCTCAAACCTCATCCCCCAGCACCGGCTCGGCCAGCGTGCCCGCGTTGTGCTCCAGCAGCCTCCACCCCCGGGCGCCCTCACCCAGGATCGACCAGCAGCAGTTGGAGAGGCCGCCCAGGCCCTCCCACTGGTACGGGTGGAGTCCGATGAGACGGCCGATCGTGGTGCGGATGGTGCCGCCGTGGCTCGTGACGACGAGGGTGCCGTCCTCGGGAAGTTTCTCGGCGTGGGCGAGGACGACGGGGGCCGCGCGCTCGGCGACCTCCGTCTCCAGTTCGCCGCCGCCCCGGCGTACGGGCTCACCGCGCTTCCACGCCGTGTACTCGTCCCCGTGGCGTTCGAGGATCTCCTCGTGCGTGAGGCCCTGCCACTTGCCCGCGTAGGTCTCGCGCAGGCCCCTGTCGAAGGTGATCTCCAGGCCGGTGAGCGCCGCGAGTTCGCCCGCCGTCTCGGCGGCGCGGCCCAGGTCGGAGGCGATGAGCGCGTCCGGGCGTAGCGAGGCGAGCAGCCGGGCCGCGCGCTTGGCCTGTGCGCGGCCCGTCTCGGTGAGCGGGACGTCGGTGTCGCCCTGGAAGCGGCGCTCCAGGTTCCATGCGGTCTGGCCGTGGCGCCACAGGATGATGCGGCGCCCGCGCGGCGCGGCCGGAATGGTCACCGCTACTCCCCTTCGATGCCGATGCGGTCGAAGTCCGCGAACTCCGGCTCCTCGGGAGCGGCGGCGAGCTGGGCCGCGTACTCGGCGCCTTTGCCCTTGGTCGCCTTGGCGTCCTCGGGCAGGTCGATCTCCGGGCAGTCCTTCCAGAGCCGTTCGAGCGCGTAGTAGACACGCTCCTCGGAGTGCTGGACGTGGACGACGATGTCGACGTAGTCGAGCAGGATCCAGCGGGCGTCGCGGTCCCCCTCGCGGCGGACGGGCTTGGCCCCGAGGTCCTTGGCGAGCCGCTCCTCGATCGCGTCGACGATCGACTTGACCTGGCGGTCGTTGGGGGCGGAGGCCAGCAGGAAGGCGTCCGTGATCGACAGCACATCGCTGACGTCGTACGCGATGATGTCGTGGGCGAGCTTGTCGGCGGCGGCCTGGGAGGCGGCCTTGATCAGCTCGATGGAGCGGTCCGTGGCGGTCACTGCACAGCTTTCGGGTAGGCGGGCATACAACCTCAAGGGTCTCACGCCGTCCGCCTCCCCCTCTCGGCGGATTTCACGGCGGTCACGCGAGCCGGGCCGGAGGACGTGACAGCCGGTACCGGAACAGCGCCGGACCCGAGGCCGGTCATCCCCGCCCCGCCCACGCGCCGAGAACCCGCCCTCCCCTCACCCACCACGCCGAACACCCGTCCCTCACCCGCCACGCCGAGCCCCCACCCCTCACCCGCCGGACGCCCCTGCCC
>NZ_JOGO01000012.1 GCF_000719475.1 Streptomyces sp. NRRL F-5630 | reverse complement strand
ACGTGGGACGGTGCCGTGCGGGGCGGGGGAGGGGCCGGCCGGGGTGGCGCGGGGTCCTCGCGGTGCTCCGCGGAGTGGGCCGTCCGGCGGGGGTGGGCGCTCGGCAGCGGTGTCGTGGACGCGGTGAGCGCCCCCGGCACCGCGAGGCTCGCCCGCGCCGTCGGCTCGGCCGGTTCCTCCGCCGCTTCACGCACACTCACACACCCGCACAGCGCCGCGCCCGCGAGGGCGAGCAGTGCTCCGGCCACGGTTCTCGTCATTCGCACCCCGCCACTGTGCGGAGCCGAGCCCCGCCGCACCAAGCCGGGAGCCGCGAAGTCCTCCGGACGAGTGGGGTGGTGGCCCGGCCCGTGCTGACGCGCGGCACAGTGGTCGCATGACCGTACTCGCCACCTTCGCCCGCGTGCACGTCGACGACCTCGACACCGCGCTCCCCGTCTTCCGCGCCCTGACGGGTGGGGAACCCCGCCTCCGTTTCACCCACCGGGGCATCGAACTCGCCGTCATCGGCGGTTTCCTGCTCCTCGCGGGCCCGCCCGAGGTGCTCGCGCCTGTCCGTGCCACGCAGGCCACCGTCGTCGTGGACGCGCTCGACGCGGTGCTCGACCGCGCCGCGCGCGAGGGCGCCGAGATCCTGGCCCCGCCCCGCGCCGCCCCCACGGGCCGCAACCTCGTCGTACGGCACCGGGGCGGGGCCGTCATCGAGTACGTGGAGTTCGACGCGGCCACGCGCGCGGCGGCCGGCCTCCCCGGCTGACCACCGCGGCCATCGAGGAGGCCCGCACCGCCGGGGGTGCGGGCCGCGCCCCGCCACGCCGTCCGCGCGGCCCGCCACGCCCGCCCGCGCGGCCCGTCCCCCGCCCGCTTATGCTGCGAGCGCGCCCGGAGCGGCGGGCATCCGGCCCGCGCGGGCGCTGGCGGAGGGGTGGTGCCGTGAAGATCGCGTGCGTGGGGCTCGGGGACATAGCCGAGAAGGCGTACCTGCCGGTGCTCGGTACCCGGGCGGACACGGAAATGCTCCTGTGCACGCGGAATCCCACGACCCTCGACCGGCTCGGCGCCCAGTACCACGTACCGCCCGAGCGCCTGCTCACCGGGCTGGACGGGGTGCTCGCCGCGCGGCCCGACGCGGTGCTCGTGCACGCGGCGACCGAGGCCCACCCCGAGCTCGTGACCCGGCTCGTGGAGGCGGGGGTGCCGACGTACGTCGACAAGCCCCTCGCCTACGAGCTGAAGGAGTCGCGCCGCCTCGTCGACCTCGCCGAGGAGCGCGGGGTCCCGCTCATGGTGGGCTTCAACCGCCGTCACGCGCCCGGCTACGCCCAGTGCCTGGAGCATCCGCGCGACCTGATCGTGCTCCAGAAGAACCGGCACGGCCTGCCCGAACGGGCCCGCACCTTCGTCCTCGACGACTTCGTCCACGTCGTCGACACGCTCCGCTTCCTCGTCCCCGGCACCCCCGACGAGGTGCGGGTGCACGCCCGCGCGAGCGAGGACGGACTCCTCTCGCACGTCGTGCTCCAGCTCGCCGGTCCCGGCTTCACCGCGCTCGGGATCATGAACCGCGTGAGCGGCTCGACGGAGGAGGTCCTGGAGGTCTCGGGCCAGGACAGCAAGCGCGTCGTGCGCGACCTCGCCGAGATCACCGACCACCGCGGCCAGCCGACCGTCCGCCGCCGCGGCGACTGGACCCCGGTCGCCCGCCAGCGCGGCATCGAGCAGTGCGTCGAAGCCTTCCTCGGCGCCGTCGCGAGCGGCACCCCGCTCAGCGCGCGCGACGCCCTGGAGACCCACGAGCTGTGCGAACGGGTCGTGCTGGCGGCGGAGGAGGCGGGGGCGCGGAGCTGAGGAGGAGGGGCACGGCCGTACGGGACGGGCGCGGCCTTCGCGACGGGCTTCGGGCGCCGTGGGCACGCCCCGCGCCACGCTCTTTCCGCCCGGTTCGCGCGGGATACCCGCCGACGCGGCCCGGTACGCCGAAGGCCCGGACACCCCCGCGGTGCGATGCCGCTTCGGGGTGCCCGGGCCGGGCCGCCGGCTGGGCCTCCGTCCCCACGTGGCTTCCGGCGTGTCCCCGGGCAGGCCCGCTCATGCGTGCCCGGGGAGCGGGTGGCCCGGCGCCGGAGGGGTGGCCTCCGGCGCCGGGAGGGGTGTCACATGTGCACCGTCGGCGCGCTCTCGCCGTCACCGGTGCTCAGGTCGGGGCGACCGCTGCGGTACATGAGGGCCGCGATGACCGCGCCGGCGGCGAAGAAGGCGGCCGACCACCAGTAGGCGGTCGAGTAGCTCTCCAGCTGGGCCTTGGCGAGGACGCCGGGGCTCGGCTTCTTGTCGACGAGGTAGCTGGTCGCGGCGCTCGCGGCCAGCGTGTTGAGCAGCGCGGTGCCGATGGCGCCGCCGACCTGCTGCATCGTGTTGACCGCCGCGGAGCCGGCCCCCGCGTCCTTCGCCGCGATGCGGCTCGTCGCGAGGCTCATCGCGGGCGGCATGACGAGGCCGAGGCCGAGACCCATGACGATCAGCGGGGGCAGCACGTTCGCGGCGTAGGTGCTGCTGAGGTCGAGGCCGGTCATCCAGACGAGACCGCCGGAGGCCATCAGCATGCCGAGCGGGACGATCGGCCGGGGGCCGACGCGGGGCAGCAGCATGTTGGTGGAGAGCTGGGCCGACACCATCAGGGCGCCGATCATCGGCAGGAAGGCGAGGCCGGTCTTGACCGGCGTGAAGCCGAGGGACGCCTGGAGGTAGTACGTCAGGAAGAGGAAGACGCCGAACATGCCCATGCTGGAGATCGCGACCAGGAGGAACGAGGCGCCGCGGTCGCGGTCCGCGAGGACGCGCAGCGGGAGCAGCGGGTGCGAGCTGCGCGTCTGCCACCAGGCGAAGGCGGCGAGCACGACGGCAGCGCCGGTCAGGAAGCCCCACGTCATCGGCGAGGACCAGTCGTGGGTCTCCGCGTTGGAGAAGCCGTAGACGAGGCCGAAGAGCCCGGCCGAGGCGAGCACGGTGCCGGGGAGGTCGAGCTTGGGCCGGTCCTTCACGGTGCTGCGGCCGAGGAAGACGATGCCGCCGATCAGCGCGAAGACCGCGATGATCAGGTTGACGTAGAGCGTCCAGCGCCAGCTGAGGTGCTCGGTGAGCAGGCCGCCGAGCAGGAGGCCGATGCCGCCGCCGGCACCCGCGATGGCGCCGTAGATGCCGAAGGCGCGGGCGCGCTCCTTGGCGTCGGTGAACGTCGTGTTCAGCAGGGCGAGCGCGGCGGGGGCGAGGAGCGCCCCGAAGACGCCCTGGAGGACGCGGCCCGTGACGAGGATCTCGAAGTTCTGCGCGGCACCGGCGAGCGCGGAGGCTCCCGCGAAGCCGACGACGCCGGTGAGGAAGACGGTCTTGCGGCCCAGGAGGTCGGCGAGCCTGCCGCCGAGCAGCAGGAGGCTGCCGAAGGAGAGGGCGTAGGCCGTCACGACCCACTGCCTGTTGCCGTCGCTGAACTCCAGCGCCTTCTGCGCCGAGGGCAGGGCGATGTTCACGATGGTCGCGTCCAGGACCACCATCAGCTGGGCCAGGGCGATGACGCCCAGCACCCACCAGCGGTGGTTCGCGGACTTCTCACGGGGGACCGGGGCGCCGGCGGGGGCCGGCGACCGGTCCACCGGCTGACCGAGGGTCTGTGTGGATTCACTCATGGGCTGGTGCTCCAGGGCGCGTCGGGAAACGCTGACGGGACGGGAACTGCGCCGGTGGGGCGGCGCGGGACGGCGGGGCCCGTGAGCGGGCCACCTGGGAAACGAAACCGTTTCGTACGCAACCGTAAGGGCTCTGCCGGGCCGCTTCCAACAGCTTGCCTCGCGCGTCGTGAGACGCGCGTCACCCGCTTCGACGTGGGCCCTCGGGAATACGCAGCTCAATGGGGGCGAGCGGCCGATCGGGGGGATCGCATGGTGAACGAAACGGTTTCGTTTTTTTACTTTCTCTTGAGGGAGCGCGCCCGTCCGGCGCGTCCCCCGGCCGCCCGCACACCCGGCCGTACGGCGTGTCCCCGACCGGCGGCGCGCTTGGGCCGTGCGCCGCGCCGATGCTCGTACGCTGCGCGGATGAACGAGACGATCGTGTTCGACATCGGCGAGACCTTGGTCAAGGACGACCGGTACTGGGCGGGCTGGGCCGACTGGCTGGGCGTGCCCCGGCACACGGTCTCCGCCCTCGTCGGCGCCGCGGTGGCGGCCGGGGGCGACCACGACGACGCGCTGCGGCTGCTGCGGCCCGGCATCGACGTCGCCGGGGCCCGGCAGGCGCGCGACGTGGTGGGCAGGGGCGAGTACCTCGACGAGAGCGACCTCTACCCCGACGTGCGCCCCGCCCTCGCCGCGCTGCGTGAGCGCGGCCACCGCGTCCTCGTCGTGGGCAACCAGACCGCCCGCGCGGGCCAGCTCCTGCGCGACCTCGATCTCCCCGTGGACCTCCTCGCCACCTCCGAGGAGTGGGGGCTCGCCAAGCCTTCGCCCGACTTCTTCGCGCGCGTGCTCAAGGAGGCGGGCACGGAGCCCGCCGAGACGGTCTACGTGGGCGACCACCCCGCGCACGACGTCTTCCCCGCGAAGACGGCGGGGCTCCGGGTCGCCCACCTGCGCCGCGGGCCCTGGGGGCACTGGTGGGCGGACGACGCCACCGTGCGGGCGGCGGCCGACTGGAGCGTGGACTCGCTGACCCGGCTGGAGGTGGCGCTGCGCGCGTGACGCCCGGCCCCCGTCGTCACGACTTCCGCACCGCTTGCGCGTCGCAGCGGGACAACTCCTCTACTCCTCCCTGCTTTTGGCGCGCAAAGGTATGTGCCAGCCTGTGGGGCGGGCAGGACACGATGAGCAGGGGGACACGCGGTGCCGAACGGGCCGGAGCCGGGAGCGACGACGTACGCGGAGCGGACGCTTGACCCCGCCGGGCGGCCGGAGGCCGCGGCTCGCGCGCCGCACTCCTGGCCGCGCTGGTTCGCCCCCGCGCGCGGCGTGCTCGGCGCGGCGGTCTTCGCGCTCGGCGGCGCCCCCTGGCCCGCCCGCGCCGATGACCTGGCGGGAGTGCTCCTGTGCCTGCTCGCCGCCGCCTTCGTCGTGGTGCACTACGTCGCGGTACGGCGCTCGCGCGTCCTCGCGTGGCCGGGGGACCGCGCCACGATGTGGCAGCGCCTGACGCCCACGCTCGTGCAGGCCGCGCTGTACGGAGCGGGCTGGTTGCTCGCACCGCTCTTCGGAAGGACGGCGGGAGCCCTCGCCGCCGGCTTGCTGCTCGGCGCGACGCTGTGGACGCAGACGGCCCTGCACGACGCGCGGGCCCGCGCGTCGCGGCCCCCGGCGGACGCCGGATGACGACGGCGGACGGGCTCGACGCGCACCGGGCCCGTCGTGGCCGCCTTCCTCTCCGGCCGCGGCGGGGCGGACTTCGGCGCGGGACGGGACTGTGCCGGACTCCCCGTCGCGAGCGTTGAGCCGTGTAGGGCGTGAACGCCGCCGGGAAGGAGGCTGCGGGGCCGGGGGAGGGGGTGGACGGCGGACCGGGCCCCGCTTCAGGCCGCCGGGACGACCTCGCGCCGTACCGCCGCGGCCCACTCGGTGATGAGCCGCTCGTACTCGACGCGTTGCTCCGCCGTGAGGTGGCCGCCCGCGCGCAGCCAGAGGCTGCGGATCTCCTCGTTGACGGCGGCGGCTGAGCGGGCGGGCTGAGCGGAAGTGAGTGGATTGGCGGACATGTGTCCCAGCCTAGGGGGTGAAGGTGACGGACCGCTGCCCCGTCGGTACCGTTCGTTGCCTCGGAGTGCGGTGTGTGCGACCCTCCTGACCTGCTTGATCATCCCTCAAACGCCCCCTTGTGGGCGGCTTTTGTGATCTCGGCCTCATTTCGCCGCCCCTGTCCCCGACGCTCACCCCGCACACCCCCCTGACCTGCGCCGACGCCGTACGCACCGTCGCGGCGTCCCGCCCGGCGTGCCTCAGCCCGCCGACTCGCCCGCGTGCGGGCTCAGGGCCCCGCTCTGCACGAGGCCGAAGAGCGCGAGGCCGAGCGCGACGCGGTAGATCACGAAGGGGAGGAAGCTGCGGTGGCTGATGTACCGCATGAACCATGCGATGACCGCGTACCCGACGGCGAACGCGATGACCGTCGCGAAGAGCGTCGGGCCCCAGGCGACGTGCCCCTTGCCCGCGTCCTTCAGCTCGAAGATCCCCGAGGCGAGTACGGCGGGGATCGCGAGCAGGAAGGAGTACCGCGCCGCCGCGGCGCGCGTGTAGCCCATGAGCAGGCCGCCGCTGATCGTCGCGCCCGAGCGCGAGACGCCGGGGACCAGCGCCAGCGCCTGGCAGAAGCCGTAGATGAGCCCGTCCCGTACGCCGAGGTCGTCGAGCGTCTTGCGCTGCCCGCCCGCGCGGTGTCTGCCGCCGTTCTCGTCGCGTGCCGCGAGGAAGTCGGCGAAGCCGAGGACGAGGCCCATGACGACGAGCGTCGTCGCGATGAGCCGCAGGTCGCGGAACGGCCCCTCGATCTGGTCCTGCAGCGTGATCCCGAGCACGCCGATCGGGATCGAGCCGACGATCACGAGCCAGCCCATCTTCGCGTCGTGGTCGCGGCGGGCCTCACGGCTCGTCAGGGACCTGAACCACGCGGCGATGATCCGCCCGATGTCCTTGCGGAAGTACAGGATCACCGCGCATTCCGTGCCGATCTGGGTGATCGCCGTGAACGCCGCCCCCGGGTCGTGCCAGCCCGCGAAGGCGGCGGCGAGCCGCAGGTGCGCGCTCGACGAGATCGGGAGGAACTCGGTCAGGCCCTGGACCAGACCGAGGATGAAGGATTCGAACCAAGACATGAACGCGCAGCCGTCCCACGGTGGTCAGGTACGGAACCGGGAGCGGCCCCGGCCGGAGGTGGTCAACCGCCGCCGCCGTAGGGCCCGGGGAGGGAGAGACGATCATGCGCCGGTCGCGGCGAGCGTAGGGCACGCGAGGGGACGGACAGGTGAACGCGAGCCGAAGCGTCGGCCAATGGGGTGTCAATGCCTGCCGCTCGCCCCGACGAGCTCGCGTGTCTTCTCCTCGTCCGGGCCGTCCCCCCGCATCCGGTGCCTGCGCCGCCAGCCGATCCAGCCTCCGGCGAGCGCCGTCACCACGACGAAACCCGCCGCCAGCAGGAAGACCGGGGAGCCCGGAGTGGCGGCACGGCTCCCCGCGATGACGTACGCCGCCGTGTTCGGTACGACGCCGATCGCTGTCGCCAGCAGGAACGGCAGCCACCGGGTGCGGGCCACGGCAGCGCAGTAGTTGACGCCCCAGTAGGGGAGCCCGGGGAAGAGGCGCAGCGCCAGCGTCGTACGGAAGCCGTGTGCGCTGAGCTGGCCGTCGGCCGCGCGCAGCCATCTCGTCCGCAGCAGCGGTCGCAGCGCGTCCTGGCCGAGGACGCGTCCCAGCCCGAAGGCGAGCCCCGCGCCGAGCACCGAACCGGCGACCGCGGCACCGAGCCCGGACGCGCTCCCGAAGAGCGCCCCCGCGAGCAGGTTGAGCACGGGGCGCGGCACGAAGGCGGCCGTGCAGACGCCGTACGCCAGGGCGAAGACGGCGACCGCGACACTGCCCGTGAACTGGTGCGCGAGCGTGCCGGTGAGCAGGTCGCGGGGGTCGTGGCTCAGGAGGAGGGCGGCGCCGGTGCCGAGCAGGGCGAGGAGAAGGGCCAGGCGCGCCCACGGCGAGAACAGCAGCCGTACTCCGCGAGCGGGGCGGGTTTCGACATCGTCGAACATTCGGGGAGCGTAACCGAATCGGCGGGGCGCAGGGGCCCCCGGTGCTGGGGTCGCCTCGCGGGACTCCGCCCCGGGAGCCGCTCCTCAGGCGCCCCCGGCCGCCGGCCGGAAGGCCCCCGGAGGGGCTCGGTCCGGCGGCCCCTTCGCCCGGCACAATGGCGTGGTGACCTCCCCCGAACCCCTCCCCGTCCGCCGTTCCGTCGACCAGGGTGTCGCGCGCCTGCTGCCCGATGTCGACCGGGCGCGGGCCTGGCTGCTCACCGTGGACGAGGCGCCGCAGTCGTACGTCGATCTCGACGCGCCCACGCACCTGGAGTTCGAGTACACGCGGCGCATGGGGCACGTGCTCGACCTCGCCGCCGAGGAGGGCGCGGCGCTCGATGTCGTGCACCTCGGCGGGGGCGCGCTCACGCTGCCCCGCTATCTCGCCGCCACCAGGCCCGGCTCGCGGCAGGACGTCGTCGAGGCGGACCGGGGGCTCGCCGCGCTCGTCGACGAGGCGCTGCCCGCCGTACCGGGGGCCACCGTGCACGTCGAGGACGCGCGGGCGTGGCTGGAGAGGGCGGCGGACGGGGTCGCCGACGTCCTCGTCGCCGACGTGTTCGGCGGGTCCTCCGTGCCGGGGCATCTCACCACCACCGAGTACGCCCGCGAGGCCGCCCGCGTCCTGCGCCCCGGCGGCCTCTACCTCGCCAACCTCGCCGACTCCGCGCCCTTCGCCTTCCTCGGCGCCCAGCTCGCGACCCTCGGCACCGCCTTCGCCCACCTCGCGCTCCTCGCCGAACCGGCCGTCCTGCGCGGGCGCCGCTTCGGCAACGTCGTCGTCCTGGCCTCGACCGCCCCACCGCGCACCGAAGGGCTCGCCCGCCGCTGCGCGCGGGACGCCTTCCCTGCCCGCCTCGTCGGGGAACCGGAAGCGATCGAGGCGCTGCGGGGCTCGGCGCGCCCGGTGCGCGACGGCGAGAGCGCCCCGTCCCCGCTCCCGCCGGGCGGCACCTTCCACGTGGGCTGATCAGGTGCCGGGACGTTCGTCCCCCGGTGTCGTCACCGTCTCGGGCAGCCCCTCCTCCGGCGTCGGGAGCACCGGCCCGGCCGCGCCCGTCGGCGCGCGGCGCAGGGTCCGTACCTCCGGCACGCACAGCACCGCCAGGGTCAGGAGCAGGATCAGCCCGGAGCACCCCCACAGCGCCGCCGAGCGCCCCACGGCCGACTCCACCGGCCCGGCGATCGCGGTCGCGAGCGGCAGCATCGCGAGCGAGCCGAGCCAGTCGTACGAGGACACGCGCGAGAACTTGTCCTCGGGGATCTCCTGATGGAGCACCGTCATCCACGAGACCCCGAAGACCTCGACGCACGTGCCGCTCACGAACATCACCACGAAGAGCCCGGTGACGTGCAGCGGCACGGCGAGCGCGGCCGAGGGCAGCGCGAGCGGCAGCACGCACAGCGTCCCCGCGAGCAGGGGGCGCGCCGGGCGCCACCGCGTCATGGCGAGCGCCCCGAGCAGGGTGCCCGCGCCGAATCCGGCGAGCGCCGTGCCCCAGGGCCCCGGGCCACCGAGGTGCTCCTCCGCGACGAGCGGCCCGTACACCGCCTCGGCGGCCCCGACGACCGCGTTGACCACCGCGAACTGGAGCACGATGGACCACAGCCAGGGGCGCCCGGTCACCTCGTGCCAGCCCTCGCGCAGATCCCGCAGGAGCGAGACCTTGTCGCCCTCGCGCCGCGGGATCTTCTCGACGTCGAGCAGCGCGCGCAGCGCCCCCGCCGCCGCGAAGGCCGCCGCGTCGACCGCGAGGACCCAGCCGGGCCCGATGAGCGCGACGAGCGCGCCGCCCAGCGCGGCGCCGCCGATCCCCGCGCCGTGCATCGCGACGCGGTAGAAGGCGAAGGCACGACTGGCCTGCGGCCCGTGCACGGAGGCGAGGAGCATCCCCTCGGAAGCGGGCGAGAAGAAGGCCGTTCCCGTGCCGCCGAGCGCCGCGAGCAGCATCATCGACCAGAGCGTGGCGTGCCCGGTGAGCACGACGACGGCGAACAACCCCTGCGAGACGCAGTTGAGGCTGTTCGCCGCGACCATCACGTGGTGCCGGGGCAGCCGGTCGGCGAGCGCGCCGCCCACCAGCAGGAAGACGACGAGCGGCAGTGTGCGCGCCGCGGCCACGAGCCCGACGTCCCCGCTGTCCCCGCCCGCGCCGAGCACGGCGAACGCGCTCGCGATGAGCGCGCCCTGGCTCCCGAGGTTGCTCACGACGGCCGCGGCCGTCAGGAGCGTGTAGTTGCGTCCTGCCCACGCGGGCCTGCGGCCCGTGGAGGGAGCCGCCCCCGGTGCCGGGGAGATCGGGGGTGGAGTACTCACGCGGAGACTATCCCCGCAGGGGGGACCCGCTGGCAATTCCTTTCGGCACCCCCCGCGGGCCCCACCGCCCCCGCCGTCAGTCCATCTTCTTGGGCGCCGTCTTCGTCAGGCGGACCGTGCTCAGGATGCGCTGGATCAGCTCCTCGGGCACCTCCCCGTCGACGCCCTTGGGCCCGCTGAGGTCCCAGCTCACGTAGTCGCCCGCGCCGTTCTTGAAGGCGAAGACGATCGCCTTCCCGTCGCTCGCGCACTTGTGCGTCTTCGGGTTGTTCTCCGACCAGGCCCGCGCGACGCTCCCGGTCAGCCCGGACTTCGTCGTGTACGGCTTCGCCTTCTCCTGCTTCATGGTCTTCTTGTCGGGATACGTGTAGCCGCCGTACACCCACCACGGCACACGGGTCTCGGCGGCCTCGTCGCTGCTCTTGGCGCCCTGCTCGCCCCGGGAGCCGACGAGACCGAGGGACAGTTCCTGCTTGCCGTCCTTCTTGTCGACGTAGCTGCACCAGTCCGACTTGTAGTACGCGGGCCGGTTGACGGAGACGGCGCCGTAGCCCGTGGGCTGCTCCTTGTCCTCCCACTGGTAGCCGCGACTGGCGTCGGCGGTCTCGACCTCCCAGTCGGCCGGTACCTCGAAGACGGTGCCGAACTTCGGGTTCGCGACCACCTGCCAGCCCGGGATCGTGGGCTCCTCACGCCCGGCGTTGCGTGAGGACGGGCTCGCCGTGGGGCTCGGCTCGTGCGGCGAGGGGCTCGGCGACGGCGACTTCTTGCCGTCCTCGGCCACGGTCTTCTTGTCGTCCTTCTTGTCGACGACGTACGCGGCCGTGCCCCCGGCCGCCGCGAGGACGGCGACGGCGCAGACGACCGAGACGATCACGGTCGTCCGCTTGCTGTTCTTCCCGCCGCCACCGCCGCCACCGGGACCACCCGCGCCGACCGTGCCGTAGGGCTGCTGCGGCGGGTACCCGTAGGCGGGCTGCTGGTACGGGCCCGGCTGCTGGTACGGGCCGGGAGTCCCGTAGCCCCCCTGCTGCCCGTACGGGCCCGCAGGCGTGCCCGGCTGCTGTCCGTACGGGCCCTGCGGGGCGTACGGACCGGGGGCGGGCTGCCCGTAGCCCCCGCCGGAGCCGGGCTGCGGCTGCCCGTAGCCGCCGCCTCCCTGGCCCGGCTGCCCGGTCTGCCCCGGCTGCCCGGTCTGTCCGGCGTCCTGCTGCCACGGACCGTCCTGCGGTATCCGTGGATGGTGCTCGCCCCCTGGCGGCTTTTCGTCTGGCCACATGAGCGAGACCCTAGGCGGCGGCGCGTGGTGCGCGCCACGGGGGAGGGGGTGGCGAGACCGGGTCGTGACACGCGGGCGGGGCCCCGGCGGCCGTCCCACCGGGAACACCCGGACGTCTTCGCACGGTTGTCCCATCCAGTAGGCTGCCCGCCGTGCGCGCGCGTCGGGCGTGGCGTGAAGTCCGCGCGATCCGCGTCACCCGCGCGAGAAAAGTCTGGGAGGCAACACGGTGCACGTCCAGGAGTGGCTGGAGACCGTCCCCGCCATCGCCGTGTACATCGTCGTCGCGGTGGTGATCGGCGTCGAGAGCCTCGGTATCCCGCTGCCCGGTGAGGTCGTGCTCGTCTCCTCCGCCGTGCTCGCCTCGCAGCACGGCCACATCGACCCGTACGTCCTCGGGGCCTGCGCCGTCGCGGGGGCCGTCATCGGGGACTCGGTCGGGTACGCGATCGGGCGCAAGGGCGGGCGTCCGCTCATCGCCAAGCTGGAGCGGAGGTTCCCCAAGCACTTCAGCGCGCAGAACGTCGAGGCGGCCGAGAGCTCCTTCCACCGCTGGGGCATGTGGGCCGTCTTCTTCGGCCGCTTCATCGCGCTCCTGCGCATCTTCGCGGGCCCCATCGCGGGTGTCCTGCACATGCCGTACTGGAAGTTCTTCATCGCCAACCTGCTCGGCGGCATCGCCTGGGCGGGCGGCACCACCGCCGTCGTCTACACGCTGGGCAAGGTCGCCGAGGAGTGGCTGAGCCGCTTCTCCTGGCTCGCGCTGCTCGCCGCCCTCCTCGTCGGCGCGCTCTCGCTCCTCCTCATGAAGCGCCGCGCCGCCAAGCAGCGGGCGAAGGGCGCGGCGGCGGAGAAGGTCCTCGGCGGCGCGGGCGGAACGGAAGCCGGTGCGGAGACCGCGACCCGCCCGGTGACGAGCGCCACCGTGCCCGTGGCCGCCGCGCCCGCCGCCACGACGGCGACCGCCACCGCCGCTGAGCCCGCCCCGGCCGCTGAGCCCGCCGCCGGGCCCGCCCCGGTCGCCGGGCCCGCTGCCGAGACCGGCACGACCCAGGAGACCCCCGCATGAGCGACGCCCTCGTCTCGCCCGTCGGCGGCCGTTCCCCCGAGGTCGATCCCGCCGCCTTCACCGCGCCGACCTCTGTCGTCCTCGGCGCCGTCCGCCTGGAGGCGGAGGCGAGCGTCTGGTACCACACGGTGCTGCGCGGGGACGCGGACAGCATCACGATCGGGCCGGGCAGCAACGTGCAGGACAACTGCACGGTCCACGCCGACCCGGGCTTCCCCGTCCGCGTCGGCAGTGGCGTCTCGGTCGGCCACAACGCCGTCCTGCACGGCTGCGTCGTCGAGGACGACGTCCTCGTCGGCATGGGCGCCACCGTCCTCAACGGCGCCCGGATCGGCGCGGGTTCCCTCGTCGCCGCGCAGGCGCTCGTCCCGCAGGGCATGGAGGTGCCGCCCGGCTCTCTCGTCGCGGGCGTCCCCGCCAAGGTGCGCCGTGAACTGACCGCAGAGGAGCGCGAGGGCATCGCGCTCAACGCCGCCGTCTACCGCGATCTCGCGAGGACCCACGCCGCCGAGGTGCGCTGACCGGAACCCGCCCGCTGGGCCGAAGATCACAGGACCCGGCCGCCCAGCCGGGGCTACTCGTGAGTACGGTGAGTCCGTGCCGCGCAATCGCAAGCCCCTGCCCCCGCCCGCCCGCTGGCCGCGCGCCCTCGCGCACCGCGCCGCGCAGACCGGCTGGCGCCTGTTGCGCGAGGCGGGCGCCGTCACCGCGCACGCGCACGGGCGGCTGCGTTTCGGCGCCATCGGCGAGGGAACCCGGCTCGCCTTCCCGCAGGGCACGCTCTTCAACGAACGCTGGATCCACCTCGGCGCGCACTGCATCATCGCCGAACAGGTGACCCTCACGGCGGGGATGCTGCCGCTCGGCCCCGGCGAGACCCTCGGCCCCGACCCCGTCCTGCGCCTCGGGAACGGCGTCGTCCTGGGCCGGGGCAGCCACGTCGTCGCCGACGCGCCCGTCACCATCGGCGACGAGGCGTACTTCGGCCCGTACGTCTACGTCACCTCGACCAACCACAGCTACGACGACCCGCACCAGCCGGTCGGCAAGCAGTGGCCGCGCCGCGCCCCGGTCACGATCGGCGCGGGCTCCTGGATCGGCACGGGCGCCGTGATACTCCCCGGCGCGCACCTCGGCCGCAACGTCGTGGTCGCCGCCGGTTCGGTCGTACGGGGCACGGTGCCCGACCACGCGGTCGTCGCCGGGGCGCCCGCGCGCGTCGTACGCCGCTGGGACGAGGCCACGGGCTGGGAGCCGCCGCTGCGCACGCCCGCCCCGGTCCCCTTGCCGCGCGGGGCGAGCGCCGCCCAGCTCGCCGCCCTCGCCTCGCTCGACGCCGACCAGCTCGCGGGCCTGGAGCGGCTCGCGGAACGGGAGCGGGAGCGGGACTGAGGCCCGCGCCTCCGCGCGCCCTCGCTACAGTGCGGTGTCCCGGCGCCGTGTTCCCGCGGCCCGGCGGTGGAGGAGGTGGAAACCGGTGGCGGATCTCGCGGCGCTGACCCGTACGCTCGCGCGCAACGTCAGGTACTGGCGCGCCGAGCGCGGGCACACGCTCGACGCGCTCGCGGCGCGGGCCGGGGTGAGCCGCGGGATGATCGTGCAGATCGAGCAGGCCCGCACCAACCCGAGCCTCGGCACGGTCGTCAAGATCGCCGACGCGCTCGGCATCAGCATCCCCACCCTGCTCGACCAGGCCCCGGGGCCGCGTGTGCGGATCGTGCCCGAGGAGGACGCCGTGGTGCTGTGGCGTTCCGCGGCGGGCAGCAGCGGGGTGCTGCGCGCGGGCACCGAGGCCCCCGGGCCGCTGGAGCTGTGGACGTGGCGGCTCGCGCCGGGCGAGGCTCACTCCTCCGAGGGACATCCCGCGGGCACCAGGGAACTCCTGCACGTCACCGCCGGTGTCCTCACCCTGGTGGTCGGCGAGGAGGCCCATCGCGTCCCCACCGGCAGCGGCGCCGTCTTCGCCGCCGACGCCCCGCACACGTACCGCAACGAGGGCGCGTCGGTCACCGAGGCGACGATGGCGGTCTCGGTGCCGTACGAGAAGCCGTGACTGCTACCGTGCCGCGCATGCGCGCGCCTCTGGGGGACTTCACCGACGTCCGTACCGCCCCCGAGGCCCTCGACGTCCTCGTCGAGCCCGTCGCGCGGGCGGTACGCCACTGGGCGGGCCCCGTCCCCGCCGAGGAGGTCTACTGGGTCGACAGCGAACCGGAGTTCGCGGACACCGCCGCCTTCGTCGAGCGCTACGGGCGCGACCTCTTGGAGGCGTCCGCGAACTGCGTCATCGTCACGGGCCGGCGCGGCGAGGCCCGCAGGCACGCCGCCTGCGTGGCTCTCTCGCACACCCGCGTCGACGTCAACGGCGTCGTGCGCAAGCAACTGGGCGCGCGCAAGGCGTCGTTCGCCGCGATGGACCTCGCGACGGGCGAGACGGGCATGGAGTACGGCGGCATCACGCCGGTCGGTCTGCCGGGCGACTGGCCCCTCCTGATCGACGCGGCGGTCACCGACCTCCCCCACGTCCTCGTCGGCAGCGGCCGGCGCCGCGGCAAACTCCTCGTCCCCGGCAAGGCGTTCGCGCAGTTGCCCGGCGCGGTCGTCGTTGAGGGGCTGGGCGTGCCCGCGGCGTAGTCAGGAACTCAGCCGCGGGATCTCGATGGCGGGGCAGCGGTCCATGGTCATCTTCAGGCCCGCCTCCCTCGTGCGCGCGTACGCCGCCTCGTCGACCACGCCGAGCTGGAACCACACCGCCTTCGCGCCCTTCGCGACCGCCGCGTCGGCCACCGCGCCCGCTTGCGCGCTGTTGACGAAGACGTCGACGACGTCCACGGGGAAGGGGATGTCCTCCAGGCTCGCGTACCCCCGCTCGCCGTGGACAGTCTCCGCCTTGGGGTGGACGGGGACGATCCTCTTGCCGAACCGCTGGAGGACCCTGGCCACGCCGTACGCGGCCCGCGAGGTGTTGTTCGAGAGGCCGACCACGGCCCACGTGTCACCGGTCCCGGTGAGGATGTCCCGTACCGTCTCGTCGTCGCCGTACATCCGGCACCTCCTGATCGCCCGGTGTGTCCGTGGGCGGCAACACCCGCCCGCCGCGAGCGATTCCCGCCCGCCGCCCAAGGGCTGTCCCGTCATCCCTGGTGGATCAGCGCGCGGCGTCAGATGCGGTGCATCGCAAGGCGGAGGGACGTTCGCATACTGGATGTATTCGGACGTTCCGACAACGCGGCGAGGTGCCGTAGCTGTCGTCGTGCGCCCGCCAGGGATGACGGGACAGCCCTTACGCTGGGGGAATGCCTCAGGACGCGTACCTCACCCTCGCCCGGGAGGGCAGTCACGAAAGAGAGATCAACCGGTCACGTTTCCTGTGCACCCTCGCCCCGGTCGCCGACGAGGAGGAGGCGCGGGCGTTCCTCGCGCGGGTGCGCGCCGCGCACGCCGACGCGACGCACAACTGCTGGGCGTACGTGCTCGGTGCCGACGCCTCCGTGCAGAAGGCGAGCGACGACGGGGAGCCGGGCGGTACGGCGGGCGCGCCCATGCTCCAGATGCTCACGCGCCGCGAGCTGCGCTGCGTCGCGGCCGTCGTCACGCGCTACTACGGCGGAGTCAAGCTCGGCGCGGGCGGCCTCATCCGCGCGTACGGCGGGGTCGTCGGCGAGACGCTCGACCGCCTCGGCACCGTCACCCGCCGCCGCTACCGCCTCGCCACCGTCACCGTCGACCACCAGCGGGCCGGGAAGATCGAGAACGACCTGCGCTCGACGGGCCGTTCGGTGCGCGGGGTGCGGTACGGGGAGCGGGTCAGCATCGACCTCGGCATCCCCGGCGCGGAACTCGACGCGTTCCGCGCGTGGCTCGCGGACGCGACGGCGGGCACGGCGGAACTGACGCTGGGCGGGGAGGCGTACGGCGAGGCGTGAGGGCCCGTGGCGAGGGGACTCCCGGCCCCTGCCCGTCGCGTCCTCAGTCCCGTACCGGGTCCCCGAACTCCGCCGACAGGGCCGCCACGTCCGGCTCGCCGAACTGGGCGCGCAGCGAGGCGAAATCCTCGTCCTTGCCGGGGCCGAAGCGGGAGACGAGGCGCGCGTAGCCGTCCGCCGTGTGGAAGCGGCCACCGCGCGACTTGGAGTGGAACTTGTCCGCGTACATCACGAGGCGCTCCTCGTCGGTGCGCGCCACGTAGTCCCCGGGCGGCAGGGGGAGGTGCTGGGTCTCGATGTCGGCGCGGGTGAGGCCGACGCCGGTGTGGCAGGAGCAGAAGCGGCACAGGTTCTCGGGCCAGCCCTCGGCGGCGAGCAGCCGGTGACCGAGGAGGCCGTGGCGGATGTAGTGGCCCTGGCCCAGCTCGCCGCGCTCCGCGTCCTCGTCGAGGCGGTAGACGCCGATGTCGTGGAGCAGGCACCCCGCCCGCACGAGGTCCGCGTCCACGTCGGCGCCCGAGGCGGCGATGAGCCCCTCGGCGATCCGCCACACGATCCCGCAGTGCCGGTGCACGGACGCGTGGGCCTCGGGGGTGGGGGCGTAGCGCTTGTGCAGGTCGTCGATCTGGTCCGGGGTGGGGAGGCGCATGAAGGTGAGCGTAGTCGCGCGGCCGGGGACGCGCCCCGGCGGCCCGGACGGCGAAGCGCCCGGCTTCGGGAGCCGGGCGCTTCGGTGGAGTGTCAGGCCGCGGCCGGGGTCGCCTTCTCGGCGACCGAGGCGAGGGTCTTGACGAGGCCGTCGACGACCTCGGTGTCGTCGGCCGGGTGCAGCTCGGCGAAGCGGGTCACGGAGCCAGGGATGGACAGCTTGACGTCCTCCAGGACCACGCCACCGGCGATGCCGGCGGCCTTGCGGGCTTCGTCCTGCGCCCACACGCCGCCGTACTGGCCGAACGCGGTGCCGACGACGGCGACGGGCTTGCCGCCGAGGGCACCGGCGCCGTACGGCCGGGACAGCCAGTCGATGGCGTTCTTCAGGGCGGCCGGCATGGTGCCGTTGTACTCCGGCGAGAAGAGCAGGAAGGCGTCGGAGGACGCGGCGGTCTCGCGCAGCTTGGTGGCGGCGGCGGGCACCTGGCCCTCCACGTCGATGTCCTCGTTGTAGAACGGCACCTCGGCGAGACCCTCGAAGATGACGACCTCGACACCCTCCGGAGCGTGCCGCACGGCCGCCTCGGCGAGCTGACGGTTGTGGGAGCCGGCGCGGAGGCTGCCGACGAGGGCCAGGATACGGACGGACATGGGGAGCTCCTGAGAAGGGAGGTAGTACGTGGCATGACCACGGACAAGGGTGTGACGCCGCCCCTCGGGAGGAAGGGCCGCGTGGGCTAAACGGACCGTGGTCCGTTGAAAGTTGTAACACTTATCCGGACCGGGGTCCACTTCGGGCCGAAAGCGTTACGGTGAGTTCATGACGCGCAACATTCGGCCCCCGGAGTGGGGCGGAAACGGGCTGCCGGTCCTCGCCCCCGCTTCCGGGCTGCGCGCCGATGCCGTACGCAACAAGGGACTGCTCATCGACGCCGCCTCGGCCCTCCTGGACTCGCGCGGCGCGGAGCGCCTGACGATGGAGGCGGTCGCCGTCGCCGCCGGGGTCGGCAAGGGCACGGTCTTCCGCCGCTTCGGCAGCCGCGCCGGTCTCTTCGCCGCCCTTCTCGACCACCGTGAGTCGCGCCTCCAGGCCGCTTTCCTCAGCGGCCCGCCGCCGCTCGGCCCCGACGCCCCGCCGCGTGAGCGGCTGCTCGCCTTCGGGCCCGCCCTCATCGCGCACGACCGGTCGTTCTACGACGTCGTGCGCGCCACCCGTGACGACCCCGAGCGCGCCTACGCGATCCCGGCGACGCGGCTGCGCGAGACGCACGTCGCGATGCTGCTGCGCGCGGCGGGCAGCACGGGGGACACGCTCCTGCAGGCCCACACCCTGCTCGCCTCGGTCGACGCGGTCCTCGTGCACCACCTGCTGACCGAGCGCGGGGTGGCCCGGGAGCGGATCGAGGCGGGGTGGCGGGACCTCGTGGAGCGCTTGCTCGACACGGGCTGAGCCTTCCGCCGGGGCCGCGGCCCGGGCGGCCCGGGCGGGGCACGGCGCCGCCGCGGGAAGAGCGGTCGCCTCCGGGTCGGGAAGACCGTCGCCTCCGGGGCGGGGAAGGCAGCCGCCCCCAGTGCCGCGAGGGCCGCCGCCCCCGAGGCGGGGAACGGCGGCCCCGGCGCCTACTTCAGCCCGTAGCCCAGCTTCCGCATCGTCACGATCTCCGCGTGCTGCGTCCTCACGATCCGCCGCGCGAGTGCCTTCGCCCCGCTGTGGGCGCCCCGTTCGCTCTCGGTCTCCGCGCTCGCCACGGCGCCCTCGTGGTGCTCGATCATGAGCCGCAGGAACGCCCTGTCGAAGGCGGCGCCCCGGGACTTCTCCAGGCTCTTCATGTCGGCCTCGCTCATCATCCCGGCCATGGCGTGCTTCCCCGCGTGGTGCGTCGCGCCGGGCACCTCCTCGCCCCACGAGGTGAGCCACTGTTCGAGCGTCGTGATCTCCGGCTTCTGCGCCTTCGCGATCTCCCCGGCGAGGTTCCGCACCGCCGGGGACGAGGCCCGCCCGACGGCGAGGCCCGCCATCTCCAGGGCCTGACGGTGGTGCGGGACCATGTCGCGCGCGAAGGCGGAGTCGGCCGCGTTGTGCGGGGACGAGTCCGCGTCCGGGCCGTTGCCGTGCGGTCCCGCGTGCTCGTCCCGCGCCCCGCAGGCCGCGAGGAGGAGCGCGGTCGTCGCGGCGAGCGCGAGGCGGGTGAGACGGCGGGTGGTGTGGTGTGCGTGGTGCATGGGGGTACGACTCCTTCCCGCACGCCGGGAGTGGCGCGCGGTGGACGTGGTTCCTTCGGGTACGGGCTGGGCGGCGGCACGGTGAGGTCGTACCGCCGCGTGCGTCCGGCCTATATCCGCAGGAGCGGGAGTCGCGAGAGGTGCGGAGGCGCCCGGCGGTTGCCCTCGCCGGTCACGGCTCCGGCGGGATCGCGCGGGGACGCGGCGGCGAGGAGCGGCGCGCTCCCCGGCACGGGCGGTGTGTACGTGCCCGCCGTGCCGGCCGCCGCGCAGGTGGCGTCGGCGTGGGCGAGGTGCCCGCGGGAGTCCTCGGGACAGGCGGCGGGGGAGTGGTGCGCCTCGTGGGCGAAGGCGTGGTGTCCCGCCGTCGCGGAGGGGGACGGCCGCCCGCTCGCCCGGTGCGGCGCCGCCCCGGGCAGGCCGTGCATCGCGAGGAGCCCGAGCAGCACCGCGAGCAGCAGCACGGCAGGACCGTGGGGCGCGCGGTGGGAGGGACGGGGCACGCGCGCCATCGTACGGGCCGTGCCACCGCCAGCGGGGAAGGCGTCGCGTGTCCCCCGAACGAGCTGGCGGCGGCGCTGAGTTGTCCACCATGCGGGGCACCGTTGACAGCTCCGCGCCGGGCTGCCTACCTTACGCCGCAGACGAGAACGACGAACGAGGGAAGAAGGTGAGCGGTGATGCGGGATCAGTCCGCCGTCTCCCGGCACCGCGGTCGCCTCGCGCCCTTCCTCAATCGTCCCGTCGACCTGCTGCGCGTCAACAGCGCCCTGTGTCCGTGTCTCCCGCGCCCCGCGCGCGTCTCCCGCTGAGCACGCGCCCGCGCGGCTGACCGGCCCTCGCGGCCGACCGGCCGCGGCCGGGCAGGACCGCTCGCGTCCCGCCTGAACCGCTCACGTCCAGGCCGTTCGCGCGGTCCCGGGGCCGACCGGCCGCCGAACGCCGCTCCGCTCCGTACCGCCCGGGACGCTCCCGTACCGCTCCAGCACCTCGCGCCACCCGGCGCCCCGCCCGTGCCCGCGCACGGGCCCGTCGCCGGGCCCCGCCCTCGTCCCCCCGCCCACCGGCCGCCCGCCGGTGGTGCTCCCTTCGCGCCCGTCCGCCCTCCGGCACGCGCAGCCGCCCTCCCGCCAGGAGCCTTCCCATGAGCGAACCGCCCGGGTCCGCCGTCACCCCGGTCCGCCCGCCCGAGCCAGGACCGCGCGTGCGGGACCGACCGCCCACGGACAAAGGGGAGGCGGCACCCTCGGGACCGCCCGTCGCCGAGCGTGTCCTCCCGCTGCGCCACCCCTGGCGGTGGCTCGCGACCGCCGTCGTCCTCGTGCTCGCCGCGCAGGTGGTCCACGGGCTCGTCACGAACCCCTTCTACCAGTGGGACCGCTTCGCCTACTGGTTCCTGCGGCCCACGATCCTCGACGGGCTCCTCATCACCCTGGAGGTGACCGCCCTCTCCGCCGTGCTCGGCCTGCTCGGCGGAGTCCTGCTCGCGCTCGGCAGGCTCTCGCGCAGCCCCGTCCTGCGGGCGGTGAGCTGGACGTACATCTGGCTGCTGCGCTCCACACCGCTCATCGTGCTGCTGCTCTTCCTCTACAACTTCAGCGCGCTCTACCAGACCCTGAGCCTCGGGGTGCCCTTCGGTCCCGCCTTCTTCACCTTCGACGAGAGCCGCCTCGCGACGGACATGGCGCTTGCCGTCCTCGGGCTGAGCCTCAACGAGGCCGCCTACGCCGCCGAAGTGGTGCGCGCCGGGCTGCTCTCCGTCGACCAGGGCCAGCACGAGGCCGCCGCGGCGCTCGGCCTGCCGCGCCGCTTCCAGTTCCTGCGCATCGTGCTCCCGCAGGCCCTGCGCGCCATCGTGCCCGGCTACGTCAACCAGCTCATCGGCCTGGTCAAGAGCACCTCGCTGGTCTTCTACGTCTCGCTGCTCGACCTCTTCGGCTCGGTGCAGAGCCTCGGCTCCACCTACCCGGGCGACATCGTGCCGCTCCTGCTCGTCGCGACCGTCTGGTACGTGCTCCTGACGAGCCTCGTCTCGATCGCCCAGTTCTACGGGGAACGCCGCTCCTCGCGCGGCGCCCTGCGCACCCTGCCGCCGACCCCGCTCCAGAAACTGCGCGCGTCCGTCCGCGACCTGCGCGCCCGGGCCCGCAAGGAGGCCGCGCTGTGAGCACCACCACGACGCCCGCCGGGAGCACGAGCGAGCCCGTCCCGCAGGCCCCGCCCGCCGTCGAGATCCACCAGGTGCAGAAGTGGTACGGGGCGCGGCAGGTCCTCAAGGGGGTGAGCCTGACCGTGCGCCGGGGCGAGGTCACCGTCGTCCTCGGCCCCTCGGGCTCCGGCAAGTCGACACTCCTGCGCGTCGTCAACCACTTGGAGAAGCCCGAGGCCGGGCACGTCCGGCTCGCCGGTGAACTCATCGGCGTACGCGCGCACAAGGGACGGCTCAAGGAACTGAGCGAGCGCGCGATCCTCGCCCAGCGCGGCCGGATCGGCTTCGTCTTCCAGGACTTCAACCTCTTCCCGCACCTCACCGTCCTCGACAACGTCGCCGCCGCCCCCGTCGCCACCGGGCGGCTCGGCAAGGACGAGGCGAAGGACCTCGCCCGCGACCTCCTCGCCCGCGTCGGGCTCGCCGGGCGCGCGGGTGCCTACCCCCGGCAGCTCTCCGGCGGCCAGCAGCAGCGCGTCGCCATCGCCCGCGCCCTCGCGCTCCGCCCCGAAGTGGTGCTCTTCGACGAGCCGACCTCCGCGCTCGACCCCGAACTCGTCGGCGAAGTCCTCGCCGTCATCCGCGACCTGGCCACGAGCGGCACCACGCTCGTCGTCGTCACGCACGAGATCGGTTTCGCCCGCGAGGTCGCCGACCACGTCGTCTTCCTCGACGAGGGCCGCGTCGTCGAACAGGGCCCGCCCGCCCAGGTCCTGGACCACCCGTCCCACCCGCGCACGCGGGACTTCCTCCGCACGGTGCTGTGACGGCGACGGTGTCCCGTCCCGCCACGGACGGGCGCCCCGCCGCCTCCGTACCGCGCGACCCCACTCACCTCACCGCCCTCACCGACAAGGAACGCGCCGTCATGCCCACGCCCCGCAGTCGTCACCGCCGCACCACCTGGCCGGCCGCCCTCGCCCTCGTCCCGCTCGCCGCCACGCTCACCGCTTGCGGCGGTGACGCCGAGCCCGCCGCGGCCGCGGCCGGGGAGGCGCGGGGCGAGGTCGGCATCGGCGCCCTCTCCCACGGCGCGGCGAAGCACGCGACGCTCAAGGTGCCCGCCGTCCCCTCCCTGCACGACGAACTGCCGCAGGAGATCAAGGACAAGGGGGAACTCGTCATCGCCGTCGGCGCCCTGCCCGCCGGGTCGCCGCCGCTCAACTACATCGGCAGCGACCAGAAGACCCTCACGGGCTCCGAGTCCGACCTCGGGCGTCTCGTCGCCGCGACCCTCGGCCTCAAGCCCGTGGTCCGCAACTCCACGTGGGAGAACATGTTCCTGGGCATCGACAGCGGAAAGGTCGATGTCGCCTTCTCGAACGTCACGGACACCGAGGAGCGCAAGCGCAAGTACGAGTTCGCCTCCTACCGGCAGGACAACCTCGCCTTCGAGACGAACAAGTCCGAGAGCTGGACCTTCACCGGCGACCCCGCGGTGCTCGCGGGCAAGACCGTCGCCGTCAGCTCGGGCACGAACCAGGAACGCATCCTCCTCCACTGGCAACGGCAGCTGAAGAAGAAGGGCGAGAAGCTCACCGTCAAGCACTACCCGGACCTCAACAGCACCTACCTCGCGCTCAGCGGCAAGAAGATCGACGCCTACCTGGGACCCAATCCGGCCATCGCCTACCACACCCGCACCACGGAGGGCACCCCGCGCGCGACCCGCAGCGCGGGCACCTACTCGGGCGCGGGCTCCGCGCTCCAGGGGCTCATCGCCGCGACCGCCAAGAAGGGCAGCGGCCTCGCGAAGCCGCTCGCCGGGGCGATCAACCACCTCATCGACAACGGCCAGTACGCGAAGTGGCTCGCCTCCTGGAACCTCTCCGACGAGGCCGTCGAGCGCAGCGAGGTCAACCCGCCGGGGCTCCCCCTCAGCGACTCCTGATGTCCTGAACCCGCACGAACACCGCACACCTCACAGGAGCAGAACCGCACCATGGCCACCAGCGTCCAGCCGGCTCCTTCGCCTGTCCCCGCGAGCCCCCACCTTCTCGACAACCCCGCCTGGGCCTCGCTCACCGGGCCGCACGCCGCCTTCGCCGAGCGCCTCGGCCGCGCCGCGCGCTACCCGGCCGACGTCGCCGCCTTCACGGCGCTCGCCGACCCCGAGGACCCCGCCGCGTGGGCGGACCTCGCGCGACTCGTCGGCCCCGGCACCGTCGCCCTCGTCAACGGCGCGCCCGCGGCGCCCGAGGACTGGGAGGTGCTGGAGCACGGCCTGGGCGTCCAGCTCGTCGCCACCGCACTGCGCTCCGAGCCCGCCCCCGAGGCGGTACGGCTCGGTCCGGAGGACACCGCGGAGATCCTCGACCTCGTCGCCCGCACCAAGCCGGGGCCCTTCAAGGAGCACACCGTGACGCTCGGCACCTATCTCGGCATCCGCGAGGAGGGCCGCCTCGTCGCCCTCGCGGGTGAGCGGCTGCACCCGCCGGGCTGGACCGAGATCAGCGCCGTGTGCACCGACGCGGGCTTCCGGGGCCGGGGCCTCGCGACACGGCTCGTACGCGCCGTCGCGCACGGCATCCGCGCGCGCGGCGAGACCCCGTTCCTGCACGCGGCGGCGAGCAACACGAACGCCATCCGGCTGTACGAGTCCCTCGGCTTCACGCTGCGCAGGCACACGACGTTCCTCCTGGTACGGGCACCCGCGGCGGGCTGAGCGGGGCGGGTGGGGGGCCGGGCCGGCCCCGGTGGGTGCCCGGCTTCCTGGGCGCCCGCCCCGCTCCGGCCGCCCGCCCCGCTCCGGCCGCCCGCCCCGCTCCGGCCGCCCGCTCCGGCCTTCCCGCTCCACCCGCCCCGTCCCGCCGTCCCCACCTTTGACCGACCGGAAGGGCCCCGCATGTCCGACACACCTCCGCTCCACCTCGCCGTCGCCCTCGACGGAGCCGGCTGGCACCCCGCCGCCTGGCGTGAACAGGGCGCCCGGCCGGGGGAGTTGTTCACCGCCGCCTACTGGGCGGACCTCGTGCGCGAGGCCGAGGCGGGCCTGCTCGACTTCGCCACCTTCGAGGACGCGCTCTCGCTCCAGTCCAGCCGCATCGAAGGGCCCGACGACCGCACCGACCAAGTGCGCGGCCGGCTCGACGCCGTCCTCACGGCGGCCCGCGTCGCCCCGCTCACACGGCACCTCGGACTCGTACCGACCGCCGTCGTCACGCACACCGAGCCCTTCCACCTCTCCAAGGCGATCGCCACGCTCGACCACGTGAGCAAGGGACGTGCGGGGGTGCGGGTCCAGATATCCGTCCGCCCGCAGGAGTACGGGCACTTCGGACGCCGGACCCTCCCTCCCCTCACCTTCCGGGAACTCCGGTCCGTCCAAGGCCAATCCGCCGTCTCGGAGCTCTTCGACGAGGCCGCCGACCACGTCGAAGTGCTGCGCCGCCTGTGGGACAGCTGGGAGGACGACGCCGAGATCCGCGACGCCGCCACCGGGCGCTTCATCGACCGCGACAAGCTCCACTACATCGACTTCGAGGGCCCGCACTTCTCCGTCAAGGGCCCCTCCATCACCCCGCGTCCCCCGCAGGGCCAGCCGCTCGTCACGGCCCTCGCCCACCAGACCATCCCCTACCGCCTCGTCGCCCGCTCCGCCGACATCGGCTACGTCACGCCGCACAGCGCCGCACACACGCGCGCGATCGTCGAGGAAATCCGTACCGAGCAGGAAGCCGCCGGGCGCGCGGGCGACCCCCTCCATGTCTTCGGCGACGTGGTGGTCCTCGTCGACGAGGAACCGGGCCGCGCCGCCGAACGGCTCGCCGCGCTCGACGCCTTGGCGGGGGAGCCGTACGCGAGCGACGCCGAGATCTTCGCGGGCACGCCCGCCGCACTCGCCGACCTCCTCACCGACTGGCAGGCCGCCGGGCTCACCGGATACCGCCTGCGGCCCGCCGTGCTCGGCCACGACCTGCGCGGCATCACGCGCGGGCTCGTCCCCGAACTCCAGCGGCGCGGCGCCTTCCGCACCGCCTACACCGCCACCACGCTGCGCGGCCACCTCGGTCTCGACGCCCACCCGGCCAACCGCTACGCGACCGCCTGACGCCCGCCCCGGAGAGGACCTTTTCCATGAGCACCCCGCTCAAGCAGATCCACCTGGCGGCCCACTTCCCCGGCGTCAACAACACCACCGTGTGGAGCGACCCGGAATCCGGCAGCCACATCGACTTCGAGTCCTTCGTCCACTTCGCCGAGACCGCCGAACGCGCCAAGTTCGACTTCCTCTTCCTCGCCGAGGGCCTGCGGCTGCGTGAACAGGCCGGGAAGATCTACGACTTGGACGTCGTGGGCCGCCCCGACACCTTCACGGTCCTCGCCGCACTCGCCGGCGTCACGACGCGCGTCGGCCTCACCGGCACCATCAACTCCACCTTCAACGAGCCCTACGAGGTGGCCCGTCAATTCGCGAGCCTCGACCACCTCTCCGCCGGACGCGCCGCGTGGAACGTCGTCACCTCCTGGGACGCCTTCACGGGCGAGAACTTCCGGCGCGGCGGCTTCCTGCCGCGCGAGCGACGCTACGCGCGTGCCGAGGAGTTCCTCGCGACCGCGCACGAACTCTTCGACTCCTGGCACGGCGACGAGATCGCCGCCGACCCGGACTCGGGCACCTTCCTGCGCGACGCGCGCGCGGGCGCCTTCGCGCACCACGGCGAAGAGTTCGACATCCAGGGCCGGTTCAACGTCCCCCGCAGCCCGCAGGGCCGCCCCGTCATCTTCCAGGCGGGCGACTCCGAGGAAGGCCGCGAGTTCGCCGCCGCCGAGGCCGACGCGATCTTCAGCAGGCACGACACCCTGGAGGCGGGCCAGGCTTTCTACCGCGACGTCAAGGGCCGCCTCGCCCGGCACGGCCGCACCCCCGACCAGCTCCTCATCCTGCCCGCGGCGACCTTCGCCCTCGCCGACACCGACGCGGAGGCCCGCGAACTCGCCCAGGAGATACGCCTCCAGCAGGTGAGCGGACAGACCGCGCTGCGCCACCTCGAACACGTGTGGAACACCGACCTCTCCGGCTACGACCCGGAAGGCCCGCTCCCCGACATCGACCCCGTTCCCGGCGAACACACCCTCGCCCGGGGCCGCTCCACCACGCGCCACCACCGCGACCCGCGCGAGATCGCCCGCGAACTGCGCGAGCGCGCCGAGGCGAAGAACCTCTCCCTGCGCGAACTCGTCATCGACATCACGGCCCGCCAGACCTTCGTCGGCTCGGCGGCGACCATCGCCGCGACCCTCGACGATCTCGTCCAGCGCGACGCGGCGGACGGCTTCATCCTCGTCCCGCACGTGAGCCCCGGAGGTCTCGACGCCTTCGCGTCCCAGGTCGTCCCGCTCCTCCAGGAGCGGGGCGTGTTCCGCCGCGAGTACGAGGGGACGACGCTGCGGGAGCACCTGGGGCTGAGGCACCCGGACGCGTAGGGGAGCGGGGGCCGGGTGAGTGGGGGGGCGGGGCCCCGGGCACGGGTACGGGGGGTGCCCGGGGCCCCCGCCTTCTCGGAGCGGGAGCCGGAGCCTGGGGGTGGGCCGAGCCGGAAGGGGGCTGGTGCGGGGTGGCGGGCCGCTTCCTCCTGGGGCGTGGACGGGAGCGCGGGGCCGCCGCGCGCCCGGAGGCGCGTCACATGCCCGAAACCTCTCATAGCGCGTGAAGCGGTCGCTCTCGGCCACTCCGTGCAAGCCGCCCTCTCCCGGGTGGCAGACTGTCGGGCGTGAGGTGTCAGGTGGCCGCCGGGTGCGGCGGGAGCGGGGCGGCTGGTGGTACGCGGGTGAACGGGCGGACGGAGGGGGCGCGTTGAGGATTCTGCACACCTCCGACTGGCACCTCGGGCGCTCGCTGCACCGGGTGTCGCTGCTCGACGCGCAGGCCGCCTTCCTCGATCACCTCGTGGCAACCGTGCGGGAGCGCGACGTCGAGGCCGTCGTCGTGGCCGGGGACGTGTACGACCGGGCGGTGCCCTCCCTGCCCGCCGTCGAGCTGTACGACCAGGCGCTGCACCGGCTCGCCGCGCTCGGCGTGCCCACCGTGCTGATCTCCGGCAACCACGACTCCGCGCGCCGCCTCGGCGTCGGCGCCGGGCTGCTCCGCGGCGCCGGGGTGCATCTGCGGACCAGGCCCGCCGAGTGCGGGGAGCCCGTCGTGCTGCGCGACGCGCACGGCGAGGTCGCCTTCTACGGGCTGCCCTACCTCGAACCCGGCCTCGTCAAGGACGAGTTCGCCGCCCCCGCCGACCACGAGGGCGTCCTCGGCGCCGCACTCGACCGGGTCCGCGCCGACCTCGCGACCCGCCCCGAGGGCACCCGCTCCGTCGTCCTCGCGCACGCCTTCGTCACCGGCGGGGCCCCCAGCGACAGCGAGCGCGACATCACCGTGGGCGGCGTATGCGCGGTACCGGCCGCGCTCTTCGACGGCATCGACTACGTCGCACTCGGCCACCTCCACGGCAGCCAGGTGCTCGGCGAGCGGCTGCGCTACTCGGGTTCCCCGCTCGCGTACTCCTTCTCCGAGTCCGGCCACCGCAAGAGCATGTGGCTGATCGACCTGGACGGCGCGGGCGCCCTCACCGCGGAGCGCGTCGACTGCCCCGTACCGCGGCCCCTCGCGCGCCTGCGCGGCACGCTCGACGAACTCCTCGCCGACCCCGCGCACACCCCGCACGAGGAGGCGTGGATCGAGGCGACGCTCACCGACTCCGTACGGCCCGAGGAGCCCATGGCGCGGCTTGCCACCCGCTTCCCGCACCTGCTCAGCCTCGTCTTCGCGCCCGAGCGGCCGCCCGAGCCGGACGGACGCAGCTACGCGCGCAGGCTCCGGGGACGCGGGGACCACGAGATCACCGAGGACTTCGTCGCCCACGTGCGCGGCGAGGCCCCCGACGAGGCGGAGCGCGCGGTGCTGCGCGCCGCCGTGGACGCCGTGCGCCTCGCGACCCAGACCGGGGAGGCACGCCGATGAGACTCCACCGCCTCACCGTCACCGCCTTCGGCCCCTTCGCGGGAACGCAGACCGTCGACTTCGACCGCCTCGCCGAGGCCGGGCTCTTCCTGCTGCACGGCGCGACCGGCGCGGGCAAGACGTCCCTGCTCGACGCCGTCTGCTACGCGCTGTACGGCGTCGTGCCCGGCGACCGGCAGGGCGTCTCCGCGCAGGGCGAGAAGCTGCGCAGCGACCACGCGGCCCCCGGCACCCGCACCTCCGTCACGCTCGACTTCACCGTCTCGGGCCGCCGCCTGGAGATCACCCGGCAACCCCCCTTCGTCCGGGCCAAGAAGCGCGGCACCGGCACCACGACGGAGAAGGCCCTCACCACGCTGCGCGCCCACGACCCGGCGCGGGGCTGGACCGGGCTGAGCCGCACCCACCAGGAGATCGGCGAGGAGATCAAACAGCTCCTCGGCCTCAGCAGCGAACAGTTCTGCCAGGTCGTCCTCCTTCCCCAGGGCCGGTTCGCCCGCTTCCTCGGCGCCGACACGGCCGACCGCGCCCTCCTGCTGCGCCAGCTCTTCGACACCCGCCGCTTCTTCGAGATCGAGGGGCACCTGCGCGACCGGAAGGCCGAGACGGACGAGGCGGTCCAGGCCGCCGACAGCGAACTCCTCGCCCTCCACCACCGCATCGGCCAGGCCGCCGCGCTGCCCCGCGAGGAGGCCCCCGCCGAACCACCGGCGGCCGGTGACCCCGCGCTGCCGGAGTTCGTCCTCACCCACGCCGCGCTCGCCCGCGCGGACGCCCGGGAGCGGCTCGACATCGCGCGCCTGCGCCACCGGAACGCGGAAGCCGCCCACCACGCCGCCTCGGCCGCGTACGAAAACGTCCGCGAGCGCGCCGCTCTCCAGCTCCGGCACGCCGAGGCCCGCGCCCGCGCCGCCGCGCTCGCCGCGCGCGAGCCCGCCCACCGCGCGGACCTGGACCGTCTCGACGCCGCCCGCCGTGCCGAGAGCGCGGCCCCCGCCCTCGACCTGCGCGAGGCGGCGGCCACCGCCCACGCGGACGCGCTGGAGACCGAGCGCCGCCTGCGCGCGGCCCTGCCGCGCGAGCACGCCGAGGCCGACGCGGCGGGACTCGCCGAGGCCGCCCGGCGCCAGGACGAGGCACGCGGCGCGCTCGCCGCGGCCCGCCGCGCCGAGGAACGCCTCCAGGAACTCGTACGGGAACGGGACACCATCGACCGCGAGGACCACGCCGACGCGCAGGCCCGCGCCGAGGACGAGCAGTGGCTCGACGCCTGGCCCGAGCGCCGCGCGGAGCTGCGCGCCCGCGTCGCCGCGGCCCGCGACGCGGCCACCCGAGCCGCCGAACTCACCGGGCGCGCCGAGCCCCTGGCGCGGCGTCTCGCCGCCGCGCGCCGGTACGAGGAACTCGCCGCGGACCACGCGCGCGCCGAGACCGCCGAGGCCGCCGCCCGCGCCCGCCGCGACGAACACCGCACCGCCTGGCTCGACGCGCGCGAGGCCCGCCTCGACGGCATCGCTGCCGAACTCGCCGCCCACCTCACCCCCGGCACCCCGTGCGCCGTATGCGGGGCCACGGAGCACCCCGAGCCCGCCCAGCGCGCGGCGCGGCACACCGACCGCGCCGTCGAGGACGCCGCCGAGGCCGCCTACCGGCGCGCGGAGACGGCCGCGGGCGAGGCCACGGCCCACGCCCGGACGCTCGCCGCGCGCCGCGACGCCGCCGCCGAGGCGGCGGGCGACGCGTCACCCGCCGACCTCGCCGCCGAGAAGTCCGCACTCGACCGGGAACTGGAGGCGGCGCGTGCCGAGGCCGCCCTCCTCACCGAGGCGCTGCGCGCCGAGGAGCGCGCCGAGCGCGAGCACACCCGCCGCGCGGGAGCGCGCGAGGCCGCCGCCACGCGCGCCGCCGCGCGGACGAGCGCCCGCGAGGCACTCGACGCCGAGGAAGGCCGGCTGCGCGCGGAGGCCGCCGAGGCGCGGGGCGGCTTCGCGAGCGTCGCCGCCCGCGCCCGCCACCTCGAAGAGCTCGCCCGGCTCCTCGCCGAAGCCGCCGAAGCCGTACGCGCCGTCGCCACGACGGCCGACCGGCTGAAGGAGGCCGACGCCCGCCTCGCCGACGCCGCCTTCACCGCCCGCTTCGACACCCCCGCCCGCGCGGCGGCCGCCCGGCTTCCCGAGGCCGAGGCCCGCCGGCTGCGGGAGCGCACCGATGCCCACGCGCGCGAGGCCCACACCGTCCGCCTGGCGCTCGCCGAGCCCGCCGTCGCCGAAGCGGCGGCGCTGCCGCCCGCCGATCCCGCCTCGGCGGCGACGCACGCCCGCGCCGCCGAGGCGGCGGCCCGGGCCGCCGCGTCCGCGCACGACGCCGCCCGCTCCCGTACCACCGCGCTCCACGGCCTTTCCGCCACGCTCGCGGCGCGCGTCGGGGAACTGGGCCCGCTGCGCGCCCGGCACGCTCTCGTCAGCGGGCTCGCCGACCTCGCCTCGGGGAGCGCGAAGCGCAACGAGCGGAAGATGCGCCTGGAGTCGTACGTGCTGGCCGCGCGCCTGGAGCAGATCGCCGCGGCGGCGACCGCGCGCCTCGCCCGCATGTCCCAGGGCCGCTACACGCTCGTCCACTCCGACGACCGCGCGGCGCGCGGCAAGCTCTCCGGGCTCGGCCTGCACGTCGTCGACGCCTGGACCGGGCGCCAACGCGACACCGCGAGCCTGTCGGGCGGCGAGACGTTCTACGTCTCGCTCGCCCTCGCGCTCGGCCTCGCCGACGTCGTCACCGACGAGGCCGGCGGGGTGCGGCTCGACACGCTCTTCATCGACGAGGGCTTCGGGAGCCTCGACGAGCAGACGCTCGACGAGGTCATGGACGTCCTCGACGGATTGCGTGAGCGCGAGCGCTGCGTCGGCATCGTGAGCCACGTCGGCGAACTGCGCCGCCGCGTGCCCGCGCAACTGGAGGTCGTCAAGGGACGGGCGGGCTCGACGGTACGCGAGCGGGGTTTCTGAGCGACCGGCCTCTCACGCCAGTTTCTGAGGGACCGGCCTCTCACGCCTTCGCAGCCCCCTCGCGCCTTCGGGGCGCCGCCCTCTCCGCGCCTCCGGCCCCGCACGCGCGGAGGGACGGGAACCTCCCGGCCCGCACACGTGGAGGGGCGGGAACCCGGCCGGTCCCCGCCCCCTCCACGCCCCGCGTCAACCGCTCAGAGCCGGGACAGCTCCTCCACCAGGTCGTCGAGCCCCAGCGAGCCCTGCGAGAGCGCGGCCATGTGCCACTTCTTCGCGTCGAAGGCGTCGCCGTGCGCCTTCTGCGCGTTGGCGCGGCCCGTGAGCCAGGCACGCTCGCCGAGCTTGTAGCCGATGGCCTGGCCCGGCATCGAGAGGTAGCGGATCATCTCGCTCGCGACGAACGCGGCCGGGCGGCTGCTGTGCGCGGCGAAGAACTCGTGCGCGAGGGCCGGGGTCCAGCGCTCACCCGGGTGGAAGGGAGAGTCGGCCGGGATCTCCAGCTCCAGGTGCATGCCGATGTCGATGATGACGCGGACCGCGCGCATCATCTGCGCGTCGAGGTAGCCGAGGCGCTTCTCCGGCGTGTCCAGGTAGCCCAGCTCGTCCATGAGGCGCTCTGCGTACAGCGCCCAGCCCTCCACGTTCGCCGAGACCATGCCGATGCCGGCCTGGTAGCGCGAGAGGCTGTCGGCGACGTGCGTCCACTGCGCGAGCTGGAGGTGGTGCCCGGGGACGCCCTCGTGGTACCAGGTCGACGTGAGGTCGTAGACGGGGAAGCTCGTCTCGCCCATCGTGGGCAGCCACGTACGGCCCGGCCGCGAGAAGTCCTCGGACGGCTCCGTGTAGTACGGGGCCGCCGCGCTGCCCGCGGGGGCGATGCACGCCTCGACCTTGCGGACCCGCTCGGCCAGCTCGAAGTGCGTGCCGTCGAGCTGCTCGATCGCCTCGTCCATGAGGCTCTGGAGCCACTGGCGGGTCTCCTCGACGCCCTCGATGCGCGTGCCGTGCTCGTCGAGGTGCGCGAGCGCGACCCACGGGGTCGCCGCCCCCGGCAGCACCTTCTCGGCCTCGGTGCGCATCTCGGCGAGCAGTCGGTGGAACTCGGACCAGCCGTACGCGTACGCCTCGTCGAGATCGAGGTCGCTGCCGTTGAAGTTCCGGGCCCAGCGGGCGTAGCGCTCGCGGCCCACGACGGCCGGGGCGTCGGCGATCTCGGGCGCGTACTCGTCGCGCACCCAGTCCCGCAGCGCGACCACGGCGGCCGTGGCGCCGTGCGCCGCCTCGTCGAGCTCGGCGCGCAGCGCCTCGGGCCCGGCCGCGACGAAGTCCTCGAACCAGCCGTGGCCCTCGCCCGCCCACTCGGTGAGCTGCTCGACGAAGGTGGCGGTCGGCTCGGGCTGCGCGGGCAGGCCGCGCTCCAGGCCGAGCGCGAGCGACTCCCGGTACCCCTCCAGCGCGGCGGGGACGGCGCGCAGGCGCGCGGCGATGGCCCGCCAGTCCTCCTCTGTCGCGGTCGGCATCAGCGTGAAGATGTCCCGCACCGGGTGCGCGGGGGTATTCATGTTGCCGACGGTGCGCAGGTGCTCGCCCGCCTCGTGGACGGCGAGTTCGGCGGTGAGGCGCTCGCGGAGCAGGCGGGCGCAGCGCCGCTCGATGTCGCTGTCCGCGCCGGGCGCCCGCTCGGCCTCGGCGAGCCGGTCCAGGGTGGTACGGGCGAGCGCGGCGAAGGCCTCGGCCCCGGCGGGGGAGAAGTCGGGCAGCCGCGTGGCGCTCTCGGCGACACCGAGGTACGTACCGGTGATCGGGTCGAGTGCGACGAGGTCGTCGACGTACGCGTCGGCGACCTCGCGGGGGAGCGGGGTCTTGGTCTCTGGCATGGGCTCATCTTGGTACCTCACGGCGTGCGGTGTCATCCGGATGGCGGCTCCCTGGGCGTCCGGTTTCCGGACGGATTGCCGAAAGGGGCGGGGTGAAAACGGTCGTTCTCGCGCGCAAACGGGCCCCGGACAAGGGTGTCCGGGACCCGTTTTCGGCCGGGAGGGGCCTCGCGGGCACGGGGGTGGCAGGCGGGGGCACGAGGCGGGGCGCGGGCGGCTCGAGGCGGTGGGGTGCCGTGGCGTGGCGAGGGCTACGGCGCGGACCGGGCGCCCCGGCGCCCTCAGCCCCGCCCGCGTCCCTGGCCCGCCGCGCCCCGTGCGCCCGGGCGTGCTGCCGTGTCCGGTGCGTGCCCCGCGAGGCGTGCCGTGATCACGAGCGTGCCCTCCTCGATCTGGTAGTCCAGCGGCAGCCCGAGGCCGCGCATCGCGGCGACCATCCCGGTGTTGGACGCCTGGGTCACCGCGTACACGCTGTCGGCCTCCGCCTCGGCGGCCATCGCGACGAGCCGTTCGAGGAGCCGGGAGCCGACGCCCTGGCGCTGCCAGGCGTCCTCCACGAGCAGCGCGACCTCGGTCTCCTCGCCGTCCCACAGCAGATGCCCGAGCGCGACGAGCCGACCGGTGGAGGTCCGTGCCGCGAGGGTGCGGCCGTGGCGGGGGCTGAGCAGGTGCGCGAGGTAGCGGTCCGCGTCGCGCACCGGGCCGTGGTAGCGGCGGGCGAGCGTCGCGGGGGAGCAGCGGGCGTGGAGTTCCCTCGCCTCCTCCAGGTCGCCCTGCCCGGCCCGTTCGACCGTGACGGCCTCGCCGCGCGGCAGCGTGTACACCTCGGCGCCGCCGGGGAGCCGGGGGCCGAGCCGCGCGTCGAGGGCGAGGAGCGCGCGGGCGCGCGCGAACTCGGTGGGCGTGAAGGGGAGGTAGGCCCGTTCGGCGGTGACGACGTCGCCTTCGGGGGTGTGCAGGCGCAGGACGGTGCCGGGACCGCCCTCGCCGTCGTGGATGCCCTCCGCGCCCTGTGCCGCCTTGCCGGCGGGCAGCGAGCGGATCGCGCAGCGGCCGAGGAGTTCGCGCAGCGCGAGCGGGAGTTCGGAGGGGTCGAGAGCGGTGCGCGTGGCGAGGTGCAGGATGCGCGCGGGCGGGTCCACGAGGTCGTGGGCGTCGGCCCGCTCGATCCACGTACCGCTGCCGCCCGCCGCGGCGACCGCACGGGTCAGCGCGCTCGCCTCCAGGCTCGCCGGGGCGCGCAGCGAGAACTCGTCGACGGTGCCCTCGGCGAGCGGGTGCGTCTGGAGGCTGAGGATGTCGACGCGGTGCCGCGCGAGCGCCCCGCACAGCGCGGCGAGCGAGCCGGGCTCGTCGCGCACGGTGGTGCGCATCCGCCACAGGACGGTCGCTCCGTCGTGCTCCCCGGTGACCGGCTCCGCACCGGTACCGGTATCGAGCGGGGGAGGGGCGTGCCCGTGGCGCCGCGACCACCACACGTGGAAACCGGCGGTCGCGGCGAGCAGTACCGCCGAGGTGATCAGCAGCTCGGGACCCCCGGGCCCGTGCGCAACGGTGTTGGCGACCGCGTCGGCGACGGCGACGGCGGTGAAGAGGGCGGCGAGCTCGACGAGTTCGCGGCGCCAGTGGCGCGGGCGCGGGGCCGCCTCGTGCGCAGGAGTCTCAGCGTTCATGCGCTCAGCTTCGGGCACCGGTGTTGCGCGACAACGAACGCCTTGTGACTGATCGGTTAAGTATCGTTCCGATCAAGAACACACCGATATGAACCGTTACATACGAAAAGACCGAAAGATTGAGAAAGGACCTCTCTTGGCTCTCTTCGTGATCGAACGCGGCAGCACGCTCCCGGCGTCGCGCGCCTGGGACCTGCTCACCGACTGGCGACGGCACGGGCGCGTCGCCCCGCTCACAGCGGTACGGGTACGCGGCGGGCCCCCGGGCCGCGGGCTCGGCACGGTCTTCGTCGCCAGGACCGGTATCGGCCGCCTCGGCTTCGATGACCCCATGGAGGTCACCGTGTGGCGGCCCCCGGGGCCGGGCCGTCCGGGGGTGTGCCGCCTCGACAAGCGCGGGCGGGTCTTCACCGGCTGGGCCCTCGTCGAGGTCCTGCCACTCGCGTCGGGCTGTCGCGTCCGCTGGACGGAGGACATCAGCCTGCGCGGGCTCCCGCGCGCCGCTGACCCCGTGACACGGCGGGTGGCCGCCCTCGTCTTCGGCAAGGCGGTGGACCGGCTGCTGGTGGCGGACGGGGAGTGAGCGCGACGCCCGCGCGGCGTGTGCTTTTCGCGTGCCCGCTCCGTGCCGCCCCGGGCGCCGGACAGGTGCGGGAAGCACATCGCGACCGTGCGGGACCCGCCCCGCAGTGGTGACAACGGGCACTGCCCGACAGGGGTCCTGGCGTGCGAATCTCGATCGCGCCGCCGGTTCCGGTGGCCCCCGCACCACACCGAGGGAGGACGCGTGAACCCCGAGTACGCCGCGTACGCCGCCGCGCACCCCCTCTTCTACGACGCCGCGCACCACGCGCGGGCCGGCCTCGTCGCCCAGCCGGGCGCGGAGGACTACGCCACCGCGCTCGGCTCCGTCCCGCCCGGCTGGGAAGAGGCGCGGCGCGGTGACTGGCGCTCGCTGGCCCCGGCGGGGCTGCGGATACCGCCGCAGGGCTGGAAGATCCACGTCTCGGCGAGCCTGGAAGCGGCCCCCCGCGTCCTCGCGCGGACGGCCCGCTTCTGCTTCGCCCGCCGCGTCCCCTTCAAGTTCGTGCCCACCCCGACGCTCCTCCTGCTGCGCAACGGGAAGTACGCGGACCGCGCGGGCAGCGGCAAGTTCCTCACGCTCTACCCGCCGGACCCCGCCGACTTCGAGCCGCTGTGCCAGGACCTCGCCGCCGAGCTCGACGGCGAGCCCGGCCCGTACATCCTGAGCGACCTGCGACTCGGCGCCGGGCCCGTGCACGTGCGCTACGGGGCCTTCGCGCCGCGCTTCTGCCCCGGACCCGGCGGCGTCCCCGTACCCGCCGTGGCCGACCCGGAGGGCGTTCTCGTCCCCGATCCGCGGGGGCCCGTCTTCGCCGTCCCCGACTGGGTCACACCACCGCCCTTCCTCGCCCCGCACCTCGCGGCGCGCGCCGCGGCGGGCGCGGACGGCATCCCCTACGAGATCGAGGGCGCGCTGCACTTCTCCAACGGCGGCGGGGTCTACCGCGCCAGGGACCCCCGCACGGGAAGGCGCCTCGTCCTCAAGGAGGCGCGCCCCCACGCGGGGCTCGCCGCGGACGGCGCCGACGCCGTGACCCGCCTGGCACGCGAGGCGGACGTGCTGCGCCGGCTCGCCGGGCTCGACTGCGTGCCCGCCGTGCACGAGGACCTGACCGTGGGTGAACACCACTTCCTCGTCATGGACTTCGTGCCCGGCACCACGCTCAACACGCTCTTCGCCCGCCGCTTCCCGCTGTCGCGCTCCGCGCCCGGCGAGGCGGCGCTCGCCGCTCACGCCGCGTGGGCCGAACGGATGCACCGGCTGGTCGCGGAGGCCGTCGCCGCCGTCCATGCGCGCGGGGTGGTCATGGGCGACCTGCACATGAGCAATGTCATGGTGAGCGAGGACGAACAGCGGGTCGTCCTGCTCGACTTCGAGGCGGCCTCGCCCGTGACCGAGGCGAGACGGCCCACCGTCGCCAACCCCGCCTTCGCCGCCCCCAAGGACCGCGCCGGGCAGGCCGTCGACACCTACGCGCTCGCCTGCCTGCGCCTCGCCCTGCACCTCCCGCTCACGACACTCCTCGGCCTCGACCGCGCCTACGCCGCCCGCCTCGCCGACGCGATCGCCGAGACCTTCCCCGTACCGCGCGCCTCGCTCGACGCGGCCGTACGGGAGATCGAGGGCCCCGCGAGCGCGTCCGCCGGGACCACCGCCCCGCCCACCGCGTCCCCCGCGGTGCCCCGCGGAGGGCCCGAGCGGGCGGAAACGGTGTCCCTCACCTCCTGGCCGCGCGCCCGGGACCTCCTCGTCCGCGCGCTGCTCGCCTCGCGCACCCCCGAGCGCGCCGACCGCTGCTTCCCGGGCGACATCGCCCAGTTCGCCACCCCGGCCGGTGGCGCGAGCCTCGGCTACGGCACGGCCGGCGTCCTGCACGCCCTCGACGCGGCCGGGGAGCGATGTCCCGAAGCCGAGGAGTGGCTGCTCGCACGGACGAAGGCACCCGCCTCGGGCACCCCCTGCGGGCTCTACGACGGACTCGCCGGGATCGCCTGGACCCTCGACCGCCTCGGCCACCGCCAGGAGGCCCTCGACCTCGCCGCCCTCGTCGCCCGGGAACCCCTGCACGCCCTGCCCCCGGGGCTGCACGGCGGACAGGCCGGGATCGCGCTCGTCCTCGGCGCGCTCGCCGCGGGCGGCGACCGCACGGAGACCGCGACGCTGCGGGCCGCCGCCGACCGCTGCGCCGAGGCGGTGACCCGGTCGGTGCGCGAGGCGGCGGCACGGACGCGGAGACCTGCGGGCAGCCGCGCGGGGCTGCTCCACGGAGCCGCCGGAGCGGCCCTCCTGCTCATCCGCCGGTACGAGGAGACGGGCGACACCGGGACGCTCGACCTCGCCGCCACCGCGCTGCGCCTGGACCTCGCCCACTGCCGCACCGGGGCCGACGACGCCCTCCTCGTGGTCGAGGGCAAACGCACCATGCCCTACCTCGGCGGCGGCAGCGCGGGCCTCGCGATGGTCCTCGACGACTACCTCGCTCACCGGCCCGGCGACCCGCTCGCCGTCCACCGCCCCGCGCTGCGGCAGGCGGCCACCTCCCGCTTCTACATCCAGCCCGGTCTCTTCCGCGGCGTCGCCGGGCTCGTCCTGCACCTCGCGCGCACCCCGGCCGGCGACCCCCTCGCGCGCCGCCGCGTCATCGAGCGCCACCGCGCGCTCCTCACCGACCAGGCTCTGCCCCACGCGGGCGGCCTCGCCTTCCCCGGCGAACAGCTCCTTCGGCTCTCGATGGACCTCGCCACCGGGACAGCGGGCTGCCTGCTCGCCCTCGGCAGCGCGTACGGACCGGAACCCGCCCGGTTCACGCTGCCGTTCCTGCCGCCACCGCGGCCCACAGACGGCCCCCACCCGGGGGCCGGAGCCACCGAGAGGTGATCACTCCACCGGCCGGACCGGCGGACCGCTCCTTGCCGCCGCCCGGCCCCGTTCCGAAAGGAACCGTGCCATGGCACTGCTCGACCTTCAGGTGATGGAGACCCCCGAGGAGGAGGGCTTCCAGGACATCGCCACCGGCAGTCAGGTGAGTCTCCTCATCTGCGAGTACAGCTCCCTGAGCGTCACCCTCTGCACCCCGTGACGCAGACCCGCCCGGAGTGAGGCACGGGGCACCGGCCGCGCGCGCGGCCGGTGCCCCGTTGCCACACGGCGGAGGACTCCGCCGCTCCCGCCTCCCGCCGCCCCACGCCCAGGAGGGAACCGGCGTGCCACCCACCCGCCCCGGGAAGCGGACCCCCCGGGGGACTCCACCCGGGTGGTCCCGCCCACCCGCCGCCCTCGCGCTCACGGCACGCTCCGCTGCCCCCGTCGCCGTGCTGCTCTGCTCCCTCGGCGCGGCGCTCGCCGCCCTCGCCCTGCCCGCGCTGCTCGGCTCGACGCTGTCGCGGCTCGCCGCCGGCGGCCCCGTCCCGTGGGACGGCATCCGGCTGTGCCTCGCCCTCACCGCCACCGAGGTCCTGCTCGACACCGCCGTCGCCGCGCTGAGCGGTGCCGCGACCGCCACCCGCACCGCCCGCCTGCGCGGCCTGCTCCTGGGCCGTGTCCTCGCCGCCGCACCCGACGACAGGGACCTGCCGCACCCCGGCGACCTCGCGACCCGCCTCACCGCGAACACCGCCGAAGCGGCGACCGTCCCCGTCACGCTCGCCGCCGCCGTCCCGGCCGTCCTGCTCCCGCTCGGCGGCCTCGCGGGCGTCCTGCTGACCGACCTGTGGACCGGTCTCGCCCTCCTCGCCGGATTCCCGGCCGTCGCCGTGCTGCTGCGCGCCTTCACCCGCGGCACCGCCGAAGCAGGCGCCCGCTACCAGCACACCCAGGCCCTCATCGCCTCCCGCCTCACCGAAGTCCTCGAAGGCGCCGAGACGGTCCACGCCGCGGGCACCGCGCACCGCGAGTTCGGCCGCGTCACCGCTCCGCTCGCGGAACTCGCCGCGCACGGGCGCGCCACGTGGCTCCTGTACGGGCGGGCCGCGGGACGCGCGGGGGTCCTGCTGCCGCTGCTGACCGTCCTCGTCCTCGCGGTGTCCGGACTGCGGCTCGCGGCCGGGGCCATCGAGGTCGGCGCGCTCGTCGCGGTCACGCGGTACGCGGCCCTCGCCGTGGGCATCGGCACGATCACCGGCGCGCTGAGCGCCCTCGCGCGCGGCCGCGCCGCCGCCGGGCGCCTCGCGCCGCTGCTCGCCCTCGCCGCGCCGCCCGCCGGGACCGCGCCACTGCCGCCCGGCGGCGGCGCGCTCAGTCTGCGCGGCGTGGGTCTGCGCCGCGCGGGCGCCGAGGTGCTGCGCGGCATCGACCTCGACGTCGCGGCGGGCGAGTACCTCGCGGTCGTGGGACGTTCGGGCACGGGCAAGTCCCAGCTCGCGGCCGTGGCCGGAGGACTCGTCGCCCCGAGCGCGGGCCGCGTCCTCCTCGACGGGGCCGAGCTGCGCACCCTCGCACCCGCGGCTCTGCGCCGCGCCGCCACGTACGCCTTCGCGCGCCCCGTGCTCTTCGGGGACACGATCGAGGACGCCCTCGCCTTCGGCGCCACGCGGCCGGACGGCGCGACGGTGCGCGCCGGTGCGCGCGGCGCCGCGGCGCACGGGTTCGTCCGCGCCCTGCCCGACGGCTACGCGACCCGCATCGACGCCGCCCCGCTCAGCGGCGGCGAACACCAACGCCTCGGCCTCGCACGGGCCTTCGCCCACCCCGGCCGCCTCCTCGTCCTCGACGACGCGACCTCGGCACTCGACACGCTGACCGAGCGCGAGGTCCACCGCTACCTGGCCCGCCTGCCCGTCACGCGGCTCCACGTCACGCACCGCGGTTCCGTCGCCGCCCGCGCCGACCGCGTCCTGTGGCTCGACGCGGGGCGCGTGCGCGGCTGCGCCCCGCACGCCGAACTGTGGCGGGACCCCGCCTACCGCGAGGTCTTCGCGGGCGACCCGCTCCCGGCAGCCGCCGGTACCGGCTCCGGGGGCCGCGCGTGCTGAGGCCGCACGGGCCGTGGGCCCGCGTCGGCCGCGCCGCGCGCCCCTACCTGCGGGAGCGGCGCCGGGACCTCGCACGCCTCGCCGGGTGGTCGCTCGTCGAGTCCGTCCAGACCTTCGCCGGCGGATACGCCCTCGCCCGCGCGCTCGACGCGGGGTTCCTCGCCGGGCGGACCGGGACAGGACTGGCGTGGCTGGGGCTCGCCGCCCTCGCGGCCCTCCCGGCCGGACCCGCCCAGAGCGGTGTCTTCCGGGGACTCGCCGCGCTCGTGGAACCGTTGCGCGACGGCCTCGTGCGGCGCGCGGTCGCGGGGGCCCTCGGAGCGGCGCTGCGCGGGGAACTGCCCGAGCGGGCCCGTACCGCCGCCGTCTCGCGGGTGACCCACCAGAGCGAGATCGCCAGGGACGGCTGGGCCGGGCTCGTGCTGTCCCTGCGCTCCTTCGTCTTCACGACGGCCGGGGCACTGGCCGGACTCGCGGCCCTCGCGCCGCCCCTCCTCCTCGTCCTCCTCCCGCCCCTCCTCCTCGGCCTCGCCCTCTTCCTCGCCACCCTCGGGCCCACCGCCGCACGGCAGCGCGCCCTCCTCGCTGCCGACGAGGAGTACGCCGCTCTCGCGGGACACGCCGCGTCCGGCCTGCGCGACCTCGCCGCGACGGGCGGGAGCGCCCTCGTCGCGGCGCACGCCGCGCGCGTCGCCGCCGCCGAGGCGGACGCGGCGCGGGCACTCGCCCGCTGGTCGGCGGTACGGGTCCTCGCCCTCGCTCTCGCGGGCCGTGTCCCTCCCCTGCTGCTCCTCGTGGCGGCACCCTGGCTGCTGCGCCGCGGACTCACCCCCGGAGAACTGGTCGGGGCGCTCGCCTACCTCTCGCAGGCGCTGCTTCCCGCGCTCCAGTCGCTCATGACGGCGCTCGGCACGGCGGGGGGCCGCCTCCTCGTCGTCCTCGACCGCTTCGCCGTCCCGCCCGCCCCCCTGCCCGCCCCGCCGGAGCCCGCCGCGGCCCCGCCCAGGGTCCGCCCGGGGCCCCTCCTGGAGCTGCGCGGGGTCTCGTACGCGTACGGGGCGGGAGCCCGCCCGGTGCTCGACGGACTCGACCTCGTGCTCGATCCCGGGGAACGGCTGGCCGTCATCGGGCCGAGCGGAGCGGGCAAGTCGACCTTCGCCGCGCTCGTCGCGGGCGTGCGGGCGCCGACGTCCGGACAGGTGCTGTGGCACGGCCGCCCGCCCGGCGACACCGACCCCGCGCTCTTCCGCACCCTTGCCCCGCAACAGGCCTACCTCCCCGCGGGTACGCTCCGCGAGGCCGTCACGTACCTGAGCCCGCACGCGGACGACACGGCGCTCGCCGCCGCGGCGCGGGCCGCCGGGCTCGAAGCGGTGGTACGGGCCGTCGGGGGCTGGGACGCGCCCGTCCCGCCGGGGCGGCTCTCGCCCGGTGAACGCCAGCGCGTGGCCCTCGCCCGTGCCTGGCTCTCGCCCGCGCCGCTCCTGGTGCTCGACGAGGCCACGAGCCACCTGGACCCGCAGGCCGAACTGCGGGTGGAACGCGCGCTGTCCGCCCGGCCCGGGACGACGCTCGTCCTCGTCGCGCACCGTCCGGCGACCGCGGCGCGCGCCACCCGGGTACTGCTCCTCGACGGGGCCCGTACCGACTGCGGCACGCCGGGGGAACTGGCCGCCCGCTCGGCCCTCTTCCGTGAGCTGACCGGCGCCTTCACGCCCGCCGTCTCACAGCCAGCCGGCCTCCTTGGCGAGCCGGATGGCGTCCAGCCGGTTGCGCGCGCCGGTCTTGCGGATGGCCGCCGCGAGGTAGTTGCGGACCGTTCCGGCGGCGAGGTGCAGGTGCCCGGCGATCGCGGCCACCGACTCGCCCTCGGCGGCGAGCCCGAGGACGCGTAGCTCACGGTCCGACAGCGGCGTTTCGGACACCCGCAGCAGGCCGAAGGCCAGCGTCTCGTCCAGGTGCCGCCCCCCGGCGGCGACCTTGCGGACCACGGCCGCGAGGTCCCCCGTCTCGCCGTACTTGTCCACGTACCCGCCCGCGCCCGCGTGGAAGGCGCGGCGCAGGTCACCGGGCCGCTCGCCCTTCGTCAGGATGACGAGCGCGCCCGTGCCGTCGTCGGCGCGGCTGGCGCGGAAGCTCTCTATCTCGGTGAGCAGGCCCAGGGAACCCGGACAGTCGAGGTCGAGGACGTAGACGTCGGGCGGGCAGGTCCCGGCCGCCCGACCCACGTCACCCGGCCCCGCCGTCTCGACGTGCAGATCCGTGTCGGCTGTGAGCAGGGCACGGAGCGCGACCCGCCAGAGCGGGATCTCGTGCACCAGCAATATGTTCGTGCGAAGCGGCACCCGGACTCCCCCTGGCGTCGTGTGACCGGGGCGGCTCCCGCCCGGCATCGATCAGTTCACCGGAGCGGGTGCCCGCGCGTGCGCGATAGCCGCGTATTGGCCGGAACAGGACGAGGCGGGGCGGCGCGCGAACGCGCGGGACGCGCGCCCCGTGCGCCCCCTGGGGAGCCCGCACGCGGAGGAGGACCGGACGGCCGTGCCGTCCGCCGTCAGCCGGCCGTTCCCTCAGGGACCGGCGCGGGGGACCGGGCCGCCCGCTGTCCCGCGCACTCCCCTCCGGAAGAAGTTCACCGGCCGTTCCCCCGCACGCCCCGGCGCCCGTAGGGGCGACGGAGGGCACACTGCGGCCCGTACCGAAGCCCCGAGGAGGAGCAAGCGATGAGCGACGCCGTCCGCCCGAACGCCGTCTCCGCAGACCACGCCCACAAAGACCCCGCTCGGACAACCCCCGGTCACGGAGCCGCCGCTCCCGGTGGGCCCGCTTCTTCGCGGGGCCCGTTGTCGCCCCGCCCCGCCCGCAGGTCCCTCCTCGCCGGAGCCGCCCTCGCGACCGCCGGGCTCGCCGTGCCCGCGTTCGGCGCGGCGAACGCGCGGGCGGCGGGCCGCGCGCCCGCGCGGGCCTGGTCCGGACGGCCCGCCGCCGACTGGGGCGTGCAGGCCGGGGACGTCGGAGAGCGCTCCGCGGTGATCTGGACCCGGAGCGACCGGCCCGCCGTGATGACCGTCGAGACCTCCGCCACCGAGTCCTTCCGCGGCGCCCGCCGCTGGCGCGGCCCGCTCCTGACCCCCGGCACCGACTTCACCGGCACCACGGCCCTGCACGGCCTCCCGCCGGGCGAGCAGATCCACTACCGCGTGACGCTCGCCGACCCGGACGACCCCCGCCGCTCCTCGCGGCCCGTCACCGGCACCTTCCGCACCGCCCCCGCGCGCCGCTCGGCGGGGGTGCGCTTCCTGTGGTCGGGCGACATCGCCGGTCAGGGCTGGGGCATCAACCCCGACCGGGGCGGCTGGCGCGTCTACGAGGAGATGGCGCGACTGGACCCGGACTTCTTCCTGTGCAGCGGCGACACGATCTACGCGGACGGGCCGATCCAGCCGAGCGTGACGCTCCCGGACGGCACGGTGTGGCGCAACCTCACGACCGAGGCGAAGTCCGCCGTCGCGCAGAGCCTCGACGAGTACCGGGGCGCCTTCCGCTACAACCTCCTCGACGCGCACCTGCGCCGCTTCAACGCCCAGGTCCCGCAGATCACGCAGTGGGACGACCACGAGGTGCGCAACAACTGGTACCCCGGCCAGATCCTCGACGACCCTCTCTACACCGAGAAGCGGGTGGACGTCCTCGCCGCCCGCGCCCGCCGCGCCTTCTCCGAGTACTTCCCGCTCAGCACCCTCCCGCCGGGCGACCCCGACGGACGCGTGTACCGGGTCCTGCGCCACGGCCCGCTGCTCGACGTCTTCGTCCTCGACATGCGCACCTACCGCGACCCCAACTCCCGCAACCGCCAGGTGGACGACCCGCAGGGCATCCTCGGCGCGCACCAACTGAGGTGGCTCAAGCGCGAGTTGTCGCGCTCCCGGGCCGTGTGGAAGGTCATCGCGGCGGACATGCCGCTCGGACTGGTCGTCGCGGACGGGGCCACCAACTTCGAGGCGGTGGCGCAGGGCGATCCCGGGGCCCCGCTCGGCCGCGAACTCCAGATCGCCGAACTCCTGCGCCACATCAAGCACGCCCGCGTCACGGGCACCCTGTGGCTCACGGCGGACGTGCACTACACCTCGGCCCAGCACTACGCGCCCGAGCGCGCCGCCTTTCAGGACTTCGCGCCGTTCTGGGAGTTCGTCTCGGGGCCGCTCTCGGCGGGCGGCTTCCCGAGCGTCCCGCTCGACGGCACCTTCGGCCCGCGCCAGACCTTCCTGAAGGCACCCGCGCGGGCCAACGTATCGCCGGCCGAACTCCCGCCCAACTACGGCGAGGTGAGCATCGACGGACGGTCCGGCGAACTGACGGTCCGGCTCCGCGAGGAGGGCGGCCGGGTGCTCTACACGCGGGTGCTCAGGCCGGGGCTCGTCGGCCAGTGACGACCAGCGGCGCCGGGCCCCCGCGGGGGCTGTGACCGGGCGGCTCCGCGCCGCTCAGCCGTGGGCCCGCGCGGGGCGGACGGGGCCCGCGCGGGGCGGGTGGGGGTCCTTACGGGCGGACGGAGGCCCGAGCGAGGCGGCGCGGGGCGGCCGTCGGCTACCGCGGCCCGGCGCGGCGTTCGTAGCGGGCGCGGGCCGCCTCGTGGGCCGTGCGGAGCAGGCCGAGGAGAGCGTCGGTGGTGCGGGGGCCGGGGTTCACGACACTAACCCAGCCCTGGGCCCCGTAGAGCGGGTGCGGGAAGAACACGTCGGTGGCGGCGGGGTCGGCGGGCGTGTGGCGGCGCGCCGCCGTGCGGCCGACGTGCGCGTTGACGCGGTACCGGCCGGAGGCGTCGAGGCGCGAGGAGGAGTCGCCCGGGTAGTCCTTCGTGAGCAGCGTGCCGTAGGGCTGGGTGTGCGCGGGGACCTCGCCGTCCGGCGCGTAGAAGAAGAAGGCGTCGCCGTGCGCGAGGGGCGGGAAGCCGCTGCCCGGCCCCGGTACGAGGACGAGGGCGCCGTCGAGGCGGCGCACGGCCGCGAGGATGTGCTCGATACTCATGGTTCGAGCATGACCTTCAAGTGCTTCTGTGGGGTTCCCCGATGAAGGACGCGGCACCGCTGCGCACGGCCGAGCTGGTCCACCGCTCCGGCTACTCGTTCCAGCAGGTCCGTGACCTGGAACGACTCGGTGTCCTGCCACCGGCGCCGCGCGCCGCCAACGGCTACCGCGAGTGGTCCGAGGTCCACATCCACGCCCTGCGGGCCTACCGGGACCTCGCGCACGCCCTCGGCCCCGTCGCGGCCCGCCGCCTCCTCGCCGAGGCGCACACCGCACCGCCGGCGGAAGCGGCCGCCGCCGTCGGCGCGGCCCACGCGGATCTCGCCCGCGCCCGCGAGGAGACCCTGCGCGCCCTGGACGCGGTCCGTGCCCTCCGCGCGGAGGGCACGACACCGGACGACGACGCCATGACGATCACCCAGCTCGCCACCGCCCTCGGCGTCCGCCCCTCCACGCTGCGCTTCTGGGAGCGGGAGGGACTGCTCACCCCCGACCGCGTCACCTCGCACGGCGCCCGCCGCTACACCCAGCCCGCCATCCGCGCCGCCCGCGTGGTCACCGTCCTGCGCGCCGCGGGGCACGGCATCCCCCGTGTCCGCGAACTCCTCGCAGCGCTCGACCGCTTCGACGGGGCCGAGGAGGCGGTCCGCCTCCTGTCCGTCCGCCTCGACCACCTGGGCAGTCGCATGCTGGCGCTGCTGCGGGCGGGAACGGACGTGGCGGAGGTGGTGGTGCGGACGCACGGGACGCGTCGTCCGCCTGCGGCCGCGCACGAGACGCGTCCGCCCGCCTGAGCGCACGCACCCGCCCCTCACCGCGCCGTGCGGAACGCCTCCCCCGCCTCCGTCCAGGAGCCGTCCGGGCGGTAGAGGCCCGTGTTCACCTCTCCGGCGGCGGAGGGGAGCCCGAACCAGGCGTAGCGCTGGAGCCAGGGCAGGGTGTCGAGCATCCGCGTCGCGGAGGAGAGGAAAGCCGCCTGCTCGGTGGGGGAGGGGAAGCGGACGCCCTGCGAGAAGTCCGTCAGCGCGAACTCCGTGAGCCACACCGGCTTGCCGTACCTGCGGTGCACGGCCTCCAGGTACGTCCTCAGCTGCTGGACCGCCGCCTCGGTACGGAAGTCGCCCCCGTACCAGTGCACCGCGACGAAGTCGACGCGGTAGCCGCGTTCCCGCGCCCCCGTCATGAAGCGGTCGAGCCAGCCCCCGGGCGTGTCCCCGCCGTAGGCGACCGCGGGGCTGCCGAGGACCTTGCCGTGCGCCATGAGCTTCGGCCACAGGTCGAGGGCCCGTTCGACGGACAGGTTCGCCTGGCCGCCCATGTCCGGCTCGTTGAAGCCGAGCAGGTACGGGCCGTTGGCGCGCGCCGTCGCGAGGGTCGCGTCGTCCGTGTTCTTCTCGCCCCAGATCATCGGGACGAAGCCCGGCGCACCCGAGTCCACGATCCCGCGCGGACTCGCCGACCACGTGTAGTACCAGCGCGCCCCCGAGGCGGCGAGCCCCTGCTCGTCGCCGGGCGCGTCCCACACCCCGACGCCCTTGCGCGCCGAGGCGACGACGGCGGTTCGCGGGGCGTGCGAGGAGGACGCGGCCCGCCGCGTCGGCGCGGGGCTCGTCTTCCCGGGGGTACGGGGCGAGGGTGCGTGCTTCGCCGAGTGGGAGGGGGTGGGGGAGGGGCTGGGCGATGTCGTCGACGGTGCGGGGGTCTCGGGGGCGGAGCGGGGCACGGTGGCCGCGCGGACGGACGCGCCCGCGGGCTCCTCGCCGCCGCGCAGGAGGAACGGCGTCGCGACGGCGGCGGCCACGGCCGCGGCGGCGGCACCGATCCCGACCGGGCCGTGGAAGAGCCGCGCCGCCGTGCGCGGACCCCGGTGCGCACCGCCCCGCCGGGGGGAGGACGGAGCGGTGCGCGGGCCCGCCGCAGGGGCGGCGGGGGAGGGGTGGCCCGTGGGGGCGTGCGGCGGCGCGGAGGCGGCGCCTTCCGCCCCGTACCCGAGCAGGTGCGGCGCGTGGGCGGCGGGCGGCGGCAGCAGCGGCAGGCCGGCGAGGAGCCGTTCCATCGGCAGGAGCCGCCGCCCGTCGCCGCAGCGCGCGCAGCCGCGCACGTGCCGTGCGATCCGCTTGCGCCACAGCGGCGAGGGCGTGCCGTCCCAGCCGCCGAGGAGCCCGCCGAGTTCCGCGCACTCCTCTCGTCGCGTCAGCGCGTGCACGACGGTGCGGGCCGTCTCCATCTGCTCCTTCATGCGCTGCACCCGTACCGCCGCGTGGCGCCGTGAGACGCCGAGCGCCTCGGCGAGTTCGGCGCGCTCCAGCTCGCCGGTCTCCTCCAGCCACCACAGCGAGAGCAGCGCGCGGTCGTCTCCGTCGAGCCAGCGGGTCGCCTCGGCGATCTCCCTGCGCTGATCGGTGAGCCCGAGGCGCAGCACGGTCAGGCCCACGAAATCGGCGGCGGGGTCGGGCACGTCGGCGGCGCTGTCCCAGTCGGCGAGGTGCTGCCCGGCCGCACGAAGGGCCCGCTCGCGGTCGCGGACGCGCCGTACCGCGATCGCGATGAGCCAGGAGCGGTAGGCGTGTTCGTCCCGGAGCTGCGGCAGCGCGCGCACGACGCGGAGCAGTGTCTCCTGGACGACGTCGTCGACGTCGCTGTGCCCGTTGAGCGCGCGGCCCACGACGTTGTAGACGAGGGGCAGGCTCTCGGCGAGCAGCCGGTCGAGTGCCGCCGAGTCCCCGGCCCTGGCGGCACGCACCGTCCCGGCCCCGGGCCCGCTGTGACCGGTCTCCCGCATCTGGCTGCTCCTTCACGCGCTGTACGTAAGCCTGGGCGGACTCCGACCGTGCCGCCCCGACTGGGAGACGCGGGGCCGGGCCCCCGGACAACGGAAAAACCCCGGGAGAAGGAAAATCCCCTACTCCGCCCGGAAAAGCCAGCGCGCGAACAGCACGGACGCCGGGCCGGGCGCCGCCGAGGGCGGGGGGCTGGGCCGCCGAGGGCCGGGCCGGGCGCTGCGGAGTGGCGGGTCCGAGGGCGCGGGCGCCGGACCCAGGGCCGGGGCGAGGGGCCCGGCGGCTCGTCCGCGTCAGGTCCCGTACGTCACCCCTCGCGCCGCACGAGCGCCGTCACGCGGATCTCCACGCGTCCCCGGGGCGTCCAGGGCCGGTACGCCGAGCTGCGTCCAGATCGGGGCGCGCTCGCCATCCGGGCCCGGAACTGCTCACGTTCTCCGAGTACCTGACTCCCAGCCACATCTCCGGATCGCCCGGCCGCCGCCCGCGGATGAGTGAGTTTCGCCTACCTCGCGAGCGATTCGCTCTCACGCCTCTCCCATGTCGTCAAGCGCTTCGAGCAGCGCCGTCGGGTCGAGCGTCACTCCGACCCTGACGAGGGCCGCATCACGATCGCCGCCCTCGCGGACGAGGGCTTCGCCCGGTCGTCGCAGCGGCCTCCACCCCCCTCCGTTCGGTGCGCGCCCTCGTCCTCGATCCGCTGGGCCCGCCGACCGGCGCGTCCTGTCCCGGGTCTCCGCCGAGCTGCGCACCCGGCCGTCCGACCTCGGCGCCACGAACTGACCGGTGGGGCCCGCTCGCCCCGCGTGAGGTGGTCGCCCGCGCGGTGCGGGTTCTGCACCGTACTGCGGAACGGCTAGGGCGAAGCGGGTCCCCCTTCACGCCGGGCCGCCGCGAGGCCCGAGTCCCGGAACACCAGGTCCGCCGCCTCCGCCGCCCCGCATGCGGCGGGGATCACCCTCTCGACGCCGCCGGGGAGCAGGTCGCGCGGCAGGTACCAGCTCCGCAGGTCCGCCTCCGTGACGACACCTGCGATCGCCTTGCCCGCGTGGCGGCGGAGGGTCTCGTCGAAGGGCACGTCCAGGTAGTAACTCGCCTTCGGGCCGGAGTGCTCCGCGAGGAGGGCGGTGAGCATCGCGCCGTAGCGGGCGCTCGCCAAGATGCCCTCGACGACGACGTGGAAGCCGTGCGCGAGCGCGTGCCGCGCGGTGAGCGCGACGAGACCGATGTTCGCTCCGCCCGGCACGTCCCGCTCCCGCAGCACCTCCCGCCGCAGCACGTCCTGTGCCACGAGCGCGAGCCCCCTCCCGTACCGCTCCCGCAGCCCCGAGGCGAGCGTGCTCTTCCCGCTCGCGCTGTTGCCCCGCACCGTCACGAGGACCGGTTCCGTCATCGCGCCACCTCCGGCCAGCAGCCTCTCAGACGGGCGGACTCCCGCTCTTCTGTGGCGCGAAAACCCCCTGAACGAGCGAATCACGAACACCTGATGAACCCTTTGCCGGGATCTGACCGTTCCGTGGAAGAGGCGTCGATGATTGGTCTTGACCAAGGGTGAGGGCGGGCCTACTCTCGCCTGAGTCGGATAGTGCAACAACCTTTAATAAAGAAGCCCGCGTAAAGCTCCGGCTCCCCGCACATCGGGTGGGCGGAACCGCGCGCGGCACCAGGCACGGCACACGGCGCGAGGCACACGGCGAAGGTGGAGGACAGGGTGGGGACCAGGCTGCACACAGTGCCGGAGCCCAAGTACCGGCATCTCAAGACGGTCATCGGCGAAGCGCTGGACCACGAGTTCGCGGTGGGCGAGGTGCTGCCCAACGAGCGCGAACTCGCCGCCCGTTTCGGCGTGGCCCGCGCCACGCTCCGCCAGGCGCTCGAACAACTGGAGCTGGAGGGCCGCCTCCAGCGCCGCCGCGGCGTCGGCACCACGGTCGCCCCGCCGCGCGTCGGCGTCGAGGTCGGCAGCAGCCGCGAGAACTGGCCGGGCGCCCCGTGCGACCCCTGGCAGGCCCGCGACGCGTACCGCGCCGTACCCCCCGCCGCTGTCGCCGAGCTTCTCGGCACCGGTGACGAGCCCGTGCACGTCCTCACTCGGGTCCGCCTCGACGAGGCCCTGCCGGTCGCGACCGAACTCCTCTACGTTCCGGCCGCCTCCGTTCCCGGGCTGAGCGCCATCGACGCCCCGGGTGGCAGCGCGCGCGCCCGCGCCGTGCTGCGCGAGCTGGGCCACCTGGAGCCGGAGGGCGAGGACCGCTCCGTGGAACTCGGCTCCGCCGGGGCCGAGGACGCCCGCCGCCTCGACCGCCTGCCCGGCTCCCCCGTCCTCCTCGTCACGACCCGCTTCTTCGCCGAGGGCGCCACGGCCGCCGTCTCCGTCGCGACCTACCGCGCGGACACCTGCCGCCTCACCTTCGGCACCGACGGCGCGGGCGTCGAGATCGCTCCGGCCCGCCGCGCCTCCTGACCTGCGGCGCCGTCACGGCGGCAACGGCTCACGCACGGGTACGGGGCCGCGCACACCTGCGCGCGGCCCCGTACCCGTACCACCGCACGCCCGGCCGCCCCTCCCGCCCCGGTGCCGTCCAGCCTCGGCGCCCTCCGGCCGCTCAGGCGCGCGCCGACACCGTGCTCTCCACGGCGAACAGGTCCTCCTCCACGTGGTCCAGCGCGAGCCGCAGCGCCCCCGTCATGATCGCCGCCTCGCCGAGCCCGGACAGCTCCACGCGAGGCGTCCGCAGGCAGTACTTCTCCAACTGCCGCCGCAGCGGCTCCAGTACGCCGTCGAGCCCCGCCGCCCAGCCGCCGATCACGACGAGTTCGGGGTCGAGCGCGAGCACGAGTGCGGCGACATCGTGCACGAGCCGCGAGAGGAAGCGGTCCACCGCCGCGCGCGCCTGGTCCTGGCCCTCGCGGGCGAGCGCGAACACCTCGGTCACGGCCCGCTCGTCGAGCGGGTGCAGCGGGCGGTCCGTCGTCGAGAGCAGCGTCTCGGGCCGCTCCTCCTGGCCGAGCAGGTGCAGTGCTCCGATCTCCCCCGCGGCTCCGCCGAAGCCCCGGTGCAGACGCCCCCCGATGAGCGAGCCGGCGCCCGGGCTCAGCCCCGCGAGGACCACGACGACGTCGTCGCTGCCGCGCGCGACGCCCTGCCAGTGCTCGGCGAGCGCGGCGGCGTTCGCGTCGTTCTCGACGAGTACGGGACAGCGGAACGAACGCCGCAGCCGCTCCCCGAGCCTGAGCCCCGTCCACTGCGGCAGCGCGGTTCCCAGGCGGATCGTGCCGTCCGTCTCGACGATCCCCGGGCTCCCGACCCCGACGGCACGCAGCGAGTCCCGCGCGACGCCTGTGCGCCGCAGCAGCTCGCCTGCCGTCGTCCGCAGCCGTTCGATCCGGTCGTCGGCACCCGCCGACTCCTCGACCTCCCGGGCCGCCGTGCCGAGTTCGCGGCCCTCCAGGTCGGAGACGACGGCCGCGACGCGGTGCGGGCCGATCTCCAGGCCGAGCAGGTGCCCCGCCTCGGACCGGAAGCGGTACAGGCGCGCCGGGCGGCCCTGCTTGCGCGCCCCCGCGTCCGCGGCTGTCTCGACGACGAGCCCGGCCGCGGTGAGATCGTCCACCGAGCCCTCGACGGTGGGCCGGGACAGGCCCGTCAGGCGCGCGATCTCGGTGAGTGTGCGGGGCCGCCCGCCGCGCAGCGTGTCGAGGACCACGGCGGAGTTGATCCGCCGCAGCAGAGAGGGATCACCACCGGTCAGCCGCCCCACGTCACGTCCTTCCAGCTCGCACCCTGTGTGGCCGGATCGTACAAGGCGGCGACCCGCTCGGGGACGCGGGAGGCAGGACCGTACGGGCCTTGTGACCTGGGGGAGGGGCAGGTCCGCACCAAGGCGGGGCAGGTACGGACCAATGCGGTCCCCGCTTGCGCGGAAGGGCAGGCCCGTCCCTTGCGCCCACGTCCCCCGCCTCCCCGCACACCTCCAGGTCCGGCTGCGCCTCCAGCACGGCCCGCAAACCGGCCCGGACGAGGGGCTCGTCGTCGACGAGAAGCACGCGCAGCGTCATCTCCCCGCCTCCCTGAGGTCTTCCAGGGGCAGCCGGACACGGAGGCGCCAGACGCCGTCCCGGGCGCCCGCCGTCACCGTGCCGCCGAGGACCGCCGCGCGTTCGCGCAGACCGCGCAGGCTGGTACCGCCACCCGGGAAGGGCGAGGCGCCCTCCGGCAGCGGGTTGGTGAAGTCCAGCGTTAGGGCACCGGGCAACTCGCGGGGGACGGTGGGGCCCACGTGTTCCTCGCCGTGCCCCGGCGCGGCATCGCCTACGCGGCGCGGCTGCTCGCCACCGCCGGACACCTGCTGCTCGCCGGTCTCCTCGCAGGCGTCCTCACCTCCCTCTGCGCGCGGCTCGCGACGGGGGACCCGGCGGTCGGGCCCGGGGACGCCACCGCCTGGCGCGCCGTCATCGGCTGCGCGCTCTACCTCACGCTCGCCGGACTGCTCGCGAGCGGCGTCGCCACATGGCTGCGGCACGGTGTCGCGACGCTCTCGGTCACCGTCGCGGTGCTCTTCCTCCTGCCGTTCGTCGTCGGCGAAACGGCCGGTGGGGTCGCCCGCTTCCTGCCCGCGACGGCGGGGCAGCTCGCGCTGCGGGCCGAGCCCGTGGACGGGCCGCTCGGTCCCTGGACGGGGCTCGGGGTGCTCGCGCTGTGGGCGGCGCTCGCGGTCGGCGCGGGGTGGTGGCGGCTGCGCGGGCGCGATGTCTGAGGCCGCCGCCGGGGGTCGCTGTGCGGGGGCGTGCGGCGGCCCGGTTTACTGGAACGCATGAGCGGCACGGCCCAGCACCTGGACACCCTCGAGTCCCTGTGCGCGCTGCCGTTCCCGGATGCCGACTCGCCGGGTGCGTACGAGAGTTCGGGCCCCCGCCACCACCTGGTCACGCTGCTCCTCGCCCCCGCCGAGAGCGGGGAGGACACCGCGACGACAGTGTTCGAAGAGCAGTTCGAAACCGAACGGGAGGCGCTGTCGCTCCTCCTGACGGTACGGGGGTGGGGCCCGCCCGACCGCTTCGCCCTCACCGGCGCCGCGCTGCGGGCCGGGGGCGAACCGCTTCCCGCCCCCTGGGACCACCTCGTCCACACCGTTCCCGATGTCCACCTGTGGCGCCGCGCGGAGCGCTGGACGGGAATCGGCACGGCCCACCACGGCCCGGGCCTCCCTCTCGCCCTCGTCGCCTTCACGACGACGGAGGACCCGCCCTGAGGCGGTGCGGCCCGTCCACCGGGCGGACGCGGGTCAGTCCGCGCGGCCGCCTCGCGCGGGGAGCCCCGCCGCCTCCCGCAGCCGCCCGAACTCCTCCGCCATCGCCGCGAGCGACCAGTGGGCGTTGAGCCCGCTCGGGTTGGGCAGCGCCCACACCCGTGCCCCGCCCACTCGTTCCTCCTGCGGCCCGACCACGGCCTTCGGCGCGTCGAACGCCGCGCGGTACGCCGTGATCCCGACGACGGCGAGCCACGTGGGCCCGAGCCTGGCCACCTTCGCGGCGAGCGCCGCACCGCCCGCACGGAACTCCTCGGCGCTCAGCTCGCCCGCCCGCGCCGTCGCCCGGTCGACGACATTGCTGATCCCGAGCCCGTACGTGAGCAACTCGCCCTGCTCGTCGGGGCGCAGACGACGCGGGGTGAACCCCGAGAGGTGCAGCGCGGGCCAGAAGCGGTTGCCCGGCCGGGCGAAGTGGTGGCCGCTCGCGGCCGACAGGAGCCCAGGGTTGATGCCGCAGAAGAGGACCCGCAGACCGGGCGCCACGATATCGGGGAGCAGCTTTCCCCGCGCCGCCTCCAGCTCCTCGGGCGTGAAGCGCATCGCGCTCACCGCCCGGCCCGGAGGGCGGACGGTGAGCGCTGGGCGCGGCGGTTCAGAGGATCGCCCCCGGGGCGTAACCCGCGGCCTCGGGCCGCTCGGCGACGAGAGCCTCGACGCGCGCGACGACCGCGGCGACCTGGTCGCGGGCCGCGCCGGTGAAGGCCAGCGGGTCGCCCATGAGGGCCGCGAGCCGGTCACGGTCGAGCGGCAGGCGCTCGTCGGCCGCGAGCTTGTCGAGCAGGTCGTTGCGCGCGGCGCCCTTCTCGCGCATCTCCAGGGCCGTCGCGACCGCGTTCTCCTTGATCGCCTCGTGCGCCACCTCACGCCCGACCCCCTCGCGCACCGCGCCCATGAGGACCTTGGTCGTGGCGAGGAAGGGCAGGTAACGGTCGAGTTCGCGCGCGACGACGGCGGGGAAGGCGCCGAACTCGTCGAGAACGGTCAGGAAGGTCTCCAGGAGGCCGTCCAGCGCGAAGAACGCGTCGGGCAGCGCGACGCGCCGCACCACCGAGCACGAGACATCGCCCTCGTTCCACTGGTCGCCCGCCAGCTCACCGGTCATCGACGCGTAGCCGCGCAGGATCACCATGAGACCGTTGACGCGCTCGCAGGAGCGGGTGTTCATCTTGTGCGGCATCGCGGAGGAGCCGACCTGGCCGGGCTTGAACCCCTCGGTGACCAGCTCGTTGCCCGCCATGAGGCGGATCGTCTTGGCGAGCGAGGAGGGCGCGGCGGCGAGCTGCACGAGGCTCGTGACGACCTCGTAGTCGAGCGAGCGCGGGTAGACCTGGCCGACGGAGGTGAAGACCTCGCCGAAACCGAGGTGCGCGGCGATGCGGCGCTCCAGCTCGGCGAGCTTCTCCCCGTCCCCACCGAGCAGGTCGAGCATGTCCTGCGCGGTGCCGACCGGGCCCTTGATGCCGCGCAGCGGGTAGCGGCGGAGCAACTCCTCGACCCGCCCGTAGGCGACGAAGAGCTCGTCGGCGCCCGTGGCGAAGCGCTTGCCGAGCGTCGTGGCCTGCGCGGCGACGTTGTGCGAGCGCCCGGCCATGACGAGCTCGCCGTACTCCCCGGCGAGCTTGCCGAGTCGCGCGAGGACGGCGACGGCGCGGTCCCTGACGAGTTCGAGCGAGAGACGGGTCTGGAGCTGCTCGACGTTCTCCGTGAGGTCGCGCGAGGTCATGCCCTTGTGCACGTGCTCGTGCCCGGCGAGGGCGTTGAACTCCTCGATGCGGGCCTTCACGTCGTGCCGGGTGACCTTCTCGCGCTCCGCGATCGAGGCGAGGTCCACGGTGTCGAGGACGCGTTCGTAGTCCTCGACCACCCCCTCGGGCACCTCGATGCCGAGGTCGCGCTGGGCACGCAGCACGGCGATCCACAGCCGGCGCTCCAGCTTCACCTTCTGCTCGGGCGACCAGAGCTCGGCCAGCTCGGGGGAGGCGTAGCGGCCTGCCAGGACGTTGGGGATACGGGGCTTCGCAGTCACGAGGTCGCAGTCTACTTGGCGGTTCCCGCAGGTAGACGAGCCGGTCGCGTTCGGAGGAACCTCCAAGGCCCCCGGCGCGCGCTCCCGGGGCGGCGGCCGCGCACGGGGGCAGCCGCCGCCCCGTCCGCACCGCGCCGCGCCTCGCGTGCCCGCTCCACGAGGTACGGCTCGGTGTCCGCCGAGGTGAGGGGCAACGGCGCTACCGGCACTCTCAGAAGGTGAACGTCTGAGGGCCCTTCACGGGGCGCGGCCCGCGACGAGTGCGCCCCTGCGGTTCGGGCCGCGAGCAGGCGTGCCACGCGGCCATGTCCTCCCGGCGGGAGAGCGCGCGCGAGAGGGCGGGGAGATGACGCCCGTCGGCAACCGCGCTCCAGGGAGGCCGGGTCCCGGGGCCTGTCCGTACCTGCCGCCAGGGGTCAGGGGGTCCGGGCCGTCCTGCCGGAGCGCGCGGGCCGCGTGCGGGGCACGGGGGCGGGGGCGGGCTCAGGACTCCGCGCGGCGCCAGCCCGTCACCGGGCCCGGGTTCGCCGGGTCCGCGGGCGTGATCCAGAAGCCCTCGCCCGCTTCGAGGCAGAACTGCGCGCCCGAGCGGCCGTCGCCCGAGGAGCGGCCGGTCAGGCGGCGGCCGATCCAGGGCAGCAGGTGCGCCCGCGTGAAGCTCACGTCGGCGACCCGCCGCTGGAGCCACGAGGGCGGTACGGGGACGGGCAGCGGGCTGGTCCAGTCGTCCTCGGCGGCCAGGCCGAGCCCCTGCCACACGGCCTCCGCGACCCTGCGGTGCCCCTCGTCGGTCAGGTGCAGGCGGTCGACGCCCCACATCCGCTGGTCGCCGAGCGCCGCCGCGCCGTAGAGATCGATCACCAACGCGCCGTGCCGGGCCGCGAGTTCGTCGATGCAGGCGAACAGGGCCTCCATGCGCGGCCGGAAGCGGTCGAACACCGGGCCCTGGCGCCCCGGGCTGCGCATGAGCACGAGCTGTTTGCAGCTCGGCGCCAGCGTCTCGACCGCCTCTTCGAGCAGCCCCCGCACCCTGCCCATGTCGCACTTCGGGCGCAGGGTGTCGTTGAGTCCCCCGACCAGGGTCACGATGTCGGCGCCCATCTTCGCGGCAGGCCCGACCTGTTCGCGCACGATCTGCTCGATGAGCTTGCCGCGCACGGCGAGGTTCGCGTACCGGAATCCGGCGGTACGGGTCGCGAGGCGGGCGGCGAGCAGATCCGCCCACCCCCGGTAGGACCCGTCGGGCAACTGGTCCGACATGCCCTCGGTGAAGCTGTCCCCGACGGCGACCAGGCTGGTGTAGGTGGCATTGATCGACATGGCGAGTGCGATCGTACCGGCCGGTAGGGGGACGGGGCGAGCCCGGCGACGGCCGGGCGCATCCCCCGGACCGCCACCCGCCCGGCCACGGCCGCCGCCCGGCCCGGGCCGCTACGCCGGGCACCGTCCCGCACCGGCCGCCGCCCGGCCGCCCCTCAGGCCGCCACCGCCTCCGTCCCGCCGCCGATCAGCTCCCGCAGGACGTCCTCCAGCGTGACGAGGCCCACGAGCCCCTCACCGGGGGCCGTGACGGCCGCGAGGTGGACGCCCTGCGCCCGGAGCGTGGCCAGGGCCTCGTCCAGCGGGGTGCCGGCCGCGAGGCGGGGGAGCGGGCGCAGCTCGCCCGGCGCGAAGGGCAGGTCGGCGGGGCGGGCGCCGAGGGCGTCCTTGACGTGCAGGTAGCCCAGGGGCCGCCCCTCCGCGTCCGCCACGGGGAAGCGCGAGTAGCCGGACGCGGCGGCGAGCGCCACGAGCCCGTCCGGGGTCGTCCCGAGCGGCGCCGTCACGAGCCGCTCCGGAGGGATCGCCACGTCCCGTACGGGCCTGCGGCCGAGCGCCAGCGCGTCCCGCAGCCGCTGCCCGGACCGCGCGTCGAGCAGCCCCGCCGCGTGCGCGTCGCCCACGAGGCGCGCCAGCTCGTCGTCCGAGAAGGCCGCTGCCACTTCCTCCCGCGGCTCGACGCGCAGCAGCCGCAGCAGGCCGTTCGCCACCGCGTTGACCCCGGCGATCACGGGCCCGAGCGCCCGCGTGAGCGCCACGAGCGGCGGGCCGAGCCACAGCGCGGCGCGCACGGGATCGGCGAGCGCCACGTTCTTCGGGATCATCTCGCCGAGCAGCATGTGCAGGTACGTCGCGAGCGCGAGCGCGACGACGAACGCGGCCGGGTGCACGAGCCCGTGCGGCAGGCCCACGGCGTCGAAGCCCGGCTCCAGGAGGTGTGCGATCGCCGGTTCGGCGACGATCCCGAGCACCAGCGTGCACAGCGTGATGCCGAGCTGTGCCGCCGCCATGAGCCGGGAGACGTGCTCCAGACCCCACAGCACGCGGCGCGCCCGCTTGTCGCCCCCCTCCGCGCGCGGCTCGACCTGCGCGCGGCGTACCGAGATGAGCGCGAACTCCGCGCCGACGAAGAAGGCGTTCACCACGAGCGTGGCGAGGCCGATGAGCAGTTGCAGCGTGGTCACCGGTTCAGCTCCTTCGCCTTCGTCTCCACGGCCGGTGCGAGCAGTCGCACGCGTCCGGCGCGCCGCCCGTCGGCGCTGTCGACCCGCAGCTCCCAGCCGGCCACCTCCACGGTGTCCCCGGCGCGCGGGACGCGCCCCAGCTCGGCCGCGAGCAGGCCGCCCAGCGTCTCGTACGGTCCTTCGGGGAGGACGGGACCGAGTCCCGCGAGCCGGTCGACGCGCAGCGAGCCCTCGGCGGCCCACACGGCGCGCCCGTCCTCGCTCCCGGCCCGTACCAGCTCGGGCTCCGCGCGCGGGTCGTGCTCGTCGCGCACCTCGCCGACGACCTCCTCGACGACGTCCTCCAGGGTCACGACGCCCGCCGTACCGCCGTACTCGTCGATCACGACGGCCATCGAGCCCTCCCCGGCGAGCCGGTCGAGCAGCCGGTCCACCGGCAGGGTCGCGGGGACGAGGACGGGCGGAGTGAGCAGGGCCCGGACCGGCGTCGCGGCGCGCGCGTCGGCCGGGAGGGCCAGGACGTCCTTGACGTGCACCGTGCCGCACACCTCGTCGAGCCCGTCGCCCCGGTGCACGGGGAAGCGGGAGAGGCCGGTGCGGCGGGCGGTGGTGAGCACCCGCTCGGCGGGCTCGGCCGCCGCGACGGCGACGACGTCTACGCGCGGCGTCATGACGGCGCCCGCGCTGAGCGCGCCGAGTCCGAGCGTGCGCACGAACAGCTCGGCGGTCTCCGCGGGCAGCGTACCCGCGCGGGCCGAGTGCCGGGCGAGCGCCGCGAGTTCCCTCGGCCCGCGCGCCGAGGCGATCTCCTCGGCCGGTTCCAGCCCGAGGCGGCGCACGGCGCGGTTCGCGGTCGTGTCGAGGTGCTTGATGAGGGGGCGGAGCAGGAAGGAGAAGAGGCGCAGCGGACCGGCGACGACACGCGCGACGCGTTCCGGGGCGGAGATCGCCCAGTTCTTCGGCACGAGTTCGCCGACGACCATGAGGAAGGCGGTCGACAGCGCCGTGCCGAGCACGAGCGAGAGGACCGTGACGGCCCCGGCGGACAGCCCGAGCGCGCCGAGCGGTCCGGAGAGCAGCGCGGCGACGGAGGGCTCGGCGAGCATCCCGATGACCAGGTTGGTCACGGTGATCCCGAGCTGGGCCCCGGAGAGCTGGAAGGTGAGCCGTTGCACGGCCGCGAGCGCGTGCCGGGCACCGCGCTCACCGCGCTGCGCGGCGGCCTCCAGGGCCCCGCGCTCGACGGTCGTGAGGGAGAACTCGGCCGCCACGAAGACACCGCAGACGAGGGCGAGGAGGACGGCGAGGCCGAGAAGGAGGAGCTCCGTCATCGGACCCCTCCCGGGACGGAGAGGGGGATCACGCCGGAGACGGAGGAGGAGTCCCCTCCGGAGGCGGAGGAGAGGGCCGCGACGGAGCGCGGACTGGGAGGCTCGCCCATGGGCGGACGCTCACACCTTTCGCTGGGAACCCCGCGAGAGGGCTCGCGGAGGGTCACGATTCGCGGATCGAAAAGGACCGGTCATGCAAGAGTAAAGTATGAGCAAAGCGCAAGGGAAGGGCTGCCGTCGGGGAAACGCGCGGGCCCGCCTTTTCCGGAGATCGCCTGGTCAGGGCCGCCGGGGCGGTGGGGAGGCCCGGAAGTGCGGCCCTGCCGTCCCGGGCGCCCCGCCGTGCCCGGCGCCCTGCCGTCCCCGCCGCCCCGGCGCGCAGCCGTCCACGGCCGTGTCACACCGGCTTCACCCAGCGCCGCCACCGGTCCTCCCGGATGTACCCCGCCGCGCCCCACGTCCCGTGCGCGCGCGTGTTCGCCTCCAGGACCATCGCGTCGACGCGGCGGCCGCCGAGGGCGGTGAAGCGGTCCTCCATCGCCGCGAGGAGGGCTGTCGCGATGCCCTGGCGGCGGTGCGCGGGGTGGACGGCGAGGCGGTAGGCGGAGCACCGCCAGCCGTCGAAGCCGGCGATCACCGTGCCGACGAGCGTGCCGCCGCGTTCGGCGAGGAGCAGCGCCTCGGGATCGCGGGCGAGGAGGCGGCCGACCCCGGCCGGGTCGTCGCTGATGCTCGTCCCCTCGGCGGCCTCGCGCCAGAAGGCGAGTACGGGTGCCACGTCGGCGGGCACGGCGTGGCGTATGCGCAGGTCGTCAGGTGTGCTCATGGCAGGAGCCAAGCAGGCGCCGGGGGCTCGGGGCATCCGGTTTTCGGGGCGGGCGGTGTTCCGTCCCGCCGCCCGGAATCCGCTCGGCCGTAGCAGGCTTCACCGCTTCGGGCGACAGTGGCGCACAGCCCTCGGAGCGCGCCCCCCGCTGGTGGCAGGCTGTCGCGCACCACCGACCCGGTGCGCCGTGCGGGCGCCCGGTGGAAAGGGCAGGTCGTCATGGCCGATCACCAGGAAGCCTCCGTCACGCTGCCGAGCGATGCCGCCTCGGTCCCCGAAGCACGCGCGTTCGTCGGCGCGCTCCTCGCGGAGTGGGGACTGCCCGCGCGGGACGACATGGCCGAGGCGGTGCGCCTGATCGTCTCCGAACTCGTCACCAATGCCGTCGTGCACACCGACGGGCGGTCCCCCTCCTTCACCGTCACCGTCTCGCTCGACCGCGAGGAACTCCTCCGGGTCGGGGTCACCGACTCCCACCCGCGCCCGCCGCGCCGCCTCCCCGCCGCCGTACAGCAGGACAACGGGCGCGGGCTCGCCATCATCCGCTTCCTCACGGCGGAGAACGGCGGGCGGCTCTCGGTGGTGCCGACACCGCAGGGCGGCAAGACCGTCCTGGTCGCCCTGCCCTGGCGACCGGCGCGCGCGGTCGCCGTGCCGGAGGACTGAGCCCCTGCCGCGGGCCCCGCGCCCTCGGTCCCGGACCCGCGCCCACGACTCCGCGCGCCCGACACCTGCCGGACGCGTCCGTGGGCGCCTACAGCCCGCCCCCGGCGCCTACGGCCCGCGCCCGTGGGCTCCTATCGCACGCGCCCGTACGAGACCCGCTTCGTCCAGATCCTTTCGAGCTTGACCACGTCTCCCGTCTTCGGGGCGTGCCAGATCTTGTTGCCTCCCGCGTAGATGCCCACGTGGTAGACGCCGCGGCCGGAGCGGAAGAACACCAGGTCGCCCTTGGTGCGCTTGCCGGCCGATACGTGCCGGGTCCGGTTGTACTGCGCCTGGGCGGTGCGGGGCAGGGACTTGCCCGCCTTCTTGAACGAATAGAGCGTCAGGCCTGAGCAGTCGAAGCGGCGCGGGCCCGTCGCGCCCCAGCGGTAGGGGGAGCCCTTCTTGGAGGCCGCGACCTTGAGCGCCTTCGCGGAGATCCGGACCGCGGCCGAGGCGTCCGCGGAGGCGCCGGGGACGAGGACGGTGCCGCCCACGGCGGCGAGGGTGAGGACCGATACCGCGCCGGTCCGGGAGAGCAGGACGGGAACTCGATTGCGCACCAACATGCGTAACCCTTCGTCAACCGCCTGTGAAGGGTGACCTGTCGGGTTCGGACTGGCGAAGATGCCCGGCCGCTCACGCGGCTTCACCCCAAGGGCCGACGCCCGTTACCGGGCCCGACCCGCCGTGCTCGGGTCCTCCACTCCCGCCGATCCACTCCGTGTCGACCTGGCGTCCGGGCGGCGGCGGGACTCGGCGTCCGCCCGGACCGCCCCGCCGCTGCGGCGGGGGCTTGTCGTCGGGAGCGATCTTGACGCACGACAGCGGCGTATTTCGAATGAAAACCGGCTTATGTGAGCTTAGTCACCCGTATGGCGATCGAGTGGCGAAAGAGCGTCAGATGCGGGCCGGCGTACGCGGGGCGAGCCCTCGACCAGTGCGAACGCCGTGCGGGAGAAGCGGATCGCGGACCGCCGGAGGGCAACTGGGGGCCACGGGAGGCCGACTCGGGCGTACGTCATTGGGGGGTCCTCCGTTCGGCCGCGCCGCGCGTCGCACTCCGGACACGCAAGGTCGCGGAGCGCACGCACGTGAAGGGTGACGCGCCGTCCGGCGCGGATGTCGCGCCCCGCGCGCCCACCGCGAACCGCCCACGCGGGCGTGGCTCCCGGCGCACCGGCCGCCCCTCCCGGCGCCCCCGCACGCCTGGTCAGCGTCCCCGCCCGCCGTCCTCCCCGCTCTCGCCGCCCGCTTCGGCCTCCCCGGGCGGCGGCACCGCGACCCGCCCCGCCCGGCGTTCCCCGTCCAGGACGCGCAAGGCCCGTTCCAGCGTGGCCCGGTGCAGTGCGGTCTCGCCGCGCGCGTGCATGAGTGCCAAGGAGTCCCGCAGTCGCGCCACCTCGGCGACGAGAGCCTGGGCCGCGCGCAGCGCCGCGTACGTGTCGTCGCCACGCGCGGGGTTGACCCGGCCGAGCAGCTCGGCGGCGGCGAGGTAGTGATCGACGAGTTCCCCTTCGGCGCGGGTCAGCGCGGGCAGCGGCGGGAGTTCGGGTGGCAGCACGCGCTCACCTGGCCCCGGAGCTGGGGGAGCGGCGGTCCGCGAGGGCGTCGACGATCCCGTACGTCACCGCTTCCGCCGCCGTCAGCACGAGGTCGCGTTCCATGTCGCCGTGCACCTCGTCCTCCGTCCGTCCCGTGCCGGCGGCCAGCAGCCGCTCCGTCGTCCGCCGCTCGCGCGCCAACTCCTCGGCCCAGACGGCCAGGTCGCTCGGCTGCCCACGCATCCCCTCCGGCAACTCCGGCTGCCGCAGCACGATCCGCGCTCCGGGCAGCGCCGCGCGCTTGCCGGGGGCCCCGGCGGCGAGCAGGACCGCGCCGACCGAGACGGCTTGCCCGAGGCAGTACGTCGCGACGTCGCACGACAGGTGCCGCATCGTGTCGTACACGGCGGTCAGCGCGCTGAACTCGCCGCCCGGGCAGTTGAGGTAGAGGGAGATGTCCTGGTCGGGGGCCGCGTATTCGAGGTGCATGAGCTGTACCACCAGGTCCGCCGCCGCCGTGTCGTCGAGCGGGGTGCCGAGGAACACGATCCGACCTTCCAGGAGTCGTGAGTACGGGTCAAGAGTGCGTGTGCCGTAGTTGGTGCGCTCGGTGAACTCGGGGAGCACGTGACGGGCGAGAAGGGACCGGTCGGTGGACCGCATGGCAGGACCTCCTGGGACGCGGGGCGACGTACGGACCGAACAGGGCAGTACGTTTTGTACGTCCTGTAAATTATGTACAGAACGAAGGTGAGTCTGAGTCAGATGGCGGGGTCCGCGCAACAACGACGCCCGCATTACGCCGACAGCGAGAGTGGTCGCGCGACTTAAGGTGGACGGCATGGCTTACGAGATCCCGGTGACGCGAGCGCGCGCCGAGCTGGCCGACCTGATCAACCGGGTCGTCTACGGCGAGGAGCGCGTCGTCGTCACCCGTCACGGCAAACCGCTCGCGGCACTCGTCTCGGCGGCCGACCTCGAACGCCTCGCGGCCCTCGACGCCGCCGAGGCGGCGGAGGCCGCCGAACCGACCCCCTCGCTCGGCAGTGTCACCGCCCTGCCCGAGTCCGCCCCGCCGGCCGAACCGTTCCGCCCCCGCTTCGGTATCGCGGCGGAACACCGCCCCCCGGGGCAGCATTGACAGCCCGCCACGGCCGGCTCCGGAGGGCGGGCGCGACCGCCCGTACGTATACGGGTGCGGCTCCCCGCGCCGCGACCGCGCACCTCGCGCCCCCTGTGCCCGCCCGGCCGCTTAACGCGCCTGAAACCGTTCGGGACTAGCCTCGGCTTCGCCTCGCCGTGACATCCGGGCCGACGGGGTGTGGGACGAGTGGAAGGTGGTACGCGCGTGCACCTCACCCCGCACGAGCAGGAACGGCTGCTGATCCATGTGGCGGCCGACGTGGCGCGCAGGCGACGGGAACGGGGGCTCAGGCTCAACCATCCCGAGGCGGTCGCCCTCATCACCGCGCACCTGCTGGAAGGGGCGCGCGACGGCCGGTCGGTCGCCGAACTCATGGCCTCGGGGCGGGAAGTGCTCACCCGCGCCGACGTCATGGACGGCATCCCCGAGCTGATCTACGAGGTGCAGGTCGAGGCCACCTTTCCCGACGGCACCAAGCTCGTCACCGTCCACGAGCCCATCGTCTGACGCCACCGTCCGCGTCCCGCGCCGGTGCCCGCCCGGGCCCGTCGCCGGAACCCGTCGACCGGGGGGGAGATCGCGTGATTCCCGGGGAGATCCTGTACGCCGAGGAGCCCGTCGCCTATAACGAGGGCCGCGAGGTCACCGTGGTGACCGTCCTCAACCGCGCCGACCGGCCGGTCCAGGTCGGCTCGCACTACCACTTCGCCGAGGCCAACCCGGGCCTCGACTTCGACCGCGAGGCCGCGCACGGCAAGCGGCTCCACATCCCGGCGGGGACGGCCGTCCGCTTCGAGCCCGGCATCCCCGCCGAGGTCGCGCTCGTCCCCCTCGCCGGCGCCCGCGTCGTCGCGGGCCTGCGCGGCGAGACGGCGGGCCCGCTCGACCCGCCGCCCCCCGCCCGCACCGCCCCCACCGCACCGGACGAGGGAGCCCCCCGTGACCACGCCTGAGCAGGCACCCCCCCGCCACACCCTCGCGCGCCCCGCGTACGCCGATCTCTACGGGCCCACCACCGGGGACCGCATCCGGCTCGCCGACACCGATCTGCTCCTCGAGATCGAGGAGGACCGCTGCGGCGGCCCCGGGCGCGCGGGCGAGGAAGCGGTCTTCGGCGGCGGCAAGGTCATCCGCGAGTCGATGGGCCAGTCCCGCGCGAGCCGCGCCGAGGGCACCCCGGACACCGTCGTCACCGGCGCCGTGATCCTCGACCACTGGGGCGTCGTCAAGGCCGACGTCGGCATCCGCGACGGGCGCGTCGTCGCCCTCGGCAAGGCCGGCAACCCCGACACGATGGACGGCGTGCACCCGGACCTCGTCATCGGCCCCGAGACGGAGATCATCGCGGGCAACGGGAAGATCCTCACCGCCGGCGGCATCGACACGCACGTGCACTTCATCTCGCCCGGCCTCGTGGACGAGGCGATCGGTTCGGGCATCACGACGATGGTCGGCGGGGGTACGGGACCGGCCGAGGGCACGAAGGCCACCACCATCACCCCGGGTTCCTGGCACCTGGCTCGCATGTTCGAGGCCCTGGAGAACAGCCCCGTCAACCTCGGCTTCCTCGGCAAGGGGAACACCACCTCGTACGCCTCGATGCGCGCGCAACTGCGCGCGGGCGCCGTCGGCTTCAAGATCCACGAGGACTGGGGAGCCACCCCCGCGGTCATCGACGCCTGCCTCGACGTGTGCGAGGAATCCGGCGCGCAACTCGCCATCCACACCGACACGCTGAACGAGGCCGGTTTCGTCGGCGACACCTTCGCCGCCGTCCGCGGGCGCACCCTGCACGCCTTCCACGTCGAGGGCGCGGGCGGCGGTCACGCGCCCGACATGATCACGGCCGTCTCGCTCCCGCACATCCTGCCCAGCTCCACCAATCCGACCCGCCCGCACACCGTCAACACCGTCGAGGAACACCTCGACATGCTGATGGTGTGCCATCACCTCAACCCGGCCGTCCCCGAGGACCTCGCCTTCGCCGAGTCCCGCATCAGGCCGTCGACGATCGCCGCCGAGGACATCCTCCACGACCTCGGCGCCATCTCGATCATGTCCTCGGACTCCCAGGCGATGGGCCGCGTCGGCGAGGTCGTCCTGCGCACCTGGCAGACCGCGCACGTCATGAAGCGGCGGCGCGGCAGCCTGCCCGGCGACGGGCGCGCCGACAACCTGCGCGCACGGCGGTACGTGGCGAAGTACACGATCAACGCGGCGCTCGCGCAGGGCCTCGACGCCGAGATCGGCTCCGTGGAACCGGGCAAGCTCGCCGACCTCGTGCTGTGGGACCCGGCGTTCTTCGGCGTGAAGCCCCAACTCGTCCTCAAGGGCGGGCAGATCGCCTGGGCGCAGACGGGCGACGCCAACGCGTCCATCCCCACGCCCCAACCCGTCCTGCCCCGGCCGATGTTCGGCGCCATGGGCGCCGCGCCCGCCGGGCTCTCGCTCAACTTCGTCACCCAGGCGGCACTCGACGACGGGCTGCCCGAACGCCTCGGTCTGCGCCGCACGTTCACCGCGATCCGCTCGACCCGCGGGCTCGGCAAGGCGGACATGCGGCTCAACGACGCGCTGCCCCGCGTCGAGGTCGCCCCCGACAGCTTCGCGGTGACGATCGACGGGGAGCTCGTCGAACCCGAACCGGTGACGGAACTGCCCATGGCGCAGCGGTACTTCCTTTTCTGACCGCCTCCGCGCCCCCTCTCCTCTCCGGACCCCCGTACTCCTCGCCCCGCCCTCCGACCCGTCCGCGACCGTCTTCCGCGCCGACCCCCCGCGCTCGGTGCGCCCGAAGGAAAGGAGCCCCACCGTGCCTGTGCCCTCCGCCCTGCTCGTCCTCGCCGACGGCAGGTTCCCGGCCGGGGGCCACGCGCACTCCGGAGGCGCCGAGGAGGCCGTCGCCGACGGGCGGATCAGCGGTCCCGCCGAGCTGTACGCCTACTGCCTCGGCCGCGCGCACACCACCGGCCTCGTCGCCGCCTCGCTCGCCGCCGCCGCTGCCGAAGGGCTCGACCCGCTCGCGCTCGACCGCGCCGCCGACGCCCGCACCCCGTCCCCGGCCCTGCGCGCGGCGGCCCGCAGGCTCGGCCGCCAGCTCCTGCGCGCGGCGCGCGCCGCCTGGCCGGACCCCGCGCTCGACGCGGTGGCCGCCCGGTACCCGCGCGGCCTCCACCAGCCCGTCGTCCTCGGCCTCGCCGCGCGCGCCGCCGGGCTCGGCCCCGCCGACGCGGCCGCCGCGAGCCTCTACGAGAGCGTCGGAGGGCCCGCGAGCGCGACCGTCCGGCTGCTCAGCCTCGACCCGCTCGACGCGACCCGGGTACTCGCCCGCCTCGCCCCCGTGCTCGACACACTGGCCGCCGAGGCCCTCGCCCACGCGGCCCGCGCCCGCGCCGAGGGCCCCGACGCCCTCCCCGCCCGCGCGGCACCCCTGCTCGACCTCGCCGCCGAGCACCACGCCCGCCGCCCGCACAAGCTGTTCACCACTTAGCACCGCTGGAGCCGCCCCGTGCACCTCGACCACTCCCACGACGCACCGCCCGCGCTCGGCGCCGACGCGCACCTGCCCGACGGCCGCCGCCGCGCGCTGCGGCTCGGCCTCGGCGGCCCGGTCGGCTCGGGCAAGACCGCGACCGTCGCCGCGCTGTGCCGCACCCTGCGCGCCGAACTGTCCCTCGCGGTCGTCACCAATGACATCTACACCCGCGAGGACGCCGAATTCCTTCTCAAGGAAGGCGTGTTGCCGCCCGAGCGGATCACCGCCGTCGAGACGGGCGCCTGCCCGCACACCGCGATCAGGGACGACATCTCGGCGAACCTGGAGGCGGTCGAGGAACTGGAGGCGGCGACGGGACCGCTCGACGTGATCCTCGTCGAGTCCGGCGGCGACAACCTCACGGCGACCTTCTCGCGCGGTCTCGTGGACGCGCAGATCTTCGTCATCGACGTCGCGGGCGGTGACGACATCCCGCGCAAGGGCGGTCCTGGCGTCACCACGGCGGACCTCCTCATCGTCAACAAGACGGACCTGGCCCCCTACGTCGGCTCCGACCTCGACCGGATGGCGCGGGACGCGGCCCAGGCCCGCGGCGAACTCCCCGTCCTCCTCCAGTCCTTGCGCGGGCCCGAGGGCGTCGGCCCGGTCGCCGAGTGGGTGCGGGCGCGGCACCGCGCGTGGCGGGCGCGCGGATGACGACGGCCGCCGCCGGGGCCCGCGCGCGGGTACGGATCGAGGCGCGCGCCGACGGGCGCGGCGGTACCGCGCTCCCGGTGCTGAGCGGGGAGGGTCCGCTCGCGGTGCGCCGCACGCGGGGCGTCCCGGGGGCCGCGCACGTCGTGCTCGTCGGCGCGATGGGCGGCCCGCTCGGCGGGGACGCGTACGCGGTACGGGCCCACGCGGGCCCGGGGGCGCGGCTGCGCGTCGGCTCCGTCGCCGCGACGCTCGCCCTGCCGGGTCAGTCCACGCCCCGCTCCACGTACACCGTGGACCTGGAGGCGGAAGGGGACGGGCACCTGGAGTGGCTGCCCGAACCCGTGGTCGCGGTCGCGGGCGGAGATCTCGCGCAGCACACGCGCGTCGCGCTCGCCGACGGCGCGCGGCTCGCGCTGCGCGAGGAGCAAGTGCTCGGCCGCAGCGGCGAGGCACCCGGACGCATCACCTCGCGCCTCACGGTCCGCCTCGCCGGGCGCCCGCTCCTGGACCAGGAGACCTGCCTCGGCACGGGCGCCCGGCCGGGCTGGGACGGCCCCGCCGGCACGGCGGGACTCACAGCGGTCGGCCAGTTGCTCCTCGTGGCACCGGAGTTGAGGGGGTACGAGGCCGACGCCCTCTCCCTCGCGCCCGGCGTCGCGCTGCTGCCGCTCGACGGTCCTGCCGTTCTCGTGAGCGCGCTCGCCCCCGACGCACTGCGCCTGCGCCGCCTCCTGGACGAGGCGGCGCAGGCGCTGGGCCGAACCGGCGTGTGAGGGCACACGCCCCGGGTCAGGCCCCCACGTAGAGCCCGAAACCGTTGGTCGCCACGAGGACGATGCCGAGGATCAGGTCGATCGCCCCGAGGACGAGACCGGCCTTGGCCATCGCGGGCCGCCCCGTGCCGCGCAGCGCGATGTACCCGAAGACGAGGGCCAGCAGACCCAGGAGGATGGACAAGAAGAAGAGTCCCACGATGCCGAGGACGAGCGACGCTATCGCCAGGCCGCCCGTCGTCCCGCGCGTCCGTCCCGCTCCGTACCCGCTCATGCGTACCCCTTCTCGTAGGAGGCCCCGCCGGGTGCGGGCCGCCGTCAGCGCACGGGTTGCCCGGAACGGGCCGGTCATGCCTGGCCGTTCGCGCGGGTCGCGAAGGCGCCGTCGCGAAGGGGCCCAGGCGGTGCGAAAGCGCACAAGCGGTACCAGGCCCGGGTGTTCACGGCCGGGCGCACGGTGGTAAACCTTGCGTAGGCGTCCGGCGTCGCCCCGGGGGGTCGGGACACGGGTGCCGCGTACGCACCACAGGGGGAGTACATGACTGGTCCTCAGCAGGGCGCGCCCGAGGAGCCGGAGGACGCCAGAGCCGAGGGGGGCGGTGGCCAGGGGCCCGCGTCCGGTGGCGGATTCGGCCCGCCGCCCGAAGGCTTCGGTCCGCCGGGAGACGCGGGGAGTCCGCCGCAGGACACTCCACCGCCCGCCCCGACCGGCGCACCGCGGGCCGGTGGCCTCGGGCCCGCACCGGCGTACCGGCCCACCGGCGCCCCGCCCGCCGGGCCGGGGGTCCCCGCCCAGGCCGCCGCCCCCGCGCACGTCCCCCCGCCGCCCGCCTACCCGCCCGGCCCGCCCACCGCGGTGGTCCCGCCCCCCGGCCCGCCTTCCGCCCCGGAGGGGCCGCGCGATGTCCCGCGCGCCCTCGCCCTCGCCCTGCTCGACCTGAGCGGGCTCGGCATCGGGCACGCCCTGCTGCGCTCCTGGGGCGGCTTCGCCGTGGCCCTTGTGAGCACCGGCGTCCTCGCTCTCGTGGCCCTGCCCGCCGATCCTGACGGCGTGCCGCTCGTCCTCGTCGTCGGCTGGCTCGTGATCCTCGTCCTCCTCGCCGCCCACGCGGCGGCGCGCGGACTGCGCACCACGCGCCCCGTGCCGACCGTGCCCGTGCTCGGCCTCGCCCTCGTCCTGCTCGCCGCGCCCGTCTTCGCGGGCTTCCAGTACGACGCGGCGCGCGCTCGCGCCCAGCACGCGCGCCTGGAGAAGCAGTTGCTCGACCGGCTCGGCACGGCCGACCGCACCGTCGCCCGCTACAGGGCCTCCGGGTACGCGGGCCACGAGTCGGCCTTCTCCACGGCGCTCACGGCGTACCGCGACCTGAGCCGCGAGCACCCCGACTCGGCGGCGGCGCACAAGGTCCCGGCCCGGCTGCACACGTACTACCGCACGGTTGGCGCGCCCTTCGGCAAGGGCGACTACTGCGAGGCCGTCGACCCCCTGCGCCACCTGCTCACCGTGCCGCAGACGATGGGCACGGGCCGCGTCCCGAAGGATCTCCTCACCTGGCCCGGCCCCCGCCTGGCCACCTCGCTCTACGGCTGCGGCATCGGCGGTCTCGGCACCGCGGACTCCACGACCGCCGCGTACCACCTCACCGCCCTCCTGGAGGATTACCCCGACAGCCCGGAGGCGGGCCAGGTCGTCCCCGAGGTCGAGAAGCACGTGAGCTTCTCCCTGAAGGACAAGGGCGGCGAGTCGCCGTGCGACGCGGCCGCGTCCCTCAAGGCCCTCGCGGACCAGGCCACCTCCGTCGCCAAGGCGGACGGCGCGCCCACGGCGACGGTGACGGCCCTCGGCCGCCAGGCGGACCGGGCGAAGCGCGGGCTGCCCACCAAGACGTGGAACTGCGCGCTCGCCGCCTACCGCGCCAAGGACTACGCGGCGACGCAGACGCGGATGCGGGACTTCACGGCCCACTACGCCAAGGACGGCCGCGTGCCGCTCGCACGCAAGTACGTCATCGCCGCGCAGGTCGCCGACAGGCTCCCCGCCGCGGGCAAGGTCAAGCCGACGACCTCCTCCGGGGGCTCGATCACGGTGACGGTCCGCAACGACAGCCCCCAGGTCGTGGAGGTGCTCTACACCGGCCCGGTCACCGGCAGCTTCACGCTCGACGGCTGCAAGAGCTGCAAGCGCTACGACTGGGCCGACACCCTCAACCCCTCCTTCAAGCCCTGCCCGGCCGGAAAGAAGTACCCGAGCAGGACCCTGCGGCTGCCCGCGGGCACCACGTACTTCCTGCACAAGCCGAAGAGCGACAGCACGCTCAGCGGTTCCCCCGCCACCGACACCGTGAAGGTGCGCGGCGGGTACACGTACACGGAGTGCGCCTACACGGCGAAGGGATTCGGACTGGGCGGCGCCGACGGCTGACCGTTTGCGCCTGCGGGTGGGCGTAATACGGTACGAGAATGAGCGAAACGCCACAGGGGGGACGCGGTTCCTCCGATGCCGACCTCGCCCGCGAGGCCGTCGACGTCCACCTCTCGCGCCGGCTCTCGGAGTGGGAGGGACAGCTGAGCGCCGCCACCGAGGGCACGCACGAGTACGAGGAGACGCTCGGCTACCGCAACGCCGAGGACACGCGGCTGCGTGCCTGGCGGGAGACGGGCCACCTCGACGCCGACCTTGCCCTCGCCGTCGACCAGCGCGCCCGCGCGGACCTCAAGATGGACGCCATCGACGAAGCCCGCAGGGAAGCCATCCACCGCGGCCTCATCGCCCTCGGCTGGGACCCGGAAGGCGGCGGGGGAGAGGCCCGGGTGACCGGGCTCTGAGGTACGCGGGCCCGAGAGGGGCGGGGGTCTGAGACAGGCGCGAGGTCCGTGGCAGCGAGGGTTCGGGACGGCGGCGAGGGTCCCGGGCGGGCCGGGGCTGAGGCACCCGCCGTTCACCCCGTTCACCCCCCGGCCCGCTCGCGCCACCGCTCACCCCCCCTCCCGCTCAGCCCGCGAGGAGCGCTCGCCCCACGAGCAGTGCGCCCACCCCCGTGCACAGCCCGCACAGCACCAGGCCGAGCACGACGGGCACCGGGTCCGCGCTCTCGCCCGGCGGTGGGCACACCGCGCGCTCCGGCTCGCCCGGCGGGTGCCGCACCACCACCAGATCCCCCGTGAGCCGCAGCTCTCCCGAGGTGTCCCGCAGCCGCACGAGCCGCCCCTCCGGCGTACGGAACTCCAGGAGCGCCTGCCGCTCGGGGCCCGTCTGCCAGGACCCCGCCGGAGGCCCGACGAGCAGCGTGTCCACCACCCGCGCCAGTGCCCGGCCCCCGGGCAGCCGCCGCTGCCGCACCGCGGCGCGCACGGCCGCCGCGGTGCCGAGCAGCCCCCCGCTCAGCAACAGCACCCCCGTCACCGCGCGCAGCGGCCAGAACCCGCCGTCGTCCATGCCTTGCCTTCCTCGCCGCTCCCGTGCTCCGGCGGCCCTCGGACCCGCCCGCGCACGCTCCGCCACCTTCCACCCACAGAGAGGGGCAACCGGGCCACGGGGTTGCCCGGCGGACGGAGCGCGCCGAGGTCGCCCGCCGCGCCGCCGCACGCTCCGCCGTACGGCCGCGCGCCCTCACCCGTGCGCGTGCCGGACCCGGGAGCCGCGCCGCCCGTGCCCGGCGACCGGGGAGGGGTGAGCCGGGCGCCCGCCCGCGCGGGCGCGGAACCCCAGTCCCGCACGAGGAGTCCTCCATGCGTCTCGTCACCAGCTTCGCGGTGGCGCTCCTGGCCGGTACGGCACTGCTGCCGACCGCCCAGGCCGCGCCGCCACCGCCCCCGGCCGACCGTCCCACGCTGCAACGCCCCGCCCCGGGCAGCGCCGCGTCCGCCGAGCGCGACACCCCGGCGCCCGGCGACCCCGGGGCCCGCCTCACCGAGGACGGGCCCGCGCGCGGCCTCTTCCTGACCGTCGCCGCCGACGACGCCACCCGGCTCAAGGGCGCCACGCTCGACTGCGCCACGCACCCCGCGAGCGGCACCCACCCGCACGCCGCCGGGGCCTGCGCCGCCCTCGCCTCCGTCGGCGGCCGCCTCGACCAGCTCCGCGGCACGCCCCGCAACTGCGTCAAGCGGTACGAGCCGGTCACGGTGAGCGTCACGGGCAGCTATCTCGGCCGCCCCACGGCCTGGCACCGCACCTACCCGAACCCCTGCGTGCTGGGCGAGGAGACGGGGGACGTCTTCCGCTTCTGAGCGGAACACGATGCCACGGCGCCCGGCCCGTGCCGGTGGACGGGCGCGGACACGAGCGGAGGGGCGGTCCCGGACCGGGAACCGCCCCTCACCTCTCCTGAAGCGCCGTACGCGTCGGGTCTCAGTCCTGGGTCAGCGTCATCGCGAGCGTGAGGAGACCGAGGACGACCCAGCCGAACCACAGCCAGCCGTTGCTGCCGAGGGCCACGGTGTACGCGGTGACCACCACCAGCCCGCCGATGGTGAACACGCCCATGGTCTTCGTGGTGCCAGGCATACCGAGTCCGCCTCTCCGGCCACCGGGCCCCGGGACGAGACCCGTCCCCCCCATCCTCACCCGAACAGCCGCACCGGCGCCAGCGAAGAACGGCCCCCGTCCGAAAGGAACGCGGCCCGTGCCGTCAGCTCCGGCCCTGCAACGACGCCAGGTAGTCGTTGTACGCGTTCAGCTCCGCGTCGCCGTCGCGGTCCGCCGCGCGGTCCTTGCGGCGGGCCTGGCGCTGTTCGGAGCGGTACCACTGCACGAGGAGGACGAGCAGGACGACGACCGAGGGGACCTCGCTGAACGCCCAGGCGATGCCGCCCGCCGCGGTCTGGTCGGAGAGCGCGTCGACGCCGAGCGAGGCGGGCGGGTCCTCGAAGGTGCCGACCATCGTCGTGGACGCCATCATGAGCGCGATCCCGAAGAAGGCGTGGAAGGGCATCCCCGCGAAGAGCTCCAGCATCCGCATCAGGTAGCCCGGCCGGTGCGGGCCCGGGTCCACGCCCATGATCGGCCAGAAGAAGACGACGCCGACCGCGAGGAAGTGCACCATCATCGCGATGTGCCCGGCGCTCGACTCCATGAGGAAGTCGAAGAGCGGCGTGAAGTAGAGCGCGTAGAGGCTCGCGATGAAGAGCGGGATGGTGAAGACGGGGTGCGTGATGACCCGCATGTACCGGCTGTGCAGGAGCCACAGCAGCCACTCGCGCGGCCCTGTGCGGCCCCGCCCCGCGACGGGCAGCGCGCGCAGCGCGAGCGTCGTGGGCGCGCCCAGCAGGACCAGGATCGGCGACAGCATGCTGATCACCATGTGCTGCACCATGTGCACGCTGAACATGACCATGCCGTAGTCGTTCAGCTTCGTGCACATCACGAGCATGATGCTCAGCACCCCGAGCACGAACGGGATCGTCCGCCCCCAGGACCAGGAGTCGCCGCGCCGCCGCAGCCGCACCACGCCCCAGCCGTAGAGGCCGAGCCCCAGCAGGCAGGCGACGAGGAAGAACACGTCGGGGGAGGGTTCGAGCCCCCGCCCCAGCGTGAACGGCGGCAGATCGGACATCATGCCGTGCCCGCTGTGATCCATCCGCAGACTCCTGATTTCGTACCGGTTGTCCGCACAAGACTAGGACGGGCGGCCCAGGCCCCCGCGCGCGGGTCGTCCACCCCGGCCGGGGACTCGCCGGTACGGCTCAGGGCGGGCTCAGACCACGGTCTCGCACTCCTCGTACCGCGCCGCGGGCACCGTCTTGAGCGTCGCGACCGCGTCGGCGAGCGGCACCATCACGATCTCCGTGCCGCGCAGCGCCGTCATCCGCCCGAACTCGCCCCGGTGCACGGCCTCGACCGCCTCGCGCCCGAAGCGCGTGGCGAGGACCCTGTCATACGCGGTCGGGGTCCCGCCGCGCTGCACGTGCCCGAGTATCACCGGACGGGCCTCCTTGCCGAGCCGGTCCTCCAGCTCCAGGGAGAGCTGGCGGGCGACGCCTGAGAAGCGCTCGTGCCCGTAGACGTCGCGCTCGCCCTCCTCGTACTTCATCGTGCCCGGCAGTGGCTTGGCGCCCTCGGCGACGACGACGATCGCGAAGCGCTTGCCCGCGTCGAAGCGCGCCCCGACCCGCTCGGCCACCTCGGCGACGTCGAAGGGCCGCTCGGGCACGAGCACGGCGTGCGCGCCCGCCGCCATCCCGGAGTGCAGGGCTATCCAGCCGGTGTGCCGGCCCATCACCTCGACGATGAGGACCCGCTGGTGCGACTCGGCGGTCGTCTTGAGCCGGTCGAGGGCGTCGGTCGCGACCCCGACCGCCGTGTCGAAGCCGAAGGTGACGTCGGTCGCCGCGATGTCGTTGTCGATCGTCTTGGGCACGCCGACGAGGGGGAGTCCCGCGTCGGAGAGCAGCTTCGCGGCCTGGAGCGTGCCCTCGCCGCCGATCGGCACGACCGCGTCGAGACCGAGGTCCGCGAGGTGCGTCCGCGCCCGCTCCACACCGTCGCGCAGGTGCGCGGGCCGCACCCGCGAGGAACCGAGCACGGTCCCGCCCTGCGCGAGGATGCCGACGACGGCGTCGTGGTCGAGGGGCCGCCAGTCGCACTCCAGGAGCCCGCGCCAGCCGTCGTGGAATCCGATCACCTCGTCCCCGAGGGCTTCCGCCCGGTGAACGACGGAGCGGATGACCGCGTTGAGTCCCGGGCAGTCCCCACCGGACGTCAGCACGCCAATGCGCATGGGCCTGAAACACCTTCGCAAGCTGGTAACGACACCGGACCACGCCGTCCGGTCGGTGGCAGCACCCTAATCCCGCCGCTCCACCTCGCCTCTTCCGGTCCGTGTGGTGGACAACGGCGGCGCGCGGGGAAAGAAAAGCGGTTCCGGCGGGGAGGAGCGGGGGCCCCGGGCGCGGCCCCGGACCCCCGCCCGCACGAGGAACTACTCGGGCCGGGTGGCCGCCGCGATCCGCTCCTCCCGGAGCGCCTCGTACCACTGGTCGTTGACCGGCGGCAGCGCGTTGACGTCCAGCGCCAGCTTGAGCAGCAGGTCCGCGATCTGCGGGTTCCGCGCCATCACCGGCCCGTGCATGTACGTCCCGAACACCGTGTCGTTGAACGCGCCCTCGGTCCCGTCCCCGGTCCCGTTGCCCTTGCCGAGCCGGGTCCGCGCGAAGGGACGCGCGGTCGGGCCGAGGTGGGTCACGCCCTGGTGGTTCTCGAAGCCGGTCAGCGGCGGCAGGCCCAGCCGGGGGTCGATGTCGGCGAGCACGTCGCCGACGCACCGCTCGCCCTCGCCCCGTACCGACACCACGTCGAGCAGCCCGAGACCCGGCTCCCGCTGCCCGAGGTCGTTGACGAACTCGTGCCCGAGGATCTGGTAGCCGGCGCACACCGAGAAGACGATCGCCCCGTTGCCCACCGCGCGCTGGAGCCCGCCGTCGCGGCGCAGCCGCTCGGCCGCGAGCCGCTGCGGACGGTCCTCACCGCCGCCGATGAGATAGATGTCGCCCGAGGTCGGCACCGGCTGGTCACTGCGCACGTCGACGCGCGTGACGCCGAGACCGCGCTGCCGCGCCCGCCGCTCGACGACGAGGGCGTTGCCCTGGTCCCCGTACGTGCTCAGCAGGTCCGGGTAGATCCAGACCAGACGAAGACTGTTGTCGCTCATATCCCTGTCCCTTCTCACTGGTCCGGTCAATTCCCCACGCGTCGGCGCAAGTCCTGGAACGCCGTGTAGTTGGCGATCGCCTCGATACGGCCCGGCGGGGCCATGCCCACCGCCTCGTCCACGGTCTCGCAGACCCGGAAGTCGAGATTGGCCACTTCGAGACGGACCGCGAGGTCGAGCTTGCGGTCCCCGATGACGAAGAGGGGATGCCCGGCGAGCCGCGTGTAGTCCACGTCCCAGAGCCAGGAGGTGTCGGTGCCGTCCGCGCCGCGCGCGTTGACCGACAGCAGCACAGGGGTGGGGGGCGGGTCGATGAGCGAGAAGGTCTCCAGCCACCCGGCCGGGTTCTTCGCGAGCAGCAGTCGCAGGTCACGACCCTGGAACTGCACCGTGTCGTAGCGCCCGGCGACCGCCTGCACCTGCCACATGCGCTCCAGGGCGACCTGCGGCGGCACCCCGAAGACGGCGGCGACGGCCGCGGAGGTCGCGGCGTTGGCGCGGTTGGCGCGCCCCGGGAGCTGGAGGTGGATCGGCCAGGCCGAGCCGTGCGGGTCGAGGACGTGCTCGCCGGAGAGCGCCCAGCTCGCGGCGGGGCGCCGGAAGCCGCACTCGCCGCAGAACCAGTCGTCGCCCGGGCGCTGCATGACGCCGCCGCAGGAGGGGCACGACCAGGCGTCGTCCTTCCACTCCTGCCCGGCCGCCACCCAGATGACGTGCGGTGAGGAGGAGGCCGCCCACACGACGAGCGGGTCGTCCGCGTTGGCGACGATGACGGCCTTGCTGCCCGCGAGGCCCTCGCGCCAGCGCTCGGCGAGCATCCGCGTCTCGGCGGCGCGGTCGAGCTGGTCGCGCGAGAGGTTGAGCAGCGCGATCGCCTTGGGCCCGACGTCCCGCGCGACACCCGCGAGGTACTTCTCGTCGACCTCGATCACGCCGTAGCGGGCGTCGGAGCCCCCGGCGAGCGCGGAGGTGATCCCCGCGGGCATGTTGGCGCCGAGCGCGTTGGAGACCACGGGTCCCGCCGCGCGCAGGGCCTCGGCGATGAGCCGGGTCGTGGTGGTCTTGCCGTTGGTCGCGGAGACCAGTACGACGTCGAGGTGCGTCGCGAGCCGGGCGAGCAGGTCCGGCTCAAGCCGGAGAGCCACCTTGCCGCCGATCACCGACCCGCTTCCGCGCCCCGCCGCTCGGGACACCGCCGCGGCGGCCTTGCCCGCCGTCACGGCCAGTTTGGCCCGTGCCGACAGCGGCTCCGAGTTGGCTGTCATCGTCCTCGCTCCTCCTTCACTTCCGCCGCGTCCGGCGCCCGCGACCGTCCCCGGGCCACTCCGGCCCGCGCCGTGGTGCGGTGCTCCTCCCGCGCGCCGCACACTGGCGGGGAGGCTGTTCGTCAGGTGCAGCCTACCGAGATCCCTCGCGCGCCCTGAACCGCACACCGTGCCGTGCCTGGGGAAAAGCGCGGGACCGTAGGCTGTCCGGTCATGCGACGACGTCCCATCCCGGGCAGTTCCGGACAGGTCCGGCCCCTCAGCCTCTACGGCGCCCCCGTGCTCACCACCCCCGCGCGCGAGACCGGGGAGTTCGGCCCGTGGCTGGACCGGCTCGTCGAGGACCTCTTCGCGACGATGTACGCCGCGCGGGGAGTGGGCCTGGCGGCCCCGCAGATCGGCCGGGACGTACGGGTCTTCGTGTACGACTGCCCCGACGACGAGGACCGCCGCCACCTCGGACACCTCGTCAACCCCCGCCTCGTCGAGGTCGATGGACCGGTGGTGCGCGGCCCCGAGGGCTGCCTGTCCCTGCCCGGTCTCGAAGCGGGGACGCCGCGCTTCGACCGCGCGGTCGTCGAGGGCCGTACGGCCGACGGAGCCCGCCGCCGCGTCGAGGGCACGGGCTTCTTCGCCCGCTGCCTCCAGCACGAGTACGACCACCTGGAAGGCGGCCTCTACGTGGACCGCCTCGACCGGCGTCGCCACCGCAAGGTCCTCCGCGAGGCGGGCCGCACGGCGTGGGGGAAGGCGGCGGGCCTGTAGGGCCGAAGGACGGAGAGCCCACCGACCGGAGGTCGTGACGGCGTGTCGCCCAGGCGAGCGGTCCCCCGTACGGGCGCGCCGCCCTGTGGCCCGGAGGCGGCACGGGGTGGGTGCGAGACGGCCGTACGGGGGCTCGGAGGCGTGCGCTGCCGGGTGGCGGGAGCGGGAGCGATGCCGCCGTGAGAGGGGCGAGGCACCCGCCGGGAGCCGCCTCAGAAGCGCGGGCCGTCCTCAGAAGCGCGGGCCGTCCTCGCCCCGGTCGGGGACCTCGCCGAGCATCCCCCACAGCAGTTCTGTCAGATCCTCCACCAACTCCTCGCGCGCGCACGGGCGTTCGGCGAGCCACCAGTCGCCCGCCGCGTGCATCATGCCGACGATGCCGTGGCCCCAGACGCGGGCCCTGCGGGTGCCGCCGGGGCCCGGGTCGACGCGCTCGGCGATGACCGCGGCCAGTTCCTCGCCGAGGCGGCGCAGGAGCGGGGCGGAGTGGCGGCCGATGTCGAAGCCGGTGCCCTCGGGCGTGGGGGCGTCCTCGGCGGGGTGCATGAGGAAGCGGTAGACCTGCGGTCGGGCCTCGATCGCCGCGAGGTAGGTGTCCAGCGTGCGGCGCACACGCTCCCGGCGCGTCGCGGCCGGCGCGTCGAGCGCCTGGCGCAGCGCGGCGAGCAGGGCGTCGGTGTGCCGGGTCGCGAGCGCCCGGTACAGGCCGCCCTTGTCGCCGAAGTGCCGGTAGAGGATCGGCTTGGTGATCCCCGCCTCGGCGGCGATCGCGTTCATCGAGGCGCCGGGCCCGTCGCGCAGCACCACGCGGTCGGCCGCTTCCAGGAGTTCACGCCGGCGCAGCGCCGCCGTCCGCTGCTGTGCCGTACGCTGCCGCGCGGCACGGCCCTTCGTGCCCGTGCTCTCCACAACGAATCTCCCCGCCTGTGCCGTCTCCGTGCCGTCTTCGCCCGCCGGACCAGGCGTGACGGCCCCGCGCACCGCGCAACGTAACACCCGCGTGCGGGGCCCGTCGGGGGCGAGGCGGGCGGTTGACATGCTCTACCAGCCGGTAACAGACTCGGGTTACTTGAGGTAACAGCATTCGTCACGCGGGAGGGGCCGGTCATGGCCGAGTTCACGATGGATCTCAACGAGGAGCAGCGGGAGATCCGCGACTGGCTGCACGGCTTCGCCGCCGACGTCATCCGGCCCGCGGCGGCCGAGTGGGACGAGCGCGAGGAGACGCCCTGGCCGGTGATCCAGGAGGCGGCCAAACTCGGCATCTACTCGCTGGACTTCTACGCCCAGCAGTTCTTCGACCCGACCGGGCTCGGCATCCCGATGACGATGGAGGAACTGTTCTGGGGGGACGCGGGCATCGCTCTGTCGATCGTCGGCACGGGCCTCGCGGCGGTCGGCGTGCTCGCCAACGGCACCGAGGAGCAGATCGGCACCTGGGTGCCGCAGATGTACGGGACCCCCGACGACGTCAAGGTCGCGGCCTTCTGCTCCTCGGAGCCGGACGCGGGCTCGGACGTCGCGGGGATGCGCACCCGCGCGGTCTACGACGAGGCGAAGGACGAGTGGGTGCTCAACGGCACCAAGACGTGGGCGACGAACGGCGGGATCGCCAACGTCCACGTCGTGGTCGCGGTCGTGGACCCCGAGCTGGGCTCCAAGGGGCACGCCTCCTTCATCGTCCCGCCCGGCACGAAGGGCCTCTCCCAGGGCCAGAAGTTCAAGAAGCACGGCATCCGCGCCTCGCACACCGCCGAGGTCGTCCTCGAAGACGTCCGGGTGCCGGGGCACTGCCTGCTCGGCGGCAAGGAGAAGCTCGACCAGCGCCTCGCGCGGGCCCGCGAGCGGGCGAAGGCGCAGGGCGGCGAGCGGATCAAGAACGCGGCGATGGCGACCTTCGAGGCGTCCCGCCCGGCGGTCGGCGCGATGGCGGTCGGCACCGCCCGCGCCGCCTACGAGGAGGCCCTGGAGTACGCGAAGACCCGCACCCAGTTCGGCCGCCCCATCATCGACAACCAGGGCATCGCCTTCCAGCTCGCCGACATGCGCACCCGCATCGACGCCGCGCGCCTCCTCGTGTGGCGCGCCTCCTGGATGGCCACGACGGGCAAGCCCTTCACTTCGGCCGAGGGCTCGATGTCCAAGCTCTACGCGAGCGAGACGGCGAAGCAGGTCACCGCGCAGGCGATCCAGATCTTCGGCGGCAACGGCTACACGCGCGAGTACCCGGTGGAGCGGATGCACAGGGACAGTGCGATCTACACCATTTTCGAGGGCACGAGCGAGATCCAGCGGCTCGTCATCGCGCGCACGCTCGCGGGGGTGCCGATCCGCTGAGACGCCGGTCGCGGGCAGGTTCGCCGAGGTGAAGCCCGGGCCGGAAATCCGGGGGGACCGCTGACGGCAGCGCCCCGGCACGGGACGACCCGTGCCGGGGCGCTGCCGTGTCCCCGTGCGTACCGGCCGGGGTCCTCGCGCACCAGATCCCGGCCCTTCGTCCGCGATCCGGAGCGCCGCGAGCGGGGGAGTGGTGGGCCCGCCGGGGGTGCGAACCGGGCGGACCACGTCTGCCCGGCCACCTGGCGATCAGTACCTGTTCCGGCACGGGCAAGGTGAGCGGCGGGGGCCGGGAAGGCGCCGGATCGGCCGAGATCACGCGGGTGTCGTTCGCCACACCCTGCTGCGGCACCCTCGGGCGGCGCGGGAGGCGGCCGCCGACTTCGGGAGGGCGCCCCCCGACGTCGCCGCTCTGCGGGCGTGGGTCACTGCGCCCGTGCCGCGTGCTCCGGGCAAAGGGCGGCCCCTGCCGGACGGGGGGACCGGCAGGGGCCGCGGTGGGAGGGGCAGCGAGGGGGGATTCGCGCCTCGCCTCCCACAGAGGTGAACGCTAGAGCATCGCCCTGTGTTCCCGTGTTCTTTCCGGCCTCGCACGCCGCGCGCCGTCCGCGATTCGCGGAGGACCGCTCCCCTGGCCGAGCGGCCTGATCAGTGGCGTACGCGACCGCCCGGCCTCGTACGTGTGACCCGCTCGCTGTGTCCTGTTTCCGCCGTGAATTCGTCAGAACCGTTGACCAATTGGGCCTGGAAGCCGGCACCATGTCACTCCGCGTGAGCCGTCCCCGCCGGATCGCCGCGCCCCGAGGCAGTGCGGGGGGAGCCGACGCGCGACGTCCGCGGCGCTGTCGCGCTTGTGCGTGCCCGTGCCGCCAAGAACCTCTCGGTGTGATCGAGGACACGCTCCCGACCGGGGAGAAGGGGTCATGAAGCGTCCCGGGCCGTGCTCGTCCCGCCCCCACCCCGTCGAGGTGTGCGGCGCACAAGGCCACCGGGTGCCACCTCCTCCGCCGGGTGGCGGACGCGCTGGCCGCCTCACGCTCCGTATCCGCGCGCGTGCACCACGTCCGGGGTGCGTGCGCGGCCTCGCGCGGGGTACGGGGGCTCCCGTACGAGCCGTGCGGGCTCACTCGTTCGGCCCACGCGCGGTGGCCCGCGTCCACGCGGCCCCCCACGCTGGCCGGGAGGCGCCGCTCGGCGTGCACCGATGACCGGGAGGAATCACTCGTGGACAGCGATGACACGGGCCGTGGCGACGACGTCTACCAGCCCGAGGCGACCGAGGAACCGGGCGAGGACGAGGCGGTCCAGCTCGACTACGAGGACACGCTGCTCGATCCCGACGTGGAGGACCCCCTCGACGAGGGGTACTCCCCGCCGGAGCGTCCGCTCGCGGTGGACAAGGACGGCACCACGCTCGCCGAGAGCGAGGAGCGCGAATCGCTGGACCAGCGGCTCGCCGAGGAGGTGCCCGACATCGGCGACCCGCAGGGCGACGGCCTCGGCGACGCGCTCGACACGGACGGGGAGCTGCGCGACGACGAGGTGGGCGAGGACCGTTCCGGGCGGCTCGTCGCGCCGGACGAGGGCCTCGGGCCCGACACCGAGAAGGACCTGGTCGCCTCGGACGTCGGCATCGACGGCGCCGCGGCCTCCGCCGAGGAGGCCGCCGTGCACGTCGTCGAGGACGACGAGAACGCCCTCCCCGTGGACGAGGACGTCAACGACCTTCCCTGAGACGGCCGCAGCGGACAGGCCGCCCGCACCCCGGGCGGCCTTTCGCGACCCCGACGGCCTTCCCGAAACGGCCTTCTCCACCGGCCTTCCCCGATAGGAGCCGCAGCGATGCAGAAGGACAAGCAGCCCGACTACCACCCCGTCGTCTTCCGCGACCGGGCCGCGGGGTACGCCTTCCTGACCCGCTCGACCGCGACCAGCGACGAGACGGTCGAGTGGGACGACGGCGAGACCTATCCCGTCGTCGACGTCGAGATCTCCTCCGAGAGCCACCCCTTCTACACCGGCAAGGCGCGGGTCGTCGACAGCGAGGGACAGGTCGCCAAGTTCGAGAAGCGGTACGGCGGCGAGGGCGGCGGCGCCCGCTGAGCACCGGCCGGGCGGCACCGCGCGCGGGCCCCGGCGAGCGCCGCGCGGCCCGCCGCGTGGTCCCGCACGCCGCCCGCGCGCTCGCCCTGGTCCTGCGCGCCCTCGCGCTCGCCCGGCTCGCCGTACGGCAGGCGCGGCACACGCCCCACGTGCCGCACCCTCCGTACCCCCCGCACCTGCCGCGCCTGCCGCACGCGCCCGCAGACGCCGCGTCCGCCCCGTCCCCCGGCGGCGACCCGCTCCCCCCGCAGCCCCCGGAGGCCCGCATGAAGGCAGCCGTCGTCACCGGCTTCACCGAGCCCCTCGCCATCGAGGACCGCGAGGTCCCCGAGCCCACCGGGCGCCAGGTACTCGTGCGCATGGAGACCTCCGGGCTCTGCCGCACCGACATCCACGCGGCGCACGGCGACTGGCCGGTCACGCCCTCGCCGCCCTTCGTGCCCGGCCACGAGGGCATCGGCATCGTCGAGGCCACCGGCCCCGAGGCCCGGCACCTCGCGGTCGGCGACCGCGTCGCCGTGCCCTGGCTCGCCACCGCCTGCGGGCACTGCGACCACTGCGTCTCGGGCGGGGAGACGCTCTGCTCCCGGCAGCGGAACACCGGCTACTCGACCGACGGCACGCACAGCGAGTACGCGCTCGCCGACGCCGATTACGTGGTGGCCGTCCCCGAGGGCATCGACCCCCTCGACGCCGCGCCCCTGACCTGCGCCGGAGTTACCGCGTACCGGGCGGTCACCGCCGGAGGGACGCGGCCCGGACAGCGCGTCCTCGTCTCGGGGATCGGCGGGCTGGGGCACCTCGCGCTCCAGTACGCGCGCATCTTCGGCGGCGAGACCATCGCCGTCGACCTCACCGACGAGAAGCTCGCCCTCGCCCGCGAACTCGGCGCCGACCACGTCATCGACGCCCGTGACCAGGACGTGGCCGAGGAGGTCGCGCGGCTCGGCGGCGCCGACGTCGCGCTCTCCACCGCCGTCGACCGCGACTCCTTCCGCGCCGCGTACAGCGCCCTGCGGCGCGGTGGCACCCTCGTCCTCGTCGCGCTCCCCGCCGAGGGGAGTCTCGAACTGCCCGTGTTCGAGACGGTGCTGAGCGGCAAGAGCGTGGTCGGCTCCCTCGTCGGCACCCGGCAGGACCTCGCCGAAGTCTTCCGCCTGCACCGGCTCGGCCGCACCCGTGTCCTCCGCGAGACGCGCCGCCTGGAGGACATCAACCTCGCGATCGACGAGGTGCTCTCGGGCAAGGTCACCGCGCGACTGGTCTTCGACCTGCGGTGAGGGCGGTCCCCGACGATTGTGTCAACTGCCACTGGCAACAGACGAGTTCCGGACAATCGTCCTGTCCCGGTTTACTTTCCCCGGAGCCGGTGCGCCCTTGTCCGGCGCCTCTTCCAGGGCTCAGTCTGGGACCCGGGGCCGACGGACGGCCCCAGGGCCCCGGGCGGGCCGTGGAGGGGTGGAGCGGATGTCATCGACCACTTGGGAGTTCACGGACGACCGCGGGAGCGTGGTCCGCGCGGCGCGCCGGCCCGCACGCGTCGTCGCCTACATACGCGCCGGAGCCGCGCTCCACGAGTACGGGCTCACCCCGGCCGGGATCTTCGGCTCGGGCCATGACGGCGAGCAGGCCGACCCGGTCAAAGCGGGCGGCCTCCCCGCGGACGTGCCCTACCTCGGCGCGGGCAAGACGCTCGACGAGGAGGCGCTCGGTGGCGTGGCGCCCGAACTCGTCGTCGACGTCACCTACGACGACCACTTCGCCTACGCCGTCGACGAGGGCGTCGCCGGGGCCCTCGGTGTGCCCGTCGTCGCCCTCTCGGTCGCGGGCGGCACCCCGCTGACACGCCTCGTCGCCCGCTTCGCGGAGCTGGCCGAGGCACTCGGCGCCCCGGCGGACCCGGCGGCGGGGGACGTCCTCGCGGAAGCCCGCGCGGCGGTGCGCGACGCCGCCGCCCGCTCCGGAGCCCCGCGCGTCCTCGTCCTCTCGGCGGCGGGCACCGAACAGGTGCACCTCGCGCGCCCCGGCACCTGGCCAGAACTGCGCCACCTCGCCGAGCTGGGCGTCGACCTCGTCGACCCCGGCCCCGGGCCCGGCCTCAACTGGCTCACCACCGACTGGGAGCACGCGGCCGGTCTCGGCGCCGACCTCGTCCTCGCCGACGCGCGCGGCAACGCCGTCCCCCCGGCGGCGCTCGCCGGCGTCCCCGGCTGGGCCCGCCTGACGAGCGGTCACCCGGTCATCCCCTGGAACCCGGAACTGGCCCCCGCCCCGCGAGCCACGGCCCGGTTCCTGCGCGAGGTCGCGGCGGCCCTGACGGCCTGAACGGCCGGGCCCGCGAGGCCGCTCGGGGCGGGGGGTGCAGGTGGCGGGCACCGCGCGCCGCCCGGCGCGTACGGGCCGGGGCGGGGGAGGGCGGCACCCGCGTGCCCGTCGCGCCGCGGCCCGTCACCCGGGACTCCCGCGCCCGAGTGCCGCGCCGCCCGCCCCCGGCGCGTCCCGCCCTGGCCCCGCCGGGCGGCCCCTAGGGTCCCCGCACATGCGCGTACTCGTCACCGGCGGTGCCGGATTCATCGGCCGTCACCTCGTCGCCGCTCTCGCGGACCGAGGCCACGAGGCCCTCGTCCTCGACGCCCTGCTCCCCGCCGTGCACCCCCACGGGCGTACCGTGCCGCCACCCCGCGCCGCCGGGCTCGTCCACGCCGACGTGCGCGATACCGCCGCCGTCGACGAGGCCCTGCGCGGCATCGACGCGATCAGCCACCAGGCCGCCATGGTCGGCCTCGGCAACGGCGTCGCCGACGCCGCCGACTACGTGGGCTGCAACGACCTCGGCACCGCCGTCCTCCTCGCCGCGGCGGCCCGCGCGGGCGTCCGCGCGCTCGTGCTCGCGGGCTCGATGGTCGTCTACGGCGAGGGGCGCTACACCTGCGCGGCACACGGACTCGTGCGCCCCGGCCCCCGCGCCGAGGCCGACCTGCGCGCCGGTCTCTTCGAGCCCCGCTGCCCCACGTGCGGCGCGGCCCTCGCGCCCGGCCTCGTCCCCGAGGACGCGCCCGCCGACCCCCGCAACGTCTACGCGGCGACGAAGCTCGCGCAGGAACACCTCACCGCCGCCTGGGCCCGCGCCACCGGCGGCAGCGCCCTCGCCCTGCGCTACCACAACGTCTACGGGCCCGGGATGCCTCGCGACACCCCCTACGCGGGCGTCGCCTCCTTCTTCCGCTCCGCGCTCGCGCGCGGCGAGGCACCCCGCGTCTTCGAGGACGGGGCGCAGCGGCGGGACTTCGTGCACGTACGGGACATCGCGGCGGCCAACGTCCGCGCGCTCGAAGCGCTCACCGAGTCCGCCACGCCCCCGGGCACCCTCACCGCCTACAACACGGGCAGCGGCACCCCGCGCACCCTGCTCGCCATGGCCCGTACCCTCGCCACCGCCTGCGGCGGACCCGCGCCGCGCGTCACCGGCGAGTACCGCCTCGGCGACGTACGGCACATCACGGCCGACTCCGCCCGCCTGACGCGCGAGCTGGGCTGGCGCGCCGAAGTCCCCTTCGCCGAAGGCATCGCGGAGTTCGCCAGGGAGCCGATGCGCGAGCCGACGAGCGCGGGGGCCGGGGGCTGAGGGGCGAGGGGGGCGGGGCTGGCGCTCGAGCACGGCGGAGGCTGACACGCCAGGCGGCCGAGGCGGACGAGCCGGAGACGCGCGGCGGGGGCCCCGGACAGCGCCTCACCTTCCCCCGCCCCGCGTTTCGCGAGGCCGCGCTGCCCGATTCGCGGCATTCGTCTTCGTACGGTGTGCCCATGAACCACCCCACCCCCACACCCGCGCCGCTCACCGCCCCCGAGGCCACCCCGCCCGCCCCCGTCGACCTCGTGCTCCCCTGCCTCAACGAGGCCGCCGCCCTGCCCTGGGTGCTCGGCCGCGTCCCCGAGGGCTGGCGGGCCGTCGTCGTCGACAACGGCTCCGACGACGGTTCCGCCGAGATCGCCGCCGCCCACGGGGCGCACGTCGTCACCGAGTCGTTGCGGGGCTTCGGTGCCGCGTGCCACGCCGGGCTCGAAGCGGCGACCGCGGACCTGGTCGCCTTCTGCGACTGCGACGCCTCGCTCGACCCCGCCCTCCTGCCCGCCTTCGCCGACCGCGTCTCCTCAGGCGCCGCCGATCTCGTCCTGGGCCGCCGCAGGCCCGCGCCCGGAAGCTGGCCCCTGCACGCCAGGCTCGGCAACGCCGCACTCGCCCGCAGCCTGCGCCGCCGCACCGGGCTCGGGCTCCGCGATCTCGGCCCCCTGCGCCTCGCCCGCCGCACCGCGCTGCGCGAACTCGCCCTCAGCGACCGGCGCAGCGGCTACCCGCTCCAGATGGTCGTGCGCGCCGCCGAGGCCGGCTGGCGCGTCGAGGAACGCGACGTCCCGTACCTGCCCCGCACCGGTACGTCGAAGGTCACGGGGACGTGGCGCGGAACCTGGCAGGCCGTGCACGACATGCGCCGTGTGCTCGCCGCCGCCGGAACGGAGGCCCGGTGAACGCCCCGGTACCCGCCGCCCGCCCCGTCCCCGCGGGCCTCACGCTCGCCGTCATCGCGAAGGAGCCGCTGGCGGGACGTGTCAAGACCCGGCTGTGCCCGCCCTGCACGCCGTCCCAGGCCGCCGGTCTCGCGCGCGCCGCGCTGCACGACACCCTCGCGACGCTCGCCGCGCTGCCGGCGCGCCGCCGCGTCCTCGCCCTCGACGGCCGGCCGGGGCCGTGGCTCCCGCCCGGCTTCGAGGTGATCCCGCAGGTGCCCGGCGCGCTCGACGTCCGCCTCGCCGCCGTCTTCGACGCGTGCGAGGGGCCCGTGCTCCTGCTCGGCATGGACACCCCCCAGATCGACGCCGCCGTGCTCGCCCCGGTCCTCGCCCCGCACGCCTTCGCGCACCACGAGGCGTGGCTCGGTCCCGCGAGCGACGGCGGCTTCTGGGCGCTCGGGCTCGCCGCCGCCACCGCGCTCCCCGTCCCGCGCGCCGCCCTCCTGCGCGGCGTCCCCATGTCACGCCCCGACACCGGCGCCCTCCAGCACGAGCGCCTGCGCGCCGCCGGACTGCGCACCGGCACCCTCCCCACCCTCACCGACGTCGACACCGCCCCCGACGCCCTGCGCGTCGCCGCCCTCGCCCCGCACTCCCGCTTCGCCGCGGCCGTCGCCGCCCTGCCCCACGGCCTGCTGACCTCCTGTACGACCACGGGGAGCCACCCATGAGCGCCCCGCCCCGCGTCCCGCACTCCCGCCCCGGGCCCGCCGCTGCGGAACCCGCCGCGCCGGAGGGGCACGACACGCACGAGGAGCACGCCTGGAGCCGCTGCGACCCCTGGAGCGCGGCGCTGCGCACCGGGCGCGGCCCGCTCTACCTGCACCGCGAGGACGGCACCCGGCACCCGCTCGACATCGAGCGCTGGTGCGCCGCCCCCGACGCGGCCGACCGCACCGTCATCGACCGCTGCCGCGGCACCGTCCTCGACATCGGCTGCGGCCCCGGGCGCTTCCTCGCCGCGCTCGCCGAGCGCCGCCTCACCGCGCTCGGCATCGACTCGAACCCGCACGCCGTCGCCCGCGCCGTGCGCACGGGCGGCGGGGCGCTGTGCCGCTCCGTCTTCGCGCCGCTGCCCGACACCGGCACCTGGCACACGGCGCTCCTCCTGGACGGCAACATCGGCATCGGGGGCGACCCGCCCCGGCTCCTGCGCCGCACCGCCGAACTCGTCCGCCCGGGCGGCGTCCTGCTCGCCGAGACGGCGGCCCACGCACTCGACGAACGCCTCAGCGTCCGCGTCGGCGACGGCCGCCGCGCCCACGGCAGCCCCTTCCCCTGGGCCCGCCTCGGCAGCGGCGCGCTCCTGCGCCACGCGGAGGACACGGGCGCGTGGACGGGCGCGGGGGAGTGGGAGGCCGGAGGCCGCCGCTTCGTGGCACTGCGCCGGGTCTGAGCGGTACCCCCGTTCGGGTGAGACGGGCACGGGTCCGTCCCCGGAGGGCCCGGGGCCCGACGGCGGTAAGCCGGGCGCGAGGTGGCGGGAGCGCGAGGAGGACCAGCGCTTCCTCGGCCGGGACCGCCCGCGTGCCCGGCCCGCCCCCGCCGGGTGCCCCGCGCCGCCCCGTCCCGGTGGTCGCCCCGCGCGTCCGGCGTGCGCGCGGGGCTGAAATCATGACGCGGCATCACCGCCGCGAGGCGCCGGCCGCCGCCCGGCGCACCCGAACCCGAAAGGACGTGCCCGGATGGCACTCTTCGCCGTCGTCTACGCCTACCCCGCGGGCAGCGAGGCCCCCCGCGACACCCACCGCCCCGCCCACCGCGCCTTCCTGAGCGAGCTGGCCGACCGCGGCCTCATCCTCGTCTCGGGCCCGCTCAGCAACCCGGCGGGCGAGGGCGGACTGCTCATCTTCCGCGCCGGCTCCGCCGAGGAGGCCCTCGCCCACACCGAGCAGGACCCCTTCCGGCTCCAGGGCCTCGTCGAGAACGTCACCGTGCACGAGTGGAAGGCGGCCGTCGGGCCGCTCGCGGAGAGCTTCGGGGCCTGAGCGGCATCTCCCCGCCGGTAGCGCGGAACGGGGCCGCGCGGCGCGTCTCGCCGGTGGCCCCGTACCCGCCAGGTGCGTGTTGCCGACGGCCCCGCGCCCGCCCGGCCCGTGTCGCCGACGGCCCCGCACCCCGTACGACGCCTCAGGTGGCGATCGACTGGTCACCCGTCGCCGGGCGGCCCCAGCGGTAGATCAGCCCCGTCAGGACCACGCCGAGCGCGAAGATCGCCGACGACCACCAGAAGGCGACCGTGAAGCTGTGCAACTGCGCCTGCGCGAGCACGAGCTTCGTGGGCCGTTTGCCCACCACGTAGTTCGTCGCCGCCGTCGTCGCGAGCGTGTTGAGCAGCGAGGTCCCCACCGAGCCGCCCACCTGCTGGCACGTGTTGACCATCGCGGAGGCGACCCCGGCGTCCTGCGGGCGCACGCCCGCCGTCGCCATGTTGAACGAGGGGGCGAAGATGAGGCCCACGCCGAAACCGGTGAGCAGCAGCGGGGCCAGGATGTGCGCCGCGTAGGAACTGTGCAGGTCCAGCCCCGTGAGCCACGCCATGCCCCCGGCGGCGAAGAGCATCCCCGGCGGCACGAGCGGCTTCGGCCCCGTGCGCGGCAGCACCGCGTTCGTCACCACGACGGACATCACGATCATCACGCCGACCATCGGGAGGAAGGCGAGCCCCGTCTTGATGGGCGAGTAGCCGAGGATCTGCTGCAAGTAGTACGTCAGGAAGAGGAACACCCCGAAGAGGCCCGCGCCCGCCAGGAAGATCGCCAGGTACGAGGCGCCGCGCTGACGGTGCAGCACCACGCGCAGCGGCAGCAGCGGGTGCGCGGTGCGCCGCTCCCGCAGGACGAACAGCAGGAGCAGGACGACGCCGCCCACGAGGAAACCCCACGTCTGGGGCGAGCCCCAGTGGTGCCGCTCCGCGTTCGAGAAGCCGTACACGATGCAGAAGAGGCCGCCGGTCGCGAGCACGGCGCCCGGCAGGTCGAGCCCGGGCTGCTCCGCGGGGCGCCCGCCCGAGATCAGCCGTGCCGCGCCCACGATCGCGAGCACCGCGAAGAGGAGGTTCACGTACAGGCACCAGCGCCAGTCCAGGTACTCGGTGAGGACGCCCCCGAGGAGCAACCCCACCGCGCCGCCCGCGCCCGCGACGGCGCCGTAGATCCCGAACGCCTTCGCGCGTTCCTTCGCGTCGGTGAACGTCGTGGTCAGCAGCGAGAGCGCGGCGGGCGCGAGCATCGCCCCGAAAACGCCCTGCGCGGCACGGGCGACCACCAGCATCTCGAAGCTCTGCGCGGCCCCGCCCACGCCCGAGGCCGCGGCGAAGCCGATGAGCCCCGTCAGGAAGACGATCTTGCGCCCGATGAGGTCCGCGAACCGCCCGCCGAGCAGGAGCAGGGAGCCGAAGGCGAGGGCGTAGGCCGTGATGATCCACTGCCGGTTGGCGTTGCTGAACCCGAGGTCCTTCTGCGCGGACGGCAGCGCGATGTTCACGATGGTCGCGTCCAGGACCACCATGAGCTGAGCGGTCGCGATGACCGCGAGCACCCACCAGCGGTGCGCCTGCGCCCTGTTCCTGACGGTCTCGTGCCGCGCCTCGCGCTGCGCCCGCCGCCCGCCGGGCCGCGGCCCGCCGGGCCTCGCGCCCTGCCCTCCGCCCGCGCCCCCGCCACCCTGGTCGGCCGGGCCCTCGGATCGGTGCTTCATGGTCTTCAGCCCTTCGACGCTCCGAAATGTCACGTTAAGCGCGCCTTTCGGTGGCGGCGAGCGGAGTGGGGCCGTACGGGGAGGGGACGCCTCGACGGAGGTGCCGACGACGCTCCCTCTTCAGGAATCGAGGTGACAACTGCCTTGCCGGGCTGCCGAGTTGGTGGTGTGTCGAGGGGGAGCCCGGACGGCTCCCCCCGGACCGCCGTGCCCGGCGCGGACCGCCGGACTGCCCTGCCCGGCGCGAACCGCCGGCCCCGGTACGGCGGCCCGGGGGAAGCCGTCCGGGACCGGCCCGCCTCTCAGCCCCCGCTCGGCTCCCTGACGACGAAGCAGTCGCCCGCATGGTCGTCCACGACGCCGGTCGCCTGGAGGAACGCGTACGTGATCGTCGTCCCGACGAAGGAGAAGCCCCGCTTCTTGAGGTCCTTCGCGAGCCGGTCCGACAGCTCCGTACGGGCCGGTGGCCGCGCACCGCGCGCCCGGTGCCGCACCACGGGCCGCCCGTCCACCCACGACCACAGATACGCGTCGAAGGAACCGAACTCCTCGGCCACGGCGAGGAACGCCAGCGCGTTGCGTGGCAGCGAGGCCACTTTGAGCCGGTGCCGCACGATCCCGGCGTCCCCGAGCAGCGCCTCCAGCTTCCCGGGCCCGTACTCCGCGACCGCCTTGACGTCGAAGCCGTCGAGCAGCCGCCGGTAGTTCTCCCGCTTGGCCAGCACCGTCGACCAGGAGAGCCCGGCCTGCGCGCCCTCCAGGACCAGCATCTCGAAGAGATAGCCGTCGTCGTGCGCCGGGCGGCCCCACTCGCGGTCGTGGTACTCCGTCATCGCCTCCGACGTGCCCTCCGCCCAGGCACAGCGCCGCACCGCGCTCACACCCGCACCCCGAGCAGCGCGCACAGCTCCGCCTCGTTCCCCGCGAGCCCGGCGGCCCGCAGCGCCGCGTCCGCCTCCGCCATGGGGCCCGCGAGCAGCACCGCCGCCGCGGGCGCCGTGCGCGGATCGGCGAGGACCGCCCGCGTCGCCTGCCGCAGCCGCAGGCAGGCCCGCGCCGCCCGCGCCCGGCGCTCGTCCGTCCTGTCCCGTACCGTCACCGCACGCTCCCCGTCCTCACGGCGCCGGCCCCGTGCCGCACGCCTGCCCCCAGCGTGCACCACCCCACTGACAACGCCGTCTGATGAGGTGTCGCACGGGCCGGTGCCGCCACTCCCGGCACCCGTCCGGCGGGGCGGAACGGGCGGCGTGGTGCCAGGGTGGGGGCTGCGGGGACGGCAGCCACCGGACGGACCGGCCCGCACCGCGCACCCGCACCACCGTCCACCGCCACGCGCCCGCCCCACGGGCCGTACTCCGAGTCAGGGAGGAACCCTCATGTCCGATTCACCCCTCATCGCCGTCCTCGGCACCGGCATCATGGGCGCGGGAATGGCGCGCAGCCTGCTCCGCGCGGGCCTCTCCGTGCGCGTGTGGAACCGCAGCGCGGACAAGGCGCGCCCGCTCGTCGCCGACGGGGCGGAACTCGCCTCCGATCCGGCCGCCGCCGTACGCGGCGCCGACGTCGTCCTGACGGTCCTCAACGACGGCACGGCGGTCGCCTCCGTCATGGAGCAGGCCGCGGAAGGGCTGCGCGAGGGGCAGCCCTGGCTCCAGGCGTCCACGGTGGGCCTCGCGGCCACGGCGACGCTCGCCGAGAAGGCCGCGGCGCACGGCGTCGTCTACCTCGACAGCCCCGTCTCGGGTACGAAGGAACCCGCCGAGCAGGGCAAGCTGATCGTCCTCGTCTCGGGTGACGAGGCGGCACGTCCCGCCGTCACGCCCGTACTCGACGCGATCGGGCAGCGCACGGTGTGGGCGGGGAGCGAGCCGGGCGAGGCGACCCGCCTCAAGCTGGTCGTGAACTCCTGGCTCCTCAACCTCGTCGGCTCCGTCGCCGAGTCCCTCAACGTGGCCGACGCGCTCGGCGTGGACCCGCGGCTCTTCCTCGACACGGTCACGGGCGGGGCGCTCGACAGCGCGTACCTCCAGATGAAGGCGGACGCGCTCCTGAAGGGCGAACTCGCCCCCAGCTTCGCGCTCTCGACCGCCTTGAAGGACACCCGTCTCATCCTGGAGGCCACCCGGCCGAGCGGCGCCCGCCTCGACCTCCTCGACGCCACGGCGGCCCGCTTCGCCCGCGCGCGCGACGAGGGCCACGGCGGCGAGGACATGATCGCGACGTACTTCGCCGGGCAGCCCGGAGGCCGTTCCTGAAGCGGATGCCCGAGGGGACCGGGCGTCCGCGAGGTGAGCGGTCCGGCCTCCCGCGCTCGCCCGTCACCTCGCGGGCCCCCTCACTCCGGCTCCCGCCGTCCCTCCCCGGGCCGCAGGCCCAGGGCGTCCAGCAGCCGGGCCAGGTCGTCGGCGTCCCTGGCCCGCGCCGCGAGCGCCCTGCGCGCCCTGTGCCGCTCCGCCGCGAGGGCGGCCCCGAGCGTCTCCGCCTCGCGCCGCTCCAGACGGTCCCTGTCCCGTTCGTCGTGGCTCATCGCCACAGTGTCCTCGCCCCGTTCCCTCCCCGCCCCCCGAAACGCGCCGAGCGGGGCGGCGACCCGGAAGAACCAGCGAAGAGTCCCGGAGGGGAGTGAGGGCGGCTTCGCGTGGGGGGAGGTCCGCTCCCCGGCGCTGAGGGCGGACTACGGACGTATCGGCAGCGGGCGTGGCACGCTCCGTCCGACGAGTGAGGGGGTGGGCAGCCGCACCTCACGTGCCGGTACGGGGCAGCAGGGCCCGCTCGCGCACGAGCCGGGCAGCCGCTTCCTCGACGCGCGGCAGCAGGACGGCGGCCGTCCGCTCCCCGCGTGCCCGCAGGTCCGTGTACGTGCGCAGGCCGAGGTCGGCGAGGACGCCACGGAAGCCGGGCTCCAGGCGGCGGTGGGTCGCCGGGGCGTCGGCGGCGAGGACGGTGTGGCAGCGCGCGAGCGTCGCGACGATCCAGAACACCGCCTCGCGGTGCAGCCCCCGTGCCACGAGATCCGCGCTGCCCTCCACCGCGACGGGCCGCGCCTCGGGCCGCAGGTCGGCCGCGTAGGGGAACGGTGTGCGCACGGGAACGTCCGATGTCGCGTCGAACGTCTCCGTGAGCACGGCGAGGTGACCGGTGACGTGGTCCCGGTTGAGGTGGGCGCAGCCGAGCGCGCCGAGCAGATCCTCGTACAGCCCCTCGTCGGATCCGGGGACGAGGATGTCGCGGACGGCCGGGTACCGCAGCCGGATCGTCGGGTTGCGCAGCGCGGCGACGAGCAGGACGTGCGTGGTGACCCCGGTGGGGAAGAGCCAGGCCGTGACCTGCTGGTGCCAGGGCGCGTCCGCGGGGATCGCCGCGAGTCCGTTCCGTACCCGGCCCGCCGCGTGCCCGCAGCGGCGCAGGACGTGCTCCGGGCGGGCGAAGCCGCGCGCGACGTCGGCGGCCACCGCCGCGAGGCGCCCCTCGGGGTCGGCGATCAGGGTGTCCGTACGGGCCAGGGGCGGCGCCAGGTGGTAGTCGCCGAGCACCGTGTGTGCCGAGGCGAGCGCCGCCCACGGCTCGTACGTGACCTCCAGGAGGGCCCCCGCGTGCCGGAACTTGCCCGGCTTCGGCGGCGGCCGGGGCGTGTCGAGCACGACGACGAGGTCGACGTCCGCGTACGGCGAGAGCTCGGCCGCCGCGTCGAGTCCCACCGTCGAGCCGCTGAAGTACGCCCCGGTGAAGCCCGGGAGCGCGCGCCCGTGCCGTGTCACCCAGTCGTGGGCCGCTTCCCTTGCCGTACCGACGCGCACAGCGCCCCCCTCCGGTGGAAATCCACAGGGTAGTGGGCGCGGCGCGGACCCGCCGGGAGTCTCCCCCTCGGCGGTGGGCAGGCGGTGCTGGGGGAGAATCGCCCGTGTCGGCGGACCTTCCGCATTCCATGCGGGCACCGAGCGGGTCGGACAGGTCAGAACGAGAGAGGCGGCATTCATGCCACAGCAGGTACAGGGCGTCATCGCGCGGGCGAAGGGGGCCGCGGTCGAGATCGCCACGATCACCGTCCCCGATCCCGGGCCCGGCGAGGCGGTCGTACGCGTCCAGGCGTGCGGGGTCTGTCACACCGACCTCCACTACCGGGAGGGCGGGGTCAACGACGAGTTCCCCTTCCTGCTCGGCCACGAGGCGTCCGGGATCGTCGAATCGGTCGGCGAGGGCGTCACGGAGGTCGCCCCCGGTGACTTCGTGATCCTCAACTGGCGTGCGGTGTGCGGCGAGTGCCGTGCCTGCGAGCGCGGCAGGCCGCAGTACTGCTTCAACACGCACAACGCGAAGCAGCGCATGACGCTGGAGGACGGCACGGAGCTGACCCCGGCGCTCGGCATCGGCGCCTTCGCGGAGAAGACCCTCGTCGCGGCCGGGCAGTGCACCAAGGTCGATCCCGAGGCGTCCCCGGCCGCCGCCGGGCTCCTCGGCTGCGGCGTCATGGCGGGCATCGGCGCGGCCATCAACACGGGCGAGGTCACGCGCGGCGACGCGGTCGCCGTCATCGGCTGCGGCGGCGTGGGCGACGCGGCGGTCATGGGCGCGCGCCTCGCCGGGGCGTCGAAGATCATCGCCGTCGACATCGAGGACCGCAAGCTGGAGACGGCCCGCCGGCTCGGCGCGACCCACACCGTCAACTCCCGCACGACCGACCCGGTCGAGGCGATCCGCGAGCTGACCGGTGGCTTCGGCGCCGACGTCGTCATCGAGGCGGTCGGCCGTCCCGAGACGTACGAGCAGGCGTTCTACGCCCGCGACCTCGCGGGGACCGTCGTCCTCGTCGGCGTCCCGACCCCCGATATGCGCGTCGACCTGCCGCTCATCGACGTCTTCGGGCGCGGCGGCGCGCTCAAGTCCTCGTGGTACGGGGACTGCCTGCCCTCGCGCGACTTCCCGATGCTCATCGACCTCTACCGCCAGGGCCGCCTCGACCTCGACGCCTTCGTCACGGAGACGATCGCGCTCGACCAGGTCGAGCAGGCGTTCACGAAGATGCACGACGGCGACGTGCTCCGCTCGGTGGTGATCCTCTGATGGCCGTACGCATCGAACACGTCGTCACCTCGGGCACGTTCTCGCTCGACGGTGGCACCTGGGACGTCGACAACAACGTCTGGCTCGTCGGCGACGAGAACGAGGTCCTCGTCATCGACGCGGCGCACGACGCCGAGGCGATCGCCCGCGCGGTCGGGGACCGGCACGTCGTCGCGATCGTGTGCACCCACGCGCACGACGACCACATCGACGCGGCCCCGGCACTCGCCGAGGTCACCGACGCCTCCGTGCTGCTGCACCCGGAGGACGTGCCGCTCTGGAAGCTCACGCACCCGGGGATACTGCCGGACGGCGAGCTGGCGGACGGTCAGGTCCTCGGTGTCGCCGGTACGGAGCTGACGGTGCTGCACACGCCGGGCCACTCGCCCGGCGCGGTGTGCCTGTACGCCCCCGCGCTCGGCACGGTCTTCACCGGGGACACGCTCTTCGCGGGCGGGCCCGGGGCAACGGGGCGCTCCTTCAGCGACTTCCCGACCATCATCGAGTCGATCCGCTGGAAGCTCCTCGGTCTGCCGCCCGAGACCGAGGTGCGCACCGGGCACGGCGACAGCACGACGATCGGCGCCGAGGCCCCCCACCTGGACGAGTGGGTCGCCCGGGGCCATTGAGGAGCGGCGGCCTCAGCCGGTCTTCTGCGCGGAGCGCGGGTCCCCTCCCGCCTCGGGGGTCTCGTGCTCCGCGCGCAGTGCCCTCGTCTCGCTCTTCAGGATGCGCAGAGACTTGCCCAGCGCCCGCGCGGCGTCGGGCAGTTTGCGGGAACCGAAGAGGACGACGACCACGACCAGAACAATGAGGAGGTGCCAGGGTTCGAGTCCGTTGCGGATCATGATCGCCTCGTTCCGAGTCGGAGGGCCGGGGGCGGGCAGCGCGCCCGTCCCGGGAAGCTTGCTACATTGCGCAACTGTACAGCCGTGGGGGGAGTCGGTCAGGGGCCGGCCGACCGTGGGGAACGAGCCACCGAGGGGTACGTGCATGACTCGCAAGGAAGCGGCGCAGGGCGGAGCGTCCTCCCGGCCGCAGGGGCGGCGGTCCGGGGCCCGGCGGTCCCGCGCGAAGGGCCGCTCCCGGCTCCTCAAGGGACTCGGTGTGCTCGCCGCCTTCGCCGTCCTCGCCTGCGGCGGCTTCGGCTGGGTGTGGCTCAAGCTCAGCGGTGACATCGGCACGTTCAGCCAGGACGGGGTCTCGAAGGAACGGCCCGACGACACCGGGCCAGGCGAGAACATCCTCGTGATCGGCTCGGACACGCGCGCCGGCAAGAACAAGGAACTCGGCGGCGGCGAGGGCGACATCGGCCGCTCCGACACCGCCTTCCTGCTCCACGTCTACGCCGACCACCGGCACGCCGTCGCCGTCTCCATCCCCCGCGACACCCTCGTCGAGATCCCTCGCTGCCGCCTGCCCGACGGAAGCTGGAGCGAGCCCCAGCCGAACACGATGTTCAACGCGGCGTTCACCGTGGGCCAGACGGAGGAGGGCAACCCGGCCTGCACCCAGAACACCGTGGAGAAGCTCACCGGGCTGCGCGTCGACCACACCGTCGTCGTCGACTTCAACGGATTCTCGGAGCTGACCTCGGTCGTCGGCGGCGTCCCCGTCTGCCTGCCCCACGACATCTACCAGCGCGACCTGAGCCCGAAGCGGCCCACCCGCGGCGACCTCGTCTTCCACAAGGGGATCCAGAAGGTCTCCGGACAGCGCGCGCTCGACTACGTGCGCCTGCGGCACGGGGTCGGCGACGGCTCCGACATCGGCCGCATCAAGCGCCAGCAGGCCTTCGTGTCGGCGCTCCTGAAGAAGGTGAAGGAGAAGGGCCTCACGCCCACCAAGCTCCTGCCCCTGGCCGAGGCGGCGACCGGCTCGATGACCGTCGACGCCGGACTCGGCTCCGCCGACAAGATGCTCTCCTTCGCGCTCTCGCTCAAGAACGTCGACCTGCACAACACCAAGTTCGTCACCGTCCCCTGGCGGTACGAGGGCGAGCGCGTCGCGGTCGTCCAGCCGGACGCCGACCGGCTCTGGGCCGCGCTCAAGGCCGACAAGCCGCTCGGCGGCGCGGAGAAGGGCAAGTCGAAGTCCGCCGACACGAAGAACGGCGAGGAGGCGGACAAGAGCGCCGAGGCCGTCACGGGCGCCGGGATCACCGTCGCGATCCGCAACGGCACCACCGTGCCCGGCCTCGCCGCGAAGGCCGCCGGAATCCTCGGCACGAGCGGCTTCACTGTCGCCTCGACGGGCAACGCCGACGACCTCACCGCGGCCGCGACGACCATCGGCTACGGGCCGGGCGAGAAGAAGGCCGCCACGACCACGGCCCGCTGGTTCCCCGGCGCGAGCCTCACCGAGAGCGACACACCCGGCATCACCGTCACCCTCGGGCGCACCTACGCCGACGACCCCGCCGCCGCCCCCACGACGCCCCAGCCCTCCGCTCCCGCGAAACCGGTCGGCTCCGACGCCCGCTCGGCCGACGAGAACCCCTGCGAGGACCTGTCCTACGGCTGATCCCGGGCCCGCCCCGCGCGGGGCTCGGCCGCTGCGGCGGCGCGGGGCCGTCGCGGACGACGGCGGGGCTCCGCTCCTGCGGCGGCGCGTACGGCGGGGGCTCGGCCCGTGCGGCGGCGCGGGGCCGGCTCCTACCCGGGCCCGCCCCGCGCCCGTATCCACCGCAGCGCGCCCCCGTACGCGAGCAGCAGCACCGCCACCGCCGCCCACACCCGCCACGGCAAGGCCACCATCCCCAGCGCGGCCCCCATCGGGCTCGGCGGCAGCGCCACCCCCACCACGACCAGGCCCACCGCCGCCGCCCCCAGGACCTTCGGCACCCGCCCCGCCCCGGGCCGCAGCATCACGAGCACGAGTGCCTGCGTGAGCAGGTTCTCCGTGAACCACCCCGAGTGGAAGAGCGCCTCCCACCGCGCCCCCGCCACACTCCCCGCCCCCCACGCGAGCGCCGCGAAGGTCAGCACATCGACCCCCGCGTTGAGCAGCCCGTACCCGAGGATCTGCCGTACCAGGGCGCGCGTCCGCAGCGACACGGGCCGCGCCGAGGGCCGCGCGGCGGCCCCGCGCCGTACGTAGGCGGTCTGCGCCACGTCGAAGCAGAGGTTCTGCACCAGGACCTGCGCGGGCAGCATCGGCAGGAACGGCAGGAGCAGCCCCGCGACGAGCATCGCCACGACGTTGCCGAGGTTCGACGAGAGGGCGGCGCGCAGGTACGCGAGGACCGTCGCCGTACCGCTCCGCCCGGCGCGCACGGCGTGCGCCGCCGCGCCCAGGTCCTTGCCGCCGAGCACGAGGTCGGCGTGCTCGCGGGCGAGCGCCACCGCGCCCGGCGGGCACAGCCCCACGTCCGCCGCGCGCAGCGCGGGCACGTCGTTCCAGCCGTCGCCGAGGAAGCCCGTGACCCGGCCCGCCGCGCGCGCCCGGCCCACGAGCCACGCCTTGTCCTCCGGTGTGCACCGCGCGAAGACCCGCCCCCGCGCCGCGCGCGCGGCCCGCTCCGCCTCCGGCAGCGCGGCGAGCGCCCGCATGTCGACGACCTCGCCCGGACCGAGCCCCAGGTCACGGCAGGCCCGCGCCGCCGTGCCCGGCTGGTCGCCCGTGAGGACCCGTACCTCGACCCCCAGCGCGGTCAGCTCGCGCAGCGCCCGTTCCGCCCCGGGCACCGGCGGGTCCCTGAACGTCACGAAACCCGCCAGCGCGAGGCCGCGCTCCTCGGCGTGCGTGTACCCCCGCCCGGGCCGCGCGGCCCGCCGCGCCGTCGCCACCGCGAGCACCCGCAGCCCGTCCGCCGCGAGTCGCGCCGCCAGCGCCTCGGCCCGCGCCCGCTCCCCTGGCCCCCACACGCACCGTTCGAGGACGGCGTCCACGGCGCCCTTCACGACGAGCACGCTCGCACCGGGCACGCCGGACTCGGCGAGGAGCACGCTCGCGCGGCGCCGCTCGGCGTCGAAGGGCAGCGCGGCGAACCCCTCGGGCCCGAGGGGGTCGATCCCCGCCGCGTCCGCCGCCGCGAGCAGCGCCTCGTCGAGGGGCGCGGGACGCGGCACCTCGCCCAGCTCCAGCGTCCACGCCGCCGCGACCGCGGCGAGCCGCAAGGGTTCGGTGTCGGGCACCCCGCGCGCGTCGAGACTGGTGTGCACGCACGGCTCGTCCGTCGTGAGCGTCCCGGTCTTGTCGACGCACAAGACCTCCACCGCGCCCAGGTCGTGCAGCGCCGAGGGCCGGTTGACGATCACGCCGTGCTCCGATGCGAGCCGCAGCGCGGCCCGCGCGGGCGCGAGCGTCGCCACCACCGGCAGCATCTCCGGCGTGAGGCCCACGGCGACCGCGACGGCGAACGGGAGCGTCTGCGCCCCCTGCCCCTGCGCCACGGCGTCCGCGCAGAGCACGAGCGGCGGGACGAGGAGCATGAACCGCACGAGCGTCCACGCGACGCCGCGCACCGAGGCGGCGAAGGCGCTCGCGGGGCGCGCCGGTCCGTCCCAGGCACCGAGCAGCCGCGTCCGCGTCCCGGTCGCCGTCACGAGCCCGGTCGCCGTGCCGCTCGCGACCGTCGAGCCGAGCAGCGCGCCCCCGGGATCGCCCGCCCGCCGCGCGACCGCGTCGGACTCGCCGCTCAGCACCGCCTGGCGCAACCGCAGCCCGCGTGTCCGCAGCAGCCACAGGTCCGCGGGCACGCGGTCGCCCGGACCCAGCAGCACGACGTCCCCCGGCACCAGCTCGGCCACCGGCACGTCCCGCACCCGCGGTTCCGCGTCCGCGCGGGCCCTGCGCCGTACCGCGGCGGTGTCCCCGAGGAGCGCGCCGAGAGCCGCGGAGGCGCGCTCGGCCCTGCGCAGCCCGAGGGCGCGCAGCGCGAGGCTGAGCGCGACGAGCAGCGCGGTGACGGCGGCCGTGCCCCACGCGCCGACGAGCGCCGAGACGGGGGAGAGCGCAAGGAGCACGGCCGTGAACGGATCGGTCAGACCGTCCCGCGCGAGCCGCCACCACGGCGTGAGGACGGGCGCGGGCGGCAGGTTGGGTCCGTAGCGCGCCGCGCGCAGCGCCGCCTGCTCCTCGGTGAGACCGCGCGGCGAGGCCGCCAGGCGGCGCAGGACGTGCAGGGGCGCGGCGGTCTCAGGCACCGAGGGACCGCTCGGGCAGGGCGGGGGCCACGCTCCCCGGGGCGAGCAGCGCGCCGACCAGCTCGACGATCCGGGGGTCGCGCAGGTAGTAGACCTGGCGGCGGCCCTCGCGGCGCGAGCCGACGACACCGCCGAGTTTGAGCTTCGTCAAATGCTGGCTGACGGCGGGCAGGGCCCCGCCGAGCCGCTGCGCGAGCCGCGTCACATCGCTCTCGCCGCCCGCGAGGGCCCAGACGAGGTGCAGCCGGGCCGGGGAGGCGAGGAGGCCGAAGACCGTCGCCGCCGCGTCGAGCGCCTCCGCCGGGGGATCACCCGCGAAGCCGCTCCCGTCCCCGCTCACACCGCTCTCCGTTCCGCCGGTCCCGCGCCGGGTCCCACCCCGGCCGCACAAGTGTAGGCAGCGCGGGGCGGGTCTCTCAGGCGGCGGGCTCGTCCCGCCGGCGGGTCCAGTCCTCGGGCCTGGCCTTGATGAGCTTGGGGTCCGAGGGGTCGGTGAGCGGCGCGTCCGGGGTCGCGCGCGCCTCGCTCCTGAGGATGCGGCTCGCCCGGCCCGCGGAGCGCACGAGCCCCGGCAGCCGCTTCACGCCGAGGACGACGATCACGACGAGGAGCAGGATCGCCAGCTCACTGAGTCCGAACACCGGGTGCGCTCCTGAGGGGAGGGGACGGGGGCGGCACACCGGCCCTGGGCGGAGCGGCGTCCGCGCCAGAATCTACAGGAGTGTGGAAGTAAAGGAAGAGGGCCGTGCGCCCGCGCCGCGGAGTGCCGTTCACTCTCCGCGCCGCCGGGGCGCGCTCACTCCTCGTCCCCGTCCTCGCTCCCCTCGTCGCCCTCGAACCAGTCGCCGGCCTCGTCGATCACCTCGGCCGCGACGAGACCGCCCGCCGCGCCCACGGCGAGCCCGGCGGCCCCCGCGAGCACCGCGCGCCCGGCCCCGCGGCTCTCGTGGTGGTCCGTGTGGCCGTGGTGGTCCGTGTGGCCGTGGTGGTCCGTGTGCCCGCCGCCGTACGGGTCCGCGTGGCTGTAGTACGAGCCGTGGTCGCCGTACGCCGAGCTGTGCTCCAGCAGGTGCGTGATCCAGCCGTCGACCTCGCTCGCCCAGTCCAGGGCCGGGACGTCCGCGTGGGCGACGGTGAACCGGGTCAGCGCGTCGTGGCCGCCGCCGAGCAGGCCGCCCCGCTTGTCCGCCTCCAGGACGACCTCGGCGCCCGTGGCGGAGGCGAGGAAGGTGACCTCGACCTCGTTGACGGCGTGCGCGAGCGCGGGCGGCGGTGTCAGCTCGATCTCCTGGTAGAAGGGCAGCCGCTGCCCCGTACCGCCGATCCGGCCCAGCTCCAGGTCCGCCGAGCGGAACCCCCAGCCGAGCCGCCCGAAGGCGTCGAGCACCGCTTCCTGCACCGGGAGCGCGCTCACCACGAGGGGGTCGAGGTCGCCCTTGTCGCGCGCCCCGCCGAGCGCCACCTCCGTGCGCACCCCGAGGACGATGCCGAGCGACTGCCCGTACAGCTCCGTCGTCGGTGTCTCCCACGGCACCGCGAGGGCGAAGGGCAGGACCCGCTCCTCGCCCGCTTCGAGCGTGAAGTCCCCGCCGACGTGGTGCCGCTCGAAGACGACCACGCCCTCGTGCTCGTCCTCCTCGCTCTCCGCCTCGACGCGCGCGAGGAGCTCCAGGGTGATGTCCTCGACCCGCGCCCGCGCCTCGCCGCCGCCGAGCCGCACCTCTCCCGTGAGCGTGCCGCCCGGCAGGACGGGCCCTTCGGCGAGCACCGTGTCGACCGAGGGCCCGCCCGCGCCGAGCGCACCGAGCAGCCGCTTGAACACCATCGCGCACATCCTCCAGGGACTTCCGGGACGCGGCGCGCACTCCGAGAGGCGCCGCTGCGGTCCCGTAGAGCATAAAGGCGCAGGCAGACCCCCTTCGACCGCCACGAGGGCCGGGTTTGAGAGCCCGTCAGGAGGTGGCGCCGGCCGCGAGACGCCCGTCCGCCCGCCCCCTGCCGTCCCGCGTCCTCAGCCCGCCGCGGGTTCCGCCGGTACGCCGCGCGGCCAGCCGAAGAGCCGCGCGCCGATGACCGCCGTGTGCAGCGAGTAGCGGTCCAGGGAGTCGGAGAGGTCGAGCCCGGTGAGGGTGCGGATGCGCTCCAGGCGGTACGTGAGGGCCCGGACGCTCAGGTTGAGCCGCCGTGCCGCCTCCGCCGAGACGCATCCGGCCTCGAAGTACTCGCGCAGCGTCGCGAGGAGCGGCGCGGCACCGCCGCGCGCCTCCTCCAGCGGCCCGAGCACGGTGTCCATGAGGTCGTACATCGCCTGCCTGTCACGGGTGAGCACGGGGAAGACGAGCAGGTCCTCGGCGTGCAGCACCGGCTCCGCCAGCTCCATCCGCTCGCCGACCCGCAGGACTTCGAGCGCCTCCTCGTAGCTGCGCACGACCCCGCCGGGACCGGTGTGCGGGCGGCCGACCGCCGCGCGGCACTCCTTGCCCCGCGCGTACGCCTGCTTCGCGAAGTACCGCGCGATCTCCTCCTGCCCGCTCGGCGCGACGCAGATCAGCACCTCGTCCTTCGTCGTGAGGAGCGTCCTGCGGTCCCCGAAGCGCGCGAAGACCGCGTCCTGCACCGCGCGTGTGACGGGGTGCCCGTCGTCGTACGCCTCCGCGCCGCGCGCCACGGCGACGACGTGCGCGTGCGCGAGCCGCAGCCCGAAGCGCTCTGCGCGCTCGGCCATGCGGCCCTGGTTGCCGCGCCCGTGCAGCAGGTCGTCGATGAACTCCCGGCGCGCCGCCTCCTCCTGGCGCACTGCGAGCCGCTGCGCCCGCTCGTAGCCCTCGGCGCTCGCGTCCACCGCCTGCTCCACGGCCGCGAGCACCTCGGGCGCCGAGGCCCCCGGCGGGGCCGGCCAGTTGCTGCGGGCGGCGGCGAGGAGCCCGTTGACGAGCGAACGCAGCCCGTACCCGGCCTCCGCCGCCTGCTCGCCGAGCCTGCGCCGCGCCTCGATCTCCTCGCGCCGCAGCCGTCGCCCGGTGCTCGCGACCTCGGTGAGGGTCTCGCGGAAGCCCTCCGTGTACAGCTCCGGGATCTCTCTGGGCTGCATGTCCCTTCGCTCCCTCAGTTCGCCGCCGCGGTACTGCCCGGGGTGTCGACAGCCCGCGCCCCGGGGGGCTCGGCCGGTACGGGGCGGTCCTTGGCGGCGTCGCCGCGGTACAGGAAGCGGCGCGCGAGCGGCTCGGTCCAGCGCGCGGTGAGCGGCCCGAGGATCACGAGGATGAGGACGTACGCGGTCGCCAGCGGCCCGATCTCCGGCGCGGTGCCGACCGCGAGGCCCGCGATGACGATGGAGAACTCCCCGCGTGCCACGAGGGTGCCGCCCGCCCTCCAGCGCCCGGCCCGCTGCACCCCGGCCCGCCGGGCCGCGTACCAGCCCGTGGCGATCTTGGTGAGGACGGAGACGACGGCGAGGATCAGCGCGGTGAGGAAGACCGGCGGGATGTCCGCCGGGTTGGTGGAGAGGCCGAAGAAGACGAAGAAGACGGCGGCGAAGAGGTCCCGCAGCGGTGCCAGCAGGTTGTGCGCGCCCTCGGCGACCTCGCCCGAGAGCGCGATGCCGACGAGGAAGGCGCCGACGGCGGCGGAGACCTGGAGTTCGGCGGCGACCCCGGCGACGAGGACGGTGAGACCGAGCACCACGAGGAGCAGCATCTCGGGATTGTCGGAGGAGACGGCCCGGCTGATGAGACGGCCGTGGCGCAGCGCGAGGTAGAGCACGAGGCCCACGGTGCCCAGCGAGATGACGAGCGTCAGGCTCGCGCCGCCGAGGCTCAGCCCGGCGAGCAGTGCCGTGAGGATCGGCAGGTACACCGCCATCGCGAGGTCCTCGATGACGAGCACCCCGAGGATCACGGGCGTCTCGCGGTTGCCGAGCCGCCCCAGGTCGCCGAGGACTTTCGCGATGACCCCGGAGGAGGAGATCCAGGTGACCCCGGCCAGGACCACCGCGGCCACGAAGCCCCAGCCGAGGATCAGCGCGCACACGAACCCCGGCAGGGCGTTCAGGACGAAGTCCACGATCCCCGAGGGGTACTGCTTCTTGAGGTTGGTGACGAGTTCGGAGGCGCTGTACTCCAGGCCGAGCAGGAGGAGCAGCAGGATCACCCCGATCTCGGCACCGGTGGCGACGAACTCCTCACTGGCGTCGAGCGGCAGGAAACCTCCCTTGCCGAAGGCCAGGCCCGCCAGGAGATAGAGCGGGATGGGGGAGAAGCCGATCCGCCCGGCCAGGCGGCCGAGTATGCCGAGGCCGAGAATGATCGCGCCCAGCTCTATCAGCAGTTCAGTCGTCGTGTCGTGCACGAGGGGTCATCCTCCAGCGATCAGTTCGGCCACGGCGTCCACTCCCTCGCGGGTCCCGACGACGACCAGTACGTCGCCGATCGCGAAGCGGAAATCCGGGGTCGGGGAAGGAACCGCGTCGGTGCGCCGCAGGACGGCGACGATCGAGGCCCCGGTCTTCGTACGTGCCTGCGTCGCGCCGAGCGTCCGGCCCGCGAAGGGGGAGCGCTTCGTCACCGGGATGTGCTCGGTGACGAGGTCGATCTCCACGTGCTGGCGCAGGTAGCCCACGGGGTCGGGCTTGAGCAGTCCGGCGAGCGCGAGCGACTCGCCGGGGTCGAGCTGGGCGGCGTCGCGGCAACTGTCCTCGTCCTCCGGGTCGTGGAGGCCGAGGACACGGCGGCCGTCCTGGTGCACGACGACCGACAGGTGCCGGCCGGACTGCGTGTCCAGGTCGTAGCGCGCCCCGATCCCGGGGAGAGCGGTCTTGGTGAAGTGAGCGGTGGGCTCCATCGAGAACTCCGTACGGCGTGTCGCGTGCGCGCGGCCGCGCGCAGGGTGTGCGGGGGACGGGTGCCACGGGGGACCGTGACAGTCCATACCGTGTCATCCCTGCTGCGCGCACAGAACACCCGTGCGTGGGTAGGGGACGGAATCGGGCCCCGTCAGGTGTGCGGAGGTGCGCCGGAGCGACCGGCCGCGCGGGAGGGGAGCCCGGAAAGGACGGTGGGGATGCGGGGGAGCGGTCTCCCCCGGTCGGTTGCGGGACGTGCGAGGGGAAGGTCCAGCGGTGCGGGGCTCCGGGGGCGGACCGGACGGCGGTGCGCCCGGGGCTTCGCGGGGCGGGACGGGGACTCGCGGGTGGTGCGTCTCGTGGGTGCGGGATGGGTCCCGGCGCGCGGGAAGGCGTGCCGGGGGCCCGCGGGGCGGGGTACGGGGCGCGTGCGGGCCGGGGCCCGCGGGGTGCGCCGCGCGGGGGAACGCCGGGTCAGGCGTTATGCGGAACGGCTTCGCGGGGGCGCACTCCGATGGCCCTGCCGCGAGAGGGAGGGCGGAGGGCCGCGCCGGGGCCGGGTTGAAGCGGCAGTGCGCGAGGGCGGATGTGCCGGTCGTGCTCCACGGGACCACCCCCTCCCCTGCCTGCGAGGGCGGCCCGTGACCGGACCGCCCGACGCGCCGGGATGCCCGGGAGGGCATGACCGGCTTGCTGATTTGACCAGTACTTTAACGTACGACAAAGAGGGTGAAGCGTGGGATTACACGGCAAAGCGCACGTATCAACTGGTGGGAATTTTCCCGCTCGTGGGGGACTCGCGCGAGGCGGGTGCCGGATCCGTGCGCGCCGGTTCCCGCGCGCCCCGGTACCGAAGGCCGGTCGGCGCGGCGCCGGGAGCTGTCCGCGTGGTGCCCGGAGCCCGTGCGCTCAGTGCCGGGAGTGCGAGGGCCGGTCCGGCGCGAGGCGGGGGCGGGTGAAGGCCCCTCCGGTCGCGCGGCCGCGTGCGCCCGGGTGCGGGTCGAGCAGTTGCGCGGCGACGCCCGCGGCGACGAGCCCCGAGGCGAGCACCACCCCGTGCCCGGCGATCAGACCGCCGCCCAGGGTGGCGAGGGCGAGGACGAGCAGCAATATCGCCCAGGGGCGCGAGGCCCGGGGCAGCCGTCCGGTACGCAGTGCCCGCTCCAGACGCGGGTCCTCCGCGCGCAGCCCGCGCTCCAGTGTCCGCAGTGTCTCGTCCTGACGCTCCATCGCCCGTCTCTCCCTCCGTGCCGCCCCGGTCCCCGCTTCGGCGGGCCCTGCGGCCCGCGTCCCTCGGCGGCACGTACCCAAGGGATTCCGTCCCCGGGCCCCGCCCACACCTGACGCGCCGCTTCCGCTCCGGCCGCCCGCCGGGTCCTTCCCCGGAAGCCTCTCCCACCGCGGGGGCCTGGCGCCATCCGGAATCACCCCCACTCTCCCTGGGGGAGAACCCTGAGGAACGGGGCGCGGGCCCCGAGGGGGGCGGGGGAGCGTGCCGGGCGGAAATGGGGGTTGCCACGGATGGACCCGCACGGGGGCGATCGGGGAGGGTGGGGGGCGGGCCCGTCGTGCGTCATGGCGGGACATGTCCGACCACCGGGAGGCACCGAGGTGTCGTTGTTCCAGCGCATCTTCCTGCTCAACGCCGCCGTGCTCCTCGCGGCGACGGGGTTGCTGCTGCTCGGCCCCGTGACCGTCTCGGCTCCCGTGGTGCTCACGGAGGTGCTGATCCTCTCGGCGGGGCTCGTCGCGATGCTCACCGCCAACGCGGCGCTCCTGCGGATCGGCCTCGCCCCGCTCCAGCGGCTGCACCGAGCCATGAGCACGACCGACCTGCTCCGGCCGGGCCGCCGCCCCGACGTCTCGGGACACGGCGAGATCGCCGGTCTCATCACCGCCTTCAACACCATGCTCGACCGGCTGGAGGCCGAACGGGCCACGAGCACCGCCCGCGCGCTCTCCGCGCAGGAGGCCGAGCGCCGCAGGATCGCCCAGGAACTGCACGACGAGGTCGGGCAGACCCTCACCGCCGTGCTCCTCGAACTCCAGAGCGCCGCCAAGAACGCGCCTCCGGCGCTCGCCGAGCGGCTCCACCAGGTGCAGGAGACGACGCGCGGTGGTCTCGACGAGATCCGCAGGATCGCCCGCAGGCTGCGGCCCGGCGTGCTCGACGAACTGGGGCTGCGCGCGGCGCTCGCCTCGCTCGTCACCGAGCTGCCCGCGGACAGCGGCCTGCGGGTGCGACGCGCGGTCGACCGCGACCTGCCGGAACTGGACAAGGAGGTGGAGCTGGTCCTCTACCGGGTCGCCCAGGAGGCGCTGACCAACGTCGTACGGCACGCGGGGGCCCGCGAGGTACGGCTCACGCTGCGGGCGCTGCCGCACGGGGCGGAGCTGACCGTGGCGGACGACGGTCGCGGACTGGGGGACGCCCCCGAGGGCGCGGGCCTGCGCGGTATGCGGGAGCGCGCTCTCCTGATCGGCGCCGACCTGTCCATCGCCCCCGGGCGCACGGGCGGCACGGAAATCCGCCTGACCGCTCCGCTCACGACCCGCCCCTCCCCATCGCCCACGGAGCCCCGCGAGGGGGTGGGCGTCATGTGAGGGGCGCGGGTGTGCGCTCGGGCCTGTGGCCCCCGCCCCGCGTCGCCTGACGCACGCCTCGCGCGGGGGAGAGGCGGACCGTCGCCCGCCCCGGCCGCTTGTCCCGCGAAGCCCGTCCCCCGACCGCCGACCCCGCCGTCCCCGTTTCCGCCGCACCGCCCCCTCCCCACGGAGTCACCCGTGTCCACCGTCCCGGCCGCGCCGCCCGCCCCCGCTCTTGCGCCCGCCTCCACCCCCGCCACCTCTCCCCGCGCCGAGGACACCGCCGCTCCCATCCGGGTGCTGCTCGCCGACGACCACGCCCTCGTGCGGCGGGGGCTGCGGCTCATCCTCGACGCCGAACCGGATCTCACCGTGGTGGCGGAGGCGGGGGACGGGGCCGAGGCGGTGGAGCAGGCGCGCCTGCACCGGCCCGACCTCGCCGTGCTCGACATCGCGATGCCCCGCATGACCGGGCTCCAGGCAGCGCGGGAGCTCTCCCGCGCCCTGCCGGGGCTGCGCATGATCGTGCTCACGATGTACGACAACGAGCAGTTCTTCTTCGAGGCGCTCAAGGCGGGCGCCGGAGGGTACGTGCTCAAGTCGCTCGCGGACCGCGACCTCATCGAGGCGTGCAGGGCCGCGATGCGCGACGAGCCCTTCCTCTACCCGGGCGCGACCGGCGCGCTCATCCGCAACTACCTCGACCAGGCCCGCAGGGGGGAGGAACCCGGCGGGGGCAGCACGCTCACCCCGCGCGAGGAGGAGATCCTCAAGCTCGTCGCCGAGGGGCACTCCTCGAAGGACATCGCCGCGCTCCTCGTCATCAGCGTCAAGACCGTCGAGCGGCACCGCGCCAACACCCTCCACAAGCTCGGCCTCAAGGACCGGCTCGAACTGACCAGGTACGCGATTCGGGCGGGACTCGTCGAGCCCTGAGCGACGCCCCGGGCGGAACCGGACGACCGCGGGGAGCAGACTGGCCCGTACAGGCACCATCCGTACCGCCACCAGCAGGGAGCAGCGCACATGTCCTTCCGCGCCATCCGTGTCACCGAGGACGAGCAGGGCCGCCACGCCGCCGTGGAAACCCTTGAGGACGAACAGTTGCCGCCGGGCGAGGTGACCGTCGACGTCGAGTACTCGACCGTCAACTACAAGGACGGCCTCGCGCTCGCGGGCAAGGGCATCGTGCGCACGTTCCCGCTCACGCCGGGCATCGACCTGGCGGGGACGGTCACGGACTCGGCGGACCCGCGTTTCGCACCGGGCGACCGGGTCGTCCTCAACGGTTTCGGCCGGGGCGAGAGCAAGGACGGCGGCTTCGCCGAGCGGGCCCGCGTCGGGGCGGACGAACTCGTCCCCCTGCCGGAGGCGCTCAGCACACGCCAGGCCGCGGCGATCGGCACGGCCGGGTACACCGCGATGCTCAGCGTCCTCGCGCTGGCGGACGCGGGCGTCGCGCCCGGCGACGGCGACGTGCTCGTCACAGGCGCCGCCGGTGGTGTCGGCTCCGTCGCGATCGCCCTGCTCGCCGCGCGCGGCTACCGGGTCGTCGCCTCGACGGGCCGCTCCGAGCACGGGGACTACCTGCGCGCGCTCGGCGCCGCCGAGCTCATCGACCGCGCCACGCTCTCAGCCCCGGGCAAGCCGCTCGCCTCCCAGCGCTGGGCCGCCGCCGTCGACAGCGTCGGCAGCCACACCCTCGCCAACGTGCTCGCCGCGACCCGCTACGGCGGCACGGTCACCGCCTGCGGTCTCGCCCAGGGGCTCGACCTGCCCGGCTCGGTGGCCCCCTTCATCCTGCGCGGCGTCCGTCTCCAGGGCATCGACTCGGTGTACGCCCCGATGGAGTCCCGCCGCCGCGCCTGGACGGCACTCGCCACCGAACTCGACCCGGCCCGCCTCGACACCCTCACCGAGACGGTCCCCCTCGCCGACGTGATCGCCGTCGCGCCCCGCATCCTCGCGGGCCGCGTCAGGGGCCGCACCCTGGTGGACGTCAGGGCCTGAGCCGCCGGGGTTCGGCCCTCCGAGGACGGCACCGGCGTGCCCGCCGCCCCCGGAGGCCGTCCGCCCGGCGCCCCCGGCCCCGGGTCCCGGCCCCGCTCCCGTCCGGCCGGAGCCCCCCTGCGCCTCTGCTCCCTTCCGGGCAAAGGGACCTGACCGCCCCTCACCTCTTGGGCCGCTCGCGTGCATACGGCAGGCTGTGCCCGTGCCCGCACTCGCCTTCCCCTCCCCGTCCTCCTCCGCGCCACCGCCCGAGCCCGGCATGGTGGTGGCCGGGGACGACGCGCTCGCGCCCCGGATCGCCGCCGAACTCGCCGAGGTGTACCAGGAGCGGGTCACGCTCATCGAGCCACCCGCGCCCGAGGGGCTCACGACGGGGGCGGCGTTCTCGGGGCGGGCGCTGGGGCGCGCCTCGGCGTTCTTCGACCGCTTCGGCTTCGCCCGGGGGCGCGCGGCCGACACCGCGCAGGAGGCCGCGCCCGGCCGCGGCGGGGGAGTGGAGGTCGTCGAGGCGGCGCGGCTCGACGACGCGGCGCTCACGGCCGCGGGGATCGCGACGGCGACGGCGCTCGCGCTCGTCCACGAGGAGGACGAGGTCAACATCCACGCCGCGCTGCGCGCCCGGCGGCTCAACCCGCGCCTGCGCCTCGTCATCCGGCTCTACAACCGGCGCCTGGGCCAGCAACTGGAGCACCTGCTCGACCAGGCGGCGGTACTCGCCGGGCTCGACGAGGGCGTCGCCAGCGTCACCGTGCTGTCGGACGCGGCCACGGCGGCGCCCGCGCTCGCGGCCTCCGCCGTGGCCGGGACCAGCAAGGTCATCGAGGCCGACGGCATCCTGCTGCGCGCCGTCGAACGCCGCCCGCCCGGCAGGGGCGAGGTCGCGGCACCGGGCCTCGCCACCCTCGCGCTGCTCTCCGCGACGGTCGGCGACCCGGGCGGCGCCGAGGGCTCGGACAGCAGCGCCGACGCGCCCCGCCTGCTCCCCGACGCCGAGGAGGTGGCCGCGGCGGCCGGGCGCGAGACGGTCGTCCTGGAGCAGATCGGCCGCCCCGGCACCACCCCGGCGGCGGGGCGCTTCACGGGCTGGCGGGTACCGCTCGGCTCGCTGTTCTCGGCGCGGCTGCGCTGGTCGATCGCGGGGCTCGGGCTCGCCGTGCTCGTCCTGGCCGGCGCCTCGATGGTGGTCACGGGCGAACACCCGCTCCACGCCGCCTACGTGACGCTCCTCGACCTCTTCGCGATCAACGACCCCATCGACCAGGGCAAGGCCCGCCAGATCCTGCAACTCCTCAACGGGCTCATCGGCCTGCTCATCCTGCCCGTGCTCGTCGCCGCGACCCTCGAAGCCTTCGGCACCTTCCGCTCCGCCTCCACGCTGCGCCGCCCGCCGCGCGGTCTCGCGGGGCACGTCGTGCTCCTCGGGCTCGGCAAGATCGGCACCCGGGTGCTCGCCAGGCTCCACGAGATGAACGTGCCCGTGGTGTGCGTGGAGGAGGACCCCGAGGCGCGCGGCATCCCGCTCGCCCGCAGGCTCAGGGTGCCGTGCGTCATCGGCGACGTCACCGACGAGGGCGTGCTCGAAGCGGCGAAGATCGGCCGCGCCTCGGCACTGCTCGCGGTGACGAGCGTGGACGCCACCAACCTGGAGGCGGCGCTGTACGCGCGTTCCCTCCACCCGCTCCTGCGCGTCTCGCTGCGGCTCTTCGACGACGACTTCGCGACCGCCGTCTACCGCACCCTGCGCGCCGCGCACCCCGGCGCCCTCACCCGCAGCCGCAGCGTCTCCTCGCTCGCCGCGCCCGCCTTCGCCGGGGCGATGATGGGCCGCCAGGTGCTCGGGGCGATCCCCGTCGAGCGCCGTGTCCTGCTCTTCGCCGCGCTCGACGTGGCGGGGCGGCCCGAACTGGAGGGCCGTACGGTCGCCGAGGCGTTCCGGCCGGGCTCCTGGCGCGTCATCGCGCTCGACACGAGCGGCCCCGCCGAACGCGCCGCCGACCCCGCCTCGCCCGGCGGCCAGGGCGGCGGCGGCCTCGTGTGGGACCTGCACCCCGGCTACGTCCTGCGCCCCGAGGACCGCGTGGTCCTCGCCGCCACCCGCCACGGCCTCGGTTCCCTCCTCGGCCGCAGGAGCCGCGAAGAGGGCACGCGCGCGAGCGGTACGTAACGCCCGCATTCCCCGTCCCGCTGTGAAGTGGCTCACTCTTGTCCGGATGCGTGTATCGCTCATGGACCGCCTATATAGGTGCGTGATACATATGGCTCCGTGGATGAGATCCCCCTCGGCCAGGACGATGTCACCGCCCTCCTGGAAGGGCTCACGGCGCTGTCCGTACGGCACCTGACGGTGCATGACATCAGCTTCACCGCCGCGATGACGCTGGGCCGGCTCTCCCGTACGGGGCCGACGCGGCTCACCGTGCTCGCGAGCGACGGCGGCGTCTCCCAGCCCTCCATGACCCAGCTCGTCCAGCGCCTGGAGAAGCAGGGGCTCGTCCGCCGGGTGCGCTGCCCCGACGACGGCCGCGCCGTCCTCGTCTCCATCACCGACGCGGGCCGCGACGTCGTACGCGAACGGCGGGAAGCCCGCGCCGCACGCCTCCATCAACTCCTCGCCATCCTCCCCGCCGAGGCGCGCCTCACGCTCCTGCGGGCCGCCAGGGACGCCAGACCCGCACTGGAGACCCTGCTCGACACCGCCGTGCGCACCCAGTGGCCCACCCCGCCCGGACGCGGCGGGGGACGCCCCGCCCCCCGTACCGACTGACCCGCCCCACCCCCGGACCCCGCACGGCCCCCGCGCCGCGCGGGGGCCGTGCGGGGTCCGGG
>NZ_JOGO01000011.1 GCF_000719475.1 Streptomyces sp. NRRL F-5630 | reverse complement strand
GGCCCCGCCCGCCCCTACTCCGCCGCCTCCTCCTCGTTCTCCTCCCCCGGCCTGACCGCCGCTTCCGTCGCCGCCTCCGGCCCCTCCTCCAGGAGGATCGCGAAGCCGTCCTCCTCCAGGACGGGGACCTTCAGCGAGAGTGCCTTGTCGTACTTGGAGCCGGGGTTGTCACCGACCACGACGAACGAGGTCTTCTTCGAGACCGAGCCCGTCACCTTCGCGCCGCGCGACTGAAGCGCTTCCTTCGCCGCGTCGCGGGTCCAGCGCTCCAGCGTGCCGGTGACGACGACGGTGAGCCCTTCGAGCGGGCGCGGGCCGCTGTCGGTCTCGGATTCGGCGGCCTCCATGCGGACGCCCGCCGCCTTCCACTTGCGGAGGATCTCGCGGTGCCAGTCCTCCTCGTACCACTGCTTGAGCGAGGCGGCGATGGTCGGGCCGACGCCCTCGGTCTCGGCGAGTTCGCTCTCCTCGGCCGCGAAGATCCGGTCGATGGAGCGGAATTCGCGGGCGAGTGCGGCGGCGGCGACGGGGCCGACGTGGCGGATGGAGAGGCCGGTGAGGATCTGGGCGAGGGGGCGCTGCTTGGCGGCCTCGATGTTCTCCAGCATGGAGAGCGTGTTCTTCTTCGCGACGCCCTCCTTGTTGGCGAAGAAGGTGACGATCTTCTCCTCGCCGCTCGCCGGGTCGCGCTTGGGCAGCCCGGAGTCCTGGTCGAGGACGTAGGAGCGGATAGGGAGGAGTTCCTCGGCGGTGAGGTCGAAGAGGTCGCCCTCGTCGCGTACGGGGGGCTCGCTCGGTTCGAGCGGCTGGGTGAGGGCCGTCGCGGCCACGTACCCGAGGTGTTCGATGTCGAGGCTCTTGCGGCCCGCGAGGTAGAAGATCCGCTCGCGCAACTGGGCGGGGCAGGAGCGCGCGTTGGGGCAGCGCAGGTCGATGTCGCCCTCCTTCATCGCGCGCAGCGGCGTCCCGCACTCGGGGCACTCGGCGGGCATGGCGAAGGCGCGTTCGCTGCCGTCGCGCAGGTCGACGACGGGCCCGAGGATCTCGGGGATGACATCGCCCGCCTTGCGGAGCACGACGGTGTCGCCGATGAGGACGCCCTTCGCCTTGACGACGTCCTGGTTGTGCAACGTCGCGAACTCGACCTCGCTGCCGGCGACGACGATGGGCTCGACGACGGCGTACGGCGTCACCCGGCCGGTTCGGCCGACACCCACACGGATGTCGACGAGCTTCGTGTTGACCTCCTCGGGCGGGAACTTCCACGCCGTGGCCCAGCGCGGGGCGCGCGAGGTGGAGCCGAGACGGCCCTGGAGGGGGATCTCGTCGAGCTTGACGACGACGCCGTCGATCTCGTGCTCCACGGAGTGCCGGTGCTCGCCGTAGTAGCGGATGAAGGAGCGCACGCCGTCGAGCGAGTCGACGACCTTGTTGTGCTGGGCGGTGGGGAGGCCCCACTCGTGGAGCAGTTCGTAGGCGTGCGAGAGGCGGTCGATCGTGAAGCCCTCGCGGGCGCCGATGCCGTGCACGACCATGTGCAGCGGGCGGGTCGCCGTGACCTTGGGGTCCTTCTGGCGCAGCGAACCGGCCGCCGCGTTGCGCGGGTTGGCGAAGGGCTTCTCGCCCGCGTCGACGAGGCGCGCGTTGAGGGCCTCGAAGTCCTCCATCGGGAAGTAGATCTCGCCGCGCACCTCGACGAGTTCGGGGATCCGGTCCCCGGCGAGTTGTTCGGGGATGTCGGAGATGGTCCGCACGTTCGGCGTGATGTCCTCGCCGACGCGGCCGTCCCCACGCGTCGCGGCACGGGTGAGCCGCCCGTTCTCGTACGTCAGGTTGACGGCGAGACCGTCGACCTTCAGTTCGCACAGGTAGTGGTAGCCGGGCGCACCGACCTCCTTGGCCAGCCGCTCGGCCCAGGCGGCGAGGCCCTCGTCGTCGAAGACGTTGTCGAGCGAGAGCATGCGCTCGCGGTGCTCGACGGAGGCGAAGGGCGTGAACTGCTGGTAGTCGCCCGCGACCTTCTGGGTGGGCGAGTCGGGGGTACGGAGCTGGGGGTGCTCGTCCTCCAGCGCGGTGAGCCGGCGCAGCAGCTCGTCGAACTGGGCGTCGCTGACGACGGGCTGGTCGTTGACGTAGTACCGGTAGCGGTGCTCGTCGACCTCGCGGGCGATGCGGGCGTGCTCCTCGCGCACGTCGGCGGGCACGGCGGCCTCGGCGCCCGTGTTCCCCGTCTCCGCCTCGACGGGCCCGGCGTCCTCCGCCTGCGCCGTGCTGTCCTGCGACGTCTTCTCGCCTGCCATCGTCCGTCCTCCCGTATCCCCGTGCGTGCCCGTGGTCACTTCGGTCCCGTCGCTCCGGTCGTCACTCCGGGTGGTCCGCGAGCGAGCGAGCGGCGCGGACGCAGTGCGCCATCGCGGCACGGGCGTACGCGGGCGAGGCCCCCGCGAGCCCGCAGCTCGGCGTGAGCACCACGGAACGCGGAAGAATCGCCGGTGGCAGCCCCAGCCTGCGCCACAACGACCTGACCCCCATGACGCTACCGGCAGGGTCCGACAATGCCGTGTCGCTGCCGGGCACGACACCCGTGAAGAGTCGCGTCCCCGCCTCGACGGCCTCCCCGAGCGACTCGTCATCACGCTCGGTGAGCAGTGAGAAGTCGAAGGAGAGGGCGTCCGCGCCCGCCCTGCGCAAGAGGGCGAAGGGAACCTGCGGAGCGCAGGAGTGGACGACGGTCGGGCCTTCCGCGACGGCGAGGACGTCCCGCAGGGTCGACTCGACGAGCTGGCGGTCGGGGGCCCGGTGGGTGCGGTAGCCGCTCGCGGTGGGCACGGTGCCGGTGAGGACGGCGGTGAGCGAGGGTTCGTCGAGCTGGAGGACGACGGTGGCGGCGGGGACGCGGCGGCGGACGTCGGCGAGGTGGGCGCGCAGCCCCTCGGTGAGCGAGGCGGCGAGGTCGCGTACGGCGCCCGCGTCGGAGAGGGCGGCTTCGCCGCCCCGCAGCTCCAGCGAGGCGGCGAGCGTCCACGGGCCCACGGCCTGGACCTTGACGAGCCCGTCGTGGCCCTGTGTGAACTCCTCCAGCGCGTCCAGGTCCTCGCCGAGCCAGGAACGCGCGCGCCGGGTGTCGCGCCCCGGCCGGTCGCTGACGCGCCAGCCGCTCGGTTCGAGGTGCGCCCAGATCTCGGCGAGGAGGCCGGTGGTGCGGCCGATCATGTCCGCGCCGGGGCCCCGCGCGGGCAGCTCGGCGAGGTACGGGAAGTCCTCGAAGGAGCCGGTCGCCGCGCGGGCGGCCTCGCGGGCGTCGGTTCCGGGCAGCGAGCCGATCGCGGTGGCGGAGGGCCAGGTGAGGGAGGGCGTTGGTGCGGTCACGCGGTAAGGGTAGGCGGGGCCGGAGGGTGCGGGCGCACGGGGACGGGCGGCGCCGCGCGCGAGGCGCGAGCCACACGGGGCGGGGCGTTGCGGAGCGGTTCCGCGGGCGTGGCCCCGTGCCCGTACGCCGCGAGCCGGTTCAGCCGCCGGGCCGCACCATCAGGTCGGTCACGACGGCGTCCCTCGGGAGGTCCAGCGCGGTGAGGAGGGTCGTGGCGACGGACTCCGGGTCGATCCACGCCGTGGCGTCGTAGTCCTTGCCCTCCTGCTGGTGCACCTTCGCCTGCATGGGCGAGCTGGTGCGGCCGGGGTAGACGGTGGTGACGCGGACGCCGTTCTCCTTCTCCTCGGCGCGCAGGGAGTCGGCGAGGGCCTTGAGGCCGTGCTTCGAGGCGGCGTAGGCGGCCCACTGGGGGCTCGCGGAGAGCCCGGCGCCCGAGTTGACGAAGAGGACCTGGCCGCGCGCGGTGCGCAATTGCGGCAGGAAGAGGCGGGTCAGCTCGGCGGGGGCGAGGAGGTTGACGTCGATCTGCTGCCGCCAGGACTTGAGGGACAGCTCGCCGACGGTGCCGAGGTCGACGACGCCCGCGACGTGGAGGAGCGCGTCGACCCGCTCGGGCAGGGTCTGGTGCGAGAAGGCCCAGGAGAGGCGGTCGGGTTCGGCGAGGTCGCCGACGAGGGTCCGGGCGCCGGGGAGAGCGGCGGCGAGTTCCTTCGCGCGGCCCGCGTCGCGGGCGAGGAGGACGAGGTCCTCGCCCCGCGCGTGGAGGCGGCGGGCCACGGCGGCCCCGATTCCGGAGCCGGCCCCGGTGATCACGTACGTACTCATACGGCCATGATCGCACCGGCCGGGCGCCACCACCCGGCCGCCCGCCAGCCGCCCGGCCACGGGGCACGCCCGGCCGCCAACCCCCCGCTCGCGGAACCCCGCCCCGTCACTCAGCCGTCGTCGTCACCCGCTCCAAGTAGTCCAGCGCCGTCTCCGGGTCGTCCGTGACGTACATGAGCTCGTTGACGGGGACGGGCAGGAAGCCCTCCGCCTGCATCCGCTCGAACTGGCGGCGCAGGCCGTCGTAGAAGCCCTCGGTGTTGAGGATGACGACGGGCTTGCTGTGCATCCTGTGCTTCTTCATCTCCAGGACCTCGGTGACCTCGTCGAGGGTGCCGGTGCCTCCGACGAGGACGACGATCGCGTCGGAGCGGCCGAGCAGCTCGGCCTTGCGCTCGGCGAGGTCCTTCGTGACGAGCATCGTGTCGAGGCCCTTGCGCGCCTTGTGGGAGAGGAATTCGACCGAGACGCCGAGCAGTTCTCCCCCGCTCTCCGCGACGCCGTCCGCGACGACCTTCATCAGCCCGGTGTCGGAGCCGCCCCACACGAGGGTGTGGCCGCGGCGGCCGAGGAGCTCCGCGAAGGCGCGGGCGGGGCGGGTGTAGCGCTCGTCGAGATCGGCGGCGGACAGGAAGACGCAGATGTTCATGGGCGCCACGGTACGGCGCGCGCCACGCCGCGCGGAACGGGCCCCGCGCGGCGTGGGAACAGATGCCGCGCGGGGGAAGCTGAACGGAGGAAGGGCCGCCCGCGTCCGGCGGCCGTCACAGCGAAAGGACTCCGCCATGGCAGGACACACGATCACGGTCGAGCAGGGCACGGAGCACGTGCGCGCCGTGCACGGCGGCGAACTCCTCGCCGAGAGCCGCCGCCCCCTCGTGCTGCGCGAGACGGGCTGCCCGGTGCGGTACTACCTGCCGCCCGAGGACGTGCGCACCGCGCTCCTCGTCCCCTCGGACACGACGACGCACTGCCCCTTCAAGGGCGACGCCTCGTACTGGTCGCTCCCCGACGCCCCGGACCTCGTCTGGGCCTACGAGGAGCCCAAGGCGCGCGTCGCGGAGATCAAGGGGCACTACTGCTTCTACGAGACGGAGGTACTGGCCGACTGAGGGGCGGCGCGGTCCGCGCCCCCACGGCGTCTCCGCCGGGGAGCCGACCCGCCCCGCCCGCGTATGGCATCGGACGGCTGCCGTGGCCCGGTCGCCGCGCTTCCGCCGGGGCTCAGACGGCTGCCGTGTCCGCCACCGTCGCGTCCGCGGGCTCCGGCTTCCGGGTCGTCGCGATCGTCGCGGAACCGACGACCCGGGTGCCGTCGTAGAGCACGACGGCCTGTCCGGGCGCCACACCCCGTACGGGCGTGTCGAACACGACCCGCAGTTCCTCGCCTGCCGGCTCCGCGCGCACCGCGCACTCGCCGCCGTGCGCGCGCAGCTGCGCGGTGTAGCGGCCTGCGGTGAACGGCGCGGTGCCGCACCAGCGGGGGCGTACGGCGGTGAGCGAGGCGACGTCGAGCGATTCGCGCGGGCCCACGGTGACCGTGTTGTCGACCGGCGAGATGTCGAGCACGTAGCGCGGCTTGCCGTCCGGGGCCGGGTGGCCGATGCGCAGGCCCTTGCGCTGGCCGATGGTGAACCCGTACGCGCCCTGGTGGGTGCCGACGCGCGTACCGCTCTCGTCGACGATGTCTCCCTCGGCGGTGCCGAGGCGGGAGGCGAGGAAGCCCTGCGTGTCGCCGTCGGCGATGAAGCAGATGTCGTGGCTGTCGGGCTTCTTGGCGACGGCGAGGCCGCGCCGTTCGGCCTCGGCGCGGATCTCTTCCTTGGTCGTCTCGGTGTCGCCGAGCGGGAACATGGCGTGCGCGAGCTGGCGGTCGTCGAGGACGCCGAGCACGTACGACTGGTCCTTGGCCATGTCGCTCGCGCGGTGCAGCTCGCGGGTGCCGTCGGGGTGGGTGAGGACGCGCGCGTAGTGGCCGGTGCAGACGGCGTCGAAGCCGAGGGCGAGTGCCTTGTCGAGCAGGGCCGCGAACTTGATCTTCTCGTTGCAGCGCAGACAGGGGTTGGGGGTCCGCCCGGCCTCGTACTCCGCGACGAAGTCGTCGACGACGTCCTCGCGGAAGCGTTCGGCGAGGTCCCAGACGTAGAAGGGGATGCCGATGACGTCGGCGGCGCGGCGGGCGTCGCGCGAGTCCTCGATGGTGCAGCAGCCGCGGGCGCCGGTGCGGAAGGACTGCGGGTTGGCGGAGAGCGCGAGGTGCACTCCGGTCACGTCGTGCCCCGCCTCGGCGGCGCGGGCGGCGGCGACGGCGGAGTCGACGCCGCCGGACATCGCGGCGAGCACCCTGAGAGGGCGCGGGGAAGTCTCAGTCATAGCCCTCCCAGAGTACGTGCCGTACGGGGCGCGGTTCCCCCGGGTTTCACCGGCCGCTCCCCGCCTCCCGCCCGCACCGTTTCGCCGCCCGCGCGGGAACACCGGCCCGTCGGCGACCGTTGACAGCGGCATGGAGGGTACGTCGGGTCGTGGGCACGGGCCCCGCCTGCCGGACGGCGGCGGGCGGCTCGGCAGGCGTGCGCTGCTCGCCGGCGGCGCGGCGGCGGCCGTGGGCGCGGGGGTGTTGGCGCGCGACGAGCTGCGGCACCTGTGGTGGCGGGCGCCGGGCGTCGGGAGACCGCGTGTGGCGGGGGCCGTGGACCAGCCGGGCGCGGAGTGGGTCGCGGCCTCGGAGGCGAACTGGCGGCGCGCGGACCGGCCGGGGGACTACGGCGTGGACCGTGTCGTGATCCATGTCGTGCAGGGCAGCTACCCGGTGGCGCTCAAGGTCTTCAAGGACCCGGCGCACGGCGCGGCGGCGCACTACGTGGTGCGGCGGGACGGCCACATCGCGCAGACGATCCGCGAGCTGGACGTCGCGTTCCACGCGGGCAACAGGAGCTTCAACGAGCGCAGCGTCGGCATCGAGCACGAGGGGTGGGTCGACCGCCCGCAGGACTTCACGGAGGCGATGCTGCGCGCCTCGGCCCGCCTGACCGCCTCGATCTGCGCGCGTTACGGCTTCCCGCCCGATCGCGAGCACATCATCGGGCACGTCGAGGTCCCGGGCTCGGACCACACCGACCCGGGCCCGCACTGGCCGTGGGAGAAGTACCTGCGCATGGTGCGCCGGGCCCGTACGGAGGTGGAGGGGACGAAGGCGGCGGTACGGAGGGTCTGAGGGCCGGACAGCGCCGGTACGGGGCGGCGCGCTGAGTCGTGCGGGGACGAGCGCGTCCCGCCGCCCCTCCCGACGGTCCCCGTGGCTCAGCTCAGCCCCGCCGACCGGGCGCGCGCCACCACCGGGCCGATCGCCTCGGCGAGCGCGTCGATGTCGGCGTCAGTGGTCGTGTGGCCGAGCGAGAAGCGCAGGGTGCCGCGGGCCAGGTCGGGGTCGACGCCGGTCGCGAGGAGCACGTGGCTGGGCTGCGCTATCCCGGCGGTGCACGCGGAGCCCGTCGAGCACTCGATGCCCTGCGCGTCGAGGAGCAGGAGGAGCGAGTCGCCCTCGCAGCCGGGGAAGGAGAAGTGGGCGTTGGCGGGGAGCCGGTGGACCGGGTCGCCGCCGAGCACCGCGTCGGGCACGGCGTCCCGTACCTCCTTGACGAGCCGGTCGCGCAGCGCGCCGACCTCGCGGGCGAACTCCTCCTGCCGCGCGGCGGCGAGCCGTCCGGCGACGGCGAAGGAGGCGATCGCGGGCACGTCGAGTGTCCCGGAGCGCACGTGCCGCTCTTGGCCGCCGCCGTGCAGGACGGGTACGGGGGTCAGGGCGCGGCTCAGGAGCAGCGCGCCGATGCCGTAGGGGCCGCCGATCTTGTGGCCGCTCACCGTGGCGGCGGCGAGGCCGGACGCGGCGAAGTCGAGGGGGAGCTGACCGAACGCCTGGACGGCGTCGGCGTGCAGCGGGACGCCGTACTCGGCGGCGACGGCGGCGAGTTCGGCCACCGGCTGGATCGTGCCGATCTCGTTGTTGGCCCACATGACGGTCGCGAGCGCGACTGAATCGGGTTCGCGCGCGATCGCCTCGCGCAGTGCCTCGGGGGCGACGCGCCCGTAGGCGTCGACGGGCAGGTACTCGACGCGGGCGCCCTCGTGGCTGCCGAGCCAGTCGACGGCGTCGAGCACCGCGTGGTGTTCGACGGGACTGGCGAGGACGCGGTCGCGGCGCCGGTCCTCGGCGCGGCGGGCCCAGTACAAGCCCTTGACGGCGAGGTTGTCGGCCTCGGTGCCGCCGGCGGTGAAGACGACCTCGCTGGGACGGGCGCCGAGCGCGTCGGCGAGCGTCTCGCGGGACTCCTCGACGACGCGGCGGGCGCGGCGGCCCGAGGCGTGCAGCGAGGAGGCGTTGCCGACGACGGTGAGCTGGGCGTTCAGCGCCTCGACGGCCTCGGGGAGCATCGGGGTCGTCGCTGCGTGGTCGAGGTAGGCCATGGTGGCTCCGATTCTACGAGCCGTACGCGGCGCCTCGGCCCGCCCCCGGCGCAGCGCCGCGCACCGCCGTCCCCGCGCGGCACGCCGTCCGCCGCTCGCACGCGGTGACCGGGCGCAGGGCCACCCTTCATCCCCGCGCCGTCCCCGCACGCGGTCCGCGGCTCACATGCTCCACGAGAGCGTCGAGTCGGCCGCCGCGAGGGCGAAGAAGACGGCGAGGTCGGCGATCCCGAGGCCGAGTCCGAGGAGGGCGCGCCCGCGCCGCGTGGTCCCCCGCCACAGCGCGAGGCCCGCGAGGACGAGCGCGACGGGGCCGAGGACGACGTTGAGCACGAGGAGGCCGAGGAGGCCGAGGACGAAGGCCGCGACGGCCATGGCGTCGGCGTCACGCCGGGGCTCGGCGGACTGGGCGGGCTCGGGGCGCACGACGCGTGCGAGACGGACGAGGTGCACGGGGTGGGGGGCTCGGCGTTCCTGATCGAGGGTCTTCATGGGGTACCTCCAGGTGGTGGTCCGACGTGCGCGGGGTCAGCGGCGTGCTGTTCCGTGGGCGCGGCGGCGTTCGCGCACCGCGAAGACCACGAGCCAGGCGCCGATCGCGGCGCCCGCGACGAGCGAGACGGTGACCGGGACGTGGGCGACGGCGCCGAGCACGACGCCGAGCAGGAGCAGGGCCGCGACGAGGACGAGCATCCGAACCTCCTTGAGGGCCGACGGACGGTATCCGGTGAACATCTGTAAGTACAAGTGTTCACTGACTGGCCAGTCTACACATCCGAACGCTTGGGAATTTCGGCGAACAGTTGTTGACTGGATGGCATGAATCACACCGCCGTCTCCGCACCCGTAGGCGAAACAGCCGCGTCGAACAGCCGCGCCGCGCAGAAGGAGCGCACGCGCCGGGCCCTTCTGGACGCCGCGCTGGGCCTTCTCGCCGAGCAGAGCCTCAGCGGCCTCGGGCTGCGCGAGGTGACCCGCGCGGCCGGGATCGCGCCCACCGCCTTCTACCGGCACTTCCGCGACATTCCGGATCTCGGCGTCGCCCTCGTCGACGAGACCCTCGGCAGCCTCCACCAGGTCGTGCGCGCGATGCTCGCGGCCGGGACGAACGCCGAGGGCCGCATCACCGACGCGGTCGCCCTCATCGCCGCCCACGTACGCGCGTACCCGGCGCACGTGCGCTTCATCGCGCGCGAGCGCCACGGCGGCGTACGGGCGGTGCGGAAGGCGACGGACCGGGAGTTGCGCAGCTTCTCCCACGAGGTCGCCGCGGGACTCGCCGCGCAGCCGGAGTCCCGGGGTTGGACCGTCCGGGACGTCCAGATGCTCGCCGAGTTGTACGTGGACCTGCTCCTGCTCACCGCGACGTCCCTCCTGGAGACGGAACCGGGCTCGGAGGCGGAGCGCGCGGTGCTCACCGGCGCGCGGCGGAAACTGCGGGTGGTGGCGCTGGGGCGGCGGCACTGGCAGGACGAGGGAGCCTGACCGCACGCGCCGAGGGCCTTACCCAGCCTCGGGCGCGGCTTCGGTCTCAGCCGACGTGAGGCCGCTGCCGACGTGAGGCCGCCGCCGGCTCGGCCGTACCCCCCGCCGCACCGCACCCCCCGCCCCGGCGCCGGGCCTCCCCGCCGCGCGCCCCTCAGCCCGGGGCCGGGGTGTCCAGGAGCTCGGCCGCGAGTTCCTCGACGCGCTGGTGCCAGGCGGCCTGGGCGGCGGCGACGGCCGGTTCGGGGAGCGGGGGGCAGGAGTGGCTGAGGAGGAGACGGGCGCCGTGGCCGGTGCCGGGGAGGAGTTCCCAGCGGGTGCGGCCGAGAGGGCTCCACGCGTGTTCGAGCAGGCGGGGCGGGCACAGCTCGGTGATCTCGCCCGCCGGGGCGCCGACCGTGCCGAAGCCGTCGGGCGCGCGTTCGCCCCGGCGCGGGCTCGTGCCGCGGGTGAGCAGGGACCAGACCTCGTCGGCGGGGCGGACGAGCTGGCGCTCCAGGCGGATCGTGAGGCTCTCGGGGCCCTCGTCGACCGTCGAGCCGACGAGACCGAGGAGGCCGATGTACGCCTCGTGGAGCGCACCGTCCGCGTCGCCCGCGTGGTCCGGCTCCTCGCCGTCGAGCACCTGCGCGAGCGCGGTGAGGCACGTGTGCCAGCCCGCCGCGTAGCTCGCCGCGCCCCGGTGGTCGTCGAAGACGTGGCGCAGGTGGAGCACGCAGGGCGCGGTGTCCGCGTCGGCGGCCCCGGCGGCGCGCTCCGGGCGCAGCGACCAGTGCAGTTCGTGCTCGCCCCACGTGTAGCCCAGTGCCCACGGCGGTACGGCGCGCAGCACCTCGCCGCCGCCTGGCGCCGTGCCCGGGAGGCGGAAGCGGACGGGGCTCGCCGCGCGGGGGCTCAGATCCACCTCGGCGGGCATCCAGCGGGCGGTGAGGGCGGCCTCGGTGAGGGCGGCCCAGACACGGCGCGCGGGGTGCGGGAGGCGGCGGCGCAGTCTCAGGACCGATCTGCCGAGTTCGTCGCGCGTGAGGGTGTCGGCACGCGGCTGCATACGGGACTCCCGGGGCCGGTGGCGTCTGCGGCGGGCCGTTTCCGGCCGCTCGCGGCAACGCTACGAGAGCCCGGGGCGGTGCGCGCGGGGGGTCCGTCCGTACGGGGACGGGGGCCGCTCCCCGCCCCCTGCGGCCGGGGTCTCAGCCCGGCTGGACGACGCGGGCGAGCTGGCGGGACTGGGCGACCAGGCGGTCCGCGCTGTCCCAGACCTCCGCGTCCTCCTCCAGGAAGCCGTGGGCCAGGTTGCGGGTGGTGACGGCGACGCGGAGGGGGCCGGGGGCGGGGCGGTGGCGGACGTGGACGGTGAGTTCCACGGTGGGCATCCAGCCCATGAGGCCGAGGTCGAAGGCGGTGGGCGGCAACGCGTCCACGGCGAGGAGGAGCGAGAGCGGGTCCGGGTCGCGGCCGTCGGCGAGGGCGAACCAGGCGCGTGTCTCGCCCTTGCCGGAGGGCTCGCCCACGGCCCAGCCGACCGTGGCGGGGTCGAGCTTGAGGAAAAGGCGCTCGGTGAAAGCGTTCGAGCCGGGTACGACCTTGACGTCCGGGGCATCCGAGATCCCGAGGCACCGCTCGACGGGCGGGAGCGCGGGGGGCTTCGCGCTGGTGCGCACCTCCGGGTCGAGGGCGCCGAGGTCCCCGTACGAGGCGAGGACGCGCAAGCGCTCGACGGGAGCGCCCTGGGCGTCGTACTGCACGAGCGCGGCCTGTCCGGTGGAGAGGGTGCGTCCGGCGCGGACCGTCTCGGTGCGGATCTCGGCGGGACCCGGGCGCGAGGCGGTGAGGTAGTGCGCGGTGATCGAGAAGGGGTCGCCGTGCGGGAGTTCCTCACCGAGCGCGCGAGCGACGAGGGCCAGGAGATAGCCGCCGTTGACGGCGTTGATGATGGTCCAGCCCTCGGAGAGGGTGGCGTCGAAGACGCCGGGACCCCGTCGGCGCACGGCCGTGTCGCGGTCGAACTCGCTGTTCCCGACGCTCGCCGGGGCGGTTGCTGCCTGTGCCATGGTCAGAGCCTACGTCAGAGGGCTACTGAGCGGTAGCTTTCTGTGGTGCGGGGAGGGTGGCGCCGCTCACGCGGACTCACTCCTCGACCTCCACGGCGGAGCTGCGCCGGTTCCTGGCGCGGGGGGCGCGCCAGTCGTAGCGCAGCGCCAGCATCCGGATAGCGAAGGCCGTGAGGATCGCGCCCGCCGTGGAGAAGGCGTTGAGGACGTCGAAGCGGATGCACAGCGCCGTGATCGTCGCCCCCGCCATCGCCGGAACCGCGTACAGCGAGCGGTCCCAGCGCAGCAGGGAGGGCACGTCGTTGGCGAGGATGTCGCGCATCAGGCCGCCGCCGACCGCCGTCGCGAGACCGAGCACGGCCGAGGAGACGTAGCCGAGCCCGTAGCTGTACGCCTTGATCGTGCCCGACGCGCAGAAGAGGCCGAGCCCGGCCGCGTCGAAGAGCGCGATGCCCCAGTTGATCCGCTCCACGTGGGGGTGGAGGAAGAAGACCAGGAGCGAGGCGAGGAGCGGCATACCGAAGTAGCCGAGGTCCTGGAAGGCGGCGGGCGGGACCGCGCCGATGACGAGATCGCGCAGCACGCCGCCGCCGATCGCGGTCACCTCCGCGAGGACGACGATGCCGAAGACGTCGAAGTTCTTGCGGACCGCGAGCAGCGCCCCCGAGATGGCGAAGACGAAGATGCCGACGAGGTCGAGGACGTGCTGCACGCCCGGCGAGAAGAGTTCATGGACCACCCGGGCATTGTGCCGGGTGGTCCACGGCTCACTTCCCTTCGGGACCGGTCTCCTCACGCGGGGCCGTGCCGGGCTCGGCGTCGGGGGCCGTAGCGGGCGCGGCGTCGGGCGCGGGCGCGGCCTTGTCCGCAGGGTCCGGCGCGGAGGCGGCGGTCTCCGGCTTCGGCTCCGCGACGGCCTCCGGCTTCGGCTCCGCCTCCTTCTCGGGGGCGACCTCCGCCTTCGCCTCCCCCTCCGGGGCGACCGGCTTCTTCGCCACGGCGGTGGCCGCAGGCTCGGCCGCCGTCTCCGTCGCCACCGCCGTCTCCGGAGCGGCCTCCGCCTCCGTCTCCGGAGCGGCCTCCGTCTTGGCCTCGCTCAGCGTCACCGATCCGCCCGGCTTCACCAGGGGGGCGTCGCCGGGGAGCTGGTCGGGGCCGTGCTCGGGGTGGTGGCAGGCGACCCTCTGGCCCGTACCGAGCTGGATGAGCGGGGGCTCGATGGTCGCGCAGGAGGCGGTGGCCTTCCAGCAGCGGGTGTGGAAGCGGCAGCCGGAGGGCGGGGCGATCGGCGAGGGCACGTCGCCGTGCAGGAGCCGCCGGTTGCCGTGCCCCTTGCGGCGCGGGTCCGGGACCGGCACCGCGGACAGGAGCGCCGAGGTGTACGGGTGTCCGGGCGTCGTGTAGAGCGTCTTGCGGTCGGCCAGCTCGACGATCTTGCCGAGGTACATGACCGCGATCCGGTCCGAGACGTGCCGGATGACCGAGAGGTCGTGGGCGATGATCACGTACGTGAGGCCCAGCTCGTCCTGGAGGTCGTCGAGGAGGTTGACGACCTGCGCCTGGATCGAGACGTCGAGCGCGGAGACCGGCTCGTCGGCGACGACGAGCTTCGGCTTGAGCGCGAGCGCCCGCGCGATGCCGATGCGCTGGCGCTGACCGCCGGAGAACTCGTGCGGGTAGCGGTTGTAGTGCTCGGGGTTGAGCCCGACGCGTTCGAGGAGGCCCTGCACCTCGGCCTTGATCCCGCCCTCGGGCTTGACGCCCTGGAGGCGGAACGGCGCCCCGACGATCGTGCCGATCGTGTGCCGGGGATTGAGCGAGGAGTACGGGTCCTGGAAGATCATCTGCACGTCGCGGCGCATCTTGCGCATGGCGCCGGTCGACAGGTGCGTGATGTCCCTGCCCTCGAACTCGACGCTGCCACCGGTGGGTTCGAGCAGTCGTGTGATGAGCCGGCCCATCGTGGACTTGCCGCAGCCCGATTCACCGACGACGCCGAGCGTCTCGCCCGCGCGCACCTCGAAGGACAGGCCGTCGACCGCCTGGACGGCGCCGACCTGCCGCTTGAAGAGGCCCTTGCGGATGGGGAAGTGCTTCTGGAGGCCCTCGACGCGCAGCAGGGTGTCCCCCTGGGCGGCCGGGGTCTCCGGGGCGGCGGGAGCGCTGGGTGCGGTGCTCTGCGCGGGGATCGCCGCGTCCTTGGGGTCGTCGCTCACAGCTTCGGCGCAATCTCTTCGGTCCAGATCCGCTCGCGCTGCTCCTTGCTGAGGTGGCAGGCGGCCCAGTGGGCGTCGCCGACCTGGGCCAGCTCGGGCCGTACGGTGCGGGTCAGGTTGTCCTTGGGGAGGTCCGCGTACGGGCAGCGCGGGTTGAAGGCGCAGCCGTCGGGGATGTTGATGAGCGAGGGCGGGGAGCCCTTCACGGGAATGAGCCGGTCGGTCTCCTCGCGGTCGATGCGCGGCATCGAGCCGAGCAGGCCCCACGTGTAGGGGTGGCGGGGCGCGTAGAAGACCTCGTCCACGGGCCCGCGCTCGACGCAGCGGCCGCCGTACATGACCAGGATGTCGTCGGAGAGTTCGGCGACGACGCCGAGGTCGTGCGTGATGACGATGACCGCGGAGCCGAACTCCTTCTGGAGGTCGCGGATGAGGTCGAGGATCTGGGCCTGGACCGTCACGTCGAGCGCGGTGGTCGGCTCGTCGGCGATGAGGAGTTCGGGGTTGTTGACGAGCGCCATGGCGATCATGACGCGCTGGCGCATCCCGCCGGAGAACTCGTGCGCGTAGGAGTCGACGCGCTTGTCGGGCTGCGGGATGCCGACGCGGTCGAGCATCTCGACGGCCCGCTTGCGCGCGGTCTTCTTGTCCACGTCGTGGTGGATGCGGTACGCCTCGATGATCTGCTTGCCCACCGTGTAGTACGGGTGCAGCGAGGACAGCGGGTCCTGGAAGATCATCGCCATGTCGCGGCCGCGCAGCGCCCGGACCCGGTCGGGGTCCGCGGTGAGCAGTTCCTCGCCGTCGAGCCAGATCTCGCCGGAGATACGAGGCTTGCGCTTGCCGTACTGGCCGGTGGTGTGCAGGCCCATGATGCCGAGCGAGGTCACGGACTTGCCGGAGCCGGACTCGCCGACGATGCCGAGCGTCTTGCCCTTCTCCAGCGTGAAGCTGAGCCCGTCGACGGACTTGACGAGGCCGTCGTCGGTGGGGAACTGGACGCGCAGGTCGCGGACTTCGAGGAAGGCGCGGGGTGCGGCGCCGCTGTGCGCGGCGGTGACCTCGCCGGTGGCGGTCCTGGCGGTGCTCGCCTGGGCGGTGCCGGTCTTGGCCGTGTCGGTCTTCGTGGTGCCGGTCTTCCCGGGTTCGTTGTCCGTGGTGCCGGCGGGCTGGGTCGTCATGCGAGCCTCACTCGGGGGTCGATCGCGGCGTACAGGAGATCCACCAGGAGATTGGCGAGGATGACGGCGAGCGAGGTGATGAGGACGACGCCGGTGATGACCGGGAGGTCGCGCTCGTTGATCGCCTTGAGCACCGCCTGGCCGAGGCCGGGGAGGCTGTAGGTGGTCTCGGTGAGGATCGCGCCACCGATCATGGCGCCGAGGTCCATGCCGAGCATGGTGAGGATGGGGGTCATCGTGGAGCGCATGGCGTGCTTGCCGATGACCTTGGTCTCCGTGAGGCCCTTGGCGCGCGCGGTGCGGATGTAGTCCTCGCCGAGCACGTCGAGCATCGTGGCCCGTGTGATGCGGGCGTACATCGCCGCGTAGAGGAAGGCGAGGGTGATCCAGGGCAGGATCAGCCCGCTCGCCCAGCCCGTGACGCTCTCCTCGATGGGGACGTACTTGGGATCGAACCAGCCGAGTCCGAAGTGGAAGATCGCGGCGGCGAGCATGCCGGTGAAGTAGATGGGCAGCGAGACGCCGGAGAGGGCGACGAGCATCGCGCCGCGGTCCCAGACCGAGCCGCGCTTGAGCGCCGAGAGGACACCGGCCGCGACGCCGAAGACCACCCACAGCACGGCCGCGCCGACGGCCAGGGAGACCGTGACCGGGAGCCGGTCGGTGAGCTGCGGCCAGATGGCCTGCTCGCTCCGGAAGGAGTAACCGAAGCAGGGGGCGGCGCAGTGCGTCACCTCGCCGCCACCGGAGTAGGTACGGCCGGCGACGATGCCTTTGAAGAAGTCCCAGATCTGGACGAAGATCGGCTGGTCGAGTTGCAGCTTCTCCCGGACGGCGTCGAGCGCCGCCTGGTCGGACTGCTTGCCCACGTACATCGTCGCGGGGTCGACTCCGGTCCACTTCGGTATGAGGAAGAAGATGCCGAAGACCACCAACATGATGACCACCAGCATCACGACGACGGCGAAGAGCCGCCTGATGAGGTATGCGAGCACTGCTTCCGGCCCGGCCGCGGTCCACGGGCCACCGGGAGGTCGTCCCGGTGGCCCGCGATCACGCCGTCGTGGCCTTCACCTGCCTTTCGTGCAGTACGGCGGGTGTGCCGACGGTCGTGGTGTTACTTGACGCCCAGGTTGACGAAGTCGTACATGCCCGAGAAAGCGTTCGTGCTGTAGACGTTGGCCAGCCGCGAGGAGCGGAAGTTGATGAACTTCTCGAAGACGAACGGGAGGTAGTAAGCCCCCTCCATCACCCTGTGGTTGATGTCGGTGGCGATCTTCTCCTTCTTCGCCTTGTCCAGCTCGTTGTTGAACTTGTCGAAGTCGCCGTTGATCGCCTTGTCGTCGATCATGGCGTAGTTGTTGTTGCCGTTGTCCAGCGTGAAGCGCGAGTCCCACAGCGGCTGGCCGTAGCCCTGGACCGACGGGAAGTCGGGGCCCCAGCCCATGATGATGATGCCGTAGTTCTTGGACTTGACGACCTTCGGGTTACCGATGATGCCCGCGGTCTGCGCGCCGTCGTACTGGTCGATGTCGGCCTGGATGCCGATCTTCTTCAGCGAGGCCTGGAGCGAGGTGGCGGTGGCGACCTCGACCGGCTTGTTGTTGCGCACCGCGATGGTGGTCTTGAAGCCGTTCGGCTTGCCGCAGGCCTTCAGCTCTTCCTTGGCCTTGGCGGTGTTCGGCGCGCCGTCGTTGGCGGCCATGCCGTACGGGTCGTACTTCTGGCCCTCGGAGCCGGGGACGGACGGCGGCAGCATGTTCGTGCCGATGTCGCCACCGGCCTGCGGGCCGCCGCGCGCCGTCTGGAGCGACTTGTGGTCGGCGCCGTAGAGAACCGCCTTGCGGCAGTGGATGTTGTCGAAGGGCTTCACGGTCTGCGGGAAGACCGCGTAACGGATGTAGCCCGAGACGGGGTTGTCGACGTTGTTCTTGTGCTCCCTGAGGGCCTTGGTGCGGCCCTGCGGGGAGAGACCCGTCTGGTTCAGGTCGAGGTCGAACTCACCGTTGAGCAGACGGTTGTCCATGTCGTCCGCGTTGGTGAAGAACGTGATCGTGATCTTGTCCGGGAGCGCCTTGCGGACCGGGTCCGAGGCCTGCTTCCACTCGGTGTTGCGCACCAGCGTCAGCGACTTCGCGGGCTTGTACGACTGGAACTTGTACGGGCCCGAGGAGAAGGGGTGCAGTCCGTACTTGGACTTGGTGTCCTTGTCCTTGCGCACCGGCGAGGACGAGGTCATCGCGAGCATTTCCTCGAAGTCGGAGTTCCGCTTCGGGAGCTTGAAGACGATGGTCTTGTCGTCCGGCGTCTGGATGGCCTTCAGGCCCTCCTTGGACGTGTCCTTGTAGGGGCCCTTGTACTTGCCGTCCGGGTCGAGCACGTTCTTGATGTAGACGGGGCCGCCGGAGAGGACGTCCTGGGCCCACTGGCGCTCGATGCCGTACTTGATGTCCTGGGAGGTGATCGGCTTGCCGTCCTCCCACGTGATGCCCTCGCGCAGGTGGTACGTGTAGGTCTTGCCGTCCGAGGAGATCTCGGCCTTCTCCTTGGCGAGGTCGGGGACCACCTCGCTGCCCTTGGCGCCCGGCTCGGGCGCGCTGGTCATCAGCTGACGGCTGTAGTAGCGCATGAAGTTCCACGCCATGCCGTAGTAACCACGCGTGGTGTCCCAGGAGTCGGCGTCCTGCACGGACGCGAACTTGAGGGTGCCGCCCTTCTTGGCGGACGCGTTGGCGACCTTGTTGTTGGCCGCGTCGAAACCGGCCGCCTTGGCACCGCCACCGCCACCGTTGCCGTCGTCGGAGTCGCCTCCGCCGCAGGCGGCGACGGACAGCAGCGCCGCGATCGCCGCGGTTGCCGCGAGGGCCTGCTTGCGCCGCCCGGTCGAGTGGGTCTTCACGATCTGGGTTCCTCCGTGTCATTGACGTCCCGCGGACGCGGGAGCCGTCGGGGATTGGGCGATTAGCGGGAGCCCCGGGGGTCCAGCGCGTCCCGCACGCCGTCGCCGAGGAGATTGAAGGAGAGGACGGTCACGAAGATCGCCACACCGGGCACGACCATGTACATCGGGTCGGTCTCGTAGTAGCTCAGCGCGCTGGAGAGCATCTGCCCCCAGGAGGACGACGGCGGCTTCACGCCGACCCCGAGGAAGCTGAGCGCGGCTTCGTTGAGGATGTTCGTGGGGATCATCATCGTCGTGTAGACGATGATCGGCGCCACGAGGTTGGGCATCAGTTCCTTGAAGATGATGTGGCCCTTGCCCGCGCCGAGGCTCGTCGCGGCCTCGACGTACTCCCGCTCGCGCAGGCTCAGCGTCTGGGCGCGCACGACGCGGCCGACGTTGGGCCAGCCGAAGAAGCCGATGACGAGGATCATCACGAAGACGCGGACGCTCGTGCCGGACATCCCCAGCATGTTGTTGGGCATGACCGAGACCAGCGCGATGATGAAGAGAAGCTGCGGGAACGAGAGCAGCGCGTCCATCACCCGGCTGATGACCGCGTCGACCCAGCCGCCGAAGTAGCCGGCGAGGACACCGAGGACGGTGCCGAGGGCGACGGCGACGAGGGCCGAGAGGAAACCGACGAGGAGCGAGATCCGCGCGCCGTAGAGGATGCGCGCGAAGATGTCGCGGCCGTTGACCGGTTCGACACCGAGCCAGTGGTCGCCGCTCACGCCGCCGAGCGAGCCCTTGGGGGTCGAGAACAGCGGGTCGATGAGGCTCTCGTGGTACGAGTCCGGGTCCTGGCCGTAGAGGTGCGCGACGAGCGGCGCGAAGACCGCCACGAGGACCAGGACGGCGACGATCACCCCGCCGCTCAGGGCGAGTTTGTCCCGCTTGAGGCGCTCCCAGGCGATTCTCCCGAGAGACCGGCCCTGCACTTTCTCCTTGGGCATGCCGGCCTTGAGATCGGCGGCCGAGGGTGCCATCTCCGCCGGCTCATGCAGTGGTGCCGTCATCGTGCCAGCGACCCCTCTCAACCGGCGGTGGCCGGCCCACACTTGCCGCCCGAAGCGGCCTGTCGAACAGTTGTACTCAGGAACGGTCCGTCCCTGAGCACGGAAGTCTTCATCCCGCCCATGCGCGGCGACCAGACCCTCCGGCCAAAGGTTGCGCAACCGTGATCCGTATTCGGTTTCACCGTTATCCGCGAAGCGGTCAACGCAACCCGAACACTGGGCAGTTACTTCGTTCGATGACCGGCAAAGCGCACCGATGCACCACCTGCGTCAATGTCGGACATCACTGCGAAATAGACTCAGGGCACCCCGCAACTCGTCCACATGCTGGACGAGTTGAGCGCGGCGCCCGCCAAGTGGGGCGACAAAGGACCGCACATGGGGTGACAGGTGGGCATGGGGGTGCAGAGGGTCAGTGGGGCGCACTTGAGGTGCGACGGAGGCAGAGGCAGGCAATACCACCCCGGGGGCGCTTTCGGGGTCGCGGTGGGGCGAGCTGTGGATAAACAGCCGCCACGCGACATCGCCTCACTCGGAGGAGTGAGGCGATGGAGGGGAAGTGCGGAGTTGTCCACAGATTTCCGCGGTGGGGGCAGGGCGGGGTGGGGGGTGGGGGAGGATGGTATTGGGGTCGCCCCCCGGGAGGGAGGGGGCTGTCCGCAGGGCTGTTGGTGGGGCGTGGGGACGGCGTGTGGGCCCTGGGGCGTGGGCCCTGGGGCAGGGGCTTGGGGTGTTGCAGGGGCCGCGGCGTGGGGCCCGGGGGTGGTTGCGGGGGCCGAGGCGTGGGGCCTCAGAGTGCGGGGGCCGGGGCGGAACGTGTACGGCCCGGGTGTGGGGACCGGGGCGCGGGGGCCCTGAAACGTGAGGGCCTGCAGTGTGCGGTCCAAGGGATGTGGCGCCCGAGGCGTGGGGCCGAAGGTGCGGGGCCCCGGAGCGGCCCTGGAGCGGTCCTGGAATACGGGACCCGGGGCGTGGGGCCCTGGAGCGTGAGGTCCTTGTGGGTGGAGCCGGAGGTGTGAGGTCGCCCCAGATCCGCCACCGTCGCCCCGCCCCCGCCCCCGCCCCTTCAGCCCTGCGGCCCCGCATACGGCGTCGGATACCCGTACCCCTGCTCCTGCCCAAGGCCCTGCCCCGCCGCCCCCTGGCCGGGAAGCTGCCCCGGGATCTGTCCCGCCCCCTGCCCCGGCGCGTGCGCTTCCCGGGTGTAGAACGGGCGGGTCCGCTCGCGGAGCCATTGGGCGAGCGGGTCGTGCGGGTCCTTGAGCGAGACCGCCATGGCCGTGAGGTCCTCGGGCAGGGCCGTCGAGGAGAGGCGGAGCATCGTGTGCGCGGCCTCGACGGACTGCGGGCCCTCCTCGTAGAGGTCGAGGCCGATGGCGAGGCACGGCAGGCCCGCGGTCGGCTGGACCCAGGCGCGGTGCAGGCCGCGGACGACGGTCGTGCGGTGCGCCTGCTGGGCGAGGAGCGCGTAGAACTGGGGCAGCTCGATGGTCGGTTCGGCGAGCCGCAGCGGTCCGGCCGGCTGCGTCGCGGGGCCGAGCGCGACGCGGCGCAGGTCCGCCCAGGGGATGCCGATGCCGCCGCCGGGCGCGTGCGGGTTGATCCACAGGCCCCGGCGCGAGGGGTAGAGGGCGGCTGCCACCGCCTCGCCACGCTCCAGGACCTGCGCGCGGCTCCAGCCGCTCGCCGCGAGTTCGCCGGGCGAGGTGACACAGGGGGCGTAGGAGTGCCCGGCCACCTCCATGGAGCCGTAGCGCGCCTCGGGCGAGCCCGGGGTGCCGGAGAAGAGCAGCATGTGGACGCTGCTCGTGGCGAGGGCGTGCAACAGCGCCTCGTAGGAGTCGAAGCGGCCCGGTACGACCTGCCGCAACGTCTCTTCGAGGTGCTCCCCCGTCCCCGGCCGCGTGCGGCCCGGGAGCTCGCCCCCGGCCGCCGTGCCCGACGCACTCACCTGTGACCGCCCCTTCGTCGTGAATCGACCGACCCACCGTACTGGCCCCTGTCCCGGAGCGCAGTGCCGCGCCGCGCGCGACCTCGTGCCGAAGCCCCGCGCGGAAACCCCGCGCGACCCCGCGCCGAAAGCCCGCGCAGCTCTGCGCCGACGCCCCGCGAACCCCGCACCGGAGCCCCGCGCGACCTCCCATCAAACCAGTCCGGCCCGCCGACCGGTCCGCGCGCGGACCCAGCCCGCTCAGTACCCGGCGGCCTGGTGGAAGGGGCGTACCCGCGCCCGCAGCCAGTCGGCGACCGGGTCCTGGGCCACGTCGAGGAGGATGAGGTTGACCGGCCAGGCGACGGGGACGCGGCCGAGCGCGCGCCCGAGCGCGTCGAGCACCGCCTCACCGCCCGCCGGGTCGCTCAGCTCCACGCCCACGAAGAGGGAGGGCGGCTGGTCCTCGACCTCGGCGAGGCAGCGGCGGGCGGTGCGGACGAGCCCCGTCGCGGCGAACTCCTCGGCAGCGGCGCTCAAGAAGTCCACCGGGTCCACCTGCCAGTCCGGTTCGCGCAACCGCACCCGGCCGCCGCCGCCGGGCCCGTCGAGCACCGTGCGTCCCGCGCGGCACAGTTCGGCGACGGCGGGCGGGGGCAGGGGCACGGTGACGGTGCCCTCGGGGTTGAGAAGGATGCCGAGTTGCGCGGGCAGTCCGCGCGCGAAGTCGATCGCGGGCACTTCGGCGAAGGGCGTGTACGTGCCCATGACGCCGAGCAGTTGCTGCTGCGAGCTGAACACGGCCACGTACGCCTGACCGTCCAGCTCGACCGCCGGGAGGTCGAGCGCCATGCTCTCGGGGCCGCCGCCCTTGGGCAGCGGCACCCATATAGTGGCGCGCCCGAGCGTCTCGACGATGCGCCCGCCCGCGCCCGGCACGCCGAGCGAGGCGACGAGCACCTGCTCCAGCTCGTTGCCCGGCCATCCGCCGTACGGCGCGGTCTCGGCCGTCGTCTGTGCCGGAACGTTCATCCTCTTCCCACCCTGTGCCGGCGGGTGCCTGACCCGCTGTCGTTCCCAGGGCCGCCGCGGTACGCGGGGCCGCTGTCGTTCGCTGCTTGCGGGCGCACTGTAGCGCGCGGCGCCGACAGGCGGCCCGGGATCGGCGCCGCTCAGCCGCCGGCCGCGGGACGCGGTCCCGGCAGCGCGGGGGGCGCCGTGGGCGGTGCGGCGGGCGGTACGGCTCGGGGGCCCGCCGGGGGTACGAAGTCGAGGCCGGCCAGTCGCGCCGCGGCCTCGCGGTCGAGGAGGACGAGGCGGGCGCAGCCGCGCGGGAGCAGCCCGCGGGCGGCGCGGGCGCGCAGTCTGCTCGCGGCCCTGCGGTGGCGGGCGAAGGCGTAGCGGCTCACCTCGCGTCCCCGTGCGCGCTGCCCGGCGCGGGCGAGGGGCGGGGAGACGTCGAGGAAGAGCAGGTGGAAGCGGGTGCCGCGGCGTCGCGCGGCGAGGGCGAGCAGGGCCCGGACGAAAGGCAGCGTCCCGCAGTCGTGCACGAGGAGGCTCTGGCGCGTGGTGAGCGCGGCGCGCAGCAGGACGCGGTAGTGGTCGAGCCTGACGAGCGGCCGGTACAGGGCGTAGGGCAGGGTGGGCAGCCGGGCCGCCCAGCGTTCGCGGGTGTCCTGCGAGTCGAGGACGCGGGCGGCCGCGTGGCGGGCGAGGAGCGTCGACTTGCCACTTCCGGGAAGCCCGGAGACGGCCACCAGGTCGCCCTCGCCGAACCGCAGCCGCCGGGCGGTGTACGGGGCACCGTGGCGCAGGTCCAGGACGAGGGGCGCGGCCCGGCGCGCGGGCCCGTCCGCGACGTACGCGTCCACTCCCGCTGTACCGGAGCAGCCCCCCGCCCGGCCGGGCACGGCCGCACCCCCCTGTCCCCCCGACCCGCCCGTACCACCGCTCCCCCGCTCCCCCACCCCCGGGCACACCGCCGCCCCCGGGTGCTCTCCCGCGTCGCCACGCTCCGTGCCGGTCTGCTGCCGCATCGCGCTTCCTCCCCGCGTGCCGGCGGTCCGCCCGCCGCACGCTCTCCAGAGTAAAGAGAAGGTAATGCGGACCACCGGGAAAATGCCCAGCGCGGGGGTGCGGGAACCCCGGAGTGACCTACCTCGCGGACGGGCGGCGGGATGCCCCTTCTGTCGCCCGGGGCGGCGTGCGATGATGGCGGCGATCCACCGCTGCTCCCCAGCCCGGCAGCCTTCGGCCCGTCGGCTGGACAACCTCATAACGGCCGCTTGAATCCGCGCGGGAGAGTCCCGGGAGCCGCACAGCCGCTCCGGGGCGCCGAAGGAGCAAGTCCCTCCCTTGAATCTCTCAGGCCCCGATACCGCGCGGGCGAGGCACATCTGAAAAGCGGGCCGGGCGACCGGTCCCACCCACGGTGCAAGTCCGCCCGCCGCGCGCGGGTCATGGCGAACCTCTCAGGTCCCGATGACAGATGGGGAGGAACCACCTCGCCCGTCTCGTTTCTGGGAGCCGACCGCATGAGCGACACGCCAGACACCGCCCCCCTCCGCAAGACCGCGCTCGACGCCGCGCACCGCGCGCTCGGCGCGACGATGACCGACTTCGCGGGCTGGGACATGCCGCTGCGCTACGGCAGCGAGCGCGAGGAGCACACGGCGGTGCGCGAGCGCGCCGGGCTCTTCGACCTCTCCCACATGGGCGAGATCACCGTCACGGGCCCGCAGGCCGTCGATCTGCTCGACTTCGCGCTCGTCGGCAACATCGGCTCCGTGAAGGAGGGCCGGGCCCGTTACACGATGATCTGCCGCGAGGACGGCGGCATCCTGGACGACCTCATCGTCTACCGCACCGCCGCCGACACCTACCTCGTCGTCGCCAACGCCTCCAACGCGCAGACCGTCCTGGACGCGCTGCGCGAGCGCGCGGCCGGTTTCGACGCCGAGGTGCGCGACGACAGGGACGCGTACGCGCTCCTCGCCGTGCAGGGTCCGGCGGCGGCGGGCGTCCTCGCGAAGATCACCGACGCGGACCTCGACGGGCTCAAGTACTACGCGGGCCTGCCGGGTTCCGTCGGCGGTGTCGAGGTCATGATCGCGCGCACCGGCTACACGGGCGAGGACGGTTTCGAGCTGTTCTGCGCGCCCGCCGACGCGCCGAAGCTGTGGGGCGCGCTCTTCGCCGCCGGGACCGGGTCCGGGATGGTGCCGTGCGGGCTCGCCTGCCGCGACACGCTGCGCCTGGAGGCCGGGATGCCGCTGTACGGGCACGAGCTGAGCACGTCGCTCACGCCGTTCGACGCGGGTCTCGGGCGCGTCGTCAAGTTCGAGAAGACGTCGAACGAGGGTCGTTTCGTCGGCCGTGAGGCGCTGGAGGCCGCGGCGGAGAAGGCCGCGAGCACCCCGCCGCGCAAGCTCGTCGGGCTGATCGCGACGGGGCGCCGGGTGCCGCGCGCCGGGTACGCGGTCGTGGCGGACGGGCAGGTCGTCGGCGAGGTCACCTCGGGTGCCCCGTCCCCGACCCTCGGCAAGCCGATCGCGATGGCCTACGTGGACGCCGCGCACGCCGCGCCGGGCACGGAGGGCGTCGGCGTCGACATCCGGGGCAAGCACGAGCCGTACGAGGTCGTGGCGCTGCCCTTCTACAAGCGGCAGAAGTAGCGCCGCGGGTCGCCGGTCCCGCCGCGCGCGTGCGGCCCCCGGGTCCGCCGCGCGTGCGGCTCTCGGTCCGCCGGGTCCGCCCGGCCCGTGCCAGAAGCGTGACGGGAGCGCGCGCCGCCCGTGCGACCCACTCCGGCCCCGGCGCCTCCCCGCCCCGTCCCTCCGCACCCCCTTTTCCCACCACTCCCCCGCGTACAGGAGAATTCAGGCCATGAGCAACCCCACGAACCTGCGGTACAGCAAAGAGCACGAGTGGCTGTCGGCCGCCGAGGACGGTGTCTCGACCGTCGGCATCACGGCGTACGCCGCCGGTCAGCTCGGTGACGTCGTCTACGCGCAGCTCCCCGAGGTCGGTGACAGCGTCGCGGCCGGCGAGACCTGCGGCGAGCTGGAGTCGACGAAGTCGGTGAGCGATCTGTACTCGCCCGTCAACGGTGAGGTCACCGAGGTCAACCCTGATGTCGTCGAGGACCCCTCGCTCGTCAACTCGGCCCCCTTCGAGGGCGGCTGGCTCTTCAAGGTGCGCGTCAGCGAGGAGCCCGGCGACCTGCTGAGCGCCGAGGAGTACGCGGCCTTCGCGGGCTCCGACGACTGACGGCGCACGGACGACGTACGAGACGACGCACGATAGGGACTGAACTCTTGTCTTCGCTCCTCAACACCCCGCTTCACGAACTCGACCCCGAGGTGGCCTCGGCGGTCGACGCCGAGCTGCACCGCCAGCAGTCGACGCTGGAGATGATCGCCTCCGAGAACTTCGCCCCCGTCGCCGTCATGGAGGCGCAGGGCTCGGTCCTCACCAACAAGTACGCCGAGGGCTACCCGGGGCGCCGCTACTACGGCGGCTGCGAGCACGTCGACGTGGTCGAGCAGCTCGCGATCGACCGGGTCAAGGCGCTCTTCGGCGCCGAGCACGCCAATGTCCAGCCCCACTCGGGCGCGCAGGCGAACGCCGCCGCGATGTTCGCGCTGCTCAAGCCGGGCGACACGATCATGGGCCTGAACCTGGCCCACGGCGGTCACCTGACCCACGGCATGAAGATCAACTTCTCCGGCAAGCTCTACGACGTCGTCGCGTACCACGTGGACGAGGAGACCGGCCGGGTCGACATGGATCAGGTCGAGAAGCTGGCCCGGGAGGCGCGGCCGAAGCTCATCGTGGCCGGCTGGTCGGCGTACCCGCGTCAGCTCGACTTCGCCGCGTTCCGCCGGATCGCGGACGAGGTCGGCGCGTACCTCATGGTCGACATGGCGCACTTCGCCGGGCTCGTCGCCGCCGGTCTGCACCCCTCGCCGGTGCCGCACGCGCACGTCGTCACGACGACGACGCACAAGACGCTCGGCGGCCCGCGCGGTGGCGTGATCCTGTCCACGGCCGAGCTGGCGAAGAAGATCAACTCGGCGGTCTTCCCCGGTCAGCAGGGCGGCCCGCTGGAGCACGTGATCGCGGGCAAGGCGGTGGCCTTCAAGGTCGCGGCCTCGGAGGACTTCAAGGACCGCCAGGCGCGGACCCTGGAGGGCGCGCGCATCCTCGCGGAGCGCCTCGTCGCGGCCGATGTCGCCGAGCACGGCGTCTCGGTCCTCTCCGGCGGTACGGACGTGCACCTCGTCCTCGTCGACCTGCGCCACTCGGAGCTGGACGGCCAGCAGGCCGAGGACCGTCTCCACGAGGTCGGCATCACCGTCAACCGCAACGCGGTCCCGAACGACCCGCGGCCGCCGATGGTCACCTCGGGCCTGCGCATCGGGACCCCGGCGCTCGCGACGCGCGGTTTCGGCGCGGCGGACTTCACCGAGGTCGCCGACATCATCGCCGAGGCCCTCAAGCCGGGCTACGACGCGGCGGCGCTGCGTGCCCGGGTGACGGCGCTCACCGACAAGCACCCGCTGTACCCGGCGCTGGGCGCCTGAGTCCCGGCACGGTTCCCGGGGGCTCGCTCCCCGGCCCGTACGGGTTCCGGTACGCCGGGTACGGGCCTTTCGTGCCGCTTTCCGGCCCGTCCCGCACACTGGGGGGAGACCCCCGGCGCGCGGGACGGGCCGCGCGCCCCCACCTCCGCCGTTCCCTTCCGCCCTTCCCCGTTCTCCCGCACGTCCCCCGTTCCCGGACGGACGACGACGTCCGTCTTTTGAGGAGTGTCCCGTGGCCATCTCGGTCTTCGACCTGTTCTCCATCGGCATCGGCCCCTCCAGCTCGCACACGGTGGGCCCCATGCGGGCGGCGCGCATGTTCGCCAGCCGGCTCAAGAACGAGGGGCTGCTCGTGCCGACCGCGCGGGTGCGCGCCGAGCTGTTCGGCTCGCTCGGTGCCACCGGGCACGGGCACGGCACCCCGAAGGCGGTGCTGCTCGGCCTGGAGGGCGCCTCGCCCCGTACGGTCGACGTCGAGCACGCCGACGAGCGGGTGGAGGAGATCCGCACGGGCGGGCGGATCGCGGTGCTCGGGGTGCACGAGATCCCCTTCGACTACGACGAGGACCTGCTGCTGCACCGCCGCGAGGCGCTGCCGTACCACGCGAACGGCATGAAGGTCTTCGCGTACGACGAGGCGGGCGCGCTGCTCCTGGAGAAGACGTACTACTCGGTCGGCGGCGGTTTCGTCGTGGACGAGGACGCGGTCGGCGAGGACCGCATCAAGCTCGACGACACCGTGCTGAAGTACCCCTTCCGCACGGGCGACGAGTTGCTGCGCCTCACCCGCGAGACGGGCCTCTCGATCCCGGCGCTCATGCTGGAGAACGAGAAGGCGTGGCGCACCGAGGAGGAGATCAGGGCCGGTCTCCTCGAGATCTGGCGGGTCATGCGGGACTGCGTGGCGCGCGGCATGTCGCGCGAGGGCATCCTCCCCGGCGGCCTGAAGGTCCGCCGCAGGGCGGCGTCCTCGGCGCGCCAGCTGCGCGCCGAGGGGGACCCGCTCGCCCGCGCGATGGAGTGGATCACGCTCTACGCGATGGCGGTGAACGAGGAGAACGCGGCGGGCGGTCGCGTCGTGACGGCGCCGACGAACGGCGCGGCGGGCATCATCCCGGCGGTCCTGCACTACTACACGAACTTCGTACCGGGCGCCGACGAGGACGGCGTCGTGCGCTTCCTGCTCGCGGCGGGCGCGGTCGGGATGCTCTTCAAGGAGAACGCGTCGATCTCGGGGGCCGAGGTCGGCTGCCAGGGCGAGGTGGGCTCGGCGTGCTCGATGGCCGCCGGGGCGCTCGCCGAGGTGCTGGGGGGCAGCCCCGAGCAGGTCGAGAACGCGGCCGAGATCGGCATGGAGCACAACCTGGGCCTGACCTGCGACCCCGTCGGCGGTCTCGTCCAGATCCCCTGCATCGAGCGCAACGGCATGGCAGCCGCGAAGGCCGTCACGGCCGCCCGCATGGCCCTGCGCGGCGACGGCAGCCACCTCGTCTCCCTCGACAAGGTCATCAAGACGATGCGCGACACGGGCGCCGACATGTCCGTCAAGTACAAGGAGACGGCGCGCGGCGGGCTCGCGGTGAACATCATCGAGTGCTGAGGGAACGGGACTTGATCAGCGCGTTCGCGTCTCGCGGCGCCGTCCGGGGGCGAGACGCGAAGAGGGGAACTCCTCGGTGGTGCGGGGGCGTCCTCTTCTCCGACGATCTTGGTGGCAGGGGAGGACGCGCTGTGAGTGACCGTGAGCGAGGCGAAGGGGCGGCATCGGCTGCTCCGGGCGGGGCTCCGTGGTGGGCCGGTCTCCGGGTGGCCGGTGGGGTGGTTCTCGCCGTGATCGGGGCGGGGCTGCTCGTGTGGCCGGTCCTGCGCGGGGACTCGGCCGATGAGGACTGGGCCCGCTACTACGGGGCGGGCAAGGTGCTGGCCATCGGATGCGTCATCGCCGGGACCGCGCTCGTCGCCCGCCGCCGCTGAGCGGGCGGCCTGCGGGGAGGCACGGGCGGACGCGCCACGCGGGCCCCTGGTGGGCAGGCCGGGCAGGGGGCGAGCCCTTCGGCCCGGCTCCCGCAGGGCGGGCGCTTGAGCAATGCTTTCTCGTGCTTCTCCGCCCCCTGGATGCTCCGGGAGCACTCCGGTGAGGGGTGCCTGCGGAGCGCCGTCGCGGGTGGGCACGCTCGGGGGCGCTACAACTGGTCCATGCGCGCGACAGGTCTCCTCCGGCGGGCGCGGGCTCTGTTCCCGCGCAGCCCGCACAGCCTCGCCGGTCAGGTCTTCGTCCTCCAGCTGCTCGTGATCGTCGCGCTCGCCCTGATGATGGGCGCCGTGTACGTGCACGAGGCGGACTACCGGGCGACGCGTGCGGCCTACGACCGTTCGCTGGCCGTCTCCGAGACCTTCGCGCACGCGCCGGGCACCGTCGCCGCGATGCGCTCGCGCGACCCGAGCGCGGTCCTCCAGCCGAGTTCCCAGGCCGTGCGCGCCAGGGCGAACGTCACGTTCGTCGTCGCCTTCAGCCCGGACGGCATCCGCTGGAGCCACCCCGATCCCTCGCTCATCGGCAAGCACTTCTCGGGGGATTTCGCGCGGGCGCGCTCGGGCAAGCCGTTCCAGGAGATCTTCGACAGCCCCCGCTACGGCGAGACCGTCGAAACGACGAGCCCGGTCCTCGACGGGCGGCGGATCGTCGGCTTCGTCTCGGTGGGCATCAAGCTGCACAGCGTGAACCGGGTCGTCATGGGACAGCTCCCCCTCCTCGGCGGGCTGTTCGCGGTGGCGCTCGCCCTCGCCGTCGTGGCCACCGCGCTGGTGAGCCGGCGCCTGCGCGCGCAGACGCACGGGCTCGGCCCCGGGGGCATGACGCGGATGTACGAGCACCACGACGCGGTGCTGCACGCCGTGCGCGAAGGCGTCGTCATCGTCGGCCCCGACGGGCGGCTGCTGCTCGTCAACGACGAGGCGCGGCGGCTGCTGGGCCTGGACGAGGAGGAGGTGACGGACCGGGACGTGCACGAGGTGGGCATGGCGCCGGACATCGCCTCGCTCCTCGCCTCCGGGCACGCGGCCAACGACGAGATGCGCGCGGTCGGCGACCGGCTCGTCGCCATCAACCAGCGGCCGGTGAGCGAGGACGGCAGGGGGCGGCAGGGCTCGGTGGCCACGCTGCGCGACACGACGGAGCTGCGCGAACTGGCGAACCGGGCCGCTTTCGCGCGCGGCCGCCTCCAGCTCCTGTTCGACGCGAGCGTGCGGATCGGGACGACGCTCGACACCGTGCGCACGACCGAGGAACTGGCCGAGGTCGCCGTGCCGCGCTTCGCCGACTACGTGAGCGTGGAACTCCTCGAACCGGTGCTGCGCGGCGAGGAGCCGACGCTCGCGGGCACCGAGATGCGCCGGGTCACGGTCCGGGGCGTCCGGGACGACCACCCGCTCCTCCCGGCCGGGGAGGTCTTCGACTTCCTGCCCGGCAGTCCCGTCGCGGACGCCGTCCTGACGGGCCGCGCGCAGCTGTGCACCGATCTCACGGACTCGGCCGCGTGGACCACGCACCCTCCGGAGCGTGCCCAGGAGGTCGTGGACTTCGGCATCCACTCGCTCCTGTCGGTGCCGCTGCGGGCCCGGGGCGTCGTGCTGGGCATGGTGGACTTCTGGCGCTCGGAGCAGGCCCCGTACCAGGACGAGGACGTCTCGTTCGCGGAGGAGCTGGCCGCCCGCGCGGCCGTCGCCGTCGACAACGCGCGCCGGTTCACGCGCGAGCACGCGATGGCCGTGACGCTCCAGCGCAGCCTGCTGCCCCGGGCGCTGCCGGAGCTCTCGGGGCTGGAGGTGGCGTACCGGTACCTGCCCACGAAGGCCGGGGTGGGCGGGGACTGGTTCGATGTCATCCCGCTCTCGGGGGCCCGCTTCGCGCTGGTCGTCGGGGACGTGGTGGGGCACGGGGTGCACGCGGCGGCGACGATGGGGCGGCTGCGTACCGCCGTGCACAACTTCTCCTCGCTCGATCTCGCCCCTGACGAGCTGCTCGCCCATCTCGACGAGCTGGTGGCCCGGATGGACGAGGACGAGGAGAACGCCGAGTCGTCCGGCGGCGACGATCCCCCCGTCACCGGCGCCACCTGCCTTTACGCGGTCTACGACCAGGTCTCCGGGGTGTGCGCGGTCGCGCGGGCCGGGCACCCCGGCCCCGCGCTCGTGACCCCGGACGGGGTGGCCACGTACCCGGAGATCCCGGGTTCGCCGCCGCTGGGTCTCGGCAGCGGGCTGCCCGTCGAGAAGACGGAACTGACCCTGCCCCCCGACAGCCTGTTCGTGCTCTTCACGGACGGGCTCGTCAAGGACAGGGAGCGCGACATCGTCACCGGTCTCGCCCTGCTGCGCGACACGCTCGCCGTGCCGGGGCGCGGTCCCGAGGAGACGTGCGGCGCCGTCATGGAGCGCCTGCTCGTGCGGGAGCCGGGCGACGACGTGGCGCTGCTCGTGACGCGTACCCGCCGGATGCCCTCCGAGCGGATCGCGGAGTGGGACATCCCGCCGGACCCGGCGGCCGTCTCGCGCCTGCGCGTCGAGGTGCTGGCGCGGCTCGACGAGTGGGGTCTCGGGGACCTCGCGTACACGACCGGGCTGATCACCAGTGAGCTGGTCACCAACGCGATCCGCTACGGCGCCCCGCCGGCGCGGCTGCGGCTGCTCCACGACGTGTCGGGGCTCATCTGCGAGGTCAGCGACAGCAACAGCACGGCGCCCCACCTGCGGCGGGCGAAGAGCAGTGACGAGGGCGGGCGCGGGCTCTTCCTGGTCGCGCAGTTCGCCGACCGCTGGGGCACCCGCTACCTGAACCGCGGCAAGGTGATCTGGACCGAGCAGTTCCTGACGGACGGGGGCCAGGAGGCCGGGGAGCAGGATGTCGACGCCCTTCTCGACCAGTGGTCCGACGAGGAGCCGGTGTGAGGGGTGGCGGCCTGGCGAAGGGTGTGTCCCCTGCCCCGCCGTCGAGCGAGCGGTGGCGGCCGGGCGAGCGGGGAGGGCGGCGACCGGGCGCGGTCTAGCCGCTGATCGGCCGCGTCAGCCCCCGCCGGGCCCGCCTGCCCCGCCCCCGTGCCGGTCAGCGGGTGCCGGGGGCACGCGCGCCCCGGCCCGGACTGCGGTGGTCCGGGCCGGGGAGGTGAGGGGTGAGGATCGTCACGCCGCCCCGCCGCGCCCGTAGTGGGTACCGATCTCGGTGCGGTAGCCGGGGTCGGCGAGGTGCTTGTCCTTGTCGAACTCCGGGGCCGACTTGATCTCGTCCTTGGTGCGGCTGACCGTCACCGTCTTGTTCTCGTGGTCGATGCCCGTGAGGGTGCCGGCCGGGAGGAGGACCTCCTTGCCGAAGATCCAGACGCCGGTGTCCACGACGATGTACTGGCTGTCGACGTCCGTCGAGTGCTTGTCGACCTCCCCGATGTGACCGTCGCGGGCCTCGACCTTGTAGCCGACGATCTCGGCGTCCGCGTAGTTGGTGACCTCGGGGCTGTAGTTCCACAGGTTGCCGTCCGTCATGTCCTCTCCCCACTCCCGGGGAACCGCCCACCGCGGTTCCGCTGTGTGGAGCCGGGTGCCCTTCCGGCCGCTCGGCACGCATGCGATATTTGCCGCACAACAATGATCAGGGTGTTTCCCGCCGCCGAGGCGGGGCGGCGTAGGGTCGGTGACTCAGCCGGGGCCTGGTCCCCGTACCCGTGACGCCCGAGGAGGAACGGAGCCGATGGCGACTGCCGGGAGTGTGGAGAGGCTGGCGGAGGTGCTGGCCGCGGAGCAGGAGCGGCTCACCGCGGCGTGGGTGGAGCGGGCGCTGCCCCCGCTCCAGGGCCGGGTGAGCGCGCCCGAGGTGGGGCAGGAGCTGCGCGAGCTGTACGCGGCCGTGCTCGGGGCGCTGCGCGGAGGCTCGCTCGACCACCGGGCCGAGCCCTACACGGAGGTGCGCGGGCTGCTCGTGGAGCTGTCGCGCAACCGGGCCAGGCAGGGCTTCACGCCCACCGAGACCGCGCTCGGCGTCTTCCTGTTCAAGGAGATCGTGCAGCCGGAGCTGTCGGGTTCGCGCGCCGACATGGCCGCGTTCCTCGACTTCTCGCGGCTCGTGGACAGCCTCGGGCTCTTCACCGTCGAGGCGCACGCCACGACGCGTGAGGCGATCATCACGGCGCAGGCCGAGCAGTTGCTCGAACTGTCCACGCCGGTCGTGAAGGTGTGGGACGGCGTGATCGCGGTGCCGCTCGTCGGGACGCTCGACTCGGCCCGTACCCAGGTCGTCATGGAGAAGCTGCTGCAGGCGCTCATCGACCACAACTCGACCCAGGCGATCATCGACATCACCGGGGTCTCGGCCGTGGACACGCAGGTCGCCCAGCACCTGCTGAAGACGGTCGTGGCGGCGCGCCTCATGGGGGCCGAGTGCACGATCTCCGGGATCAGGCCGCAGATCGCGCAGACCATCGTCGGGCTCGGCATCGAGTTCGGCGACATCGTGACGAAGTCCTCGCTCGCGGACGCGCTCGCGCACGCCCTGCGCCGCATCAAGGCGGACCACGAGGCGGACGGCTCGGTCGTGCCGGGAGGGTTGCTGTGAGCGAACGCGTCCCGATCCTGCGGATCGGCGGAACGCTCCTCGTGCCCATCCAGGTCGAGCTGGACGACCAGAGCGTCCTCGACCTCCAGGAGGACCTCTCGGAGGAGATCGTCCGCACGGGGGCACGCGGCGTCGTCATCGACATCTCGGCGCTGGAGATCGTCGACTCTTTCGTGGGGCGGATGCTCGCCACGACGGCCGCCGTCTCGCGTGTGCTCGACGCGGAGACGGTCGTCGTCGGGATGCGCCCGGCCGTCGCGATGACACTCGTCGAACTGGGGCTCTCGCTCGGCGGCGTGCGCACCGCGCTCGACCTGGAGCAGGGGCTGCGCGTGCTGCGCCGCGCGGGACGTACGGCTCCGGAACGCGGATGACGAGCCCTCAGCCGGCACCCGCGCCGGCGCAGACGATGACGATCGCCACCAACAACGACGTGGTGAAGGCGCGTCAGCTGGTGCGTGCCCTCGCGCAGGAGAGCGGGCTCTCCCTGGTCGAGCAGACGAAACTGGTGACCGCGGCGAGCGAACTCGCCCGCAACACACTCGTCCACGCGGGCGGCGGCGAACTGCTCGCGAGCCGGGTCAGCGCGGGCGGGCACGAAGGGGTGCGGCTCGTGTTCCGCGACGAGGGGCCCGGGATTCCCGAGCCGGACCTCGCCCTCACGGACGGCTGGACCTCGGGGGACGGCATGGGCCTCGGCCTGAGCGGCTCGCGGCGGCTCGTCGACGACTTCGACCTCGACACCTCGGTGGGCGAAGGAACGACGGTGACGGTGACGAAGTGGGCACGCTAGAGGAGCCGGACGGGCGGGGGCGGAACGGGTGGCAGGTCGGCGCGTACGACATGCCGCGCGCCGAGGACGTCGCGTGGCTGCGCGTGGATGTCGCCTTGCCGGCGGCGGCGCGCAGCGCGGCGGCGCAGCTGTGCCACCGGCTCGGTTTCGGGGCGCGGCGCACCTCGGAGGTCGCGCTCGCGGTGACCGAGGCGGCGACGAACCTCCAGCGGCACGCGGGGGACGGTTCGCTGCTGCTGCGGCTGGTCCGTACCCCCGATGAGGCCGCCCTCGAATTCCTCGCGCTCGACAGCGGCCCCGGGATGTCCGACGTCGCGTACTCGCTGCGGGACGGGGCGTCGTCGGCGGGGACGCTCGGCGTGGGGCTCGGCACGATCGGGCGGCTGGCGGACGGCTTCGGCATCCACTCGCTGCCCGAGCGCGGGACGGTGGTCACGGCGCGGTTCTGGCCGGACCGGGAGGGGGGACCGCACCGGCCGGAACCGCTCGTCGCGGGGCTGACGCGGCCGATCAGCGGCGAGATCGTGTGCGGGGACGCGTGGGCGGCGCGGCCGGTGGCCGCGACCGGCGACGGGCCCGGCGCCGTCCTCGTGATGATGTGCGACGGGCTGGGGCACGGGCCGCTCGCGGCGCGCGCCGGGGAACTCGCCGTGGAGGCGTTCCTGAGCAGCACGGCCCGGGAGCCCGACGAGGTGCTGCGGGTGCTGCACGGGGCGCTGCGCGGCGGACGGGGCGCGGCGGTGGGCGTCGCGAAGCTCGATCTCGCGACGCGGCGGGTGCGGTTCTGCGGTGCGGGGAACATCAGCGCGTACGTGATCGGCGAGGGGCGGCGGCGCTCGCTCGGCTCCGCACCGGGGATCGTGGGGCACCAGCTGCCGAGGCTGCGCGTGTTCGACGACATCATGGCGGGCGTGGACGGGACGCTGCTGCTGCACTCGGACGGATTGACGTCGCGGTGGGAGCCGGGGGACTTCCCGGGGTTGTTCACCATGGCGCCGTTGACGGTGGCGGGGCAGATCTTCAACCAGGCGGCGGTCCGCCGGGACGACGCGGGCCTGGTCGTGGCGCGGCTCCCCTGACGGGCCGGGGCGCGGCTCCGTCCTGCCGGGGAGACGGGACTCCTCCCCCGGCCCCGCTCCGCGAGCGCCGGAGGGGCGCCCCGCTGGGGCCGCGCGTGGCCGTGGTGGGGGCCCGCTCGTGTCGCGCGTGTGGACCGCCCGAGTGGTGCGGGGCGCGCGGGGGCAGCAGGCTGGGGGCATGACGACGGCGACAGGTGCGGTCAGCGGGGCGCGGCAGGAGCCGCCGGAGCTTCCCGAGGCGCGCGGTGATCTCTCCGCGCACCTGCTCACGGCGCTGCGCGCGGGGCGCGACGCGCCCCCCTGGGGGCCGCAGGCCGCGCGGGTGGACCCGCTCGGCGAGGACCTGCAACTCGCCCTCTTCGTCCTCTACGGGCTCCAGCGCGGCGGCTGGGCGGGGCTGGAGCCCACCGCCGAGTGGGAGCCGCTCCTGCTGGGGCTGCGCCGTCCCCTGGAGCGGCGTTTCCTGGAGGCGCTGCGCGGTCTGACGCGCGGCGCCGAGGACGTCTCGGCGGCCTTCGCCGATCTGCTCGTCCAGCCCGAGGGCGGCGATCCGACGAGTGTGAGCGGCGCGCTGGAGCGGGACGGGAAGCCCTGGCAGATCCGCGAGTACGCGGTGCTGCGCACTCCCGCGCGGGCCTTCCAGGACGACGGGCCCGCCTGGGCGCTGCCCCGGCTGCCCGCGCGCCCCCGGGCCGGGCTCCTCTCCCTCCTGCACGCGCGCGCCGGGCACGGGCAGCCCGCGCGCGGCCACGCGATGCTCGCCGAGGAGCACCTGCGCGCCCTCGGCCTCGACCCGGCGCCCGGCAGGTACGTGGACGCGGTCCCGGCCGCGTCCCTCGCGCTCGCCAACCTGGGCGCGCTCTTCGGCCTGCACGGCGCGCTGCGAGGCGCGCTCGTGGGGCACGCGGCGGCGTGGGGCGTCCTGCTGCCGCGCGCGGCGGCCCGCCTGGACGCGGCGCTGGAGCGGACGGACGCGCCGGAGGAGGCGCGGCGCTACCCGAGGGCGCGGGCCGAGTCGGGCGCGGCCGAGGAACAGGTGCTGCGCTCGGAGGTGCTCGCCCCGCTCCTGCGCGCCGAGCCTGGCCTGGAGCCGGACGTCGTCCTCGGCATCGAGGCGACGAGCCTGCTGGAGGACCGCCTCGCCGCGCACACGCTCACGGCATGGGGCGCGGGCGAATGGGCGCTGCGGCTCCCGGTGGCGGCGGCGGAGGACTGAGGAGACCGGCGGAGGCCCAAGGCAGGCGAGCCGGGCCGGAGAGCGCGGCGGTTCTTTGCGGCGGCGCGCTCCCGTACCGCCGCCCCTCCCCCATACCCCCATACCGCCGCCGCTGCCCCTACCGCCGCCCCCGCCGCGTCCGGATCGTGAACGGGCGGAACGTGGTCCGGCCGCGCGGGCGTACCTTTCGGTGCACTATGACCACCACTCCCGTACGCGAAGCAGAAGACGAGGGCCGCGCGACAGCGGTCCTGCACGCCGAGGAGGTCGCGCTCGTCCGCGAGGGCGCGCTTCTCCTGGACCGGGTGTCCCTCACCGTCCGTGAAGGCGAGCACTGGGCGTTGCTCGGCGCCAACGGCGCGGGCAAGACGACGCTCCTGAGCCTGCTCGGCGCGCTCAGCCACCCCACGCGCGGGCAGGTCGAGGTGCTGGGGCGCAAGCTCGGGCGCGTGGACCTGCGGGAACTGCGGACGTACGTGGGGCATGTCAATCCGCGCCACCCGCTGCGCAGCGCGCTGAAGGTGCGCGACGTGGTGCTGACCGGGCTGACCAACAGCGTCGAGCCGCTGCCGCGCTGGCAGCCGGACGCGGAGCAGCGCGAGCGCGCCGAGCGGCTCATCGCGACGCTGGGGCTCGGGCACCGCGCCGAGGCGACGTGGCCGACGCTCTCGCAGGGCGAGCGGGGCCGGGCGCTCATCGCGCGTTCGCTCATGCCGGAGCCCCGGCTGCTGCTGCTCGACGAGCCGGCGACCGGGCTCGACGTCGCGGGCCGCGAGCAGCTCATCGAGAGCATCGAGGCGCTGACGGCCGGGCGGCCCGCGCTCGCCTCGGTCCTCGTGACGCACCATCTGGAGGAGCTGCCGCCCGGCACGACGCACGCGCTGCTGCTGCGCGGCGGGAAGGTGCTCGGGAGCGGGCCCGTGGACGAGGTGCTCACGAGCGAGTCGGCCTCGGAGTGCTTCGGGCACCCGCTGCGGCTCGCCCGGCACGGGGGCCGGTGGAGCGTGCGGACGGCGGGGCGGGCGCGCGCCGCGCGGCTCTGAGAACGGGGCGGGGCGGGGCGCGGGGGTCCGTGTGCCCGTGGGGGCGGTCTGCGGGTGCGGACCGCCCCTCGCGCGGCTCAGCCCTTGTGGACGCCCGCCCAGAACTCCTCGAAGGAGAGGAGCTTGTCGCCGTTGGCGTCCTTCGAGGCGATGATGGCCTCGGCGACGGAGGCGGTGACGTAGAAGTCGCCCATGCGGGCCATGGCCGACTTGTACTCGTCGGCGGTGATGAAGCCGTCCCCGTCGGCGTCGAACTGCTGGAACGTCCTGCGTGCCTCTTCGATGTCGGCCATCGGCCCGTCCACCCCTTCTCGGTGCTGCTGTCAGGCCGTCAGGGTATCCGGCCCCTCCCGGCCGGAGGAGGGCGAGACCGCCACGGGAAGAAGGAGCACGGATCATGACGGACCTGCGGGCGCTCTTCGCGGATCTTGCGCGGGGGCGTTTCCCCGCGCCCGACGGGACGACGACGGTGTGGCCGCTGGCCGGGGAGCCCGAGGCCGGGGTGCTCGCGCTGACGGCGCGGTCCTTCGTCTTCGCCGACACGGACGAGGGATGGGTACGGGAGCGGCTCGCGCGCGCAGGCTCCGACCCGCTCGCCGCGAGCCTGCACCCGTCCTTCCTCTCCGCGCTCCTGGAGCGGACCGGGCGGCGGATGGACACGGTGGACCTCCTGACGGTCGCCCCCGCGCTCCCGGGCCCGCCCCCGCTGGAGCTGCGGGAGAGCACGGCGCACGGACACCCGCGCGTGGCCAGGGCGCTGCGGCGCCGCACGGAGGTACGGGTGTGGGAGACGGCCGAGGGCGATGTGGTGCTCCTCGGCAGGGGCCCGGGCGGGCGCTGGGAGACGGCGATCGAGACGGCGGGGACCGGGGGAACGGTCCGGGGGCGGGGCCGGGCCCTCGCGCTGGCGGCGCGTCACCTCGTGCCCGGCGCTGCGGTATGGGCGCAGCAGGCCCCGGGGAACGCCCGCAGCGTGCGGGCGTTCCAGGCGGCGGGGTACCGCGCGGTGGGGGCCGAGGCGCTGCTGTGGCGGGCACCGGGAGGGGACGGGCCCTGAAGGGGCGGGTCCTCAAAGGGCCTGGGCGGGGTGAACGCGGGGGCCGGATATCGGGCGAAATGACGCCGTGTCAGCGGCGCGCACCCGCGCGGGCGCGGCGCCTCAGCGGTCCGTCGCGCGGAGTTCGAACCACGTCTTCTTGCCGACGGGCAGCAGGTCCACGCCCCACCGCTCGCTGAGCCGCTCCACGAGCGCGAGCCCGTACCCGCTCGTGACGGCCGTCCCGAGGGACGGCATGACGCAGGGCAGGGCCCGCGAGGGATCGCGGAACTCGACCCGGATGCGTCCCGGCCTGCGCGTCATGCGGAGCCCGAAGGAGCGCGCGCCCGCGTGCCGCACCGCGTTGCCGAGCAGTTCGGAGACGAGAAGCGCGGTGGTCTCGGCGAGTGCCGGTGACAGCCTCCACTCCTCCGTGACGACGAGCGCGGCGAGGCGGCGCAACTCACCCCCCGACTCAGGGGTCGCCTCGACACGGATCTCCGACTCCGCCGGGTTCCCGTGCGCGTCCAAGGCCGCCAGGGCGCGTTCGTCCTTCGCGCCCGGCGTCCACCGTGCCACGGGCCTGCCCTGCTCGGCCCGCCGCGTGTGCTCTGTTGTGCTCTCCAGCCCCGCCATGCCCCCATGATGGCGGTCCCCAGCCGTCCGCGTGCGCGTTCCGGCGGAATATGACGGGGCGCCGGAACGCTCGTGAAGACCACGTCCGGCATATGCCGAAGGCAAAAGGAAAGCTCCGGCGGCTGTCACCGGGGGTGATGACGCTGTGCGGACGAGTGATCACGCCCCGGGTGCGCACCGTTTCTTAAGGTTCGCTTAAGGCGGACATAAGACGTCGCGCGCGGGGTGTGCACGCCCCCGTGCGCCCGGGGGCGGCGAGCTGGGCGACGGGTCGCGGGGGCCGCGCCCGCGCGTACCCGCCCGGCGGCCGCTCAGCCGAAGTGTGCCTTGCCCGGCCCGTCCTCGACGAAGCTGCGCATCCCGATCTCGCGGTCCTCGGTCGCGAACAGCCCCGCGAACCAGGTGCGTTCGAGAGCGAGCCCGGTGTCGATGTCGGTCTCCAGACCGCCGTCCACGGCCTCCTTCGCGGCACGCAGCGCGAGCGCCGGGCCCTTCGCGAGCTTCGCGGCCCACGCGTGCGCGGTGGTGAAGACCTCCTCGGCGGGGACGACCTGGTCGACGAGGCCGATCCGCAACGCCTCGTCCGCACGGACCTGACGACCGGTGAAGATCAGGTCTTTGGCGCGCGAGGGGCCGACGAGGCGCGAGAGCCGCTGCGTGCCGCCGGCCCCCGGGATGAGGCCGAGGAGGATCTCCGGCTGGCCGAGCTTGGCGTTCTCGGCGGCGACGCGGTGGTCGGCGCACAGCGCGAGTTCGCAGCCGCCGCCGAGCGCGTAGCCGGTGACGGCGGCGACGACGGGCTTCGGGACGCGCGCGACGGCGGTGAACGCGTCCTGGAGGGCGCGCGAGCGCAGGACCATGTCCTTGTGGCTCATGCCGCGCATCTCCTTGATGTCGGCCCCGGCCGCGAAGACCTTCTCGCTGCCCCGGATCACGACGGCCCGGACGTCGTCCCTGCGGGTGACCTCGCCCGCGAGCGCGTGCAGGCTGTCCTGCACGGCGGCGTCGAGCGCGTTCATGGGGGGCCGGTCGAGGGTGAGGGTGGCGACACCTTCGGCGACGTCGAGGAGCACAGTCATGCCCGCACCTTATGCGCCGGGGTCACGGGCGCGGACGTGCGCTTGACCACAGGCGCGGGGCGCGGGGCGCGGAGGACGAGACGGCGGACGGCACGGGCGGGTGCAGACGCGAGAGCGGGAACGGGGCGCCGCCCGCGAAGGCGCCGCCCCGTGCCCGTTGCCCCCAAGGGGCCGTCAGCTCTCCCACTTCTCCCACGGCAGGTTCCAGCCGTTGAGGCCGTTCCACCACTGGATCTGCTTGTCGTGGGAGTGCGAGACGACGACGACGTCGCCGATGAGCGAGCCGTTGTAGAACCACGCGGCGGGCGTCGAGGAGTCGCCGCCGCCCCGCGCGTCGCGCAGCCCCACACAGCCGTGGCTCGCGTTCTGGTGGCCGAAGACGCCGGGCCCCGCCCAGTAGTTGCCGTGCACGAAGGTGCCCGAGGTGGACAGGCGCATGGCGTGCGGGACGTCGGGGATGTCGTACTCGCCGCCGTAGCCGACGGTGTCGCCGTTCATACGGGTCACCTTGTACTTCTCGCTGATGACCATCTGCCCGTTGTACGTCGTGCTGTTGGGGGCGCCCGCCGTGATCGGGATCTTCTTGACCGTCTTGCCGTCGCGGGTCACGCGCATCGTGTGCGCCTTCGCGTCCACGTAGGAGACCTGGCTGCGGCCGATCGTGAAGTGCACCGACTTGGACTGCTCGCCGTAGACCCCCGGGCGGCCCTCGACGCCGTCGAGCGCGAGCGTCAGCGTCACCTTCGTGCCCGGCGCCCAGTACCTCTCGGGGCGGAAGTCGAGGCGGTCGTTGCCGTACCACTTGTGGCGGATCTCGACGTCGGGCTCGGCCGTGACCCTGATGCCGCGCTCGACGGCCTTCGGGTCCGTGATGCCGCGCGAGAAGTTGAGCGAGACGGGCATCCCGACCCCGACCGTCGAACCGTCCTCGGGCGTGAAGCGGCCGATGAAGGTGTTCTTCGGCACGAGCGTCGTGAACGTCGTGTCCTTCGCCGACTCGCGGCCGTGCGTGTCCTTCGCGACCGCGTGCACCTTGTACGTGGTCGAAGCGGCCAGGTGCAGCTTCGGCCGCCAGGCCGTGCCGCCCTCGACGATGTCGCCCGCGACCGCGGTGCCCTTGGTGTCGGCGACCCGGACCTTCGTGAGCTTCCCCTTGCTCGCGGTGATCTTCAGGGCGCCGTTCGTGTCCACGCCCTTGGCGCCGTCCTTCGGCGCGACGGTCACGACGGCCTGCGAGAGCGTCGGGCTCGGCTTGACCTTGCCCCCGTTCTTGCCGTTCGCGCCCGCGCCGTCCCCGTCCCCACTGCACGCCGTCACGAGCAGCAGGAGCACGCCGAGCAGCAGCGCGGGCAGGGCCCGCGCCCCGCCACCGCTCCCCCGCAGCCACCCCGCACCCGCGTACGCCGTCGCTCGCCCGCTCACTCCGGTGTCTCCCCTCGCCCACGCGCGGGAAGCGCCTGTGCGTCCCCCGCGTTCGATCCGCACGGTCAGATAACCACACACCCGGACGCCCGAGACCCCCGCGTTTGTCACTGTTGCGTTCCAACTCCCGCTCCCACCTGCGCTCTTCTCGCCAGGCGTCACCGGGGTCCCGGCCCGCGCGGGGGCCGGGACCCCGGTGAACGCCGGGCCCCGCCGGGGCGAAACGTGAGCGAAGCCTTCGCGAGGGGAAGAACAGGGGTGGGACGAAACCGCCGAGCCGCGGCCGGGATGCCGCACGCCGCCCCTCGGGCACCTCACGCACCACGTGCCCCGGGTGCCGCGCGGTGCCAGTGTCCCCGGAGCCGCCAGGAGGCCGGAAGGTGACGAGCGCAGCCGAGCAGGAGGAGACCGGGAGGCGGCAGCCGGGCACGGACCCGGGACCGCCGACGACGACCGCGGGCCCCGGGCACGGCCCGCCCCCGCGCCCCGCGCGCCCCGGGGCCCTCGCCCGCGACGTCGCCTGGCCCGGCGCGCCGACGCCGCTCGGCGCGCGCTGGCACCGGGGCCCGGAGGGGCGCACGGGCACCAACTTCGCGCTGTGGGCGGGCGGCGCCGAGGCCGTCGAGGTGTGCGTGTTCGACGAGGAGGGGAACGAGCGGCGCGTGCGCCTCGCGGAGCGCTCGGACCAGATCTGGCACGGCTTCGTGCCGGGCGTCGCGCCGGGGACGCGCTACGGGTACCGGGTGCACGGCCGCTGGGACCCGTGGACGGGGGCGCGGTGGAACCCGTCGAAGCTCCTGCTCGACCCGTACGCGCGCGCGGTGGACGGCGACTTCCGCCTGCCGGCCGAGGTCTACGGGCACGTGCGCGACTGGCCCGAGCAGCACGTCGCCGACACCGTGCGCGACGACCGCGACTCGGCCCCGTACGTGCCCAAGGGCGTCGTCGTGCACGACGAGTCCCCGGCCGCCGAGTGGATCGACGACCGCAGACCGAAGACGCCGTGGGCGGACACGGTGCTCTACGAGGTGCACGTCAAGGGCTTCACGATGCGGCACCCCGGCATCCCCGCGCACCTGCGCGGCACGTACGCGGGGCTCGCGCACCCGGCGGCGCTCGCGCACCTCAAGCGGCTCGGGGTGACGGCCGTCGAGCTGCTGCCCGTGCACCAGTTCGCGCACGAGGACCACCTGCTGCGGCGCGGCCTCACCAACTACTGGGGGTACAACTCGATCGGCTACTTCGCGCCGCACGCCGCGTACGCCTCGCGCGGCACGCGGGGCGAACAGGTCGGCGAGTTCCGCGACATGGTGCGCGCGCTGCACGCCGCCGGAATCGAGGTCATCCTCGACGTCGTCTACAACCACACCGCCGAGGCCGACGAGCGCGGCCCCATGCTCTCGCTGCGCGGCATCGACAACCGGGGCTACTACCGGCTCCAGCAGGACGCGCGCCGCTACCGCGACTTCACCGGGTGCGGCAACACGCTGAACGTCGTCCAGCCGCAGGTCCTGCGGCTGCTGACCGACTCGCTGCGGTACTGGGTCGGCGAGATGGGCGTGGACGGCTTCCGCTTCGATCTCGCGGCGGCGCTCGCGCGCGCCGGGCGGGACGGCGAGGAGCAGCGCTTCGACATGCTCGCGCCGTTCCTCGCCGTCATCGCGCAGGACCCGGTCCTGCGCCGCGTCAAGCTCATAGCGGAGCCGTGGGACGTGGGCTCGGGCGGCTACCAGGTGGGCGCCTTCCCCCCGCTGTGGGCGGAGTGGAACGACCGCTTCAGGGACGCGGCGCGGGACTTCTGGCGCGGCGCGCTGCCGGACGTACGGGACCTCGGCTACCGCCTGTCGGGCTCCAGCGACCTGTACGCGTGGAGCGGGCGCAGCCCGCAGGCGAGCGTCAACTTCGTGACGGCGCACGACGGGTTCACGCTCCGGGACCTCGTCACCTACGACCACAAGCACAACGAGGCGAACGGCGAGGGCGACAGGGACGGCGCGGACGACAACCGCTCCTGGAACCACGGCGCGGAGGGCGAGACGGAGGACCCGGGCATCCGCGCGCTGCGGCGGCGTCAGCTCCGCAACCACCTCACGACGCTGCTCCTGTCCACCGGTGTCCCGATGCTCGTCGCCGGGGACGAGCTGGGGCGGACCCAGGGCGGCAACAACAACGCGTACTGCCAGGACAACGAGATCGGCTGGCTCGACTGGTCGCTGCTCGACGCGCCCGAGTGGCGCGCGCAGTGCGCGCTCGTCGCGCGGCTCGTCGCGCTGCGCCGCGCGCACCCCGTACTGCGCAGGCGGTCCTTCTTCACGGGCCGGGCGCTCTTCGCCGACGGGCGGCGCGACGTCGCGTGGTTCACGGCGCGCGGCACGGAGCTGACCGAGGACGACTGGTACGCGCCAGGCCGCAGCCTCGGCATGTACCTCTCGGGCCGCGACCTGCCCGCCAGGGAGGCCGCGGGCGCGCCCGTCGTGGACGACAGCTTCCTGCTGTTCCTCCACGCGGACCCCGAGCCGGTCCTGCTCACCCTGCCGGGAACACCGTGGGCGTCGTCGTACGAGGTCGTCGTGGACACGGCGGCGGAGGAGCAGGAGGAGGCGCCGGGGACGGTGCACGCGGCGGGGGCGACGGTGCGGGTGGAGGGGCGGTCGGTGGTGGTGCTGCGGGTGCGGGAGTAGAGGGGAGCCCTCTTGCGGGGGCGCACCGGCGCGTTGTGGGGCGGCGTGGCGTGGGGCGGCGCCGCCTGGCGCCCTCTCCGTGGGGCTGTTACGAGAGCGGCTCGTAGGCGGTCGTGACGAGGCAGGAGGCGTCGCCCTCGACGCGCAGTTCCGAGTGTTTCGGCAGCTTCGCGGGCGGCGTCCCGCGCCAGTGGGGCGTCTTGGTCGTGCCGTTGGTCTTGACGACCGCGTAGCGCAGGCCGTCGCGGGTCACGGTGAGCGTCTTCGGGTCCGGGGCGCCGTTGACCGGCTTCGCCTCGGCGAGTCCGGCGCGGCAGGCGGCGAGCGGGAGGGCGTCGAGTCCTTCGAGGGTGCCGAGGGTGCGCCGGTAGGTGCCGCTCGTGAACTTCCACAGGTCGTGGGGGTCCGCGCAGTCGACGGGGAAGAGGGCACGGCTGCCGAGGCCGAGGAGCTGGGTGTCGGCGCACGTGCCGGGCGTGAGGCCGCGTGCCGTGCGGAGGGTCTCCGTCGAGGTGACGAGGCGGTGCGCGCCGGGGAAGTCCTCGCGCTGCCAGCGTCCGTAGCGGCTCAGGCGCAGTTCGGAGCGGAGCGTCGTGACGTCGCTCAGGAGGCCCTGGGTGTGCAGCTCGTCGAGCTGGGCGGCGAGGTCGGCGGTCATCTTCACGACGCGGCCCATGCCGTCGGTCGTGACGGTGACGGGGAAGCCCTTGGCGTGGCCGAGGCGTTCGGCCTGGCGCAGGGGACGGGCGAGCGCGGCGGGCAGGACATCGGCCGCGTGCGCGGCGGGGACGGTCGCGGTGTAGCGGCGGCCACCCCCCGACAGGCGCGTGGGCTCCTTGGCGGGCTTGGCGTACGGGAGGACTTCGGCGAGGGTGCCGCCGTAGGGCAGGACCGCGCCGTTGAGGCGGTTGAGGTCGCTGTCCCCGTTGAGACCGCGCTTCTTCCGCTCGGCGGACGTGAAGCGCACCCACGTCCGGCCCTTCTCGCCGTCCGCCGCCACGTACACGCTCCCGTGGCCGCGCACGGCGTATGTCTGCCGCACGTCGCGGCGCTCCTCGCGCCCGCTGATGGCGCTCGCGTCGGCCTCGGCGAGGGGGCCGGGGACGTGGACGGTGCGCTCGGCGCGGGCGACGTCCTGGTCCCAGTCGAGCGTGCCGGCGGTGACGTCCGTGGCCTTCGTGCCCGCGCCGCCGTAGTCGAGGCGCGAGGCGAAGCGCGCGGTGAGCCCTTCCTGACTCGCCCGCGAGGCGGCCCTGAGCTGCTCGCCGAGCGGCTTCCCGAAGACGGCGTGTTCGCCCCCGAAGGGGTTTCCGCACGCGCTCACCCCGCCGAGCAGCCCGGCGAGCACGAGCCCGCTCCCGGCCATCCGCACCACACGCCGCATGGCCGCCGCCTCCGTTCCGCTCCATGGATTCCACCTGTCGGGGACCCGCCGGGGAGTCTCCACCCGGGCTCCCGCGCGTCACCGGTACGGGGCGCGGGGGTGTCCTGGGGGTGAATCCTACGGGGCGGGGGAAGCGGGGCGGGGCCGGGCGGAGGTGCGACGCGTCAGGGGAGGTCGCACGGTGCCGGTTCCCGGAGTGGTGCGCCGCGCGGGCGTCGAGGAAAGCACGGGTGCCCTCGGCTGCCGCGTAGGGGGGCGGTGGCCCACGGCTGCGGGCTGGATGCCGCCCCGATCCCGCACCCGGGTCGCGCGGGCTTCACGCACAGTGATCCTCGGGAGAGTGCGCTCCCCCCGTCCCGCGCGCCCAAGCGGCGGCTGACGGCGGGGCGTTCGGCGCGCGGGGCGAGCACCGGGGGCGCGGACGGGCAGGTATCAGGGGCGCGCAGTTCCGCGACGCACGCGACGGTCGTCCCCTTCCCCGCCCCGTTCGGCCCGAAAGACGCCGGAGACCGCGCGTCGCGCACGCGGAAGGAGCCGCCGACGACGACACGGCGCCCTCCGTGGCTCCTACGCAGGTCACGGAGGCCGACGAGGAGGGGGGCGCGCGCCCTCGGGGCCCCTCGCGCGGTCGTGACACGAGGCTCGCGGCGCGGACGGGCGCACGGTATCGGCCAGTTCGCCGGGGCCCGTCCTCCGACCGGTCGGCGGCGCCGCAGCCGTGCGGCCCGGAGCCGGAGGGGCGCGGCGGGGCCGGTGGATCGCCTCGCGGTGGCCGGATGTCTGGGGCGTACAGGAAAACCCGGTGGGCATTGTCAGTGGCGGAACGTAATCTCGCCGCTGTGACAGCAGATCTTCCCGGCTCCCCCCAGCGCCGCTCGGCCGCGCGGAGCCTGTCGCGCCTGTGGCCCTATGTCCGGCCGGTACGCGCCCGGCTCGCGACCGCCGCCGTGATCGCCGTGATCGCCTCCTGCGTCGGTCTCGTGGTGCCGCTCGTGCTCAAGGCGATCGTGGACGGCCCGGTCGCGGACCACGACCCGGGCGGGGTGTGGCTCGGGGCGCTCGGGCTGCTGCTGCTCGGGATAACGGAGGCGGTGCTCTTCGGCTTCCGGCGCTGGCTCGTCGCGAGGCCGCTCGCGCGGGTCGAGGCCGGGCTGCGGCGGGACCTGTTCGGGCGCCTCCAGCGGCTGCCCACGTCCTTCCACGACCGGTGGGCCTCGGGCCAGTTGCTCTCGCGAGCGACGACCGACCTCATGATGCTGCGCCTGTTCCTCGCCTTCCCGCTGACCTTCCTCCTGGTCAACGGGGTGACGATCGTCGTCGGCGTGGTGATCCTGGTGATCCAGGACTGGGGGCTCGGGCTGCTGCTGCTCGTGCCCGTCGCGCCGCTCGTCCCGCTGTGCACGTACTTCGAGCGCCGGTACAGCACCGCGGCGCGCCAGGCGCAGGACCAGATCGGGGACGTCACGACGCTCGTCGAGGAGAGCGTGCTGGGCATCCGCGTCGTGAAGGGCTTCGGCCGGCACCGCAGCCAGGCGCGCGTCTTCCGCGCGCGGGCGAAGGAGTTGCGGGCCACGGAGCTGCGCAAGGCGCACCTGCTCGCGTGGATCTGGGGGGTCATCACGACACTTCCCGAGCTGGCGATCGTGACGACGCTCGTGCTCGGCACGCTCCGCGTCGCGGACGGCGACCTCTCGGCGGGCACGCTCGTCGCCTTCCTGTCCACGGCGCTCGCGCTGCGCTGGCCCGTCGAGTCGATCGGCTTCCTCCTCGCGATGTCCCAGGAGGCGGCGGCAGCGGCGGAGCGGTACTTCGAGGTCATGGACGAGCGCCCCGAGGAGGACGTTCCCGCGCCCGCCCCGGCCGGGAAGGCGGCGGTACGGGGCGGGGCGGCGCACGAGGCGGACGGACTGCGGTTCCAGGGGGTCGGCTTCCGCTTCCCGGACGCCCCGCCGGGCGCGCCCGCGCTGCTCGACGGCGTGGACCTGCACGTACGGCCGGGCGAGACGGTCGCGCTCGTGGGCGCGACGGGTTGCGGCAAGACGACGCTGACGCACCTCGTGCCGCGCCTCTACGAGCTGAGCGCGGGCCGGATCACGCTCGACGGCGAGGACATCACGGCGATGTCGCGCGAGCGGCTGCGCTCCCTCGTCGCGGTCGCCTTCGAGGAGCCGACGCTCTTCTCCGCGTCGATCGCGGAGAACGTGCTGATGGGCGCGGGCGCCGACGCGGGCGCGGAGGACCTCCCGCGGGCGCTCGACGTCGCGCAGGCCGGTTTCGTGAAGGATCTGCCGCACGCGGAGCACACCGAGGTGGGCGAGCAGGGGCTCAGCCTGTCGGGAGGGCAGCGGCAGCGGCTCGCGCTCGCCCGCGCGGTGGTGGGCTCGCCGCCCTTCCTCGTGCTCGACGACCCGCTCTCGGCGCTCGACGTCGCCACCGAGGCGGCCGTCGAGGCGGCGCTGCGGCGCGTCCTGGAGGGCACGACGGCGCTCGTCGTGGCGCACAGGCCGTCGACGGTGCAGCTCGCCGACCGGGTCGCGCTGCTCTCGGGCGGCCGGATCACGGCCGTGGGCACCCATCATCAACTGCTGCGCGAGAACGCCGAGTACGCCTGGCTCATGTCGGGTGCGGAACGGGCCCTGGAGGGACAGGCATGACGACGGGAGCCGACCACCGACGCCCGGACGGGGCGGGCGACGAGGGAGGCGAGGGCACGGGCACGGAGGCGCTGCTGACCTCACCGAGCACTCCCCCGCCACCGGAGGACGCGAGCCCCACCCCGGCCGCTCCCGCCCCCGCGTCCCCGGCGGAGGCGGCCCCGCCCCCCGACCCCTTCGACCAGGACGACCTGCCCGTCGCCAAGGGCGCCACCCGCGCGCTGCTCGGCGCGCTGCTGCGCCCGCACCGGGGTCGGGTCGCGCTCACGGCGCTGTTCCTGCTGCTCCAGCAGGCGGCGATGCAGGCGGGCCCGCTGCTCGTCGCGTACGCGATCGACCACGGTGTCCCGGCGGTGCGGCGCGAGGACTACGGTCCGCTCATCGCGCTCGGCGCGGCCTACGCGCTGTGCGCGCTCGGCTCAGGCGTCTTCCAGTTCGCGTACACGAAGCTGTCGGGCCGCGTGAGCCAGGACGTGCTGCTCGATCTGCGCGGGCGGATCTTCCGGCACGCGCAGGTGCTGAGCGTGGACTTCCACGAGCGGTACACCTCGGGGCGGCTCATCTCGCGTTCGACGACGGACGTCGAGTCGCTGCGCGAACTGCTCGACGAGGGCCTCCAGGAGCTGATCAACACGCTCCTCTCCTTCCTGTCGATCTCCGTCGTGCTGCTCGTGCTCGACGGGTGGACCGGCGCGCTCGCCGTGCTGTCCTTCGTGCCGCTGTACCTACTCGTGCGGCTCTACCAGCGGCGCGCGGGCCGGGTCTTCGCGCGGCGTTCGACGGCCATCGCCTCCGTCATCGTGAAGTTCGGCGAGACGATGAACGGCATCCGCCCGGTCCGGGCCTTCCGGCGCGAGGCGGTCAACGACGCGGAGTTCGACGCGCTCAACCGGAAGCACGAGCGCAGCAACGGTGACGCGCTCATCGAGATGGCGCGGTACGTGGTCGGCTCGCGGCTCGTCGCGAACACGACGATCGCCGCGATCGTGCTGTGGGACGCCTACCGCGTCGCGGGCGGCGCGCTCGCGCTCGGCACGCTCGCCGCGGCGGCGCTGTACCTGCGGCGGCTGTACGACCCGATCGACCGGCTCGGCCAGTTCCTCAACGCCTACCAGTCGGCGGCGGCCTCGCTGGAGAAGGTCGCCGGGCTGCTCGCGCAGGAGCCGGGCGTGCCCGAGCCTGCCGTGCCGCGCGCACTGCCGCCCGCGCGGGAGGGACTACCCGGCCGCCAGGTCGACTTCGAGGGCGTCTCGTTCTCGTACCGCACGGGCGGGGAGGTGCTGCCGCGGTTCAGCCTGCGGCTGGAGGCCGGGCAGACGGTCGCCGTCGTCGGCTCGACGGGCGCGGGCAAGTCGACGCTCGCGAAGCTCCTGGCCCGCTTCTACGACCCGACCGAGGGGCGCGTCCTGCTCGACGGCACCGACCTGCGGGACCTGCCGATGCCGGAGCTGCGGCGCGGCGTCGTCATGGTGACGCAGGAGGCGTTCCTCTTCTCGGGGACGATCGCGGACAACATCGCGATCGGTCGCCCGGAGGCGAGCCGTGCCGAGATCGAGCAGGCGGCGAAGGCGATCGGGGCGCACGAGTTCATCGCGGCGCTCCCCGAGGGCTACGACACCGACGTGCGCAAGCGCGGCGGGCGCATCTCGGCGGGCCAGCGCCAGCTGGTCGCCTTCGCCCGCGCGCTGCTCGCCGACCCGGCGGTGCTGATCCTGGACGAGGCGACCAGTTCCCTCGACATCCCGGGCGAACGGGCGGTGCAGGAGGCGATGGAAACGGTCCTGCACGGCCGCACGGCCGTCGTCATCGCCCACCGCCTCTCCACGGTGGCGATCGCCGACCGCGTCCTCGTCATGAGCGAGGGCCGCGTCATCGAGGACGGCGCCCCGGCCGAACTCATCGCGGGCACGGGCACGTTCGCGGGGCTGCACAAGACGTGGCGGGAGAGCCTGGCCTGAGTCCGCGGCGCCTCGCGCGGGTGGCGGCCTGGTACGCGCGCACCAGGCCGCCACCCGCGCACCAGGACCCCGCCCCCCCCCTACGACGACGCCGGGCGACGTCACCGCCCCGCGCATCGCCGCCCCGGCGCGCCACCGCCCCGGGCACCCTCCGGGTCCCCGCGCCGTCGCCCTGCGCGCACCCCGGCCACGCGCACCGCGTCGGCCGGTCAGTCGCGGTGCGGGCGGGCGCGCGGGAGCAACGTGGCGACGAGCACCCCCAGGAGGACGAGGGCCGCGTTGACCGCGAGCGCCACGGTGACGCCGTGGCGGACGGCGGTGGCGGTGGCGGCGCCCGCCGTGCTCGCCGTGACGACCGCCGACATGAGCGGCGTGCCCATCGTGATGCCGATCTGCTGGGACATCGAGGCGAGTCCCGTGGCGAGGCCCTGTTCCTCGTCGGGGAGGCCGCTCGTCGCCGTGACCATGAAGCCGACGATCACGAGCATGTTGCCCACGCCGCCGAAGAACGTGGCGGGGAGCAGCAGGCCGAGCGCCGCGCCCGCGCTCGTGACGAGGAGACCGAGGAACAGGAGCGCGGCGGTGAAGACGGTCTGGACGAGGCCACCGGCGAGGAGCGCCGTGCGTGTCGAGGTGCGGGCGATGACCCGCGGGGCGAGGAGACCGCCCGCGACGGTGCCGAGGCCGAGCACGCCGAACGAGACGCCCGCCGCCAGCGGCGAGAAGCCGAGGGTCTTCTGGAGGTAGAGGGTCAGGAGGTAGACGAGCGAGGTCTCGGTGACGAAGGCGAGCAGGCCGAGGACGTTGCCGAGGGCGACGCCCCGGCGGCGCAGGACCCGCGGCGGCACGAGCGGTTCGCGCGCCGTGCGCTCGACCAGCGAGAAGACCCCGAGCAGGACGGCCCCGCCGAGCAGCCCGGTCAGCGCCCGGCCGCTGGTCCACCCGTACTCGCCCGCCTGCGTGAGCCCGTAGACGAGGCCGAGCAGCCCGAGCGTGACGGTGAGCGCGCCCGGCAGGTCGAGGCGCGGGCGCACCGCCGGCCGCGACTCCTTGATGACGGCCGGCGCAATCACGAGGACGGCGACGGCGACGGGCACGTTGACGAAGAAGGCCCAGCGCCAGGAGAGCAGGTCCGTGAGGACCCCGCCGAGGATGGCGCCCGTCGTGAAGCCGGCCGACATGAGGGCGCCGTTGATGCCGAGCGCCTTCTGCCGCAGCGGGCCCTCGGGGAAGGACGTGGTGAGCAGCGAGAGCCCCGCCGGGGTCGCCGCCGCCGTCGCGAGGCCCTGCGCGACGCGGGCGGCGATCAGCACGCCGGGGCTCGTGGCGAGGCCGCCGGCGAGCGAGGCGGCGCCGAGGAGCGCGAGACTCCCGAGGAAGATCCGCTTCCGGCCGATGAGGTCGCCGATGCGCCCGAAGAAGAGCGTGAACCCGGCCGCGCACAGCGCGAAGGCCGTCGCGATCCACTGGAGGTTCGCGAGCGAGAAGCCGAGCCCCTCGCCGATCGCGGGCAGCGCCACGTTCAGGATCGAGAAGTCGACGGCCAGCATGAACTGGGCGACGAGCAGGACGGCGAGGACGAGCCCGAGCCGCCCGCTGAGGCGCGGAGCACCGGACGGCCCGGAAGCCGCAGACGGCCCGGAAGCCGCAGACGGTCCGGAAGCCGGGGACGGTGCGGAAACCGGAGACGGCGCGGAAACCGGGGACGGCGCGGGGCTTCCGGCCACGCTCCCGGTCCCGGTCTCGGTACGGAGTACGGGCATGACGAACCCTTCGGCAGGAGGAGGCAGGCAGAACGGCCAGAACGGCCACCAGCAAACGGGACTGTATTCCCGTTACGGCGGAGAAGGTAGCACCGCGAGACCTCGTAAGGGAACTGCGATTCCGTTAAGGTGGGGGCATGACCGAACTTCCGCCCCCCGGCACCGTCCGCCCCGGCGGGCGCACGGCACGCGTCCGCGAGGCCGTGCTGCGCGCGAGCGGCGACGCGCTCGCCGAGCACGGCTTCGAGGCCCTGGACCTCGCCGATGTCGCCCGCCGCGCCGATGTCGGCAAGACGACCGTCTACCGCCGCTGGGGCACCCCCGCCGCGCTCGCCGCCGACCTGCTCGCCGACATGGCCGAGCAGTCCCTGCCGCGCGCGGACACCGGCGGCATCGAGGGCGATCTCCTCGCCAACGCCCGCCTCGTCGTCCGGACCCTGACGGACCCGCGCCAGGGCCGCCTCTTCCGGGCCCTCATCGCCGCCTCGCTCTGCGACCCGGAGACGGCCGGGGCGCTGCACCGCTTCTACGAGGTACGGGTCACGGAATGGGCGGGGTGCGTCACCGACGCCGTGGCACGCGGCGAACTCCCGCCCGGCACGGACGCGCGGGCGGTCGTCGCCGCCGTATCGGCCCCGCTGTACTACGCCTTCCTCAACCTCGGCACCCCGCTCACGGAACGCCACGCCCTCCGCGCGGCCCGCGCGGCGGCGACGGCGGCGCGGGCCGGAGTGTGGAGCGAGGGCCCGGAGGACGCGTGAGGAGCGGGGCCCGCCCGCACGAACCAGCATCCCGGCAGCCACCCGTCCGCACCGACGCGCTTCGCCCCCACGCCCCCGCACCGGCGCATCCCCCGGCCACCACCTCTCCCCCACCAACGTCCCCAGCCGCCACACCTCCCGCACCGACGCGTCCCAGCCACCCCCCTCCCGCACCGGCACGCACCACCGGTACTTTTCAGCCAACGGCGCGTACCCATCGGACCCTTGACAAGATCGCCCCCAGCCACCAGGCGGACCCCTCGCACCTCCTGGTGGCATGTGCGCGGAAACCGCTCCTCCCGCCTCGTTGAGCTACCGACGCGTAACCGGGGCGGCGCGCGGGAGCCCGCGGGGGGCGCGCGCGGCGCGCCGCGAGGGCAGGACATGGTTCCGGCCAAGCTCACTTCGTGGTCATGACACGCGGTGCCCCGCGGTGCGAAGGTGGCGATGCGCCACCCCCCACGGTCGGCCACACCCCCCACCCCCAGGGGCCGGACCGTCTTCGCGACGGTCCGGCTCCGCGGCCCCCGCACACCCGTCCGTTCACCGCGCGGCCCGTCGTCCGCCTCCCCACGAGGCACGAGCCCGCCGAGGCACCGCCCCACCAGGGCCCCGCCCCGCCGGGCCACGGCGCCGGTCCGCGCTCCCCCCACTGGAACGAATCGACTGGGAGTCAGCGTTGTCCCGTAGCACCGGCACGTCCCGTACCGCCCGTTTCCCCAGAACGGTTCTCGTGTCCGCCACCGCGGTCGCCTCCGCCGCTCTGCTCGCGGGGACCCTCGGCGCCCCCGCCACGGCGGCGGACCGCACCCCGTCCGCGACACCGCTCGCCATGACCGTCTCGCTGCGCGCCGGCCTCCTGAAGGAGGCGAAGGCGGACACGGCGGCCACCGCGCGCACCCTCGGGCTCGGCGCCCAGGAGGAGTTGCACGTCAAGGATGTCGTGAAGGACCGCGACGGCACGCTCCACACGCGCTACGACCGCACGTACCAGGGCCTCAAGGTCCTCGGCGGCGATCTCGTCGTGCACACCGCGAAGAGCGGGAAGCAGCTCGGCGTGAACCGCGCGAGCAAGGCCGCGCTCAAGGTCGACACGAGCCCGAAGACGCTCAAGGCGGCGCCCGCGAACGCCACGAAGGTCGTGTGGGCGCCGCGCCACGGCAGCCCCGTGCTCGCCTACGAGTCCCTCGAGAAGTCCGTCGCGAAGGACGGCACGCCGAGCGAGATCCACACCGTCACCGACGCGACGAGCGGCAAGCGCCTCGCCCGCTGGGACGGCGTCGAGACCGGCCTCGGGCACAGCGAGTACAACGGCGACGTGGACCTCGGCACGAGCGGTTCCGCGGGCAGCTACACGCTCACCGACACGGAGCGCGGCGGGCACAAGACGTACGACCTCGGCAACGGCTCCTCCGGGACCGGCACGCTCTTCACCGATGACGACGACGAGTGGGGCGACGGCACCGCCGGCGACCCGCAGACCGCCGCCGTCGACGCCGCCTACGGAGCCGCCGAGACGTGGGACTACTACAAGGACGTGCACGGCCGTTCCGGGATCGCCGGGGACGGCAAGGGCGCGACCTCGCGGGTCCACTACGGCAACAACTACGTCAACGCCTTCTGGCAGGACAGTTGCTTCTGCATGACGTACGGGGACGGGGCCGGCAACGCCGCGCCGCTCACCGCGCTCGACGTCGCCGCGCACGAGATGAGCCACGGCGTCACGGCCGCGACCGCGGGGCTCATCTACAGCGGGGAGTCCGGCGGCCTCAACGAGGCGACGAGCGACATCATGGCGACCGCCGTCGAGTTCTACTCGAACACCGACGAGGACCCGGGCGACTACCTCATCGGCGAGAAGATCGACATCAACGGCGACGGCAGCCCGCTGCGGTACATGGACAAGCCGAGCAAGGACGGTGCCTCGCGCGACTACTGGTCCGCCGACCTCGGCCAGACCGACGTCCACTACTCCTCGGGCCCGGCCAACCACTTCTTCTACCTGCTGTCCGAGGGCAGCGGCGCAAAGACCGTCAACGGCGTCTCCTACGACTCACCGACCTACGACGACGCCAAGGTCACCGGCATCGGCATCGAGAAGGCCGAGCAGGTGTGGTTCAAGGCGCTCAGCGAGTACATGACGTCGACGACGGACTACGCGGACGCCCGCGAGGCCACCCTCAGCGCGGCCGGTGACCTCTACGGCACCGACTCCGCCGAGTACCAGGCGGTGGACGCCGCGTGGGCGGCCATCAACGTGAGCTGACCGCAGGGCGGGTGACATGAGGTAAGGGGCGTTCTCCTGGAGAACGCCCCTTACCTTTGATCCCGTTCATCGCATCAGCGCACCGCAAGCGTCCGGAAACGCAGGCGCTCGCCCGCGTGCACGGTCCTCAGCCCCGTCCGCCCTCCTCACCGCATCAGCACGCCTCCCGCGTCCCCCTTCGCCTCCGGCGGCACCGCCACGAGCCCCAGCTCGGCGGGCGAGGCGAGCAGCCGGTGGGCGGGCAGGACGCGCACCGTGTAGCCGAAGCTGCCCGTGCGGTCGAGGGCGAGCGGGCCCTCGTACGTCCAGCGGCCCTCCAGGTCGGGACCCGCGCCGACCGGCTTGAGCGGCACCGTGTGCGGCTCGCTGATCCGGTCGTCCGCGTCGACGCGCCCGGAGACCACCTGCACCTCGACGTCCTCCGGCGCGAGCCCCCCGAGCGAGACGTGCGCGCGCAGCCCCAGGCTCGCGCCGTACTCGGGACCCGTGGCCGTGCCCGTCGTCTCCGGCTGCTCGATCGCGACCTGCCCCCAGCTCGCCCGGACCTTCGCCTTCCACGCGGCGAGCTGTCCGGCCGCCTCGGGGGTGAGGGCGCGGTGGGCGCGCGCGGCGGGGGCGTAGAGGTCCTCCACGTACTCGCGGACCATGCGCCCCGCGAGGACCTTGGGGCCGAGGATCGTGAGGGTGCGGCGCACCATCTCGATCCAGCGCCCCGGCAGGCCCTCGGCGTCGCGGTCGTAGAAGCGCGGGGCGACGCGCTCCTCCAGGAGCCGGTAGAGGGCCTCGGACTCCAGGTCGTCGCGGCGGTCCTCGTCGAGGTGCGCGCTGCCGTCCGCGGTGGGGATCGCCCAGCCGAAGTCCGGCTCGTACCACTCGTCCCACCAGCCGTCGAGCACGGAGAGGTTGAGCGCGCCGTTGAGCGCGGCCTTCATCCCGCTCGTGCCGCACGCCTCCAGGGGGCGCAGCGGGTTGTTGAGCCACACGTCGCAGCCGGGGTAGAGCGTCTGCGCCATGCCCATGCCGTAGTCGGGCAGGAAGACGATGCGGTGGCGCACGCGGGGGTCGTCGGCGAAGCGGACGAGTTCCTGCACGAGGCGCTTGCCGCCGTCGTCGGCGGGGTGCGCCTTGCCCGCGACGACGATCTGCACGGGGCGCTCGGGGTGGAGCAGGAGGCGGGTGAGGCGCTCGGGGTCGCGGAGCATGAGGGTGAGGCGCTTGTACGAGGGGACGCGGCGCGCGAAACCGATCGTGAGGACCCCGGGGTCGAGGACCCCCTCGATCCAGCCGAGTTCGGCCGCGCCCGCGCCGCGCTGGCGCCAGGAGGCGGCGAGGCGGCGGCGGACCTCGCCGACGAGGCGGGCGCGGAGCTGTCCCCGTACCCCCCAGATGTCGGCGTCGGGGATGTCGGCGACGGCGTCCCAGCGGGGCGAGCCGCCGACCGCCATGGCCTCCTCGGCGCGCGCGGCGCCGATGCGCCCCGCGCCGAGCGCCAGGACCTCGGGGGCGACCCAGGTGGCCGCGTGCACGCCGTTGGTGACGGAGGTGATCGGCACGTCCTCGGCGTCGAAGCCGGGCCAGAGCCCGGCGAACATCTCGCGGCTGACCTGCCCGTGGAGGGTCGAGACGCCGTTGGCGCGCTGCGCGAGGCGCAGGCCCATGACGGCCATGTTGAACAGGTGCGGCTGTCCGCCCTCGTACGTCTCGCGGCCCAGGCGCAGGACGTCCTCGACGTCGAGCGCGGGCAGTTCGGCGTGCGGCCCGAAGTGGCGGGCGATCAGCTCGGCGTCGAAGCGGTCGATCCCGGCCGGGACGGGCGTGTGCGTGGTGAAGACGGTGCCGGAGCGGACGGCTTCGAGCGCGGTGGCGAAGTCGGGGTGCGCGGAGTTCTCGCTGGTCAGCAGCTCGTGCACGCGTTCGAGGCCCAGGAAACCGGCGTGTCCCTCGTTCGTGTGGAAGACCTCGGGGCCGGGGTGCCCGGTGAGGCGGCAGTAGGCACGGAGGGCGCGGACGCCGCCGATGCCGAGGAGCATCTCCTGGTGGAGGCGGTGCTCGCTGCCGCCGCCGTAGAGGCGGTCGGTCACCTCGCGGGCCGCGCGGTCGTTGTCCTCGACGTCCGAGTCGAGGAGCAGGAGCGGTACGCGGCCGACCGCGGCCTGCCAGATCCGCGCCCGCAGGACGCGTCCGGCGGGGAGGGTGAGGGCGATCTCGGCGGGCGCCCCGTCGGCCTCCCGCAGGAGGGTGAGGGGCAGCTCGCCGGGGTCGAGCACGGGGTACGTCTCCTGCTGCCAGCCCTCGCGCGAGAGGGACTGGCGGAAGTAGCCGTGCCGGTAGAGGAGGCCGACGCCGATGAGCGGCACGCCGAGGTCGCTGGCCGATTTGAGGTGGTCGCCGGCGAGGATGCCGAGGCCGCCCGAGTACTGCGGGAGCGCCGCCGTGACGCCGAACTCGGGCGAGAAGTAGGCGATCGCGCCGGGCAGCGCCGCGGTGTCCCGCTCCTGGTACCAGCGGCCCTCCGAGAGGTACGCCTCCAGACCGGCGGCGGCCTCGCCGAGCCGCCGTACGTACCGCTCGTCGGCGGCGAGGGTGGTGAGCCGGTCCTGGGTCAGCGCGGCGAGCAGCCGCAGCGGGTCCTGGCCGCTCTCCTCCCACAGGACGGGGTCGGCGGCGCGGAACACCTCACGCGTCGGGGGGTGCCAGGACCAGCGCAGGTTGCGGGCGAGTGCGTCGAGCGGGCGCAGGGGTTCGGGGAGTACGGGCCGGACGGTGAATCGTCGGATGGCCTTCACGTTGCCGCCTTCGCGTCAGGAAGCTGAACAGGGCCCCCGTCACCGGTGCCACACCGGGACAAAGGCCGCTTCCCGGCGACCCTAGCGCGGGGGGCGCTCTGCCATCCACGGTGCGCGCCGGGGCCCCGTGGCTCCCCACGCCCCTCAAATGCGCCGACCGAATCGCCGCGGCCCCGCTCACCAGCCACAATCCGATGAGGCGGGGCCGCACCCCCGGGTGTCGTGTGACGTGGCCGGAATCGTGTCCGTGTTGATGAGCGAGTAGTTAACACGCCGTCGGGTTGCCCATACGGATACCGGGGGAAGGCTTCCGCGGTAGCCACCCGCAGCACCCCCCTTTCATCCGCCCACTCGGGTGAACGCTGACAGGAGCGGCCATGCCTCAGGGACGCCGGCGAGGAGATCGGGTGAAGGCCCGGTCAACGGACGGCTCCGCGCTGCCGATAGACGGTGCGGAGGCACGGGCGGACCCCGCGGGGTCCGTACGGGCCGGACGGCCCGGGCGACCGGACCGGTCCGCGCGCGACGCACCCCCGAGGCCCCGCCGTACCGCCCCACCCCCCGCACCCGCTACGTCACCAGGTGATGCCGTGAAAACCCCGATCGGCCGCATCCCCGTGCTGGATGTGTCCCCGCTCGTCGACTGCGGCCGCAGGCCCGCCAAGGCCGTCGTCGGCGAGACCTTCGAGATCAGTGCCACCGTCTTCCGCGAGGGCCACGACGCCGTGGCCGCCAACGTGGTCCTGAAGTCCCCGGACGGCCGCCCCGGCCCCTGGCTCCCGATGCGAGAACTCGCCCCCGGCACCGACCGCTGGGGCGCCGAGGTGACCCCGGACGTGGAGGGCCTCTGGACGTACAAGGTGGAGGGCTGGAGCGATCCGCTCGCCACCTGGCGGCACGCGGCGGGCATCAAGGTGCCCGCCGGGATCGACACCGCCCTCGTCCTGGAGGAGGGCGCGCTGCTCCACGAGCGCGCCGCGCGCAAGGTCCCCAAGCAGGACGGCAAGCGCGAGGTGGTGCTCGCGGCGGCCGACGCGCTGCGCGACACCTCCCGCACCCCGGGGCAGCGGCTCGCGGCGGCGCTCGCGCCGGAGGTCGTGGAGGTCCTGGACCGGCACCCGCTGCGCGAACTGGTCAGCTCCTCGAAGCCGCTCAAGCTGCTCGTCGAGCGGCGCAGGGCGCTCTTCGGGTCCTGGTACGAGTTCTTCCCGCGCTCCGAGGGCGCGCGGGTCACCGCGGACGGGCGGAGCCGCTCGGGGACGTTCAGGACGGCGGCCGAGCGGCTTCCGGCGGTCGCCGCGATGGGTTTCGACGTCGTCTACCTGCCGCCGATCCACCCCATCGGCACGACGCACCGCAAGGGCCGCAACAACTCGCTCGACCCGACGCCCGAGGACGTGGGCGTGCCGTGGGCGATCGGCTCGGCGGACGGCGGGCACGACGCGGTGCACCCGGAGCTGGGCACCCTGGAGGACTTCGACGCCTTCGTGGCGCGGGCCCGTGAGCTGCGCCTGGAGATCGCGCTCGACTTCGCCCTCCAGTGCTCGCCCGACCACCCGTGGGTCAAGGAGCACCCGGAGTGGTTCCACCACCGCCCGGACGGCTCGATCGCGTACGCCGAGAACCCGCCGAAGAAGTACCAGGACATCTACCCCATCGCCTTCGACAAGGACATGCCGGGGCTTATCGCCGAGACGTGCCGCATCCTCCGCTTCTGGATGGACCACGGGGTGCGGATCTTCCGGGTGGACAACCCGCATACGAAACCGGTCGTGTTCTGGCAGAAGGTGATCGCGGAGATCAACGGGCGCGACCCCGACGTCATCTTCCTGGCGGAGGCGTTCACCCGCCCGGCGATGATGCGCACCCTCGCCGCGGTCGGCTTCCAGCAGTCGTACACCTACTTCACGTGGCGTAACACGAAACAGGAGCTGACGGAGTACGCGCAGGAGCTGGCGGGTGAATCGGCATGGGTCATGCGGCCCAATTTCTTCGTCAACACCCCCGACATCCTGCACGCCTATCTCCAGGACGGCGGGCCGCCCGCCTTCGCCACCCGGGCCGTGCTCGCGGCGACGCTCTCCCCCACGTGGGGGGTGTACGCGGGCTTCGAGCTGTACGAGAACCAGGCACTGAAGCCCGGTTCCGAGGAGTACCTCGACTCGGAGAAGTACCAGCTCAGGCCACGTGACTGGGAAGGGGCCGAGCGCGCGGGACGCTCGCTGGCCCCGCTGATCACGAAGCTCAACCGGCTCCGCCGGCTGCACCCGGCGCTCCAGCAGTTGCGCCGCGTGCACTTCCACCACGTGGACCAGGATCAGGTCATCGCGTACTCCAAACGCGCGGGCAACGACGTCGTGCTCGTGGTCGCGAACCTCGATCCCCACCACACCCAGGAGGCGACGGTCTCGTTGGACATGCCGGCGCTCGGCCTCGACTGGCACGAGACCGTCCCGGTGCGCGACGCGCTCACCGGCGAGACCTACCACTGGGGCAGGGCCAATTACGTGCGCCTGGAGCCGGGCACCACGCCCGCGCACGTGTTCACCCTGCGACCGTCCCCGCTGATCGGAGGGTCACCCGCATCATGATCGTCAACGAGCCCGTCCCCGACACCTTCGAGGACACCCCGCGCAAGGACCGCGACCCCGACTGGTTCAAACGCGCCGTCTTCTACGAAGTCCTCGTCCGGTCCTTCCAGGACAGCAACGGCGACGGAGTCGGCGACCTCAAGGGCATCACCGCCAAGCTGGACTACCTGCAATGGCTCGGCGTGGACTGCCTGTGGCTCCCGCCGTTCTTCCAGTCCCCGCTGCGCGACGGCGGCTACGACGTCTCCGACTACACCGCCGTGCTCCCCGAGTTCGGCGACCTCGCCGACTTCGTCGAGTTCGTGGACGCCGCCCACCAGCGCGGTATGCGCGTCATCATCGACTTCGTCATGAACCACACGAGCGACCAGCACATGTGGTTCCAGGAGTCCCGCAAGGACCCCGACGGCCCCTACGGCGACTACTACGTCTGGGCCGACGACGACAAGGCGTACAGCGACGCGCGGATCATCTTCGTCGACACCGAGGCGAGCAACTGGACCTTCGACCCGGTCCGCAAGCAGTACTACTGGCACCGCTTCTTCTCCCACCAGCCGGACCTCAACTACGAGAACCCGGCCGTGCAGGAGGAGATCCTCGCGGCGCTGCGCTTCTGGCTGGACCTCGGCATCGACGGCTTCCGCCTCGACGCCGTCCCCTACCTCTACGCCGAGGAGGGCACCAACTGCGAGAACCTGCCCGCGACGCACGAGATGCTCAAGCGGGTACGGGCCGAGGTGGACGCGCACTACCCGGACACCGTGATCCTCGCGGAGGCCAACCAGTGGCCCGAGGACGTCGTCGACTACTTCGGCGACTTCTCCAAGGGTGGCGACGAGTGCCACATGGCCTTCCACTTCCCGGTCATGCCGCGCATCTTCATGGCGGTGCGGCGTGAATCGCGCTACCCCGTCTCGGAAATCCTCGCGAAGACCCCGGCGATCCCGGCCGGGTGCCAGTGGGGCATCTTCCTGCGCAACCACGACGAGCTGACCCTCGAAATGGTGACGGACGAAGAACGCGACTACATGTACGCGGAGTACGCCAAGGACCCGCGGATGCGCGCCAACATCGGCATCCGCCGCCGCCTGGCGCCACTGCTCGACAACGACCGCGACCAGATCGAGCTGTTCACGGCGCTGCTGCTCTCGCTGCCCGGCTCCCCCATCCTGTACTACGGGGACGAGATCGGCATGGGGGACAACATCTGGCTCGGCGACCGCGACGCGGTGCGCACCCCGATGCAGTGGACGCCCGACCGCAACGCCGGGTTCTCCTCCTGCGACCCGGGCCGGCTCTTCCTGCCGACCATCATGGACCCGGTCTACGGCTACCAGGTGACGAACGTCGAGGCGGCCATGTCCGCCCCGGCCTCGCTGCTGCACTGGACCCGCCGCATGATCGAGATCCGCAAGCAGAACCCCGCCTTCGGGCTCGGTTCGTATACGGAGCTGCCGTCCTCGAACCCGGCGGTCCTCGCTTTCCTGCGCGAGCTGCGCTCGGAGGACGGGACCTCGGACGACCTGGTGCTGTGCGTGCACAACTTCTCGCGCTTCGCCCAGCCCACCGAGCTGGACCTCCAGGCGTACGCGGGCCGCCATCCGGTGGAACTCATCGGTGGCGTGCGCTTCCCCGCGATCGGTGAACTGCCGTACCTGCTCACCCTCGCGGGTCACGGCTTCTACTGGTTCCGGCTGCGCAAGGACCCGGCCGAGCGCTGAACGGGCGCGGTCCCCGCCCCGCGCGGGGGCCGCGACACGCGAGGGGAGCGGCGGCGCTGCGGTCGCCGCGCCCCATACGTACCCGTATGGTTTCGGCCAGGGAAATCCCGTACCAGACCCGTACGTCCGTTGGGTCCCGACCCGCATACTGTGTCCCACCCCGGGCACCCTCCCGGAATACCGGCACCACCGACGGGCCCGCCCACCGAACGGCCCGTCACCCGTACGGAACTCTCCCTACTGCCCCACCGGTCACCGTGGGGCCTGCGCGCCAGGGCCTTACCGCTTCGCGCGGGGCGCGTGAACCTGCTGGTGTACCCGGGGAAAGGACACGACCGCCGCCATGTCGGATGCCCCAAGGACGCTCGTCCCTTCCCCCAGCCCCGTCCCGGACCCGGGGGAACTGCTCGCCTCGCTCGACCCGCTGCTGCGCGGCTGGCTGCCCCGGCAGCGCTGGTTCGCCGGCAAGGGCCGCCCCGTCACCGGCTTCACCCTCGTCTCGCTCACCGAGCTGCTGCCCTGGCGCGGCGGGCGCGGGGGCGGACCCGGGCTCCTCCACCTCCTGGTCCGCGCCGACCAGGACACGGGCGGCCCGGGCGACTGCTATCAGCTCCTGCTCGGCGTACGCGGCGAACTGCCGCCCCACCTCGCGCCCGCGCGCATCGGCCGCCCGGAGGCCGGGCCCTTCGCCGGGCTCGTCGTGTACGAGGCGCTCCAGGACCCGCGCCCGGCCGAACTCCTCCTGGAACGGATGCGCCTGCCGGGCCGGCTCGGCGACCTGCGCTTCGGGCGCGACGCCGAGACCACGATCCCGACCGGCCTCACGCCGAGGCCGCTCGGCTCGGAGCAGTCCAACTCCTCGCTCGTGTACGGGGACGCGTTCATCCTCAAACTCTTCCGGCGGGTCGTGCCCGGGGCCAATCCGGACCTGGAGCTGCCGCTCGTGCTGGCGCGGCAGGGGTGCGCGCGGGTGCCCGCGCCCGTCGCGTGGATGCAGGCGGAGCCGGAGAGCGGCGCGGGGGGCGAGCCGTATGTGCTCGGGGTGCTCCAGCCCTTCCTGGAGGGCTCGGACGACGGCTGGGAACTCGCGCTGCGGCGGCTCGCCGCGGGCGAGGACTTCACCGCCGACGCGCGCGCGCTCGGGCGGGCGACGGCCGAGGTGCACACCGCGCTCGCGGCGGCGCTGCCCGCCGCCGCGCTCGGGCCCGGACAGCTCGCCGCGCTCGCCGAGGACATGACGCGCCGCCTGGAGGAGGCGGCGGCAGCGGTGCCCGAGCTCCAGCCGTACGTACCGCGGCTGCGCGGCGCCTTCGCGCGCCTCGCCGCGGCCGGCCGCGAGGGCCGGACGTGGACCGCGCAGCGCGTCCACGGCGACCTGCACCTCGGCCAGTGCCTGCGCTCGGCGGACGGCTACTGGTCCCTCATCGACTTCGAGGGCGAGCCCGCCAGGCCGCTCGCCGAGCGCCGCCTCGCCTTCCCGCCCGTGCGCGACGTGGCCGGAATGCTGCGCTCCTTCGACTACGCGGCCCGCTCGCACGAGCCGTGGGCGCCCGAGTGGGCCACGGCCTGCCGCGCCGCCTACTGCGAGGGGTACGCCCAGATCGCGGGCCACGACCCGCGCGAGGACGCGGACCTGCTCACCGCGTACGAGACGGACAAGGCCGTGTACGAGGTCCTGTACGAGGCCAGGCACCGGCCCGACTGGCTCCCCGTCCCGCTCGCGGCGATCGCGCGGCTCGCGGGGGACGCGCAGGCGCGCGAGGCGAGGGACGCGCGGGAGGCACGGGACCCGGAGCCCGCGCGCCCCGAGTCCGCCCACGTCGCCCCCGCCCGCCAGTCCCCCGTGCGGGGCGGCTCGCGCGGGGAGCCCGGCGCGGGACGCCGTTCCACCAAGCTGCTGTGACCCGCCGGGGCAGCACGCCCCGGGCCCCCACCCTCCCTTCGACCCGCACCGGCCCCAGGAGGTTTCACCCGTGACCCCCCGCTCCTCGTCCTCGTCCCGCCCCGCCAAGGCCGCCAAGGCCCCGCGCCGCAAGCCCGCCGCACCGGTCCCCGAGGAGCCGGCGCTCCAGGAGCCGGCCCCCCGGGGACCGGCCGCCCAGGGACCGGCCGCTCAGGGACCGGCCGCCCAGGAGGACGCCGCCGCCCCCGGACCGGCGACGCTCCCCGACAAGGCGGCCGTCCCCGCGCCCGCGCACGAACCCGCCGAGGAGGCGCTCGGCGCGGCCGCGCCCGGCTCGCCGCACGCGGTGAGCGCCTGGGACCGGGGGCGGCTGCTCGCCGGGACGCACCACGACCCGCACGCCGTGCTCGGCGCACACCCCGCGGCAGAGGGCGAGGCAACGGTCGTACGGGTACTGAAGCCGCACGCCCGCGCGGTGGCCGTGCTGCTCGCGGACGACCGGCGGGTGCCGCTGGGCTCCGACGGGGACGGCTTCTTCTCGGGCCTCCTCCCGGCGGGGACGCGGCCGGGCGCCGCGTACCGGCTGCTCGTCACGTACGAGGAGGGCGAGAGCGCGCCGCTGGAGGACCCCTACCGCTTCCTGCCCGCGCTCGGCGACATGGACCTGCACCTCATCGGCGAGGGGCGGCACGAGGAGCTGTGGAGGGCGCTCGGCGCCCGGGTCATGGAGCGGGACGGCGTGGCGGGGACGCGGTTCACCGTGTGGGCCCCGAACGCGCAGGGCGTGCGTGTCATCGGGAACTTCAACTACTGGGACGGGACCGGGCACCCCATGCGCTCCCTCGGCGGGACGGGCGTGTGGGAGCTGTTCCTGCCGGGGCTCGGGGCGGGTGAGCTGTACAAGTACGAAATCACGACGCCCGAGGGCCACCACGTGCGCAAGGCGGACCCGATGGCGCGGCGCACGGAGGTGCCGCCCGCGACCGCCTCGGTGATCGAGGAGTCCGCGTACGAGTGGGGCGACGCGGAGTGGCTCGCGCACCGCGGCGACCGCCCGGTGCACGAGGCGCCGTTCTCCGTCTACGAGGTGCACCTCGCCTCGTGGCGCCCCGGCCTCACCTACCGCGAGCTGGCCGAGGAGCTGCCCGCGTACGTGAAGGACCTCGGGTTCACGCATGTCGAGCTGATGCCGGTCGCCGAGCACCCCTTCGGCGGCTCGTGGGGCTACCAGGTGACGGGGTTCTACGCGCCGACGTCGCGGCTCGGCACCCCGGACGACTTCCGCTTCCTCGTCGACAGCCTGCACCGGGCCGGGATCGGCGTCCTCATGGACTGGGTGCCCGCGCACTTCCCGCGCGACGAGTGGGCGCTCGCGAACTTCGACGGCCGCCCGCTGTACGAGCACGCCGACCCGCAGCGTGCCTCGCACCCCGACTGGGGAACGCTCGTCTTCGACTTCGGCCGCACCGAGGTGCGCAACTTCCTCGTCGCGAACGCCACGTACTGGTGCGAGGAGTTCCACATCGACGGGCTGCGCGTGGACGCGGTCGCCTCGATGCTCTACCTGGACTACTCGCGCGAGTACGGCCAGTGGTCGCCGAACGCGTACGGCGGGCGCGAGGACCTGGACGCGGTGCGCTTCCTCCAGGAGATGAACGCGACCGTCTACCGCCGCAACCCGGGCGTCGTCACGGTCGCCGAGGAGTCCACGGCCTGGGACGGCGTCACGCGGCCGACCGACCAGAGCGGCCCCGGGGGCTTCAACGGCCTCGGCTTCGGCCTGAAGTGGAACATGGGCTGGATGCACGACTCGCTCGAATACCTCGCGAAGGAGCCCGTGCACCGCAAGTACCACCACAACGAGCTGACCTTCTCGATGGTGTACGCGTACAGCGAGAAGTACGTGCTGCCGATCTCGCACGACGAGGTGGTGCACGGCAAGCAGGCGCTCGTCTCGAAGATCCCGGGCGACTGGTGGCAGCGCCGCGCGACCGCCCGCGCCTACCTGGGCTTCATGTGGTCCCACCCGGGCAAGCAACTGCTCTTCATGGGACAGGAGTTCGCGCAGGGCTCGGAGTGGTCGGAGGCGCGCGGGCCCGACTGGTGGCTGCTCGACCCGGCGTACGAGGCGTCCGGCGACCACCGCGGCGTGCAGCACCTCGTGCGCGACCTGAACGCCGTCTACACCGCGACGCCGCCGCTGTGGCAGCGCGACACGGACCCGGGCGGCTTCGCCTGGGTCGTCGGCGACGCGGCCGAGGACAACGTCCTCGCCTACCTCCGCTACGACCACGAGGGCACCCCGCTCCTCGCGGTGTGCAACTTCTCGCCGGTCGTCCGCGCGCACTACCGCCTCGGCGCCCCGGAGGGCCGCTGGACGGAAGTCCTCAACACCGACGCGGCGCGCTACGGCGGCGGCGGCGTCGCGGCGACCCCCGAGGGCGGCGTGACGACCGGCCCGAGCGGCGCCCACGGGCACGCCCAGAGCCTGGAACTGACCCTGCCGCCGCTCGCGACGGTCTGGTTGCGCCGGGTCTGACCAGGCAGTTCTCCGCTGTTACAGGCCCCTGACAGTATTCCGTGAACTGCACGGGGGGTGGCGATCATCAGATATTCCGTACGCACTCACCCGCTGCGGAAAGAGGCACCATGCCGATCATCACCCCCCACGCCGCCCGCGCCACCGCCGCCGTCCTCGCCACGCTCGCCCTCGGCGCCGGCGTCGCCGCCTGCGACTCCGGCGACGACTCCGCGAGCGCCGCGCCCACCGCCTCGCGGAGCACGGGCGCCCCCGCGCAGGACGCGTCGAAGGACGACAGCGCCGGTACGCCGGACACGCGGAGCGACGCGCCCGGCGGGCAGGAGTCGAAAGGCGGCCAGGGGCAGCACGCCGACGGGGTCAACGGCCCGGCCGAGGAGGCGAAGCCGAACGGTGCGCACTGCCGCACCAGCGAGATCGACTTCGACTTCTGGGCGCCGCACGGCGGGAAGCCCGACATGGAGCAGTCGAAGTACCAGCAGTCCGTGACCGTGCGGCTGACGAACCACAGCGAGCGCACCTGCACCCTCAAGGGCTTCCCGGGAGTCGAGCTCGTGAGCGACAAGGGCGAGCGCTGGGACCTCCGCCGCTCCAGCGTCCGGGCCGACCCCCTCACGCTCAAGCCGGGCGACGACACCGCCCGCATCAAGTTCACGGTCCTGCCCACGACGGACCCCGACGCGAAGCCGTTCGTCCCGCGGGACGTCGTCATGACGCTCCCCGACGAGACGAAGCAGGTCACGCTCCCCTGGGAGTACGGCGGCGCGATCCTCGACCAGTCGGGCGCCACGCGCCCCGGCACCTTCGTCGACCCGATCGGGCTCTGAGCGCCGTCCGGCGCGGGGTGGTCCCGGGGACCACGAGGGACCACCCCGCACGTCTCACTCCTTGAGCACTATGGCCAGCGGCTCGGGCAGCGGCTCGCTGTGCAGGAGGCCGAGCCGCTGCGTGGGCCGGGTGAGCGCCACGTACAGGTCGGACTCCTCGTACCGCTGCGGCTCCACGGCCAGCACCTCGTCGAATTCGAGTCCCTTGGACTGGCGCGGCGTCAGCAAAACGACGGGGCAGGTCAGATCGGGGCTCTCACCGGCCGAGGCACCGGGCAGGTACGGGAGCAGCACGTGGTGCAGCGCGCGCGGCGCGATCACCGCCACGCGCCCCTCCTCCGCGGTCGCCCGCCCCGCCGCCTCGCCCACCGCGCGCGGCAGTTCCTCCGCCGCGCAGGCGCGCGCCCACGGCCGTACGCCCGTCGAACGGACCGAGCGCGGCGGCGCGAAGCCGGGGTCCGTGGCGCGCGGCACGGCGGCGGCGACGTCCATGATCTCGGCCGGAGTGCGGTAGTTGACGTCGAGGCGGCGGTAGGCGTAGCGGTCGCCGACGTACGGGGCGAGGAGGCTGTCCCAGGAGCGCATCCCCGCCGGGTCGGCGGTCTGCGCGGGGTCGCCGACGAGGGTCATCGAACGGTTGGGACTGCGCCGCATGAGCAGCCGCCACATCATGGCCGACAGCTCCTGCGCCTCGTCCACGATGATGTGCCCGAAGGCCCATGTGCGGTCGTCCGCGGCCCGTTCGGCCGCGCTGCGCCGGTCGCGCTCCTCGTGCCGCTCGGCGAGCCGCTCGGCGTCCACGATGTCCTGGGCGCCGAGCACCTCCGACTCCTCGTCCTCGAACTCGTACGTGCGCGAGGCGGCGGCGACGTCGAGCACGCCCTGCGCGTACTCGGCCTCCTCGCGCCGCCGCCGCGCCTCGGCGGCGCGCCGCATCGAGTCGTCCTCGCCGAGGAGTTCGGCGGCCTCGTCGAGGAGCGCGACATCGGCGGGGGTCCACGGCGCGGGCGTGAAGACGCTCCCCGACCACGTGCCGGGGGCGCGGCGGATCGCGTCGGCGTCCTCGGCGGCCAGGTGCGCGTCGGGCTCCGCGAGGAAGTCGGCGAGGAACTTCTCGGGGGTGAGCCGGGGCCAGAGTGTGTCGATCGCGGCCTGCACCGCGGGGCTCGCCGCGATCTCCTTGCCGAGTTCGGCGATGTCCGCCGGGTCGAGGAAGTTGGGCCCGCCGAAGGGGTCGGCTCCGAGCCGGTCGGCGAGTTGCGCGGTGAGCGCGTCGATGACGCGGAAGGCGAAGTGGGGGCGGGCGAGGTTGTGCGGCACGAGCGCGGCGCGGGCCCGCTCGCGCGCCTCGGCGGCGGTCTCGCGGTCGAGTGCCAGGGTCCCGTAGTCCTCGTGCGCGATCTCCAGGACGGGATCGGGGAGCGCCTGCCGGTCGGCGAGCGTCCGCGCGAGCACGTCCGCCATGCGCGCGTCGCCCTTCACGGCGGTCGCGCGCGGCGAGTCGGTGCCCGTCGCCCTGACGCCCGGGTACAGCTCACCGGGTGTCGCGAGCCACACGCCGGTCTCGCCGAGCGAGGGCAGGACCTCACCGATGTAGTTGAGGAAGGCGCCGCCGGGGCCGACGATCAGGACCGCGCTGCGGCTCAGCCGCTCGCGGTCCGCGTAGAGGAGGTACGCGGCGCGGTGCAGGGCGACGGCGGTCTTGCCCGTGCCGGGGCCGCCCTCGACGACGAGGACGCCGCGGTGCGGGGCGCGGATGATCTCGTCCTGCTCGGCCTGGATGGTGCGCACGATGTCGCCCATGCGTCCCGTGCGCGCCGTGTTGAGCGCGCCGAGCAGCACGGCGTCGCCGCTCGGGTTCTCGAAGACCCCGGCCTCACCGGCCGCGGCGAGGTCGAGCGTCTCGTCGTGCAGCGCGGTGACGGTGCGGCCCTTGGTCGTCAGGTGCCTGCGGCGGCGGACGCCCATCGGGTGCAGGCCGGTGGCGAGGTAGAAGGGGCGGGCGACGGGGGCGCGCCAGTCGATGAGGAGCGGGGTGCGGTCCTTGTCGTCGGCGCGGAGACCGATCCGGCCGATGTGGTGCGTGACGCCGTCGCGCTGGTCGATCCGCCCGAAGCAGAGCCCTTCCTCGACGCCGTCGAGTTCGGCGAGGGTCCTGCCGTACTCGAAGGCGGCGATCGAGCGCTCCAGTTGTGCCTGGTGCCCCTTGCCGACCGGGCGCAGGGCGTCCTCGGCGGCGCCCTCGGCCCGGTCCCTGAGCGCGTCGAGGCAGGCGTGCAGGAGATCCACGTACGCCTGTTCGGTACGCAGCTCCGCACGGCCCCGCTCGTCCTGACGCCCCTCGTGACCGTTCCCGGCCGTGCCGGTCTCGTTTGACAAGACTGCTCCCTGCCCGTTAACATTCCAGTACATGCGCTTCCGTCTGCCTGAATCCGGGCAGCACGGAATTGCTCAATATACGCGTCGAAACGCCCCGGCCTCAAGTGGCCGGGGCGTTTTCGCGTGACGGGAGGCTTGCTCGCGCGGAGCTTCCACGGGTCGCGGGCACAGGTGCCCGCCACGGGTGCGGATGCCTCACCCAGGGCACAGGTGTCTCACCCCGTCCCGCCGCCGGCCCCCTCCGCCTCCGCAGGGCGCCCCAGTCGCCGGTTCTCCAGCACGGGGAGGGCCTTCCGCACGCGCGCCACCTCCGCCACGTCCACCTCCGCGAACACCACCCCGGGCTCCGCGCCCGCCGTCGCCCGGACCGTGCCGTCCGGTCCCGCCACCAGGCTGTACCCGATTCCCGTCGGCGCCTTGCCGGAGCGGCGCTGGCCGCTCGCCTCCGGGTCCGCCTGGTCCACCGCCGCCACGTACAGCGTCGCGTCCACGGCGCGGGCCCGGACCAGGAGTTCCCACTGCTCCCGCTTGCCGGGGCCCGCGCCCCAGGAGGCGGGGAGGACGCTCAGCACCGCGCCCGCGTCCGCGTGGGCGCGGAAGAGTTCGGGGAAGCGGACGTCGTAGCAGGTCGCGAGGCCCGTACGGACGCCGTCCACGTCGAGCGTGACGACCTCGGAACCCGGCGCGACCGTGGCCGACTCGGCGAAGCCGAACGCGTCGTAGAGGTGGATCTTGTCGTAGGCGGCCTCGACGCCGGGGCCGGTGGCGAGCAGCGTGTTCGTGACGCGCCCGTCCGGGGCCGGGGTGAACATGCCCGCCACCACGACGATCCCGCACTCGGCGGCGATCGCGCGGACGCCCTCCGCCCACGGCCCGTCCAGCCGCTGCGCCACCGGCCCGAGCGGGATGCCGAAGCACGCCATCGTCGCCTCGGGGAAGACGACGAGCCGCGCTCCCCCGGCGGCGGCCTCGCGCGTGCGCGCGCGGACGAGGTCCAGGTTCGCGGCGGGATCGGGCCCCGAGGTGAGCTGGCCGAGGGCGAGCCTCAGCGGTGTCGTGGTCATCGTCGTACGTCCTCCTCGCGGGCGGCGGGCACCGTGCACCCCCATGGTCACCCCTGCGGCGGCGAAAGCACCCACCGCCCTCTCCGCCCGAGAACGCGCGACGGCCGGAGGGGCCGGGAAACGCGGCCCCTCCGGCCGCGGGCCGGGGGAAGGACGAGGAGCGGAGCCCCGGGAGGGGTCAGACCTTGACGGGTTCCCTCGGCTCCGGCATCTCCGTCTCCGGTTCCGCCTCGTCGACCAGTGTCTTCTCGTCGAACGGCAGGTTCCCGGCGAGGACCTGGTCCACGCGCTCCTTGTCGATCTCCTTCGTCCACGTCCCGATGAGCACCGTCGCCACCGCGTTGCCCGCGAAGTTCGTCAGGGCCCGCGCCTCGCTCATGAAGCGGTCGATGCCGACGATGAGGCCGACGCCGTCGACGAGTTCGGGGCGGTGGGACTGGAGGCCGCCCGCGAGCGTCGCGAGTCCCGCTCCCGTGACGCCCGCCGCGCCCTTCGAGGCGATGATCATGAAGACGAGCAGCGAGATCTGCTGGCCGACGGAGAGCGGCTCGTCCATCGCCTCGGCGACGAAGATCGAGGCCATCGTGAGGTAGATGGCGGTGCCGTCGAGGTTGAAGGAGTAGCCGGTCGGGACGGTGATGCCGACGACCGGGCGCGAGACGCCGAGGTGCTCCATCTTCGCGATGAGGCGCGGCAGCGCGGACTCGGACGAGGAGGTGGACAGGATGAGCAGGAACTCACGGGCCAGGTACTTCAGGAGCAGCAGGATGTTGACGCGCGCGAAGAGCCGGAGCAGCGCGCCGAGGACGAGCACGACGAAGAGCAGGCACGTCACGTAGAAGCCGATCATGATGACCGCGAGCGACTTGAGCGCGTCGACGCCCGTCTCGCCGACCACGGCGGCCATCGCGCCGAAGGCACCGACCGGGGCCGCCCACATGATCATGGACAGGACGCGGAAGACGAGCTTCTGGATGTGGCCGATGCCGCGCAGGACCGGCTCGCCGCTCTTGCCCAGGGCCTGGAGCGCGAAGCCGACGAGGAGGGCGACCAGGAGCGTCTGGAGGACCTTCTCGCTCGTGAAGGCCGAGACGAGCGTCGTCGGGATGATGCCGAGGAGGAAGTCGACCGTCGACTCGGGGGCCGTCGGGGCCTGCGCGGCGCCCACCTCCCGCACCGACTCGGTCAGGTGGAGGCCCTGGCCGGGCTCCAGGAGATTGCCGACGAGGATGCCGATCGCGAGCGCCACGGTCGACATCACGAGGAAGTAGCCGAGCGCGAGCCCGCCCACGGCACCGACCTTCGCGGCTTTGCGCACCGAACCGATGCCGAGCACGATCGTGCAGAAGATGATCGGGGAGATCATCATCTTGATCAGGTTCACGAAGCCGGTACCGAGCGGCTTCAGCTCGACGGCGACGCCGGGGGCGGCGAAGCCGAGGATGATCCCGAGGATCACGGCGCCGATCACGGCGAGGTAGAGATAGTGGCTCTTGTCACGCCGGCGCGGCGCGGCGGGCGGCGGGGTCGCGGGCCCGTGTCCCTCGGGCTCGGGGGCTGCTGCCTCGGTGGCTGACACGGGTTCCTCCTGGGGACGTCATCGTCTGGGCGGCGCGGGGAGACTGCGGCTCGCTCCGCACGCCGGGCTGCGGCGACTATTCCGCACAGTGTGACCGGCGTCATTGTTTCGTTCATTAAGGTCGCGCGGACCAGCCCCGGAGGCTGCGGGAAGCGTCCCTCTTGGGCACACTGTCCCGATGCGTCTCCCCCGTCCCCGGAGCCTGGCCGGCCAGCTCTTCGCGATGCAGGTGCTCCTCGTGGCACTCGTCGTCGCGGGCTGCGCCCTCTTCACGTACGTGAGCGACCGCCGCCAGGCGCGTACCGCCGCCGAGCGCCAGGTCACCGCCGCCGCGCTGGCGATCGCCGCCGCGCCCACCGTGCGCGAGGCGATCAGCGCGCCCGACCCGACCGGCACCCTCCAGCCCTACGCCGAGAACGTCCGCCGCGAGGCCGACCTCACCTTCGTGACGATCATGTCCCCCGACGGCATCCGCTACACGCACCCGACGCCGGACCGGATAGGCGAGCGCTTCCTCGGGCATCGCGCCGAGGCGCTGCGCGGGCGGACGTTCTCGGAGACGTACCGGGGCACGCTCGGGGTCTCGGTGCGGGTCGTGACACCGGTCAAGGAGGGCGACCGCGTCACGGGGCTCGTGAGCGCGGGGATAGACGTCGCGGCGATCAGCGAACGCCTGCGCCACCAGGTGCTGCTGCTCCTCCTGATGGCGGCGGCGGCACTGCTGCTCGGCGGGACCGGCACGTACGTGATCAACCGGCGGCTGCGCCGGCACACCCACGGCATGAACGCGACCGAACTCGCCCTCGTGCACGACTACCACGAGGCCGCGCTGCACGCCGTGCGCGAAGGGCTGCTCATGCTCGACGGTCGCCGGGCCGTGGCCCTGCTCAACGACGGGGCGCGCGAACTGCTCGGTCTGCCGCCCGGCGCCTACGTAGGGCGCCCCGTCGCCGAGCTGGGGCTCCCGCGCGGGCTCACCGGGGCACTGCTCGCCTCGGAGCCGCGCGTGGACGAGGTGCACCTCACCGAGGAGCGCGTCCTGGTCGTCAACACCTCGCCGGTGTCCGGGGGGCAGCGCTCGGGGACGGTCGTGACCCTGCGGGACCACACGGAACTGCGGGCGCTGATGGGCGAGCTGGACGCGGAGAGGAGCTTCGGCAAGGCGTTGCGGGCGCAGGCGCACGAGGCGGCGAACCGGCTGCACACGGTGGTCTCGCTCGTCGAACTCGGGCGCCCCGCCGAGGCGGTGGAGTTCGCGACCTCCGAACTGGAACTGGCGCAGGCGCTCACGGACCGCATGACGGGCGCGGTCGGCGAACCGGTGCTCGCCGCGCTGCTGCTGGGCAAGGCGGCCTACGCGCACGAGCACGGTGTCGAGCTGGTCCTGAGCGAGGACAGCGGGCTCGACGACGGGCTGCTCCCCGCGAGCCTGCCGCCGCGCGACCTCGTGACGATCCTCGGCAACCTGGTCGACAACGCGGTGGAGGCCGCCCAGGGCACCCCGGGCGCGCGGGTCACGGTCACCGCCCGCACCGAACGCACCCCGGAGGGGGACGAGTTGCTGCTCCGCGTCACCGACAACGGTCCTGGGCTCGACCCCGCGCACCTGGAGGACGCCTTCCGCGACGGCTGGTCGACGAAGGCCGCGGCACCGGGGGCGCACGGCCTCGGACTCGCCCTCGTCCGCCAGACGGCCGGGCGCGCGGGCGGCACCGTGGCGGCACGCCGCGGCGCGGACGGGGGCGCCGAGTTCACCGTCCGGCTGCCGCTCGCGCTCTCCGCCGGAGGCACGCGATGAGCGAGCCCGTTCGCGTCCTCGTCGTCGAGGACGAGGCCGTCGCCGCCGACGCGCACCGCCTCTACGTGGAGCGGGTGCCGGGCTTCACGGTCGCTGCGGTCGCCCACTCGGCGGCGGCCGCGCGCCGCGCCCTGGAGCGCACGCCGATCGACCTCGTGCTCCTCGACCTCTACCTCCCCGACGGGCACGGGCTCCAGTTGCTGCGCGGGCTGCGCTCGGCGGGGCACCGGGCCGACGTCATCGCGGTCACCTCCGCGCGGGACCTCGCGGTGGTGCGCGAAGGGGTCTCGCTCGGCGTCGTGCAGTACGTGCTCAAGCCCTTCACCTTCGCGACGCTGCGCGACCGGCTCAGCCGGTACGGGGAGTTCAGGGCGGCGGCGGGTGAGGCGGCGGGCCAGGACGACGTGGACCGCGCCCTCGCCGCGCTGCGCGCCCCGCGCCCCGCCGATCCCCCGAAGGGCCTGAGCGCCCCGACCCTGGACCGGGTCACGCAGGCCCTGCGCGCGGCGGGCGAGGAGGGCCTGACCGCCCAGGCGACGGCGACTCTCGCGGGTCTCTCCCGCATCACGGCCCGCCGCTACCTCGAACACCTCGTCACGGCGGGGCTGGCCACCCGCGCCCCGCGCTACGGGCAGGTGGGGCGGCCGGAGTTGCACTACCGCTGGGAGGCGCGGAGCTGAGGGCTCAGGCGGAGGCGGCCTCGCGCGTGATCCGCTCGAACTGGGCCCCCATGGCCTCGGCGAGCGCCTGCGCGCCGGAGAGCGGGCGGACCATGACGGTCAACTCGTCGATCAGGCCGTCCTCGTTCACGTGCAGGAAGTCGCAGCCGGTCAGCTCGCGGTCGCCCACCCGCGTCGCGAAGACGAGAGCGTGATGGGCGCCGTCCGCCTCTTCCAGCTCCCGCACGTAGCGGAAGTCCTCGAAGACGCGGAGCACCCCGCGCAGGATCGCCCCGGTGATCGCCTTGCCGTGGTACGGCTTGTGGACGACCGGACTGGTGAACACGACGTCCTCGGCGAGCAGGGCCTCGACGGCCGCCATGTCACGTGCCTCGACGGCCGCACGGAACGCGCGCATCCGATCACCTCTTCCTCAGGGGAACCGCGGTGGCGCCACCCTAGTTCCGGCCCCGGCCGCGCGGCCACCGGCCGGCACGAAGGGCCGAGGGCGGACACGCGCGGCCGTGCCCGCGGCGCCCGGCCCCTTGGCCCCGCCCCACGGCGCCAGGCGTCCGTGGCCCCCTTGGCCCCGCCCGCGACACCGGCGGCCTAGAAGACCGACTCCGCCTCTTCCATCCGCTCCGCCGGCACCGTCTTCAGCGCCGTGACCGCCTCCGCGAGCGGGACCATCACGACATCCGTGCCGCGCAGCGCCGTCATGTTGCCGAAGTCGCCCCGGTGGGCGGCCTCGACGGCGTACCAGCCGAAGCGCGTGGCGAGGACGCGGTCGTAGGCGGTCGGGGTGCCGCCGCGCTGGACGTGGCCGAGGATGACCGGGCGGGCCTCCTTGCCGAGGCGGGACTCCAGCTCGTAGGCGAGGGCCGTGCCGATGCCCCGGAAGCGCTCGTGGCCGAACTGGTCGATCTCGCCCTTGCCGTAGTCCATCGTCCCGGCCGCCGGGTGCGCGCCCTCGGCGACGCAGATGACGGCGAACTTCTTGCCGCGCGCGAAGCGTTCCTCGACCATCTTGACGAGGTCGGCCGGGTCGAAGGGCCGCTCGGGCAGGCAGATGCCGTGCGCGCCGCCCGCCATGCCCGACTCCAGCGCGATCCAGCCCGCGTGGCGGCCCATGACCTCGACGACCATGACCCGCTGGTGGGACTCGGCCGTGGTCTTGAGGCGGTCGATGGCCTCCGTCGCGACGCCCACGGCGGTGTCGAAGCCGAAGGTGCGGTCGGTCGAGGAGATGTCGTTGTCGATCGTCTTCGGCACGCCGACGACCGGCATCCCGCTCTCCGAGAGCATCCGCGCGGCGGTCAGGGTGCCCTCGCCGCCGATGGGGATGAGGACGTCGATGCCGAGTTCGCGGGCGAGTTCGGGAGCGTTGGCGCAGGCTTCGGCGAGCCGGCCGCGCTCCAGGCGGGCCGAACCGAGGACCGTGCCGCCGCGGGCGAGGATGCCGCTCACCCCGTCGAGGTCGAGTTCGCGGTAGCGCCGGTCGAGCAAACCCTTGTACCCGTCCTCGAACCCGATCACCTCGTCACCGTGGTGCGTGACGGCGCGGTGCACGACCGACCGGATCACTGCGTTGAGGCCCGGGCAGTCGCCGCCTGCGGTGAGAATTCCGATGCGCATCGTGCTGTTCTCCTGCTCGCTTACTAGAGGTGCGCGGGGGTTGAGAGGACGGGAAGGACGCGAAGAACGCGGCTGGACGGTGCGGGTTCCCCCTGAACTCGGGCCGATTCTCGCACGCCCGTGGAAAGCCCGGAACATACGTCCGTCCCGGGGGCGCGCGTTTACCGGCGCCGGAGCGGAAGAACGGCAGGGGGCGCGCGGAAATACGGACGCGCGGAGGGCCGCGGAGGCGGCGTACCGAGTGCTGTGGGTAGTGTCAAGGGGAGAGATCAGCAGATCAGGTGTTTTTGTCCTATGAGTTTCCGGCATTCTCAGGCGCTTCGCGCGGGATGTCGAGAACGTTTCCGGGACGCTCTGATGAGTGCGCCTGAATTCGTATGAGTAGGGAAACGGAGAAATACCGGTGGCGCGCAGTGTCTATGTGACCGGGACCGCACGGGGGGACGGGCGGCAGGTCGTCGAGCTGGGGGTCATGGAGCTGCTGACCCGCAGGGTGGACCGGGTGGCGGTGTTCCGGCCGCTCGTCCACGACGGCCCGGACCGCATGTACGAGCTGTTCCGCGAGCGCTACCGGCTCTCCCAGCCGCCCGACTCCGTCTTCGGGATGCACTACGCGCGGGCGAACGCGCTCCAGGCCGAGCAGGGCCTCGACGAACTCGTCTCGCGGCTCGTGGAGGACTACCAGCGCCTCGCCGCCGCGTACGACGCGGTCCTCGTGATCGGCACGGACTTCGCCCAGACCCAGCTCCCCGACGAGCTGGGCCTCAACGCGCGGCTCGCCAACGAGTTCGGGGCCTTCGTGCTGCCCGTCGTGGGCGGCAAGGAGCAGTCGGCCGAGTCGGTGCGCTCCGAGGCGCACAACGCCTACCACGCCTACGCGGACCGCGGCTGCGACGTCCTCGCGATGATCGTCAACCGGGTCGCGCCCGCCGACCGCGACCTCGTGCAGGAACGCCTCACGGGCCGGGTCGGTGTCCCCGTCTACGTCCTGCCCGACGAGCCGAGCCTCTCGGCGCCGACCGTCGCGCAGATCACGCACACCCTCGGTGGCACGGTCCTGCTGGGCGACGAGGCGGGTCTCTCGCGCGACGCGCTCGACTTCGTCTTCGGCGGCGCGACGCTGCCCAACTTCCTGCACGCCCTCACGCCCGGCTGCCTCGTCGTGACCCCGGGCGACCGCTCCGACCTCGTCGTGGGCGCGCTCGCCGCGCACTCGGCGTCGGCCCCGAGCATCGCGGGCGTGCTGCTGACCCTCGGCGAGCGCCCCGACCAGGGCATACTGCGACTCGCCGGGCAGCTCGCCCCCGGCACCCCGCTCGTCTCGGTGCCCGGCAACAGCTTCCCGACCGCCACCGAGCTGTTCACCCTCGAAGGGCGGCTCGGCGCCGCGACCCCGCGCAAGACGGAGACCGCGCTCGGCCTCTTCGAGCGCTGGGTCAACGGCCCTGCGCTCCTGGACCGCATCCGCGTCGCGGGCAGCGGCCGGGTCACGCCGATGATGTTCGCGCACAAGCTCATCGAGCAGGCCCGCGCGCACCCGCGTCGCGTCGTGCTCCCCGAGGGCACCGAGGAGCGCGTCCTGCGCGCGGCGGACGTCCTGCTGCGCCGCTCGGTGTGCGCGCTGACCCTGCTCGGCGACCCGGCGGTCATCCGCAAGAAGGCCGCAGACCTCGGCGTGGACGTCGAGGGCGCCGAGCTGCTCGACCCGCACGACTCGGAGCTGCGCGGCCGCTTCGCGCGCGAGTACGCGGGGCTGCGGGCGCACAAGGGCGTGACGGAGGAGCTGGCGCACGACGTCGTCGCCGACGTCAACTACTTCGGGACGCTCATGGTGCGGGCCGGGCTCGCCGACGGCATGGTCTCGGGCGCGGTGCACTCGACGGCCGCGACGATCCGCCCGGCCTTCGAGGTCATCAAGACCCGTCCGGACGCCAAGCTCGTCTCCTCGGCCTTCTTCATGTGCCTGGCCGACAAGGTCCTCGTCTACGCGGACTGCGCCGTCAACCCCGACCCGGACGCCGAGCAGCTCGCCGACATCGCGATCCAGTCGGCGGCGACGGCCGCGGCCTTCGGCGTCGAGCCCCGTATCGCGATGCTCTCGTACTCGACGGGCACTTCGGGCTCGGGCGCGGACGTCGACAAGGTGCGGCGGGCGACGGAGCTGGTACGGGCCGAGCGCCCCGATCTGCTCATCGAGGGCCCGATCCAGTACGACGCGGCCGTCGAGCCCTCCGTCGCCGCGACGAAGCTGCCCGACTCTCCCGTGGCGGGGCGCGCGACGGTCCTGGTCTTCCCGGACCTGAACACGGGCAACAACACGTACAAGGCCGTGCAGCGCTCGGCGGGCGCGGTCGCCGTGGGCCCGGTCCTCCAGGGCCTGCGCAAGCCCGTCAACGACCTCTCGCGCGGCGCGCTCGTCGAGGACATCGTGAACACGGTCGCCATCACGGCGATCCAGGCGGGGCAGACGGCCGAGTCCGCCTGAGAGCGGTATGTCTTACGGGACCTCCCGCTGGACGTCGCCCGAGTCTCCCCCGGGACGTCTCGCGCGGCGGCTCGCGGGAACCCGTACAGCCGACCCCGTACCGCCCTCGCGCGGCCCGCCCCGCCACTCCCCCGCCCGCTCCCCATCCACCGGACCCTACGGAAGGCCCCCGTGTCCGCCTCACCCACTCGCGTGCTCGTCCTCAACTCCGGCTCCTCCTCGGTCAAGTACCAGCTCCTCGACATGCGGGACGAGTCGCGGCTCGCGACCGGTCTCGTGGAGCGGATCGGGGAGCGCACCTCGCGCGTCGAGCACACCCTCCTGACCGGCGCGGAGCCGCGGACCCGCACCCGCGAGGGCCGCGTCGCCGACCACGACGAGGCGCTCGACGCGGTCGCGGCCGAGCTGTCGCGCGACGGGCTCGGCCTCGACTCGCCCGAGCTGCTCGCCGTCGGGCACCGCATCGTGCACGGCGGGCGGCTCTTCGACGGGCCGACGCTCGTGGACTGGCACGTGGAGCGCGAGATCGAGCGGCTCATCCCGGTCGCCCCGCTCCACAACCCGGCGGGCCTCGCCGGCATCCGTACCGCGCGGCGCCTCAACGACTCGCTGCCGCAGGTCGCCGTCTTCGACACCGCCTTCCACGCGCACATGCCCGAGGCTGCCTCGCGGTACGCGCTGGACACCGCCGTCGCCGAGGCGCACCGCGTCCGCCGCTACGGGGCGCACGGCACCTCGCACGCCTACGTCTCGCGCGCGACGGCCGAGCTGCTCGGGCGGCCCTACGAGGAGACGAACACGATCGTCCTGCACCTGGGCAACGGGGCCTCGGCCGCCGCCGTGCGCGGGGGCCGCAGTGTGGACACCTCGATGGGGCTGACTCCCTTGGAAGGGCTCGTGATGGGCACCCGGTCGGGGGACATCGACCCCGCAGTGGTCTTCCACCTGATGCGGAACGCGAGCATGTCGGCCGAGGATGTGGACGTGCTGCTGAACAAGAAGAGCGGCCTGTACGGCCTGTGCGGTGACAACGACATGCGCGAGATCACCCGCAGGGCGGACGAGGGCGACCGCACCGCGCGGCTCGCCTTCGACGTGTACGTCCACCGCCTGCGCAAGTACATCGGCGCGTACACGGCCGTCCTCGGCCGCGTCGACGCGCTCGCCTTCACCGCCGGGGTCGGCGAGAACTCGGCGCCCGTGCGCGCGGCTGCCGTGGAGGGGCTGAGCGGCTTCGGGATCGCCGTGGACCCGGAGCGCAACGCGATCCGCGAGAAGCGGGCGCGGGTCATCTCGCCGGAGGGAACGCCGGTCACCGTCGCCGTCGTGCCGACCGACGAGGAACTGGAGATCGCGCGGCAGACGTACGGGCTCGTCGCGGAAGGAGGTGGGCGGGGCTGAATTCGGGCGGGCCGCTCGCGCCACGATTTCGGGAGCCGTTTCCGGGCCGTTCGCACGGTATTCCGGGCGGCCCACCTGAGCGCGGCGGCGCCCATATGTCGCCCACTTCAGCGGTTCCCCGCCGCGGGAAACCCTTTCGTCTGAGCGGTCCCGCGCCCATGTGTTCTTCCGGTAGTCCGTTAATCCCGCCCCGAAACAAACCGATAGGATTTGCCTCATGCGCCGTTCCAAAATCGTCTGCACTCTCGGTCCAGCCGTCGACTCGTACGATCAGCTGAAGGCCCTTATCGAAGCCGGCATGAACGTGGCCCGGCTCAACATGAGCCACGGCTCGCACGAAGAACACCTCGGCCGGTACCAGCGCGTCCGCAAGGCCGCCGAGGACGCGGGCCGGACCGTCGGGGTCCTCTTCGACCTCCAGGGGCCGAAGATCCGCCTGGAGACCTTCGCGGACGGCCCCGTGGAGCTCGTACGGGGCGACGAGTTCACCATCACCGTCGAGGACGTCCAGGGCGACCGCACGATCTGCGGCACGACGTACAAGGGCCTCCCGGGTGACGTCGCCAAGGGCGACCCGATCCTCATCAACGACGGCAACGTCGAGCTGAAGGTCACCTCCGTCGAGGGCCCCAAGGTGCACACCATCGTCATCGAGGGCGGCGTGGTCTCCGACCACAAGGGCATCAACCTGCCCGGCGCGGCCGTGAACGTCCCCGCGCTCTCCGAGAAGGACGTCGAGGACCTCCGCTTCGCGCTGCGCACCGGGGCCGACATGATCGCGCTCTCCTTCGTGCGCGACGCCTCGGACGTCAAGGACGTCCACAAGATCATGGACGAGGAGGGCAAGCGCCTCCCCGTCATCGCCAAGGTCGAGAAGCCGCAGGCCGTCGCGAACATGGAGGAGGTCGTCCTCGCCTTCGACGCCGTCATGGTGGCGCGCGGCGACCTCGCCGTGGAGTACCCGCTGGAGAAGGTCCCGCTGGTGCAGAAGCGCCTCGTGGAGATGTGCCGGCGCAACGCCAAGCCGGTGGTCGTGGCGACCCAGATGATGGAGTCCATGATCACCAACTCGCGTCCGACGCGCGCCGAGGCGAGCGACGTCGCGAACGCGATCCTGGACGGCGCGGACGCGGTCATGCTCTCGGCCGAGTCGAGCGTGGGCGCGTACCCGATCGAGACCGTCAAGACGATGTCGAAGATCGTCACGGCGGCCGAGGAGGCGCTGCTCTCGCAGGGCCTCAAGCCGCTCGACGAGGGCAAGAAGCCGCGCACGCAGAGCGGTTCGGTCGCCCGTGCCGCCGCCGAGATCGCGGACTTCCTCGACGCGAACGCGCTCGTCGCCTTCACGCAGTCCGGCGACACCGCGCGCCGCCTGGCCCGCTACCGCACGGCGCAGCCGGTCCTCGCCTTCACGACGGACGAGGCCACCCGCAACCAGCTCGCGCTGAGCTGGGGCGTGACCCCGTACCTCGTGCCGCACGTGGAGACGACGGACGCGATGGTCGACCTCGTGGACGCCGAGACGGTGAAGCTGGGCTCGCTCAAGGACGGCGACACCGTGGTCATCACGGCGGGCTCGCCCCCCGGCGTCCCCGGCTCGACGAACCTCGTCCGGGTCCACCACCTGGGCGACAACCGGCAGGACTGAGCAGGACTCCGCGCACAGCGGAACGGCACAGGGAAGGGGCGCCCCGCGATCGCGGGGCGCCCCTTCCCTGTGCCCGGGACCTCCGGGCTCGTGGGCTCAGCCGCCGCTCTTGTCCAGGTAGTTGTGCAGACCCGGAATGGTGAGCGTGCCGCCGAACTGACCGGCCTGGACGACGGTGACCTCCGTGAAGAACAGCTCGGGCAGGGTCAGCGGCGGCGGGCTGTCGGGCGTGAAGTCGACCGGGATGAGGCCGAGCAGCTTCCCCTTCAGCTCCTCCGTGTACATCGTGACCTTGCCGTCGCGGATCGTCGACGTGGAGCCCGGAGCGCCCTTGACGTGCGTCGTGTACGCGCCGGGGCCCACGGCGGTCTGGTGCAGGTCCTTGATGTCGATGCCGGTCGCGGTGAACTTGAGGACGTTCTTGACCGTGCCGCTCGACGTGCGCACCTTGACGATGCCGTCGTAGCCGAGCCCGTGCAGGCTCAGCTTCGTGGTGTGCAGGGTCCAGGGTTCCTCGGGGACGCGCGGGTAGCTCTCGTCCACGTCGGCGTCGGCGAGCGCCTTCGCGTCGTGGGTGGGGCAGGGGTAGGGCTCGGGCCCGTCGCCCTTGCCCGCCTCGTCCGCCTTCTCGCTCCGCGGGCCCTTGGCGTTCTGCTCCTCGGCCTTGCGGGCGCCCTCGGCGATGTCCTCCTCGGAGGCACCGGCGGCGCGCGCGGCGTCGCTGAGGTCGTCCTTGAGGGTGCGGGGCTCGGTGGCGTCGTCCGTCCCGGAGTCCCGGGCGCCGTCCGCGGCGGCCTTGCGGTCCGCCTTCCCGTCGTCCGCCTTCTTGTCGTCGGCGCCCTTCTCGTCCGCCTTGTCGTCGGCCTTGGCGTCCGAGTCCGGGGCGTCCGCCGTCTTGTCGTCCTCGGCGGGCTTCTCCTCGCCGGACGCGTCCGCGTCCTTACCGTCCTTCGGCGTGAAGAGGTCCTTGAGGGCGTCGCCGAGACCCAGCGGGTCGAGCGGGTTCTTCGCCTTCTCGGAGGCGCTGGGCGTGGGGCTCGCCGAGGGCGCGTCCTGGGCCTTCTCCTCGGTCTTCGCCCCTGTGCTCGCGTCCGCCCCCTCCTGCTCGGCAGCGGGGGTGCCCGGCCTGTCCTTCGCGGCGTCCTCGGCCTCGTCCTTCGCGTCGTCCTCGGCCCCGTCCGAGGCGGAGGGGTGCGGCGTCGCGGAGGGCGAGGGGGAGGCACCCGGGCTCGTGCTCCCCGAGGGCGAGGGCTTCGTGGAGGCGGAGGCGGAGGCGGAAGGCTCCTGGCTCGGCTCGTCGGAGCGGGTCACGCAGGGGCCGGGCGCGAAGGGGAGGTCGGTCTTGTCGTCGGCGAGCGCGAGGCGCGGGGTGAGCCCCATGCCGACGAAGACGGCCGTCGGCATGGCCGCGAGGGCCATCGCCTTGCCCGCGGGTATCCGGAACTTGGTCAGGACCGACTTGCGCGGCGCCGCGTGCCGGGGACCCGGTCTGCGCGCCTCCCCCGGGTGCAACTCGTCATTCGGCACGGTGCCCACCACCGTCGGCGAGGTGCGCGTAGGGGCGCCCGCCGTCCCCGGCCGGGGCATCGTCCCCGGCGGGTCCGGGCTGCCGCGGCGGTACGGGGCCGGGGCCCGCGTCCGGGCCGCCGTGGCCCTCGGGGGCGGGGTCGCCGCTCGGGTCGTCGGCCGGCGCGTCGGCCGCGGCGGGCTTCCCGCCCCTCGCCTTCTTGTCCGGCACCCAGGCGAGCGCGAGGCTGCCGCCGAAGAGGGCGAGGAGGAAGCCGACGACGAAGCCGCCGAAGTTGGAGACCGGGAGCGAGACCAGGGCGAGGAGGATCGCCGCGACTCCGGCGAAGACCCGCACCTGCGCCTGGTACCACATCGTCAGGCCGAGGGTGATGAGCAGGACCCCGATGATGAGGGAGCCCGCGCCCGCAGTCGTCGACATGCGGACGGTGAGCTGCCCCAGCTTGAGGTCGTTGTAGGGGATGTAGGCGATGGGTATGCCGCCCAGCAGCGTCAGCAGACCGGCCCAGAAGGGCCGGGTGCCCCGCCAGTTGCGGAACCGCGTTCGCCAGGCGTGCAGTCGGTCGTCGCTCAGCCCTGGGGACTCGGCGCTCATGGAAAACAGCTCCCTGGAACCGGCTATGCGTGGATGAAGGGGCACGAGGACACCCGTGCGGGGCGCGGCGGCGCTGCCGTCCCGGCCCGTACGGGGAGGGCCCGCGTGCCGAAGGGCCCGCGCCCCGTGGACGGCCCGCCGGGGCCGCCCACGGTCACGCGGTCAGAACGCGGCGGGACGGGAGCCCGTGGGACCCGTCCCGTCGGGGGTGCTCAGTAGCACTCCTTGACGCCCTTGTGCAGCGACATGTGCAGCCCGCTCAGCTTGAACGTGCCCGCCGTGGTGGCCCAGGCCGTCTGCTTGATGTCCTCGATCGTGGCCTTCCTCGCCTGCTGTGCGAAGGCGCCCGAGGGGGTGTTCTTCGCGAGCGCGGGGCCGCGGGTCTTGGCCCCCGCCGCCACGCCGATGTCGATGTCCTCGAACGTGGCCTCACCGGAGAGGTCGTCCAGGTCGACGTAGAGGTTGTGGGCGACCGCCGGCTGGCCCTTCTTCGTACCGGCGTTGAGCTTGAGCGTGATCGTGCCGACGAGCGGGACGTTCGGCGTCACGACCGACTGGCACATGTTGTACAGCTTGGCGTCGTCGAACGACGAGATGGCCACGGCGTGACCGGTCTTCCCGTCCGACTCGACGTCCATGCCGCCGTACTGCGCGAAGCCCTCACCTTCGAGCCGGTCCGCCGAGACCTTGAACTGCTGGCCCGACACGCTGAACGACGCCGCGAGCGCGCCCTGCGCCACCGCGACCCCGATGGCCGCCGTGGCAGCGACACCCGGGACCATGACGACGGCGAAACGACGCCATCTGGTCCCGCCACGAGCGACAGATTCCATGATTTCCTCCTTCTCGGACGTACATCCCGGGCCCGTGCCGCCCGCCGCTCAGGCGGCGGTCGTGGGCAGGGATGGGAGAAGCGCTACGTCCTCGGGAAGGAGCGCCGGGGACGCGTCGCGCCTGCGGCGCGCTGATCTCCGGCGATCACCCCCGAGCGACAACCACTTGGCCGCGCCTTCACGCAACCCGTGGACAGGCCCCGCCGACCGGCGGAGACCCCCCTGTCCCGGCCGGCGCCCGCGAGGACTCCGGCCCGCCCGGTGGGGACCCTGAACCCCCGGGCGCCGATTGGCTGTCGGACCGGAGGCAGTGGACCGAGCGTGCCCGATCGTGGTGCATTCGGAGTTCCCGCACAAGGGGTTCGTTACTGACTGGTAACGCGGACATGACCGCAGGACATCGGCCACGCCCCCCGATGGCACGGAAAGTCGCTTCGCACAAGGGCGCATACCCGGACATCACCCCACGAGGAGCGACGGAAGGTCGGGCTCCTCTTACTACAAGTAACAGCACCCCCTCTTTGCCAAGTTTTGGCAAAGAGGGGGTGCGCGGGTCGCCGTGTCGCCAAATCCACCGGGGCACGGAACAGGGGCATATGCCCGGTTACCGGCCTAGAAGAGCACGCGCGCGAGGGCCTGACGGGCCGCCACGACGCGCGGGTCGTCGGGGCCCACGACCTCGAAGAGGTCGAGGAGGCGCAGGCGCGCCGTGTCGCGGTCCTCGCCGAAGACCTGGCGGATGGTGTCGACGATGCGCCCGAAGGCGTCCTCGACGTGACCGCCCGCGAGATCGAGGTCGGCCGCCGCGAGCTGCGCGGAGACGTCCTTGGGGCGCTCGGCGGCCTCGCTGCGGACCTTCGCCGGATCCAGCCCGGAGACCCGGCGCAGGAGTTCGGCCTGCGCGAGCCCGAGCTTGGCCTCCGTGTTGGCCGGGTCGTCGGCCAGGACGTTGCGGTACGCCTGGACGGCGCCCGCGAAGTCGCCGGAGTCGAGGGCGTCCACGGCGGCCTGGAGGAGGTGGTCGTAGGGACCGGCGGGCTCCTCCTCGGCGGGGGCTCCTGCGGCGGCGGAGGCGTCGACCTGGATTCCGGTGAGGCCGAAGCGCTCCTCGCCGACCTGGATGAGCTGGTCGAGGATCTGGCGGATCTGCTCCTCGGGCGCGGCGCCCTGGAAGAGCGGGAGCGCCTGACCGGCGACGACGGCGAAGACGGCGGGGATGCCCTGGACCCCGAACTGCTGCAACAGCATCTGGTTCGCCTCGGCGTCGACGCGCGCGAGGACGAACCGGCCGTTGTACTCGACGGCGAGGCGTTCGAGCACGGCGCTCAGCGCCGCCGAGGGCTCGGCCCGCGGGACCTGGAAGTCGATGACGACGGGTACTTCGGTGGAGAGCTGGAGGACCTCGCGCTCGAAGCCCGCCTCGTCGACGTCGATGACGAGGCCCGAGGGCGGGACCGCCCCCGCGTCGCCCCCGCGCGCACGCTCGGCGCGCGCCTGCTCGGCCTTGGCCTTGGCCTCCTGGGCCGCCTTCACCGCGGCGAGGTCGACGACCCCGCTCATGGACATGTTCCGTGGCTGCATGGGCCCATCCTCCCCCTTCGGCCGCCACGGCGGAAAAGCCAGGTGCAGGATGCACCGGCTCTCCGCGCCCTCACCCGGGGGCGGACCGTTCCTCGGCCCGTACGAAGTCACCCGTACGGGGTGTGCGCACCACGCGGGGCGGCGGGTGCGGCACGTGTTCCCCGGGGTCCCCACCCCGGGTGCGGTTGCCGCTCGAAGCGTCCTCGCACGGGGCGAGGAGCTTTTCGCTACGCGTCGTAGCGTAACTCCTGAAGCCGTCCCGCGCGCGGTGATCTCGTTCACACCCCGCAGTGCTACCGGCCGGTATGGTCACGCCATGCCCGCCTCCGACCTCCCTCCGTCCGGCGCGACGCCCTCCCCGGCGCCGCCGCCCGAGCGGCACCGCTCGGGACGGCCCCGCAGCGCGGCGGCCGATGCCGCGATCCTCGCCGCGACGCGCGAGGTGCTCGTCGAGTCGGGCTGGTCGGGGCTGACGCTCGGGGACGTGGCCGCGCGCGCGGGCGTCGCGAAGACGACGCTCTACCGGCGCTGGGCGGGGAAGAACGAACTCGTCGTGGACGCGGTCGCCGTGCTCTTCGACGCACTCGAACTCCCGGACTGCGGCAGCCTCGCGGGCGATGTCTCGGCCGTCGTGCTGCGCTTCGCGCGGCTCCTGGAGCGCCCCGAGACCCGCACCTCCCTCATGGCCGTCATCGCCGAGTCGACCCGCGACGAGGCGCTGCGCGACCGCATCCGCTCCGCCATCGTCGACCGCCAGAAACGCCTCGTCCTGCTCGGCCGCCGCCGCGCCCAGGACCGCGGCGAGATCCCCCGCGACCCCGACCCCGTCTCGGCGGCCCGCAGCGCGGACCTCATCTTCGACGTCATCGCGGGCACGGTCGTGCACCGGGCCCTGGTGAGCGCGGAGCCGGTGGACGAGGAGTGGTCGCGACGCCTCGCCGCCCTGCTGATCGAGGGCCTGGAGGGCTGAGTCGGCGGGTCCTTGCGTGGGTGTGCGTGGGGCGGCGGGCGGTGTGCGTGGGACGGCTGGAGGGACGGGCCGGGGGGCGCGGCGCGGGCCGGCGACGAACGCCCCCCACCCCCGAACGCCTGTCCGTCGGGGGTCCGGCGAAGGTGGGACGGGCGTTCCTACCGTTGAGCGGTGCCTGGATAAGGCCCCGCGGAGGGCGCACTCTCTCAGACATGACCAGCACGATCACTCTCATCAGCGGGGCCGCTCGCGGCCTCGGACTCGAAACCGCCCGTCGCCTCTCGGCGCTCGGCCACACCGCCCTCGTCGGCGCCCGTGACGCGGAACGCGGGCGGGCCGTCGCCGAGGAGGTCGGGGGCCGCTGGGTGGCGCTCGACGTCGCGGACTCCGCGTCCGTGGAGGCGGCGGCGCGGGACGTGGCGGCGCACGAGGGCCGTATCGATGTCCTGATCAACAACGCGGGCATCACGGGCCCCCTCAAGGAGGCCGCCGCGCTCACGGGCGAGGACGCGCTCTCGGTGTTCGAGGTGAACGTCCTCGGCATCGTGCGGATGACGCACGCCTTCCTGCCGCTGCTGCGGGAGTCGGCGGACCCGCGCGTCATCAACGTGACGAGCGGGCTCGGCTCGCAGACGCTCACGCACGACCCGGAGCGCGTCGAGCACTCGGTCGTCTCCCCGCTCTACACCTCGTCCAAGGCGGCGGTGGCGATGCTCACGACGCAGTACGCGCGAGGCGTCGAGGGCGTCCGTTTCAACGCGGCCGACCCCGGCTACACGGCGACCGACCTCAACCACCACACGGGCACGCAGACCGTCACGGAGGGCACCGACGCGATCGTGGCACTCGCCACGGAGGACGCGTCGGCGGGCACGGGGCGAGTGGTGGACCGCGAGGGCCCGCTGCCGTGGTGACACGGGGCTGAGGACGCGGAGGGACGCGAAGAGGCCGGGCACCGCTGGGGAAGCGGTGCCCGGCCTCGTACGGCTCGGGGCCCGTGCGGGGGCTGTCGCCGGTCCGGGCTCAGCTCTTCTCGGCCTCGGCGCCCGCCCCTGCGGCGGTCCGGGCGGCGGGGACGGCCCTGGCCTCCTGGGCCGCGACCTTGGCCTCCAGCTCAGGGGTGATGCTGCGCTCGACGAAGAACGCGGCCGTGGGGATCGTGCCCGCGATCAGCACCCACAGCTGCTTGCCGACCTTCCACTTCGCCTTGGAGCCGAGGTCGAAGGCCACGACGAGGTAGACGACGTAGAGCCAGCCGTGGGCGATGGCGATCACCCGGGTCGGGCCGGAGGCGCCGTCGATGTCGAGCACGTACTTGGCGATGACACCGAGGGTCAGCAGGACCAGCAGCACACCGGTGACGTAGGCCATCACGCGGTAGCGGGTCAGCACGCTCTTCTTCATGGGGGGAGCCTAACCGGGCGGATCGGGCGAACGGTACGCGGGGCGGGGGCACCCGCGAAGTCGCTGGTCAGCCGTATCGGTCGGGCCCTCCGGCCGGTCCAGACGGTCGGTCCCGCCGGTCGCTCCCGCCGGTCGTCAGGGGCTCAGTCCTCGAAGTCGCCGGCCGCGACGCGCAGCGGGCGCAGCAGCGCGAAGATCTCCGCGCACTCCTCGGCGTCGTAGGCGCCGAGGCCGAAATCCATGTCCATCAGGTCCTTCGTCGCCGCCTCGACGACCTCGCGGCCCTTGGGCGTGATGGAGGCGAGGGTGCCGCGCCCGTCCTGCGGGTTGGGGCGCTTGGCGACGAGGCCGGAGCGCACGAGCCGGTCGACGGTGTTGGTCACCGAGGTCGGGTGGACCATGAGCCGCTCGCCTATCTTCGACATCGGCAGCTCACCCGCCTTGGAGAAGGTGAGCAGCACCAGCGCCTCGTAGCGCGCGAAGGTCAGCCCGTACGGCTTGACGACGGCGTCGACCTCGGCGAGGAGGATCTGCTGGGCCCGCATGATCGAGGTGATGGCAGGCATCGAGGGAACGTGTCCCCAGCGCTGCCGCCAGGAGTCATCCGCGCGGGCGATCGGGTCGAAGGAGAGGCTGAGCGGCTTCGGCACGCCCCCGACCCTACCGGCCGGTCATATCGTGGTCAGCCCCGTCTCATCCTTCGGCCCTCGGGCGTCCGGGCCCCGTCGCGCGCACGCGGCGGGGCCCGGACGGGGGGACAGACGGGCTCAGGACGCCGGCTCGTTCTCGCCCAGGATGCGGTCGATCGTCTCCACCTTGCGGGTGAGACCGTCCTCGACGCCGGGGCGGATGTCGGCCTTGAGGACGAGCGACACCCGGGGGCTGCGGGCCTCGACGGCGGCCGTGGCGCGCTTGACGACGTCCATGACCTCGTCCCACTCGCCCTCGATGCTCGTGAACATCGCGTCGGTGCGGTGCGGCAGGCCGGATTCGCGGACGACGCGGACCGCTTCGGCCACGTACTCGCCGACCTCCTCGCCGACGCCGAGCGGGGAGACGGAGAAGGCGACGATCACGCGTTCACGATCCCTTCGCGACGGGCGCGGCCGGCGATGACCGCGTCCTCGGCCTCGCGCCGGAGCTTGCGCTCGGCGAAGAAGCCGCCGGTGGGCAGGACGGAGAGGATGAAGTAGAGGATGCCGCGCCCGGCGGACCACTTGGCGCGGTTCCAGGCGTCGAGCCAGAAGATCACGTAGAGGACGAAGAGGACGCCGTGGATCATGCCCATGACCGGTACGGCGTTGAAGTCGGTGGTGCGCTTGAGGATCGAGCAGACGAGCAGGAGGAGGAAGGAGACCGCCTCGGGGGCCGAGACCAGGCGGAGGCGGCGGAGGGCGGAGGCTGTCTTGATGTCCACGGCGCGGAACTTTCGGTCGGGGGGCAGGACGGAGCGGACGGGATGGGGACGCCCGGGCACGCTCTCACACGATCTTGTGAACGCGCGCACAAGCTGCCTCATTCTCGCAGCCCGCCGGGGCGGGAAGGGACGGGGGTGGGGTGGCTCTCCTCACGCCGTCGGCACACCCCGCGCGTTCCCCTGCCCGGACGGGCGGGAGCGGGGGCGCACTTGTCCCACGCGCACGCCGCCGGGGCGCCTCGCCCGCCGGGGCGCCTCGCGCTCCGCACCCGGCGCCTTGCGCGCCCCTGAGGTCTCTCGGGGTCGGATCTCCGGGACGGTTCAGGGTCGAAACGGCTCCCGGGGGCGCCCGGCGCCCAGTACCTTCGAAGGCGTGGCTCACCTCCGACTCCAGGGCAGCAAAGTGCTCGCCGTCCAGCTCACCGGCGATGCCGTGCGGGCGAAGAACGGCTCGATGGTCGCGTACGACGGCCGGATGAACTTCAAGAAGCTCTCCGGCGGCGGCGACGGCCTGCGCGGCGTGGTCACGCGCCGGCTCACCGGGGAGCGGATGGAGGTGATGGAGGTGCGCGGCGAGGGCACGTGCTGGTTCGCGGACCGGGCGACGGAGATCAGCGTGGTGAGCCTGCGCGGCGAGACGCTGTACGTGGAAGCGAGCAACCTGCTGTGCACGGACGCCGGGTTGCGGACGGGGACGACGTTCACGGGCCTGCGCGGGGCGAGCCAGGGGCAGGGGCTCTTCACGACGACGGTCGAGGGGAGCGGCCAGGCGGCGCTGCTCTCGGACGGGCCCGCGATGGCGCTGCGGGTCAGTTCCGCGTACCCGCTCCAGGTCGACCCGGGCGCCTACGTGGCACACCAGGGACAGTTGCGCCAGCACTTCCAGTCCGGCGTCAACTTCCGCACAGTGATGGGCGAGGGGGGCGGCGAGGCGTTCCAGATCCGCTTCGAGGGCGAGGGCGTCGTGTGGGTGCAGCCCAGCGAGCGGAAGACGTTCGGGGGTGACCTCTGATGCCGTTCAGGGAGATCAACTCGAAGATGGTCGAGGCGCAGGTGCTGCCGGGGCAGCGGCTCTTCAGCCAGCGGGGCGCGATGCTCGCGTACCGGGGCGAGGTGAGCTTCACGCCGAACGTGGGCGGTGGTCAGGGCGGGGTCATGTCGATGATCGGGCGGCGGGTCGCGGGGGAGGCGACGCCGCTCATGACGGTGGAGGGCCACGGGACGGTCCTCTTCGGGCACGGCGGGCACCACGTCCAGGTCGTCACGCTGTCGGGCGACACGCTGTGCGTCGAGGCGGACCGGCTGCTCGCCTTCGACGGCTCGCTCCAGCAGGGCACGCTCTTCCTCGGCGCGCAGGGCGGCGTGATGGGGATGGTGCGCGGCCAGGTGACGGGCCAGGGCCTCTTCACGACGACGCTCAAGGGACACGGCGCCGTCGCGGTGATGGCGCACGGCGGGGTCATCGAGCTGCCGATCACGCCCGGGCGCCCCGTGCACGTCGATCCGCAGGCGTACGTGGCGCACTACGGCGAGGTACGGAACAAGCTGTCCACGGCCCTCGGCTGGCGGGACATGGTGGGTCGGGGCTCGGGCGAGGCGTTCCAGCTGGAGTTGTCGGGACAGGGCGCGGTCTTCGTGCAGGCATCGGAGGAGAAGCTGTGAACCCGCTCGTCCCTGACGGCACTCCCGTCCTCGACCCGCAGACGCTGCCGTCGGACGACAACGTCAACGCCTACACGTTCTGCGTGGAGTTGCGGGGCTCCCAGTGGTTCCTCCAGAAGGGGAAGATGATCGCCTACTACGGGCGGATCTCCTTCGACGGGATCGGCAGCGGGCGCTTCGACCGGCTGCTGCGGACGAGTTTCCACTCGCCGTTGCACGCGAGCGACTGGGTCGTGGCGGAGGGCGAGGGGAAGATGCTCCTCGCGGACCGGGCCTTCGACGTCAACAGCTTCGACCTGGAGGACGGCAACCTCACGGTCCGCTCGGGCAACCTCCTCGCGTACGAGCCGAGCCTCGCGCTCAAGCAGTCGATCGTGCCCGGCTTCCTGACCCTGATCGGCACGGGGAAGTTCATCGCCGCCTCCAACGGCCCCGTCGTCTTCATGGAGCCGCCGCTGCGCGTCGACCCGCAGGCGCTCGTGGGCTGGGCGGACTGCCCCTCGCCGTGCCACCACTACGACCACGGCTACCTGAGCGGTTTCCTCGGGGGCGTCCGCGCCCTCACCGGGCTCGGCGGCGCCTCCGGCGAGGAGCACCAGTTCGAGTTCGTCGGGGCCGGAACCGTGCTCCTCCAGTCGAGCGAGCAGCTCATGGCCGAGAAGGACATCGGCACGGCCCCCGCCGAGCCGGGGGTCCCGGGCGGCGGGGCCCCGGGCCGCCCCGGCATGCCCGGCCACGCGCCGGGCGGCGGCGTGGGCGGGGGCGGGGGCCAAGGACTGCCCCGGATGCCGGGGCAGTTGGGGGACATCCAGCGGAGGTTCGGCTTGTGACGGCTCAGGCGTGGCACGGGGTCGGCGGTCGGGCGGCACGGCGGCGCGCAGGCGGCACGGCGTCGGGTGGGCCGCGCTCGGTCGGCGGGCCGCGTGGGGTCGGCGGCCGCGCGGCGCGCGGAGTGAGCGAGGCGGTGGGACGGGGATGCCGGGTTAGGGTGGCGGCTCGTGGGGCAGCTCACCTCAAGGGTTTCGTTCGGTTTTCAACTTCTTCGGTAGAATGTCTTCATGGACACGGAGAAGACGACGGGCGAGACCACGCCGTGGCTCAGCCAGGACGAGCAGTCCGCCTGGCGCACGCACCTGGAAGTGAACCGGCTCCTCACTCATCAGCTCGAACGGGATCTCCAGCCGTTCGGGCTCACGATGAACGACTACGAGATCCTGGTGAACCTCTCGGAGGCCGAGGGGCACCGGATGCGGATGAGTGATCTGGCCGCCGCCACGCTCCAGTCCAAGAGCCGTCTCTCGCACCAGATCACCCGCCTGGAGAAGGCCGGTCTGGTGCGCCGGGAGAACTGCGAGTCCGACCGGCGCGGCCTCTTCGCCGTGCTCACCGGGCCGGGTCTGACGACGATGCGCGAGGTCGCCCCGCACCACGTGGCCTCCGTGCGCCGCCACTTCATCGACCGGCTCACGCCCGAGCAGCTCACGACGCTGCACGCGTTCCTCCAGCCGATCGCCGAGGGGCTGCGCGAGGTACGCGAGGCTCGCTGATCCAGGCGCGCGCCCGCCGACCGGCCCCCGGCCGTATCGCCGCGCACACCTCGCCGGTCACGCCCCGCTCCGGCCGATGCGTGAGGCCCCCGCGCGGCACCGTCACGGCGGAGCCGCTTGGGGGCGGCCGACCCGGTTCCCGCAGGCCACGGCGTTTCCCTGGCCGTGCACCCGCGCACCCGCGCACCCGTCCCAGCGCCTTTCTCGTCCGGCGGGAGAAGAGACGACGCCGATACCGGGACGGTGCGGCCTCCAGCCTCCCGCCCCACCACACCGATCCAGGCACCCGTCCGCCACCGCTCCGTGCCCCCGCCCACCGGCCGCCAGACCCTCCCGCGAGGCACGCACCGTCCCGGACCGCCCCCACGAGGCCCACGTCGCGCACCGCCTCGCCTCACCCCGCCAACGGCAGCCGCAGGACGAACTCCGCTCCCCCGCCGGGTCGGTCGCCCACCGCCAGGGAGCCGCCGTGGCGGTGGGCCGCGTCGCGGGCGATGGCGAGGCCCAGGCCCGCGCCGCCCTCGTCGCGGGTGCGGGCGTCGTCGAGACGGACGAAGCGTTCGAAGACGCGCTCGCGTTCGGCGGGCGGGACGCCGGGGCCGTCGTCGGAGACCGTCACGACCGCGTCGGGACCGTCCTGGCGCAGCGTGAGGCCGACCTCGGTGCGGGCGTGGCGGCGGGCGTTGTCGAGGAGGTTGCCGAGGATGCGGCCCAGTTGGGGTGCCGAGCCGCGTACCTCGTAGCCGTCCGCCCGTTCCGGTGCGACCCGGGCGCGCAGGCCGTGCTCCGCCGCCTCACGCGCGACGAGGTCCGCGAGCCGCACCGGCCGGTCGGGGGGCCGCTCCCCCGCGTCGAGCCGGGCGAGGAGCAGCAGGTCGGCGGCGAGGTGCTGGAGGCGCACGGTGTCCTCCACCGCCCCGTCCAGGTCGAGCAACTCCGGGTGCTCGGCGCCCACTTCGAGCTGGGTGCGGAGCGAGGCGATGGGGCTGCGCAGTTCGTGCGAGGCGTCGGCGACGAAGCGGCGCTGCTTGTCGACGGCGTCTTCGAGCGCGGCGAGCGTCGCGTTGGTGGTGCGGGCCAGGGCGGCGATCTCGTCGTGCGTGGCGGGTTCGGGGACGCGGCGCGCGAGGTCGCGTGAACCCGTGATGGCGTCGAGTTCGGCGCGGATGCCCTCGACGGGCCGCAGGGCGCGCCGGGTCACTGCCCAGGTGACGGCGGCGACGACGGCGAGCAGCACGGGCAGTCCGATGAGCATGACGGTGAGCGCTGTGCGCACGGCGCTGTCCGCGGCGTCGAGCGGCGCCCCGGCGAAGACGGTGAACGTCCGCGCGTCGTCGTCCTCCTCCTCGGCATCCTCCCGAGAGCCGGACCCCGCCCCGGACCCGGGCCCGGCCCCGGAATCGGCCTCGGATTCCGCCTCCGTCTCCGCCCCGCGCCCGGAGTCGTCGTCGCTCTCCCCCGGCCGCACCTCGACCGCCGCCCACCGGTACGTGCCCCGGTCCCCGTCGATGACGGCCTCGCCGCTGCTCAGGTGGGCGTCGTCGTCGAGCGTGCCGTGCGTGGGGGCGGGTCCGGCGGACGGCTCGACGCCGCTCGTCCCGGTGCCGCTGACGGATTCCAGGTCCTCGCTGACGGCCCGCACCCGGCCCGTGCCGTCGACGATCTGCACGGGTTCGTCGTCATCGTCGGGGAGGTCGAGCGCGTCCCAGGCGGTGCCGGTGGCGAGGCGCGCGGCGACCTTGCGCGCGGCGGACTCGGCGTCGGCGCCCGCGCGGTCGATGAGGTTGGCCCGCAGCGAGAGGACCACGGCGGTGCCCGCCGCGACGAGCACGACGGCGACGACGAGCGTCGCGGCGACGGTGGCCCGCGCCCGTACGGAGCCGAGGAGGCGCCTCACGGGCGCTCCAGGAGGTAACCGGCGCCGCGCACGGTGCGGATGAGACCGGCGCCGAGCTTGCGGCGCAGCGTGCTGACGTACACCTCGACGATGTTCGGGTCGCCGGAGTAGGCGAAGTCCCAGACGTGTTCGAGGATGTCGGCCTTGGAGACGACCTGTCCGGCGCGGAGCACGAGGTGTTCGAGCACCGCGTACTCCTTGGCCGTGAGCGGGATCTCCTCGCCCGCGAGGCGGACGCGGCGCGCGCCCGTGTCGAGGCGGAGCGCGCCGAGTTCGCGCACGGGCGGTGCCCCGGTGGCGCGGCGGCGCAGCAGTGCTTTGAGGCGGGCGCGCAGGACGACGTACGAGAACGGCTTGGTGAGGTAGTCGTCGGCGCCCGTGTCGAGCCCTTCGGCCTCGTCGTACTCGCCGTCCTTCGCGGTGAGCATGAGGATCGGGGTGTCGTCCCCGGCGGCGCGGAGGGCGGCGCAGACGCGGTAGCCGTTCATGCCGGGGAGCATGACGTCGAGGACGATGAGGTCGTAGCCGCCCTCGGTCGCCCAGCGCAGGCCCTCGGTCCCGTCGTGCGCGATGTCCACGGCGTAGCCCTCGGCGCCGAGGCCCAGGGCGAGGGAGCGGGCGAGGCGGCGTTCGTCCTCCACGATCAGCAGGCGCATGAGGCTCAGCCTGCCAAATCCTCCCTGAAGCGGTCTTCAGGAAGCTTCAGGAAGCCTTCAGGCGGCCCGGGCAAGAGTGGGTCACGTCATCGAGCCCGTTCTCGCAGGAGGTCCCTCATGAAGCGCAAGCCCGTGTTCGCCGCCCTCGCCGCCGCCGTCGTCCTCGCGGCCGGCGGCGGAGTCGCCGCCGCGTCCCTCGGAGGGGACGGTGGCACGTCCACGGCCTCCGGTAAGGGTACGGAGGCGACGAGCCACCAGGGCTCGGAGGACGCCCGTACCGGCGCCGACGACAGCACGGCGCGCGACGACGCCGGCCGCGACAGCGACGACCGCGACAGCGACGACCGCGACGACGACGCGCGCCAGGACACGGCACGTCACGACGACGACGCCCGCGAGCGCGCCCAGGACGCCGCCGAGGACAAGGCGGAGGCCGCCGCCGCGCGGAAGCTGACGGCGCCCGACGCCCTCGCCGCCGCCCTGGCGCACACCCCGGGCCGCGCCGTCTCGGCCGAGATCGACGACGACCCGGACGGGCGCCTCGTGTGGGAGGTCGAGATCCTCGACCGCTCGGGCAAGCTCCGGCACGTCGATGTCTCGCCGTCGAGCGGGAAGGTCGTTCGCACGCAGGCGGAGCGCGGCGAGGCCGACGACGTCCGGACCGCGAAGGCCCTGCTGACCAGTGGCACGACGAGCGCCGCGAAGGCGGCGCGCGCCGCCGGCGCGCGGGGCACGGTGGTCTCGGTCGAGCTGGAGGACGAGCGGAACGGGTACTGGAGCGTGGAGACCGGGCCCGAGGACGCGGAGTGGGCGGTCGCGCTCGACGGGGCGACGGTGACGCGGGAGAGCGACGACTGAGGTCCCTGGCACGGCCTCCGGCCCCGCGTGGTCGTCATGACGGGCCGCCGCCCGCGCGCGGCGCGAGCACGACGCGCCCGCGGAGCAAGGCCGGACCCCCCGCACGAACCCGCGGAACGAGGGCCGGACCCGCCGCACAGATCTACGCAGCAAGGGGGCGGACTCCCCGCACGGAGTCCGCCCCCTTGCTGCGTCCCCCTACTTCTTCGGCACCCGCACCACCAGCGCGTCGCCCTGCCCGCCGCCCCCGCACAGGGCCGCGGCGCCCACCCCGCCGCCGCGCCGCTTGAGCTCCAGCGCGAGGTGGAGGACGAGGCGGGCGCCCGACATGCCGATCGGGTGGCCGAGGGCGATGGCACCGCCGTTGACGTTCACCTTTTCCGGGGTGACGCCGAGCTCGGCCATCGACTGCACGGCGACGGCGGCGAACGCCTCGTTGATCTCGATGAGGTCGAGGTCCCCGACGCCGATGCCCTCCTTGGAGAGCGCGTGCTTGATGGCGTTCGACGGCTGCGACTGGAGGGAGTTGTCCGGGCCCGCGACGTTGCCGTGCGCGCCGATCTCGGCAAGCCATTCGAGGCCCAGCTCCTCGGCCTTGGCGCGGCTCATCACGACGACGGCCGCCGCGCCGTCGGAGATCTGCGAGGCGGTGCCCGCGGTGATCGTGCCGTCCTCGGCGAAGGCCGGGCGGAGCTTGCCGAGCGTCTCGACGGTCGTGTCGGCCCGTACGCCCTCGTCCGTGGCGAAGAGGACGGGCTCGCCCTTGCGCTGCGGGATCTCGACGGGCGTGATCTCCGCCTCGTAGATCCCGTTCTTCTGCGCGGCGGCGGCCCGCTGGTGGCTCAGCGCGGCGAACTCGTCCTGCGGGGCGCGCGTGATGCCGAGGCGGGTGTTGTGCTTCTCGGTGGACTCGCCCATCGCGATGTTCTCGAAGGCGTCGGTGAGCCCGTCGTGGGCCATCGCGTCGAGCATCTCGATCGCGCCGTACTTGTGGCCCGCGCGGGAGTGCGGGAGCAGGTGCGGGGCGTTGGTCATCGACTCCTGACCGCCCGCGACGACGATGTCGAACTCACCGGCGCGGATGAGCTGGTCGGCGAGCGCGATGGCGTCGAGCCCGGAGAGGCACACCTTGTTGACGGTGAGCGCGGGCACGCTCATCGGGATGCCCGCCTTGACGGCGGCCTGGCGGGCCGGGAGCTGCCCGGCGCCCGCCTGGAGCACCTGCCCCATGATCACGTACTGGACCTGGTCCCCGCCGATCCCGGCCCGCTCCAGCGCGGCCTTGATCGCGAAGCCGCCGAGGTCGGCGCCCGAGAAGGATCTCAGCGAGCCGAGGAGACGGCCCATCGGGGTGCGGGCGCCCGCGACGATCACCGACGTGGTGCCCTGGGTTCCAGCTGTTCCGGCCATGACGCACAGCCCCTATGCAGTGAGAGTGAACGAGGGTTCACCTCAATGTACTGAGCGGTGAGCGGGCGGTCACCGGGCCGGACGTGTGACGGGCCGCACCCCGCGGCGGCCGTCGGCGCGGCGGGATCATCGGCCGGAAGGGGACGGAGGACTGACCTCGGGATAGGGGTGCCGGTAGGGTTGGCCCCCGGCTCCCGGTCGCGACCGTGGGCCCGGCCTCGCGGTCGCGTCCGCGGGGTCGCGGGCCGGGGTCCGGGTGACAGGGGCGATGTCGGGGCGACGGTGCGCGCCGGGGCGGCTTTCTGACACCATTCCCCGAAGACGGGAGCACGTCCGCCGGGCGGGCCCCCGCACGAAGGGAACCGGTCCACCGGACGGGTCCCCGCAGGACCGGAGCACGTCCGAAGGGCGGGCGGGCTCGCTCGGAGTGTCACGACCAGGGGACGGATGGGACCGCGCGGTGCGGGGCTACGAACGCCAGGAGAGCCACCAAGCTGCTGACGACGACCACCTCTCACGGTTCGAAGCCGAGATGAAGCGGCTGAAGACCGATCGGGAGAAGGCCGTCCAGCACGCCGACGACCTCGGCTACCAGGTCGAGGTCTTGCGCGCCAAGCTGCACGAGGCGCGGCGCGCGCTCGCGCTCCGTCCTCGGTACGAGAACGGCGACATCGCCTACCAGGCCGAGCAGATGCTGCGCACCGCGCAGATGCAGGCCGACCAGCTGCGCATCGACGCCGAGCGCGAGCTGCGCGAGGCCCGCTCCCGCACCCAGCGCCTCCTCCAGGAGCACGCGGAGCAGCAGGCGCGGCTCCAGGCGGAGTTGCACCAGGAGGCGACGAGCAGGCGCCAGCAGCTCGATCAGGAGCTGGCCGAGCGCCGCGCGACCGTCGAGACCCACGTCAACGAGAACGTCGCCTGGGCCGAGCAGTTGCGCGCCCGCAGCGAGGCGCAGGCCCGGCAGCTCGTGGACGAGGCGCGGGCCGAGTCCGAGCGCGCCCTCGCCGCGGCGCGCGCGGAGGCGCAGCGTGTCATCGAGGAGACCAGGCAGCGCCTCGGCGGCGAGGCGGAGAGCGCCCGCGCCGAGGCGGACGGGCTGCTGCGCCGGGCCCGCGCCGAGGCGGAGCGGCTGCTCTCCTCGGCCGCCGCGCAGGCGCAGGAGGCCACCGAGCACGCCGAGCGGCTGCGGACCTCCGCCACGAGCGAGACCGAGGAGGCGCGGCGGCAGGCGACCGAGCAGGCGAGGGCGGCCGAGGAGCGGCTCGCGGAGGCCGAGCGGGTGCTGCGCGAGGCACGGGCCGCGGCCGAGAAGGTCACGGGCGAGGCCGACGAGCGGGCCGCGAAGGTCCTGTCGACCGTCGAGGCGGACAACGAGCTGCGCACCCGTACCGCCAAGGAGCAGATCGCGCGCCTGGTGAGCGAGGCCACCAAGGAGGCCGAGGCGCTCAAGGCGGAGGCGGTGCGCGAGCGGGAGGAGGCCGTCGCCGAGGCGGAGCGCGTGCTCGCCGAGGCGGCCGAGAAGGCCCGCGCCTCCGCCGCCGAGGACGCCGCCGCGGCGCTCGCGAAGGCGGCGCGCAGTGCCGAGGAGGTGCTGCACAAGGCCGAGGAGGACGCGCGGGCGACGACGGGCTCCGCCTCCGAGGAGGCCGAGCGGATCAAGGCCGAGGCGCAGTCCGAGGCCGAACGGCTGCGCGCCGAGGCCGAGTCGGCGGCCGACGAGCTGCGCGGGGCCGCGAAGGACGACACCAAGGAGTACCGGGCACGCACCGTCGAGCTCCAGGAGGAGGCGCGGCGGCTGCGCGGCGAGGCCGAGCAGTTGCGCGCCGACGCGGTCGCCGAGGGCGAGCGCATCCGGGGCGAGGCGCGTCGCGAGGCGGTGCAGCAGATCGAGGAGGCCGCGGGGCGGGCCGAGGAGCTGCTGACCAAGGCGCGCGCGGACGCCGAGGAGCTGCGCGGCACGGCGGCGGAGGACGCCGAGAAGGCGCGCGCGGAGGGCGAGCAGAAGGCCCGCGCGCTGCACGAGCAGGCCGAGGAGCTGCTCGCCGAGGCCCGTACCGAGGCGGAGCGGCTCACGACCGAGGCCGCCGAGCGCGGCGAGGCGGAGCGGGCGCGCGCCGAGGAGGCCGCGGCGGAGCTGCGGTCCGAGGCGGAGCGGGCGGCGCAGGCGCTCAAGGACGACGCGGCCGAGGAGCTGGCCCGGCTGCGGGCCGAGGCCGAGCAGCGCCTCACGAGCGCCGAGGAGGCGCTGAGCGAGGCGCGCGCCGAGGCGGAGCGGCTGCGCGCGGCGAGCGCGGAGGACGCGGAGAAGGTACGGGCCGAGGCGGCCGAGCGGGCCCGGGCGGTGCGCGAGGAGGCGGAGGCCGAGGCCGAGCGGCTGCGGAGCGAGGCCGCCGCCGAGGCCGCGGCCTCGCGGGCCGAGGCGGAGACCACCGCCGTACGGCTGCGCGCCGACGCCGAGACGGAGGCGGCCCGGGTACGCAACGAGGCCCGCGAGACCGGGGAGCGGCTGCGTGCCGAGGCGGGCGCGGCGGCCGAGCGCCTCACGACGCAGGCGGCCGAGGAGCTGGCCGCGGCGCAGGAGGAGGCGGAGCGGCGGCGGCGCACGGCCGAGGAGACGCTGGAGTCGGCGCGTACCGAGGCGGGCGAGGAACGGGAGCGGGCCCGCGAGCGGGCCGAGGAGCTGCTGACCAAGGCGCGTACGCGGGTCGAGGAGGCGGAGGCCGAGGCCGTCCGGCTCGTCGAGGAGGCGGAGACCCGGGCCGGTGAGCTGGTCGCGGCGGCGGAGCAGTCCGCGCAGCAGGCGCGCGAGGCCGTGGCGGGGATAGAGGAACGAGCCGAGGAGGCCGCCAAGGGGCTGCGCGCGGCGGCGGAGCACGCGGCGGAGCGCACGCGCGGCGAGGCGCAGGAGGAGGCCGACCGGGTCCGCGCGGACGCCTACGCGGAGCGCGAGCGAGCGGGCGAGGACGCGGCCCGCCTGCGGGCCGAGGCGCGCGAGGAGCGCACGCAGGCCACGGAGCTGGCCGAGCACACGGTGCGCGAGGCGGCCGAGGAGGCCGAGCGGCTGCGGACCGAGTCCGAGCAGGCCGCCGAAGCGCTGCGCACGGAGACCGAGCGGGCCGCCGAGGAGCTGCGCACGGCGACCGAGCGGCACGCGGAGCAGGTGCGCGCCGCGCTCGCCGGGGAGCGCGAGAACGCCGAGCGCGAGGCGCAGGCGGCGCGGGCCGAGGCCCGCGAGGACGCGAACCGTATCCGCACCGAGGCCGCCGAGGCGGCAGACACCCTGCTCACGGGGGCGCGCACCGAGGCCGAGGAGCTGACCGCGCGGGTCGCGGCGGAGACGACGCGGCAGCGCGAGGAGGCGGCGGCCGAGGCCGAGCGCGAGGTCGTCGGCGCGACGGCGGAGGCGAACCGGCGGCTCACGCGCGCCAAGGACGAGTCGGAGCGGCTGCTCGCCGAGGCGAAGGCCGCGGCCGAACAGCTGCGCGGCGAGGCCGAGTCGGCCGCGGCGCAGGCCCGGGAGGCGGAGCGGGCGGCGAAGGAGCGCGCGGCGGAGCTGACGGCCCGTACGGCCGAGGAGGCGGAACGGGCACGGAGCGAGGCGCGCGCGGAGGCGCAGCGGCTGCTCGACGAGGCGCGGGCGGAGGCGAACAAGCGGCGCACCGAGGCCGCCGAGCAGGTCGACAGGCTCGTCTCGGAGGCGAGCGCGGAGGCCGAGAAGCTGTCGAACGAGGCGCTCGAAGCGGCGCTCAAGACGACGGCGGACGCCGAGGAGCAGGCCGACCGGATGGTGGGCGCGGCGCGCTCGGAGGCCGAGCGGATCGTCGCCGAGGGCCGTGCCGAGGGCCACGCGGCGGTCGAGAAGGCCCGCGCCGACGCGGACGAACTCCTCGTCGGGGCACGGGGCGACGCGACGCGGGTGCGGGAGCGGGCCGAGGAGCTGCGCGAGCGGATCACGACGGAGATCGAGGAGCTGCACGAGCGGGCACGCCGCGAGTCGGCGGAGGCGATGCGCACGGCGGGCGAGCGCTGCGACGCGCTCGTCAAGGCGGCCGAGGAGCAGCTCGCCGAGGCCGAGGCGAAGGCGAAGGATCTCCTCGCGGACGCCAACTCGGAGGCCGGCAAGGTCAGGATCGCCGCGGTCAAGAAGGCCGAGACGCTCCTGAAGGAGGCCGGTCAGAAGAAGACCGAGGCGGAGGCGCTCGCCGACCGGCTCGTCGCCGACGCGAAAGCCGAGGCGGAGCGGATCACGACGGAAGGGCAGCGCGAACTGGACATCCTGGTGCGGCGTCGGCAGGACATCAATGCCGAGATCGGCCGTGTCCAGGACGTACTGGAGGCGTTGGAGAACTTCGAGGCCCCCGGCGGCAAGAACGCCGGTGGGCCGGGCGAGGGGGCCGGCAAGGGCGCGGGCGGACGCGACGCGCAGAGCGGCGTCAAGGCGGGGGCCGTGGCCGGATCGACTCGTTCGGGTGGAAAGCAGACGGAGCGGTAGTCACAGTGGCAGAAGTGCGCACGGCGTCGGGAGTGCTGCGGGTGTGCGAGCCGGAGGGACGGTGTTTCCGGTGACGACGGCAGGTCAGTCGTCCTATGGGGACACCGTGTTGACGGTGGATCGGAAGATTACGGTCCACGCACGCACAAAAGGGGTGGCATTCTCCAGATCAAACGGGCATTTGCTCGATGACACGCCGCCCCGACCCCTAGGATTCCCCCTATCACCTCACCGGTCTCTTTCGACAGGAACCCCATGAGCGACACTTCCCCCTACGGCTTCGAGCTTGTGCGGCGTGGGTACGACCGCGCTCAGGTGGACGAACGCATCTCGAAGCTCGTCTCCGACCGTGACAGCGCGCTGAACCGCATCACCGCCCTGGAGAAGCGGATCGAGGAGCTGCACCTCGAAACGCAGAACGCCCAGGCGCAGGTGAGTGACGCGGAGCCTTCGTACGCGGGCCTCGGTGCCCGCGTCGAGAAGATCCTGCGGCTCGCCGAGGAAGAGGCGAAGGACCTGCGCGAGGAGGCCCGCCGGGCCGCCGAGCAGCACCGGGAGCTCGCCGAGTCCGCGGCGCAGCAGGTGCGCAACGACGCCGAGTCCTACGCCTCCGAGCGCAAGGCGAAGGCCGAGGACGAAGGCGTCCGGATCGTCGAGAAGGCCAAGGGCGAGGCCGGCAACCTGCGTGCCGAGGCGCAGAAGGACGCGCAGTCGAAGCGCGAGGAGGCGGACGCCCTCTTCGAGGAGACCCGCGCCAAGGCCGCGCAGGCCGCCGCCGACTTCGAGACGAATCTCGCCAAGCGCCGCGAGCAGTCCGAGCGCGACCTCGCCTCGCGTCAGGCGAAGGCCGAGAAGCGTCTCGCGGAGATCGAGCACCGCGCCGAGCAGCTCCGCCTGGAGGCCGAGAAGCTCCGCACGGACGCCGAGCGCCGCTCGCGCCAGACGATCGAGACGGCGCAGCGCCAGGCCGAGGACATCGTCGCGGACGCCAACGCGAAGGCCGACCGCATCCGCAGCGAGTCCGAGCGCGAGCTCGCGGCCCTCACCAACCGCCGCGACTCGATCAACGCGCAGCTCACCAACGTGCGCGAGATGCTCGCGACGCTCACCGGTGCGGCCGTCGCCGCGGCGGGCGCGCCCGCCGAGGACGAGACCGTCACGCGGGGCGTCCCGGCGCAGCAGTCCCGCTGACGCGACGCCACCTCGCACGGGGGTGAACGACCGGAGAACCGGGCGGAGGCCGAATGCCTCCGCCCGGTTTCCGTGTGCGGTGCCGCGATGTCCGTGCGCGGGTGCTGCGATGTCGGCGTGCCGGTGCTCCGGTCCGCGTGCGCCGGTGCCGCCACATCCGTGTGCCGGTGCCGCGGTCTCCGTGCGCTGGTGCTCGGTTCCGCGTCCGCCGGTGCCGCCACATCCCTCCGCCGCCGCGCCCCCTGAGGCCCGTCCTCCGGTTTCCGTTACGGACCCGAGTCCGCGCCGCGCCCTCTCCACCGCGTGTTCGCGCGGGGACTTCGCTAGCGTGGACACATGATCGAGGTTTCAGCGCTGACGAAACGCTACGGCGACAAACTCGCCGTGGACGACCTGTCCTTCACCGTGCGCCCGGGCGTGGTGACCGGCTTCCTGGGCCCCAACGGCTCGGGCAAGTCGACCACCATGCGCATGATGCTCGGTCTGGACAAGCCGACACGGGGCCGTGTGCTCATCGACGGCAAGCCGTACGCGGCGCTCGACGAACCGCTCACGCAGGTCGGCGCGCTCCTCGACGCGAAGGCGATGCACGGCGGGCGCAGCGCCCGCAACCACCTGCTGTGCCTGGCCCAGTCGAACGGCATCCCGGCCGGGCGCGTGGACGAGGTCCTGGACATCGTGGGCCTGACGGCGGTCGCGAAGAAGCGCGCGAAGGGCTTCTCGCTCGGCATGGGGCAGCGCCTCGGCATCGCGGGCGCGCTCCTCGGCGACCCGCGCATCCTCATGTTCGACGAGCCGGTGAACGGCCTCGACCCCGAGGGCATCCACTGGATCAGGAACCTGATGCGCTCGCTCGCCCACCAGGGCCGTACCGTCTTCGTCTCCTCGCACCTCATGAGCGAGATGGCGCTGACGGCCGAACACCTCGTCGTCATCGGCCGCGGCAAGCTCCTCGCCGACACCTCGATGGCCGATTTCATCCGGGACAACTCCCGGACGTACGTCCGCCTCCGCTCCCCCGAGCGCGAACGCCTCCTCGACGTGCTGCGCCAGGAGGGCATCCGGGTGACCGAGGGGACGGACGGGACGCTGGAGGCGGACCACGCCGACCCGGCGCGCCTCGGTGAGCTGGCCCACCGGCACGACCTCGTCCTGCACGAGCTGAGCCCGCAGTCGGCCTCTCTGGAGGACGCGTTCATGCAGCTCACGGCCCAGACGGTCGAGTACCACGCACACACCGGAGCGGGCCCCGCCACGGTCCCGCCCGGCGCCGAGCCGCCGCCCCCGCCCCCGGCGGGCGGACAGGGCTGGGGCGAGAACCGGGACCGGAAGGGCAACTGAGCGATGGCCGTGCCACAAGTACTCCGCTCGGAGTGGACGAAGATCCGCTCCGTCGCCTCGACCGTGTGGACCCTCGGTCTGGCGTTCGTCGTCACCTTCGGCCTCGGCGTGCTCATCAGCGTCGTGTCGAACAACGACTTCAGCTCCATGAGCCGCGAGGAGCGGCTCACCTTCGATCCCACCTACGTGAGCTTCGCCGGGATGGGCCTCGGTCAGCTCGCGATGATCGTCTTCGGTGTGCTCGTCGTCTCCAACGAGTACTCGACGGGGATGATCCGCACCTCGCTCGCGGCGGTGCCGCGCCGGGGCGTCTTCTTCTTCTCGAAGGTCGCCGTCGCGACGGTGCTCGCCTTCCTCGTCGGGCTGATCACGGCCTTCGTCTCGTTCTTCGTCGGACAGCTGATCCTCGGCGACCACGGGGCCTCGATCGGCGACCACGGCGTGCTGCGCGCGGTCTTCGGCGCCGCGCTCTACATGACGCTCATCGCGATGTTCTCGATGGGGGTCGCGGCGATGCTGCGCAGCCCGCTGCTCTCGCTCGGCATCCTCATGCCGTTCTTCTTCATCATCTCCAGCATCCTCGGCAACGTGAACGCGACGAAGAAGGTCGGCCAGTACCTCCCCGACCAGGCGGGCACGAAGATCATGCAGGTCGTCCCGCCGCTGCACGACAACACCCCCTACGGGCCCTGGGGCGGGCTCCTCATCATGGTGGCGTGGGTCGCCGCGGCCCTGCTCGTCGGGTACGCGCTGCTGCGCCACCGGGACGCCTGAGCGGAGCGGTGCGGCGGGGGTGCCGGGTGGCGCCCCCGCCGTTCTTCTTTGCCCGCTCTTGGCGGGAACCACCGATGGCCCGATAGCCTCCTCACCCATGCGGGGGCGGGCGCCCCCGCCCCCGGGCATGAGCTGGCACCAGCGGGCGGGGCCGACAAGGACGGGCGAGGACGGGTGCGCGGATGATCGAGGCGAACGGCCTCAGCAAGTGGTACGGCGCGAAGAAGGCCGTGGACGGTCTCAGCTTCACCGTGCGGCCCGGGGTCGTCACGGGCTTCCTCGGGCCGAACGGCTCGGGCAAGTCCACGACGATGCGGCTCATCCTCGGTCTGGAGGAGCCCTCGGCGGGCAACGTCACGATCGGCGGCGTCCCCTTCCGGCAGCTCGCCAACGCGCCCCGCGAGGTCGGCGCGCTGCTCGACGCGAAGGCGTTGCACCGGGGCCGCACCGCACGCAACCACCTCCTCTCGCTCGCCCAGCTCTCCGGCATCCCGGCCCGCAGGGTCGACGAGGTGCTCGGCGTCGTGGGCCTCCAGGACGTCGCCACGCACCGGGCGGGGGGCTTCTCGCTCGGCATGGGGCAGCGCCTCGGCATCGCCGCCGCGCTCCTCGGCGACCCCCGCGTCCTCCTCTTCGACGAGCCGGTCAACGGCCTCGACCCGGAGGGCATCGCGTGGGTGCGACGCCTCATGCGCGCGCTCGCCGCCGAGGGCCGTACCGTCTTCGTCTCCTCGCACCTCATGAGCGAGATGGCGCTCACGGCGGACCACCTCGTCGTCATCGGCCGCGGCCGGCTCCTCGCCGACATGAGCGTGCGCGACTTCATCGCGCGCAACGCCACGGACTTCGCCCGGGTACGGGTGCCGGACGACGCCGGGGGCGACGCGGAGCGGCTCGCGGGCCTGCTGCGCGAGGCGGGCGGGCAGGTCCTGCCCGAGCCGGACGGGGCGCTGCGCGTCACGGGGCTCGCGCTCCCGGCGATCAGCGACCTCGCGCACGAGGCGCGGGTACGGCTGTGGGAGCTGTCGCCCCACCACGCCTCGCTGGAGGAGGCGTACATGCGGCTGACGCAGTCCGAGGTGGACCACCGCTCGACGGCGGACTCGCTCGAAGGCTTCCAGGAGCCCGACCCGTTCGGCGAGCGGCCCCCGGAGCCCGTCGTCCCGGGCGCGGGCCAGCCCGGCTGGTACGCACCGCACACCCCGTATCCCCGTACGGCGGACACCCGGACCGCCGCCGCCGTGACGGGCGCCGCCCCGGAGCACGAGGAAGCCCGATGAGCACCCCGCAGCCGCAGCCCACCGCCGCCGCCATCCCCACCACGCCCGCGCCGCCCGGACCGACCGGGACCTCCGCGCCGTCCGGGGCCTCCGCGCCGTCCGGAGCGCCCACGCCGCCCGGAGCGCCCGCGCCGCCCGCCGCGTACGACGCGCACCGCGGTCCTGGCGGCTTCCCCACCCCGTACGAGTCGCCCATCCCGATCGTGGACGCGCACCTCGGGCACGCCCTGCGCGCCGAGTGGACGAAGATCCGCACCGTGCGCTCGACGCTGTGGACGCTCGGTGTCTTCGTGCTGCTCGTCGTCGGCATCGGGCTCGCCTTCGCCGTCGTCCTCGGCGACGACGTGCGCCGCGGTGACCGCGTGACCCTCTTCGCCTTCCCCGGTCTGCTGCTCGGCACGGTGTGCCTGCTGACCCTCGGCGTCCTCGTCATCTCCTCCGAGTACGGGACCGGGCTCATCCGCCCGACACTGACCGCCGCGCCGCAGCGGCACCGGGTGCTCGCCGCGAAGTTCCTCGTCTTCGCGGCGATCGGCTTCGTCACCGTGCTCGTCTCGACGGGCATCGTCTCCGCCGCGGGTGCGGCCTTCGTCCCGGACGGCGCGGACCTGCACTGGGGGAGCTCCGTACTCCTCGCGAGCCTGTACGTCTCGCTGCTGGGGATGCTCGCGCTCGCCGCCGGAACGATGCTGCGCCACTCGGCGGGAGCGATCGCGGCGATGCTGGGCGTCTACTTCCTGCCGACGATCCTCCCCCTCTTCCTCCTCGGCGTCGAGGCGACGAAGGACATCGGGCAGAAGATCCTGGAGTACAGCGCGCCGAACGCCCTCTCGCTCCTGCTCATCTCCCACCAGGAGGGCGACGGACTCCCCCAGCTCGGCCTCCTCGCCGTCCTCACGGCGGTGGTCGTCGGCTGCGCCTTCGCGGTGCTGCACCGGCGGGACGTGTAGCGGGGGCCCGGGTTCGCCGGACGGTCCCCGCAGAGCGGGCGGTCGCGGCTGCGCGGGTTCGCCCGGGGGGCGGTAACGGGTTCCCGCCGGGGGATACGGTCGCGGGGAGCCCCGGCGCTCAGTACCGGGGAGCGTTCCGCGCGCGCTGCACGCGCGTCGCCCGGCGGTCGCGGGCGTTCCAGCACGCCTTGTGCCAGTGCCGGCGCTCGTCCACGCCCGAGTACTCGGGCCAGGCGACGACGTGCGCGACGCCCGAGGGGATCTCCTGGTCGCAGCCGGGGCAGCGGTACGTCTTGCCTGCGGCGCTCGCGCCCGCGACGTGCCGGACCGACCACTCCTCCCCCTGCCAGGTCTCGGTCCTGTGCAGCCCGTAGCGGTTGACCGGGTCCTCGTCGGCCCGCTGGCCGGAGCCGGGGGCTCCCTTGGGGCGGTTGCGGCGGGGGGACACTGGAACACCTCTCAGGCTGCGGCCGGACGGGAATACCGTCCAGCGTACGCGCGCGCCCGCGAGGGCACCGCGCGCCGGGGGCGCACGCCGGGACCGGCCGACGCCCCCAGGCCACGTCCCGCGGCGCGCGCCGCCGCCACCCCGCGCGCCACCCGCGTCCGTACCGCCCCGCGCGCGACGCGCGCCCCCACCGCCCCGCGCACCCGCCGCTCCGCGCCCCACCACCCGCCTGCCTGGCGCTTCTCGCCGAGACAAGCGGGCCCCGATCCCGGCGCTTCCCGGACGATCCGCCAATCCTCCCGGCAAGCCGTGCCCTTGGCACGTGTCAGCCGTTGTTGCCGTCAGCGGGCGTTCCAGCCCGGTGGCACGGAGGAGGCGTCAACGGCTCATGCGGATAGGGAGTTTCGTCCTGGCGGGGCAGTACCCGGGCCAGGGCCACGGAGAGGCGCTGCACCGCGCGGTGCGCTCGGCCGAGGTGGCGGAGGAGGCCGGCTTCGAGTCGGTCTGGCTCGCGGAGCACCACTTCGTGCCGTACGGCATCTGCCCCTCGGCGGTCACGCTCGCCGCGCTGCTGCTCGGCCGCACCCGGCGGCTGCGCGTGGGGACGGCGGTGAGTGTGCTGCCGACCGCGCATCCGGTCGCCCTCGGCGAGCAGGCGGCGCTCCTGCACCTCGCGGCCGAGGGGCGGTTCTCGCTCGGGGTCGGGCGGGGCGGGCCCTGGGTGGACCTGGAGGTCTTCGGCTCCGGGCTCGACGCCTTCGAACGGCACTTCCCCGAATCCCTCGACCTGCTGCTGCGCTGGCTGCGCGAGGGCCGGGTCGGCGCGAGCGGCGAGCGCTACGCCTTCCGCGAGGTGAGCGTCGTGCCACGTCCCGCGCAGGCACTGCTGCCCGGACAGCCCGGCCCCGAGGTCGTCGTCGCGTGCACCTCCCCCGGCACCGTACGGCTCGCCGCGCGGCGCGGTCTCCCGATGCTGCTCGGGATGCACGCGCGGGACGAGGAGAAGGCGTCGATGGTCGAGTTGTGGCGCACCGAGGCGCGCGCGGCCGGGCTCGCGCCGGAGCGGATCGCCGCCGCCGCGCACATCAGCGCCGGGGTGCTCCAGCTCGCGGACCGCGACGCCGAGGCCCGCGACACGCTCGTCAAGGCGATGCCGGAGTGGTTCCGCGAGGGGCTCGGCGCCCACGTCACGGTGGACGGCAGGCAGCGGCGGATGCGGGACCCGGTCGCGTACACCGAGTTCCTGTGCGGCATCCACCCGGTCGGCACCCCCGAGACGGCCGCGCGGCGGCTCGCGGCGACGGCGGAGCGCACCGGGATCACGCGGTTCGCGCTGCTCGCCGAGGGCTCCGGCGACCTCGCGACGACGGAGGCGAACCTGCGGCGGGCGGGGGCGGAGCTGCTGCCGTTGCTGGGCTGAGCGGGAGCCGCGGCCGTCGCTGGACGGGGCGGAGTGGCCCGAGCGGCACGCGGGCTCCAGGTGGCGTAGGAGGCGTGCTCCACGTGGCCTGAAAACAGACGGACGCGAGGCGACGGACTGATGAGTTCCGGCTACGCCGGGGGACGGAGCGTCCCCCGGCGCGGCGGGAGAGCCGTGCGGGGTCAGCAGTCGCGCAGCTCCGGGGACTGGTTGAGGAGCTGGGCGCGGACGGAGGTGAAGCGCGTGAGCCGTCCGTCCACGGCGGGGTCGAGGGGGAAGACCGCGACCCGGTGGCAGTTCTGAAAGGCGAGGCGGACACCGAAGTGACGCTGGAGCGCGCCCCTGATGGCGTCGCTGGCGAGTGCGCGCAGGAGCTGCCCGCGCTCCTTCTCGCTGGGCGGCGGCGTCTGGTTGTCGGCGAAGTCCCCTCCGTCCACCTTCAGCTGAGCCACCAGGGAGCTGATCATCTCCCAGGCGTAGGGCAGCGATGTCCGGACGCAGTCGACGAACTCGGCCTCGTCCACCTCGCCTCGCTCGGCCTGTGCCAACAGTGCCGGTGAGACGTCGAGCGACATGGGTACTCCTCTCGCACCCCCGAGCGGCGGGGGTCCACGGACAGGGCGGGAGGCCCGGACACGCAGCGTGCTCGTGTCGCGACCTCCTGCCAACACGTTATGCACGGCTTCGGGGGCACACCAGGAGCGCGCGCACACAACCGGCCACCGCGGGAGCCGTGCTTTCGGGGCGGATCGCGAGCACGGGTCCCGGTCGGATAGCGTTGCCGACCATGCGCCTTGTCATCGCCCGTTGCTCCGTGGACTACGCGGGGCGGCTCACCGCCCACCTCCCCCTCGCGCCCCGGCTGATCCTCGTGAAGGCGGACGGCAGCGTCTCGATCCACGCGGACGACCGGGCGTACAAGCCCCTGAACTGGATGTCCCCGCCGTGCACCCTCAAGGAGGGCGAGGCCGAGGGCATCCCGGTGTGGACGGTGATCAACAAGGGCGGCGAGAAGCTCGTGATCACGATGGAGGAGGTCCTGCACGACTCCTCGCACGAGCTGGGCGTCGACCCGGGACTCATCAAGGACGGCGTCGAGGCGCACCTCCAGGAACTCCTCGCCGACCGCCTCGACACCCTCGGCGAGGGCTACACGCTCATCCGCCGCGAGTACATGACGGCGATCGGCCCCGTCGACATCCTGTGCCGGGACGGCGAGGGCCGCACGGTGGCGATCGAACTGAAGCGCCAGGGCGGCATCGACGGCGTCGAACAGCTCACGCGCTATCTCGAACTCCTCAACCGCGACCCCCACTTGGCCCCGGTGCGCGGCATCTTCGCCGCCCAGGAGATCAAGCCGCAGGCCCGCGTCCTCGCGACGGACCGCGGCATCGAGTGCGCGATCCTCGACTACAACGCCCTGCGCGGCATCGAGGACGACAAGCTGCGCCTGTTCTGAGACGCCGACGCGCGGAACCGGGGCCCTCGGCATCCCGGGACTCCCCCACCCGGAGCCCTTGGCATATGCCGTACGACTGTGTGGGTTCGGCTCAATCCCGCGCCTGTCCGGGCCCGTTACCAGGGGGAACCCGGCACCCGCTCACACGCCGCGCATCCCTGGACGCTCACCGTGTGTGGCGGTCCTCCGCCGGCACGGCGACGTAAGCGGCTTCGATCAAGGACAGCCGGGCGCGCGGCGGTTCGGTCCGCACGGGGAGGGCGCCCGCCCCGGTCGCGGCTCCCCGGCGGTCCTGGTGCAGGGCGCCCGGGGGGGCATGACCGTCCTGCGGCGCCCGCTCCACCCGTCGAACTCGTGCGCCGGTTACGCGACGTCGGTGCCCTCGGGGCTTTCCGGGGTGTCCGTCGGGACGCTCGGGACCGGGCCGCTCGCGGAGGTGCTCGTCTCGGGCTCGGAGGGGTCGGTCTCGCCCGGGTCGGTGGGCTCCGTGGGGTCGGTCGGGTCTTCGGTGGGCTCGTCGGAGTCGCTCGGGGACGGGGAGCCGGTGGCGGAGTGGCCCGGGTCCGTCGGCGACTTCGTGCTGTCGCTCGGCTTCGAGTCGCCGGGCTTGCGCGAACCGCTCGGCTGCGAACCCGGCTCCGACTGCTTGTCGTCGTCGGACGCCGAGGCCGAGGAGCCCGGCGACTCGCTCGCCCCGGAGGAGGGAGTCGGGTCGTCGGCGGTGCCGAGGACTCCGTCCTCGCCCGGGTCGGACGCTGAGGGCGTGGGATTCGGCTGGCCCCTGGTGGAACCGCTCTCGTCCGGCGGGGTGTCGGCGCCGAGCCCGTCGCCGTCGTCGTCGGTGCTCGCGGAGTGCTCGGTGGTGACGCGGCCGGCGGGGGCGTCGTCCTTGTCGGAGAGCGTGCCGAGGGTGACGACCGTGCCGAGCACGGCGACGAGAAGCGCCCCGGCGCCCGCCGCGACGAGGTTGCGGCGGCTCCCCACGAGGGCCGAGCGCCGCATGCCGCCCTTCGGCTCGCTCGCGTGCGGCTCCGGTGCCTGGCGCGGGAAGACCTCGGTGGCCGCCCGCGGGTCGGAGAAGGGGTCCGGCGCGCTGTGGAAGGCGGCGGGAAGCTGGGCGACGACCGCCGTCGTCGCCGTGTCGGGCGTCCTCGGTACGAGATCGGGGTCCGCCTCGTCGACCGCCGGGCGTTGCGGCAGTCCCGCGCGGTCGTCGGCGAGAGCGAGGGTGCGGCGGCCCGCGAGGGTGCCGCGCCGGTCGGAGAGCGCGCCGCGCAGCCCGATCGCCGACTCCAATTCGGCGCGGGCCGCCTCGGGCCGGTCCTCGCACAGCGCGAGGACGCCGAGTTCGTGGTGGAAGTACGCCTCGTCGGCGACCCGCCCCGCGCGCCGCGCCGCGTCCTGCCCGTACCGCAGGACGCGGTCCCAGGCGCCCCAGCGCAGCGCGGCGGCGAAGGCGGGCGCGACGGCGCGGGCGAGGAGCACGGCGGCGCCCGGGTCGTCCTCGCCGTCCTCACCCTCGATGGGCGGAAGCGGCTCGGCGACGCAGGCGGCGAGCGCGGCGAGCACCGCCTCCGCCTCGGCGGCGACGCGCTCGGGGGTCACGGAGGGGTGAGCGGCCCACCAGGCGTAGTGCCGCGCGACGGCGTCGGCGCGCGCGGGGGCGTCCTCGGCGTACCCGGCGGCCTCCAGCTGGACGAGCACGCCCGTGGCGAGGCGGTGACCGCTGCCGGCCGGGGTGACGAGCACCGTCGCGGTGAGGTCGGCGAGGGCGGCGTCGGCGTGGGTGTCGCCGGTGAGCGCGGGCAGGTGCGCGGGGTGCGGGAGTTCGCCGCCGAGCGCGACCGCGTGCCGCAGGGTCTCGCGGGCGGCCTCGCTCAGGCGGGAGGCGAGAGCGGCGGCGGGCGCCGCGCCGTCCGCGAGCGTCGGCAGCGGGATCTCTCCCTCGGGGGCCGGCCGGGCGGAGTCGGTCTGCGTGTCGGCGAAGTACGCGAAGCCCTCGTCGCCGTCCTCCTCGGTCTGCGCGACGAGCCGGTCGCGCTGCTGGAGCAGGGCCCCGGCCTGGACGAAGCGCAGCGGAAGGCCCTCGGACTCGAACCACAGGTCGCCGGCCCAGTTGGCCTCCTCCTCGGTGAGCGCGCGGCCCACGGCACGCTCCAGGAGGGCGACGCCGCCGGAGCGCGTGACACCGGAGAGGGCCACCTCCTCCAGGCGGGCCTCGGCGGAGGGGGCGGGGGTGTCGGGCGTGGTGGCGACGAGGAAGGCGCACTCGGGGGTCGCGTCGAGGATCTCGTCGAGCGCGGCGGCGCCGAACTCCAGGTCGTCCACGATCACGACGGCGCCGATCTCGGCGAGCAGTTCGCGCAGGAGCGCGGGGCCCGGACGGTGGCGGGTCAGGTCGTAGACCTCGGTGGCGAGGTCGCCGAGGAGGTCGGCGGGGGTACGGCCGCGGCCGCTGAGCAGCACCACGCCGTCCGGGGCCAGCCCGGCGCAGGCGTCGACGAGCTCGGCGAGCAGCGCGCTCTTGCCGCTGCCGCCGGGCCCGGTGAGCCGTACCGAACGGCCGCGGGTGAGCAGCCCCGCGATCCGCTCCCGCACCTCCGTGCGCTCCAGGAGCCGGCCGGGCCCGTCCGTGGGCCCGCTGGGCAGCGGCGGGCGGGCCGCGCGGGAGCGCTCGGCGCGGACGGCCGGGCCGCGCTTGGTGGGGCGGTCCGGCAACTCGCCGGGCGGGCAGAGAGTGACCTCGGAGCCGTCGACCGGGTTGACGGTGAGCAGCAGGTCGTCGGCGACGATGCGGGTGATCCGGGCGGGGCCGGTGGGCGTCAGCCCGAAGTCGCCGAGCGGGTCGCGCGCGGGACGGGGACGCCGGCGCAGGGCCGTGGCCATCTCCCGTCCGGGCTCGGGGGCGATGGGCTCAGGGAGGGGCGGCGACGGCTCGGGCTCCGGCGCGGGCTCGGGGCGCGGGGCCGGGGCGGAACCGAAGAAGGAGGGCGCCGAGGTCTCCTCGGGCGCGGAGCCGAAGACCGACTCGCGCTTCGCCGGGCCGGCGTTCCTCGGCGCCGAGGTGCGTCCCGGTTCGCGCTTGGGCAGCCCGCTGGGCAGGACGACGGGGGCCCCGTCGCCGGGTATGGAGCTCTCGGCCGTCTTGGCGGCACGGCGCTCGCCGAAGGGGGCGAGCAGGTCGGCGATTCCGTCCTCGTCGGAGCCGGAGTCGGCGCCCGGGTCGGCCTCGGAGCCGGAGTCGGCCTCGCGTACCCCGAAGGCGTCGAAGGGCGTGCCGCCACCGGCGTCGGCGGCGGCCTCCACGGCCTCGACGGCCTCCGCGGCAGTCGCCGGAAGCTCAGGCTCGCGCTTGTCCATTGGTCCTGTGCCTCCCAAGAAGCGTCTGTACCGTCGGTCAGCGAAGGCACCCTAAAACCTCAGGCCAGTATTCCCGAAGGCGCCCCCGTGAACAGCGCCGGGCACATCACGGTCTCGTGAGGATTCCAAGATCCCCCCACGCAAGCCCGCCCCTGTCTCTTATACACATCTCCGAGCCCACGAGACTAAGGCGAATCTCGTAT